>NZ_CP016540.2:2170000-2770000 GCF_001186155.3 Planococcus versutus | reverse complement strand
TTTTACTCGTAGCACCAATTTCAATAGCGCGTTCTTCAATATGCTTCAATCCGTAAGAAGTAGATTTGGATTGCTCACTTTCAAATCCAACGCCGTTGTCTTGTATGCGCAAAATTGCGAAATGATCACGCTCAACAAACAAGATGTAAACCTCGGTTGCCTTTGAGTGGCGCAATGTATTGGATAAGGTTTCTTGTGCGATGCGAAACAAGTGATCTTCTGCTCCTTTTTGCAAAGGCACTTCTTCGAGTTTATGGTTAATAGTAAAATATACTTTTTCTTTTAATTCACTGACCAATTCAAACAATCCTTGTCGTAAGCTCTTGTCGTGAAGGGCCGCAGGACGTAAATGCAAGAGCAGCGCACGCATTTCCAATTGAGCTTGTTGAACCATTTTTTCAGTCTGCAACAATCCAGGCTGCGCATCTTCGCTCTCAGTCATAGAAGACAACAACATCGAAGCTGCAAAAAGCTGTTGCGAAACAGAGTCGTGCAACTCTCTGGCCAATCGTTGACGTTCCACAATCAAACGTTCTTGAATAATTTGGTCTTGTGTTTCAGCTCGCTCGTTAGCAATACGTGTTAAGCTTTTACGTTGCGTTTCAAGAAGCTTTTGCAGTTTTAAGATAGAACTGGATAAATTGCGTGGTAGAGTTTTCATATTAGCAGCTTGAACAACTGTATTGTCTTCGTTTCGTAAAAGTGCTTGGAAGATCTCTTCGATTTCTTGGACTTTTGAGCGCGATAACGATTCTGTCCACCATGAAATACCGACAGATAAAGCAAGCATAAGAACAAGTAACCAAATACCAAGCGGTAAGCCAGCGATAAAATCTTCCCATAAAACAGCCCAGCCTTTGAATGAGGGCAAGCCAAGTAGCGCAAATAAAATACTAAAGACGATTAACGCAAACAGTGAAATAAAGAATAAGCTACGTGGGAGTATTTGTCTCATCGGCGAATCACCTCGACATCTCCCATCCAAGTGGTTACAGAAACAATCAATTCAACTGCACTGCCCTCGTCTGCGGGATAACCATCTTCTGTATGAATCGTTCCATTGATGATGCGCTTTTTATCGCCGTTGAAAAAGCGGGCTTCTCCAAGAAGTGTGGAATAAAAAACACGTACAGGAACTTCATAAGGAACGACGACTTGGATTTTTCCAAAGCCTTGTCGAATAGAAACGAGTGATGTTTTTTTAGGCAATACCGTTTGTGTAGTATCCACTAAAATGTCCCCTACAAATCCTTGGATATGAATGTCTTTCCATTCATAAGCTTCGATTGGAGTACTTTGTGTAGACAATATTTTGTTTTGAATTAGGCCTTTATCTGTCGCTTGATAAATAGGCGCGGTTTGAAGCCATTCGTCGCCTTTCCATAGACGCAGCAACAAATAAACAGCGAGCGCAAACACCATCAAGCGTAAACTCCACATGGATAAAATAGAAATTCCGATTAAAAAAGCACCTGTCCAAAAATAAGAACGACGGTATTTTACGTTATTTTTTAATGCATAGTAGATGGTTCCGATACCAAGAAAGATCAAAAACACACTGCCATTTTCAAAGAAGGCAGCTTCTACAAAAATCAAAAATAAAACGCTCAAAATAAAAAACGCCTGTTTGTTTGTTGAAAAATAGGACACGGTTTTTGCCTCCTTCTTTGAATCAGAAAAAACGAGAAGAAGTTTTCTTCTTCTCATCTCAGTTTAAACAAGTTCTTTTTGATTTGTGCTATTTTTTTCTAAAAATTCAAGACGTCGTTCCATCGCAGAGCGTTCATGACGTTCTTCAACTTTTGAGCCCAGCGTGGTAATGTACGAAGTCATGTCGTCAAAAGAACCTATTCGTTCTGCGACGAGCTCAGGGCTCAATAGTTTATCCATTTGGTAATGAGCACGTGTGGCATTTTCTTTGCCCATTAATTGAAGTTGTTTAACTTTCATGTCTTTTACTTTGTGTTTCATTTCTTCGTAACGTTGCTCTAACGTCGTTAATTCCGCAATGTTTTCATCAAGGTTGTGTTGCAAAGTGGCCACGCGTGCTGCATAAGTGGCGACTTCTCTTGTTGCAAAATCAGCGAGGTCTGCTTCGCCTGAAGCTTGTGCCAAGTCTGATTGATTTTGGCGTTTGTGAAGCATGGCAACTGCATCGGCTAATTCTTTTTCTAGTTTACCATTTAACTGGGCTTGGCGTTCAACCCATTTTCCTGTAGCGGTTGTTTGGTTTTCTGATTCTGTGATGTAACGATTAAGCAGAGCTAATGGATTTTTGTCCTCTTTCTTTGCGATCAGTGCGTCAACGTCCGTTGCCACTGCGAATTTTAAACGGTCCCATAAAGTTGTCATAGTCGTCTCCTCCTTATTTAGTTAACTTGTTCCATTGGTATTCAAAGTTTGTAAATGGGTCACTTTCTTTAATAGCATCAAATGAAACGTTTTGTCCGTTCCATTTGCGGTAAATCATCCACAGTCCTGCAAATGCAGCAAGACCGATCAATGCGGGTACGTTAGAGATAGCAGAAAGTGCACCAATGATTGCGACTGCCGCCCAAAATACTTTTGCCCAAGTGGATAAGCTGCGCAAATAATAATGCACACCTACATAGATGATGACAGCGGATATACCTAATGCGAATAAAGCACCGATGTTGGATAATGCGACGATTCCTGCAATAATGCCTAGTGTTAACAACCAAAATTTGTTCATATTATGTGCCTCCTCTTTAATTTGTATGTTAATCATACTAAGAGAATGGTCTTTTCAATACGGTCTCTGACTGCATCTTTTACTAGGACTTGAGGCGTAGTAGAGTCTAGGTGCTAGTCGTGCTGTATGCATATAGAGTGGAAGAGAGTTTAATTGTGGAGCTTAAGAGTTAAAATGCTATACTATTTTTATGATATGGAAAAAAATGTTCATTTCAAAATAGAGTCATTTGAGGAAAAGAAAGAGGCGTTTTGATGAAGATGGTTGTGGGGATAGGCAGTACATTATTGATTTATACAGCGCTTATTGCGTATTTGGGTTGGGCAGTTTTTGTTTGGCTGACAAGTTTTATAGAAAGTATGAATCCGTGGCTATTTGCAGCTGTTTGGTTTGTAATTGCTTATAGTTACGTTATTGGAAGAATTGGTCACAAGTGGCTCGGATTTACGGTGATCGGTTCTTATTGGTTTGCATTTTTACAATACGCTATTTTATTGATTCCTCTAGCCAACATTATGGCACTCATAATGGATTTTAATGGAGATGTGTTTGTTATCGGCGCAGTGACGACGGGTATCATCTTGCTACTGTTTATTGTAGGTACTTATTTGGCTTATAGTCCGGTTGTGCGAAAGCTTGAAGTGACAGTAGAAGGAGAATCAGCAGAACCTCTACACATGGTCGTTGGATCTGATTTTCACCTAGGCTTTCTATCGGGTAAACGGCATTTGCAGCGTTTTGTAGATCAAACAAATGCACTTGATCCAGACGTTGTATTTTTAGCAGGTGATTTAGTGGATGATGATCCGGTTTGGTATGCACGATATGGCATGTCTGAAGTGATGACGCAATTAAAGCCATCACTAGGCGTATATGGTGTTTTAGGAAATCACGAATATTACGGTAAGAAAATTCCTTTGTTGGTTAAAGTGATGAATCAATCAGGTGTAAAAATTTTAAGAGACGAAACCGTTTTGATAGCTGACCGTTTTTATGTAACTGGACGCGAAGATCGTACAAATCAAAACCGGCTTTCGTTAGCAGCATTAAAACCACAAGAAAGTAAACTACCTTGGCTTGTTATGGACCATACACCTGCAGATTTAAAAACACCAAGTGGACTAGGAGTGGATTTCCACATGTCGGGCCATACGCATAAAGGCCAGATGTGGCCCAATCATTTGTTAACAAAACGAATGTTTGAATTAGATTATGGATATCGTTTGCTAAGAGGGACTCATTTTCTTGTGTCTTCGGGGTTTGGTTTTTGGGGACCTCCTTTACGCATTGGGAGCCGTTCAGAACTATGGTCGGTAACGATGAATTTCCGGCCCTCTTCTTAAGCTGTGTGTTGGTTTGGAAGAATGGATGGCTTCAGCCGTATCGGATGATGGCTATTTGATAGTACACTAGAAAAAACAAGTAAAAAATGGAAGACTGCTGGCAATTGCCGTGAGTTTTTTTAATTGTTATAATTGTTGAATAATAAGAGATGGAGGATGTTTATGAAGCCAATTGTATTTATTACTCAAAAACTACCAGATAGCGCAGTAATCGAGTTAAAAGAACAGTACGAAGTTCGTATGTGGACGGAAGAAGAGACGCCTGCACCACGTGCAATCTTATTAAAAGAAGCAAGAGAAGCACATGCACTTTGGACCATGATGTCGGACAAAGTAGATCATGAAGTATTTGAAACTGCGCCTCATTTGAAAATCGTCAGCAATTTAGCGGTCGGATACAATAATATCGATTTGGATGCAGCGAGAAAGCATGGCGTGACGGTTACCAATACACCAGACGTTTTGACGGAATCTACAGCAGACTTGACCTTTGCATTATTACTAGCAACTGCGCGCAAAATTATTGAAGCAGAAAATACTGTTCGCACAGGAGAGTGGAAGTCATGGACACCCATGGGAATGACTGGTCAGAATGTTGGAGGAGCCACACTTGGAATTATCGGGATGGGTCGAATCGGTGAAGCTGTAGCGCGTCGTGCAAAAGGCTTTGGTATGGAAGTCCTTTACCACAATCGGACGCGCAAAAGCTTAGAAGATGTGCGTTACGCAGAATTTGAAGAGTTATTAAAGGTTTCGGATTATGTAGTGATTTTAACTCCTTTAACAGCAGAAACAAAAGGCATGATCGGCGCAAAAGAACTTGCACTGATGAAAGAAACTGCTTGTTTAATCAACGTAGCAAGAGGTGGAATTGTTGATGAAATGGCATTATATGAAGCCTTAAAAGAGAAACAGATTTGGGGTGCGGGGTTGGATGTGTTCGAACAAGAACCGGTACCACTAGATCATCCGTTACTCACTTTACCTAATGTTACGGTGTTACCGCACATTGGTAGTGCTACTGTCCAAACACGTCTAGAGATGATGGCATTAAATGCAGAAGCAATTAAAGCATGTTTCGAAAACAAATCAGTAAAAAATCGAGTTTGTTAATGAACTACTATATAGCTGCTTGAGGCTGTAAAAAGTCTAATATGAATAGCCGTGTGTTCTGGCCACTTTTCTTTTCGTGGGCTTAGCTTCAGCCTCCTGGGTCTTCAGCTTTCGTCGCTTTGCTACTCCCATAGAAGTCTTCGTAATCAAAACAGTTGTCAGCATGTGGCTCTAATCAAATAGAGTAACCTAGCTAGCTTACATCAAAAAAGCTTGCTAATCAGTCACATAAGGGTCCGGAGCGCAGGATCCAGTGTATAGGATGAAATGAATACTCATTCTTTAACTAAAATAAAAGTTCTATTGTTTACGACCTGAGAGCAGCTGTATAGCTGCTTTTTTTAACGCTAAAAATTAATCATATAACTCATTTTTATTGTGTGAAAGTTGAAGTTTGCCGCTATTTATTGTAAAATGATTGAGGTTTTTATTGCTTTTTTGTAATAAAACCAAATAGAGAAATAGGAGGTATGATTCATGCAAAATCATACACACAATGTTTTACTTTACTATTTATATACACCGATTGAAGATCCAGAAGTTTTTGCGGTAGAACATTTAGCAGCGTGCAAAGAGCTAGAGCTAAAAGGCCGTATCCTGGTTTCTGAAGAAGGCATCAATGGTACATGTTCAGGAACAATCGAACAAACTCAAGCCTATATGGACATGATGAAAAGCGACCTGCGTTTTTCAGACATCGTTTTTAAAATCGATGAAGCGAATGGCCATGCGTTTAAAAAAATGCACGTTCGTGCGAAAAAAGAAATTGTTCACCTTGGACTTGAAGACGACATCAACCCAAACGAACTAACAGGCACATATCTCGAACCTGCAGAATTCTATAAACAAATGCAAGAGCAAGATACCATCGTTTTAGATGCACGAAATGATTACGAATATGACCTGGGTCACTTTCGCAACGCTGTTCGCCCAGATATTGAAAACTTTCGTGATCTTCCAGAATGGATTCGTGACAACAAAGAACAATTTGAAGGCAAAAAAATCTTGACGTATTGCACAGGCGGCATTCGCTGTGAAAAATTCTCTGGTTGGTTGAAAAAAGAAGGCTTTGAAGATGTTTCTCAGCTTCACGGAGGAATTGTGAGTTACGGTAAAGATCCGGAAGTAAAAGGGGAACTATGGGACGGCCAATTATACGTATTTGATGAGCGTATTGCGGTACCTATAAACCAAGTAGAGCAAGTTATTGTAGGGAAAGACCATTTTACAGGTGAGCCTTGTGAACGTTACGTAAATTGTGCAAATCCTGAATGTAATGCGAAAATCTTAACTTCTGAAGAAAATGAACATAAATACATGCGTTCATGTACAGACGAATGCCGTGAACATCCACGGAATCGTTATGCTTTTGAACACGGGTTGACAGGCGAACAAGTGCAAGCACGTTTGAACGCCTTAAAAGAAACAACTAGAGTATGAAAAAACTGCCGAATGCAAATTCGGCAGTTTTTTATGTACGCTTATGTCTCAATTTCTTCTTGGCAATCAAAACACACCAGTTCTCCATCTACATAAATGCCATCCAAAAAACCATCCCGGCAATATACGTCTTTACCACAATTGCTACAGGGTCCGATAAGTTCAAGCATGGTGCATACCGTCAGCGTAAATATACATCGCGTCTTTCAAATAGCTAGCCAAACCTTGTCCGTGCTGATCAATATTTTTTGCAAAGCGGCTATCAGATGCATACAAATCGCCAAGTCCACGAAACATTTTTGGTGAGCATTCGTAAAAGCGATTTAAAAGCGTATAATAAGCTTTCATTTCTTGTTGAATAGCGTTTGTTTGTGGAGATAAATGCATCAAACTAGCTACTGCTGTATAAATGCGATTTCCTTCACGATTGATTTCTTCTAAATCTTCGTCTTCTTTTTCTTCAACAGCAGGTTCACTCACCGCGTTAACAGACTCCTCAAAAGTTACTGTTTCGACTGGAGCAGCAGCTACAGCTACATCAAGTTGTTCAGGACTCGTAAATGATGTTGTTAAATTCTCCACTTGAGCTGAATCAGAACCGGTTTCTAGCTTTTGGTACTTCTTCATCAGATCTTCTACTTTGCTACTTTCAAAAGCTGAAAAGCGCTCTATATCGGTTAAGTGCTCTAACCCTTGTAGCTCGCGCTGAGTTTGTTCAGCATTTTGAATAAGTTTTTCAATGCGTTGCTTTTTTTGTTCTAATAAATCGATGTGTTGTAACAAAGCATATTCACGGTCAAAGCCATCCGCCACTAGTTCTTGAATTTTCTTCAGCGAAAAATCCAGCTCTTTCAAGAATAAAATGTGTTGAAGCAATTTTAAATCTTGGCTATTGTAATAACGATATCGGTTCGTGCCAATATTTGATGGTTTTAATAAACCAATGCTGTCGTAGTGATGGAGTGTCCGAACACTTACGCCTGCTATTTTTGCTATTTCTTGTACTTTGTACAATCGAATCACCTCTCTCTTTAAAATACACTATAACGCACCGTTAGTGTCAATAGTTTAATAAGAAATTATGAAAATATTTTTTTATGGATTGTGACTAAAAAATTTTTTGGGAAAAACTAAAAAAAAATTAAGTACAGAAATTTCAGATATCTCCTACTATTTACTAGAAAACTGTGAAATAATGAAAGTGAAAGCGTTCTCAAAAGCACTTATGTGAAAGGGGTAATGACGATGAAATTAACTAATTTCGTGAATGGCAACTGGCAGCAAGCAGAACAGGCTGAATTTAGGTCAGTTTTGAACCCGGCAAATGGAGAAGAATTAGCGCAAGTTCAAATGTCTACAGCGCAGGATGTTGATGTGGCTGTAAAAGCAGCATTAATCGCACAAAAAAAATGGGCGAAAGTACCAGCACCGAAACGTGCAGATTACTTGTATGAAATTGGTCGCTTGATGAAAGAACGAAAAGAACAATTGGCTCAAGTGCTGACGAAAGAAATGGGGAAAGTTATCGAAGAAGGTCGTGGCGAAGTTCAAGAAGGAATTGATATGGCTTATTATATGGCTGGTGAAGGAAGACGAATGTTTGGCGAAACTACACCGTCAGAATTGGCAGATAAGTTTGCGATGAGCATACGTTCACCAATTGGCGTAGTAGGACTAATCACTCCTTGGAACTTTCCGGTAGCGATTGCTACGTGGAAATCGTTTCCGGCAATCGTTGGAGGCAATACCTTTATTTGGAAACCTGCCACAGAAACTCCAATGATGGCTTATGAAATGGCTAAAATATTTGAAGAAGTCGGCCTGCCAGAAGGTGTTGCTAATATTGTCTTTGGAGCAGGTTCAGTAGTAGGAACAGCACTTATTGAACATGAGGGTGTGCGAGTAATTTCATTTACAGGATCTACAGAGACCGGTCGACAAGTAGCGGAAGCGGGAGGCCGGAATTTGAAAAAAGTATCACTTGAAATGGGCGGTAAAAATGCCGTTATTGTTATGGAAGACGCAGATTTAGATTTGGCAGTAGAAGGCATTCTCTGGAGTGCATTCGGAACAGCAGGTCAAAGATGTACCGCTTGTAGTCGAGTCATTGTGCATAAGGATGTTAAAGAGGAACTTCAAAAACGATTATTGAAAAAAATAAAGACACTGACTATAGGAGATGGCACTGACGAAACCGTAAAAGTCGGTCCTGTTATTAATAAGAAAGCGATTGAAAAAATTCATTCGTACACTAACATTGGCCAACAAGAAGGTGCAACACTTCTTGTGGGTGGTGAAATTTTAACAGGGGGCATTTACGATAAAGGGAACTATTACGCTCCGACAATGTTTACTGATGTAACACCTGATATGCGAATTGCTCAAGAAGAAATTTTTGGTCCTGTTGTATCTATCATTGAAGTGTCTAGCTTTGAAGAAGCAATTGATGTAAACAATGGTGTGATTTACGGCTTATCTAGCTCTATTTATACAGCAGATGTCAACCGTGCATTTAAAGCACAGCGTGATTTAGATACGGGTATCGTCTACATCAATGCTGGAACAACGGGTGCAGAAATTCATTTGCCATTTGGTGGAACAAAAGGCACTGGAAATGGTCATCGCGATTCAGGAGTTGCTGCATTAGATGTGTTCACGGAATGGAAGAGCGTTTATGTTGATTACAGTGGAAAATTACAGCGCGCGCAAATAGATAACGAGGCTTAACGGAAAGGGGATGAGAAGATGAAAATCGTTGTACTAGGTGCAGGGTTAATGGGAAAACAAGCAGCTAGAGATTTAATTGCTGGTGATGCTGTAGAAAAGGTTTACTTAGCAGATCGTAACATAGATCAAGCGAATATATTCAAGGAAAAGCTTGGGAGCGATAAGCTGGAAGTGATACAAGTAGATGCTAGCAATGACGAAAACTTAGCTGCTGCAATCTCAAAAGGAGACATCGTCATCAACGCGTTATTTTATACGTTCAATGAAAAAGTTGCAGCGACGGCACTCCAATGTGGCGTTCATTCTGTTGATTTAGGTGGTCATATTGGTGGTGCAACAGATGCCGTACTCAAGATGCATGAAAAAGCACAAAAAAAAGGTGTTACGCTCATTCCGGATTTGGGTGTAGCGCCAGGAATGATTAATATCCTGACCGGTTATGGCGCGAGCAAGCTAAATCAAGTATCTGATATTCGCTTGTTTGTGGGCGGTATTCCCGTTCATCCAGAACCGCCTTTAGAATACAATCACGTTTTTTCATTAGAAGGTGTGTTTGATCATTATACAGATAAATCACACGTTCTTCGTGATGGAAAGCTAGTAGAAGTCGAATCTTTATCTGAAATTGAGTATGTTCAATTTGAAGACTTTGGAGAACTAGAAGCTTTTCATACATCTGGCGGTACATCGACATTAACAGAAACGTTTAGCGACATTAATTCATTGGAGTATAAAACTTTACGTTACAAAGGACATGCAGCCAAAGTTAAGTTGCTTGTTGATTTAGGTCTTACCGATCGAACCAAAACGGTTACAATAGACAATCGAGAAGTAAATCTTCGTTCAGTTTTAAAAGCTGTGCTTGAGCCGATAACAGAGCTTGGAGAAAAACAAGATGCTGTTGTTTTGCGTGTAATAGTGTCGGGTGTCAAAGACGACGAAGAGATTACGTACGAATACAATATGGTCACGGTAAAAGACCAAGAAACCGGGGTTACGGCAATGGCTCGCGCAACTGCTTATACCATCTCTGTAGTAGCGCAAATGATTGGCAAAGGAATTATTGATAAAAGAGGCGCCTATCCTCCTGAAATGATTGTTCCAGGAAAAGAGTATATAGCGGAAATGGCAAAGCGCGGTGTCGAAATTAAAGAATCCGTTCGTCGTTCAACGCTTCAAAACTAAACAACAAAGGCAACTCTTTTTAGAGTTGCCTTTGTTGTTTTTAAAAAAACGATTCCTTTTTTTTAGGGACAAGCATTTTCAAACTATGCGGTTGCACTTCAATTTCAAGTGGTGTTTTCAAATAAATCTCGCCATCAGTATCGACATCTAGCGGTTCGGATGTACGAATAGATATAGACTTACCTTGATAATGAGTGACATGTTCTAATTCTTCTGTAGCAATTTCAGGTTGTGATAATGAAAACCATTCACGAATCGCAGCTAAAGAAGAAGTTTGAATAATAAACAAATCGAGCAAACCATCTGCTGGGTCAATTGTAGCTAGTGGAAAAGTGTGTGTTCCAATTGATTTCCCATTCATAACCAGCACCAACACAGCTTCTTCAACATAGCTAATTTCATCAATTTTCAACTGAACTGAAAATGGTGTAGCTTGTCTCAATGATTGTAAAGCACTCATAAAGTAGCTGATTTTGCCGTAACGTTCTTTTAAGAGCGGGTCGATATTAGATGAAGCATCGGCAATTAATCCAATGCCTGCGAAATTCAGAAACGACCCTCCGTTAATTTTTCCAGTATCAATTTCTTTGATTTCGCCTTCAATCAGTTCTAGTGCAGCTAAATTCAACTCTAGTGGAATATTCAACGTGCGGGCAAAATCATTGGCCGTCCCGCTCGGCAATATAGCTATTGGAGCGGGATTGGAAATGGTTGATAACGCACGGACCGCCAAATGGACAGTTCCATCACCTCCAGCAATAAACAAAATGTCTGCGTGTGTCGCAGCATTTTGACAAGCAGCTTCAAATTCTTCAGGTGAATCGGTTTGAATAATTTCGAGCGATTTAGATGCTTGCGCGAGATGTGGTACGGCTAGTCCTAAAACAGCGTCCACCGTAGACGCTCCTGCATTACCGTTATACAATAATACCGAGCGATTAAACTTAGGCATATCATCGGTCCCCCTGTAAATCTATTTATATGTATAATTCCACGTAATCATTCTCTATAAACAATAGAACAAAAGAGATTTTATTCACTAAAGAAAGAAGGATCAACATGACAACCAAATTATACTATCAAGATGCTGAAATTTCTTCAGCTAATGTGCACGTTATCCAGAGCGGAAAAGACGGAACGGGTTATTACGTCATTTTAGATCAAAGCTTTTTTTATCCTGAAGGAGGCGGGCAACCTGCCGATGCAGGGAAAATAGGACCGGCGAAAGTAATCGATGTGCAAACGGTGGATGGTGAAATTCGGCATTATACGGATAGCAAACTACCGACTGAAAGCTTTTCTGCGCAATTAGATTGGCATCGAAGATATGATCATATGCAACAACATGCAGGTCAGCATTTATTGAGTGCCTTATTAGAAGATTTGCTTGGCTTAAAAACACAAAGTTTTCATTTAGGCAAAGAGCGGGTATCGATTGATTTGGATTTAGACACAGTTACTCTTTTGCAGCTTCAAGAAATTGAGAAGAAAGCCAATGCTCGAATCGCTGAAGGTTTAAAGATTTCAACAAGCTATGTGGATACGGAAACAGCTAAAACGTTAAAGCTGAGAAAGCCACCAGCAGTAGAAGGTGATATTCGTTTAGTTAAAATCGATGAGGTTGATTTGAATCCATGTGGTGGTACACACCCGAAAAGCACAGCAGAAATTGGACTACTTAAAATAATCTCTACTGAAAAAAACAAAGGCGGTTTGAGGATTTATTTTTTGTGTGGCAACCGGGCATTAAACTACTTTACCTTCTTACTTGAAACAACCAATGAATTAGTGGTTCAATTAAATGCGCCAATTACCGAGTTAACTCAAGCAGCGCAGGTGTTATTGAATGATAAGACAGAAGCAAACAAAACAATTAAAAATCTTCAAGATCATACAATCAGTTTAGAAGCACAAGCAATTTTGCCCATCAACAACGTGGTTGAAAAAATGTTCGAAGATCGACCCATTAAAGAACTTCAGCAGTTAGCTCGTCTCGTTACAAGTCATCACCCTTCAGTCACAATGTTATTGATGAGTACTTCAAAAGACGAGATTCGTTTTGTTTGTGCAAAAGGAGAACAAGTAGAGGGAGATATGAGAAATGTGCTAAATCAACTTTTGACTTTAACGGAAGGAAAAGGTGGCGGAAATAGTAAACTTGCACAAGGTGGCGGCAAGATGACTTGTTCTATAGCAACATTCTCAGCAACATTTCATGAAGCGTTAACTAATTCGAATTAATTGTGTAACTTTTCTGATAATTAACTGTCTACTAGTAAAAGGACTATCAGAAAGGACGTGAAGTCATGAAGAGCAAGTATTGGATAAGTGCAATCGTTATCGTAATCGCTATGGGATTAACGTTTTTTGTACTCAATAACAAAGTGTCCATCACTGCCTCTCCTATCGCTTTAGTAGAGCAAGGATGGAAAGCTAGTTTCTCTTCGTCTCTCCGGCAAAAAGCTGTAGAAAAAGGTGACATTTACATTACGGATCAAAAGAATAGACCTGTGGAGGTCAAGATGCATATTCAAGACAACGGCAAGACCTTGGAAATCACAGAAATTCCAACAGGTGAATATCACTTGCACATAAAAAAAGAGGCTTTGAAAAACAGATTTATTAAAAATTTGGTGGAAACAAAAATTTCATTTGTTGTTTATAAACAGTTAAAAAAAGTATCTGGCGAAGAACAGTTAACAGATTACTTTAAGTATTTGCTAAAGATAAATCAAATCAATGAGCAATATGGAGGTACTGTTGCAGAAAGTAGTAAAGACGCAGCAACAACTTCAGATGCTGCAGCTGGCGGAGATGAAGGTGCAAGTTCAGAAAATGATTATTCTACTACAAATACGCAAGTAGAAGGTGTAGATGAAGCAGACATCGTGAAAACAGATGGATCGTATATTTATTCAATTAGCGAATCAGTTGTCATGATTTCTAATGTGCAAAATCCAAGTGAGATGACGGTATCAGCAAAATTAAATTTTCCGGAATATGCATATCCACAGCAACTTTTCTTAACAGGAGATACACTCGTTGTTATGGGGAGTAGCTACTCTGCGCTTCCGAAAAACGTGGGTCAAATAGGACTTACTTCAGTTTACGTATACGATGTTAGCAATCCAGAGTCTCCCAAACAAATCCGAGAATTTGGAACAGAAGGAGAGTTGAGTGGCGCGCGAGTAACGAATAATGTCTTGTATTTTGTGACAAATGTCTATCCGAAATACTGGACTTTAGAAGAACAACAACACCAGCCAGAACTGCGCCCACATCAATACGATTCAAAACAAGAAAGTATACTTCAGCCTTTGCCTTATGACCGTATCGCGATTTTGCCTGGAACATTAGAAGGAAGTTATAGTGTAATTACAGCTATGGATTTGACGATGCCTGAAACCAATACAATTTCTACAGAAGGATTTTTAGGTGGCAGTGAGCAGCTTTATATGAACGAAGACCATTTGTACTTAACAGCTTCTGCTTTTGTTCCATTAAATGATGCTGATACCCGTGACAGCAAGAAAGTGGGTGTGTGGCTTCCGCAGCAAGCGAACACAGAAGTTTTTAAATTCGAGTTAGCAGGTACCAAAGTTAACTTTTTAGCATCTGCAGAAATAACAGGGTCTTTGCTCAATCAGTTTTCCATGGATGAATACGAAGGGCATTTTCGAGCAGTGACCACAGAAGGCAGCGAATGGAACTTGAATTCTCCTTCAAAAAATCATTTGTTTATATTGGATGCACAGATGAAACAAGTAGGCTCAGTGGAAAATTTAGCTCACGGTGAGCAGATTTACTCGGCGCGTTTTATTGGCGATAAAGCATATATGGTGACTTTTAAAGAAACAGATCCTCTTTTTGTCATTGATGTTTCTGTTCCTTCTTCTCCAAAAGTATTAGGAGAACTGAAAATTCCAGGTTTCTCAAATTATTTACATCCACTAGACAAAGACCACTTGATAGGTTTTGGGTACGATACAAAACTAGTACCTGTAAAAAACGAAGAACCTATAGTTGTTACAGGAGGCATGAAAATTTCATTGTTTGATGTCAGCGATTTTGCTAATCCTCAAGAAAAAGACACTGAAATTATCGGAGGCGCTGGAACATATTCTGCTCTTCAATATGATCACAAAGCATTGTTTACCCATTCGGAAAAAAACTTGTTTGGTTTTCCAGCAAGTATATATGATGAGAAAACAAGTGGTGAAATGGATTTTGAAGGAGACGGAGCATTTATTTACACAATAACGCCAGATGGGATTTCACAAACAGCAAGCTTGATAGAAGAAACAGAAGATCAGTATGGAGAATGGGATGCGGCTATCCAGCGTATTGTTTATATCGATGATGAGTTATATACCGTGGCAAATAATGAAATCAAAAGTTATAGCTTAGAAACTTTTGAACCCATTCATGTTGTAAAATTGCATGAATGAAAAGAAGCGAAAGAATCTTTCGCTTCTTTTTTATGTTTTGATTTATAGAAACAGGGAAAGTGAAGAATATTCTGAACGCGATGGAGGGATAGTCATGAAAGCAGTCACGTTTCAAGGAACAAAGGATATGAAAGTAAAAAACGTAAAAGATCCTGAACTGCAGAAAAAAGATGATATCATCGTAAAAATAACGGCTACAGCTATTTGTGGAACAGATTTACATATTTATCAAGGAGCTCTACCTACAACAAAAGATACGGTCATTGGACACGAACCGATGGGAATTGTGGAAGAAGTAGGATCAGATGTAACTAAAGTAAAAAAAGGAGATCGCATTGTGCTTCCGTTTAACGTCAGCTGCGGCAAGTGTTTTTATTGTAGCAACGAAATGGAAAGTCAGTGTGATAACTCCAACGGCAATCCTCATTTCGATACAGGCGGATACTTTGGTTTGACAGAGCGGTATGGTGATTATTCAGGCGGACAAGCAGAGTATTTGCGCGTGCCTTACGGAAACTTTATGCCACTTGTAATTCCGGAATCCTCTGAACTAGAAGATGAATCGCTATTGTTCTTATCAGATGTCTTGCCAACAGCTTGGTGGAGTGTTGAAAATGCAGGAGTTAAAAAAGGAGATACTGTTGTCGTTCTCGGGTGTGGACCTATTGGACTAATGACACAAAAGTTTGCTTGGATGCAAGGCGCTAGTCGCGTAATAGCTGTAGATGAAATTCCCTACAGAATGGAACTTGCTAAGAAAATCAACAATGTGGAAATTGTTGATTTTAGTAAACATGACAACACAGGTGCTTTAATTCATGAGATCACACAAGGTGGAGCACGTGTCGTAATTGACTGTGTGGGAATGGACGGTAAGAAATCTCCAGCAGAAGCTGCACAGCAAAAACTAATGCTTCAAGGTGGTACACTGAGCGCAATTAATATCGCTAAAGATGCTGTCAGCAAATTCGGCACTATTCAATTGACTGGAGTTTATGGATTGACTTACAATCAATTCCCACTTGGCAATATTTTTGAGCGCAACGTAACGATGAAAATGGGGCAAGCACCTGTTGTCCATTTGATGCCAATGCTTTATAAAAAAATTGAGAACGGGGAATTTGACCCACGTGAAATTATTTCTCACATTATGCCTTTGGAAAATGCTGGTGAAGCTTATCAAATTTTTAATGACCACCAAGACAATTGTACAAAAGTCATTTTAAAGCCATAGTTGAAAATACACCTATAAATCATGATCTACTAAACGTCTCAATTTATTGAGACGTTTAGTTTTTTGCGTAGTTGCGATATGATGGGAAGGGTATCGACTGGGAGAGGAGAAAAACATGTGACGCAAATAGGTGAAACAAGACGCGAACTTGCCTTGGATTGTTTTCTGCTGGCCGGTAGAATTATGATGGAAAGTGGAGCGGAGACATACCGCGTTGAAGATACGATGATCCGAATGGCTGTGTCACAAAATATGGTGAACTCCCATTGTTTCGTGACGCCATCAGGCATTATGTTTTCTCCAAGCGAGGAGCTAGCTACGCGCTTTGTTCGTATCAACAATCGAAGTACTGACCTTGAGCGAGTGGCGTTAATCAATTCCGTTTCCCGCAGGTTGGTAGCGGGAGAGTTTACATTACAGCAAGCTTATGATGAAATGCTAATTATTGATCAAACTAATTATCGCTTTAATATGTGGCTACAAATTTTAGCTGCTGCTTTAGCAAGTGGCTGTTTCTTTATTTTGTTAGGAGGCACTTGGCACGATCTGCCGTTCGCTTTTGTTTTTGGAGGTACTGGATTTATCATTGTGGAAACCATTCTACTAGAAACGCGAGTAAAAATATTCGCTGAATTTATTGGGGCTTTTGTTATTGGGATTCTGGCATCGATTACTGTATATACAGGATTTTCAACAGATCTAGATACCTTGATTATTGGTTCAATTATGCCACTTGTTCCTGGGTTGCTCATTACCAATGCAGTTCGTGATTTAATGGCAGGTCATTTTATGTCTGGTTTGTCTAAAGGGGCAGAGGCATTTTTAACAGCTTTTGCAATTGGCGCAGGAATTGCAGTGGTTTTATCATTTTAAGGAGGAGTTTCGATGAACTGGCCTTTGGAAGCATTGCTTAGCTTTTTAGCAGCAGGCGCATTCGGTGTGATGTTTAATGCACCACAGCGAACATTAATTAGCTGCGGATTAGTTGGCATGAGCGGCTGGCTAATTTACCGCATATTCTTTTTGGCGTTCGACGATCCCGTACAAGCTTCTTTTGCTGGAGCTTTTGCCGTCTCATTTGTAGCGCACTTACTTGCTAAAAAATTTCGGATGCCCATGATTATTTTTAGTGTTGCTGGAATCATTCCATTGGTTCCGGGAAGTAAAGCATACAATGCTATGCGCAACATCGTTGAAAATAACTATTTAGAAGCCATCGCATTTGCTTCAGAAGCTATGATGATTTCAGGTGCTGTAGCAATGGGATTGGTATTTGCTGAAGTGTTAATGCAATTGTTCTTTAAGCGACAAGCAAAAAGAATACAGAAAAAAATGGGGCTGACACAAGATTGAATCTTGTTGGTCAGTCCCATTTTTCGGGGTTTTTTAATTTTGCTGTGCGGCTGAAATACGCCACTTCGCCAGAGCGTCTTAAGCCCGGCAGAGCTACACGGGCGCTTACGCTTTTCTTGGTATCTAGCTCCAACGCCCAGCTCTTTGGATCATAAGTCAACCCGACTGTGCGGCAAAGAACGCCGCTCTGCCGGTCTGCCTTATGCCCGGCAGAGCTACATGGGCGCTTACGCTTTTCTTGATGTCTAGCTCCAACGCCCAGCTCTTTGGGTCATAAGTCAACCCGACTGTGCGGCAAAGAACGCCGCTCTGCCGGTCTGCCTTATGCCCGGCAGAGCTACACGGGTGCTTACGCTTTTCTTGTTACCCTAGCCATTTTTCTAGGTCTGATGCTGTCATTGGGTGGCCGATGAAGAAACCTTGTAGGCTGTCGCATCCCATAGCGCGTAACAGTTCAAATTGTTCATTGGTTTCGACGCCTTCAGCGGTTACTTGGAAATCTAGTGATTTGCCGAATTGAATCATGCCGTTAATGAGTTTTTGCATTTTCTCTTGTTTAGTAATAGATTGTATAATCATTTGGTCTATTTTAATTGAAGAAATTGGCAACATTAGCATGTAGCGGAACGATGCGTAGCCGGTTCCAAAGTCATCTAGCGCAAAGCTTATGCCTTCTTGGTTGAGACTTTTCATTTGTGTCATGATAGAGCGTTCAGCTTCAGCTTCGAGTGCGAATTTTTCGGTTATCTCAATCATTAAAGAACTTGGTTCGCAATTGTTTATCTTTAATTGATTCAAGATCATTTTGGCCATGTCTTTATCTCTAAATTCATGAATGGAGGAGTTTATGCTGATATGCAAATCGATGTTTTTGGATTTCCAATCACTTAATTGCCGGCAAGCTGTTTCAACGACAAAACTCCCGATTTTATTGATGAGGCCATTTTCTTCAGCGATTGGTATGAGTTCATCAGGCGTAACGACACCGATTTCAGGATCGGTCCAGCGCACAAATGCCTCTACTCGTTCTACTTTTCCGTTTACTAAGTTGACTTGTGGTTGATATAAAAGTTGTAGGTTTTTACTATCCAATGCACAAATCAGCCGTTTTTCAATCGCTGCTTTTCGACTTAAACGTTCGTGATCGCCCGATGTTAGTGCTGAAATTGCGCTGCCACCGCGATCTTTTACTTTTCGAATTGTTGCATAAGATGCTTTGATCAAATGTGTGAAACTTTGCTGGTCTTCTGGAAATTTTGTAATCGCACCGCTGACAGTCATTGGCACTGCTGTGCCTTGCAGATAAATAGGGTGTTGCTGCAAATAATGAAGAAACCCTTCGATAAACCAGTTGCTTAACGGCGTTACTAAAGCAAATTCATGCAATCCAGCACGCGTGATAATAGAATCAGAGAAATACATACGCAATCGTTTCGTGAATTCGATAAGCAATTCGTTTTCCGTATCTGTATCGGATACATCACGTAATGTGTAGAAATGATCAATATCTAGAAATATAAAAGAAAAACTCCGTTCTTCTGTTATATATTCGTTAACAACTTGTTCAAGTCGATGACGATTTTCTAAACCAGTTACGGGATCAATAAAAGCAATTTCTTCAAGATGTTGTTGTGCTAGTTTGTTCGCTGTGATATCTCTTTCGAGGAAAACGTAGTACGTATCTTCACTCGACAGTTGCATTGGAATCGCTGTCAGTTCTACCCAGTATACTTCACCATCTTTTTTAACTTTTTTGGCTTCGCCGTTCCAAGCAAGTCCTTGGCGCAAAGTCGATAAAATAGAGTCGACAAATTGGACTTCCGCTTCGCCATCTCCAAACATATGCCAAATTGGTTTTCCTAAAATTCGTTTAGGTGTCCATTTACTTAGTTTTAAAAACAACGGATTTGCGTACGTAATTAAAAATTCATGATCAAAATAAAGCAGCATAAACGAATCATCTAACCCATTCCGTAAATGATTTAACTCGATAGCAGAAGAGCCTTCTGTATCTAATTCATCAATTTCATAAATCGTCATGACAAAAGGCTCGCCGTCGAATGTATAAGATTTGGCTACGACAGTTGTATAGGCCTTTACGCCTTCAGCTAATTCGACTTCGATGTGTTCAAATCTTACGGGTTCTTCTGTATGTAATAATTTTTCCCATGAGTGCTTATGTAAAGCTGCTTTCTCAGGATTCATATAAGAAGAAGCTTGTCCTTTAATAGCTTCAGAGTCTATTTGGAAAATACGTTCAGCGTTATGGTTGCACCATGTAATTAAACCATCTTTATCGATAATGATGATCGGGAAAGGAATTTGGTTAAAAACGAGGGTGTCAGATAAAGTTTGTTGCAGTTCAGTCATTCTTTGACGCTCCTTAACCGTAGTTTACTTTCATTATAGAGAAGAAAAGCTTCATCGTCATCCTTTTAAAAACAATCTCTAAAGGGAATTATTGAATTTTTCTATCCTTTCTGTAAAAATCGTGAGAGAATAGGCTTAAATCACATGAAAATAGAGGTAAAAAAATGTATATGAAGTTTTTGATATTATTTTTCGCACTAGTACTTATTCCTGTTTCAGTACAAGCACATACAGGTTTGCTTTCTTCGACACCTATAGAAGGTGAAAATTTTAAGACATTGAATAATGTTGAGCTAGTTTTTGATTCAGATATTCAAGAAGGTAGCACAATGAGTGTTGAAGGTGAAAATGATTCTTTCGAATTTAAAAGTATCGAAATTCAAGAAAATCGTTTAGTCGGAACTTTCAACAAAACATTGCCAAGTGGATCGTATCAAATTCTTTGGACTATTATTGGAGAAGATGAACATCCCATCGAAGGTGAGATTCCAATCGGTATTTCGAACGAAACTAGCGAACGACCAAGTGGAGTAAACAAGTCAACTTCAAGTCAAAATGATGAACAGACACCAAACAAATCCAAAGCCGCTACAAGTAAAGGCGAAAATACACAAACAGAAAATGGCAGCAACTCATCTATCCTTATTGTAATGGCACTAGCAGCAGTTTTAACGATATATGGAATCTATAGATTGTTGTTGAAAAAGAAATGATTTTTTTTACAGCCATTGCGGATGTTTTCTTATATACTGCTTTTTCTTATCTTGCCGGCGCGATTATTTTGAAATTTGTACCGGAGAACAAGAAGCCAAGCTTGTCTACTTCAAAAATGTTGTTACTTATTAGCACACTAGCGATCATTTTTTTATCGTTTGTTCCTGTCTATGAATTGGTTGTGTTTCTTCAAAGTACACAAAGCACTGCAGAAGCCTTTCAAACGGCTATTACTCAATTTCGCATTGGTCAAGGATGGCTTGTCACAGTGTTGCTCAGTGTTGTTTTAGCGATTACGATTTATGTGGATGGCAACCGTTATATTCAAGCCTTGTATACATTCTTACTTATACTAACCGTGGGTTTCTATAGTCATATCTCCACACTTGATTTATGGGCAGGCTTTGCTCTTCACTCAAGTCATATTTTACTCATGTCAGTTTGGACAGGCATATTGCTCCATGTAGCTTGGTTCGCGGAAAACGGAAAAAACTGGCGTCGATTTTTGAGTTGGTTTACTCCAGTTGCTTTAGTCTGTGTTGCTGGTGTCATTGCTAGTGGTGTTGTCATCATGTTCTTTTTTGTCGCGCCAGCAGATTATACCAATTCGTGGGCATTGCCTTATGGTCAACTGCTTTTGCTCAAACACATCAGTATTATTCCGGTACTCTTAGCAGCTTTACTAAATGGCTTTTTAAATAAGAAAAAAGTTTTTCAGCAAGCTTGGTTAAAAGTAGAGAGTTTGCTTTTGCTTTGTGTTTTCGTTTTCACTGCTTTTATGAGCAAACAAGCTCCACCTCATGACGTCAATGATACATTGCGGATTGAAGGGGGAGGCTGGTTGATTGAAAAGATATCAGGTCCTTTATACATACCAATTGCAGCTCAGTTGGATTGGACTTTGAATGGCGTATTGCTAATTGGACTCAGTTTGCTATTATTGAGCTTAATGCTTGTAAGTTTTTATCGACAGTTAAACACGTGGCTCTCTTTATTTTGGGGCGTTGGGTTTATTGGTTGTTTTTATATAGGGTTAATGATGAATCTTTCATTTTAAATACAAATCAGCCAATCTTTTAAGATTGGTTTTTCTGTGAGGAAAGGGGGTGCAGGTATGGAACGTTTGAAAGGAATTTCCATGATATTAGTTGGCGCTATTTTATGGGGAGCAACGGGTCCTTTAATGGAATGGGTGATGGATAACTATGCTATTTCTGTCCCTTTTATTATCACAATTCGGTTGACGGTTGCAGGCATTGTATTGCTTCTTTTTTTGAAGATAAAAGGCGTTCACATTACCGCTATTTTTCGTAATAAATATTGGGTTCGTCCCTTGCTTATATTCTCCGTGCTAGGAATGCTAGGAGTTCAATACAGTTTTGTAGCAGCAATTAACGCCAGTAACGCAGTTGTGGCGACGTTGATGCAGTTTTTAGCTCCTGTATACATTATTGTCTTTGTCTCTATAACTCATAAAAAATTGCCTCCTGCCTACCAAGTTGTTGGAATGCTAGGAACTTTAGCAGGATTGTTTTTATTGTTGACCAATGGCAAGCCAGATCAATTGATCATTAGCGGAGAAGCGTTGTTTTGGGGCGTTTTAGTGGGATTGGCTTTTACGTTCTACACGCTATATCCCGCCCGTCTCATGCAAGAATGGGGTGTCTTAGTCATTGTGGCGTGGTCCATGTTGTTTGGTGGGATTTTCCTAGGTGTGGTAAATCCAATATTCTTATCTGATGAATGGGCAGTATTAGCTAAGCCTGCTGTTAGCGGGTCTATAGTGGCAATCATTATTTTTGGAACAGCCGCTTTTGTATTATTCTTGAGTAGCATGCGTTACATTACTCCAGTCGAAACAAGTATTTTATCATCGTTTGAGCCACTAACAGCTATGGTGATTTCAATTTTTTGGTTTGGACAAGTGTTGTCAGCGATTCAACTAGTAGGGGCACTGGCTATGTTAGTGTTTGTCGCGTGGCTTTCTCTTGCTGGCAATCCGAAAAAGAAGAAAAGGAAAAACAAGTTTCCTAAACCAATCAACTAAAGCAATCAACAGTTTAGAAAGCGATGCCTCATCAGGCATCGCTTTTTTATAATAGAAATGACTATTCGATATCTGAAAATTGTGGCATACTATTTAGTATAAAGTTTCGGGTTTCGAAACGTTTAGGAGGAACTCCCGTGAAAACAGTTTTTTCTTATGCAAAACCCTATAAATTTTATATAGCCATTGCACTTGTTTTAATGTTACTAGAATTAGTAGTGGAATTAATGCAGCCACTTGTAATTGCTAGCATTATTGACAAAGGAATTGTAGAAAGAGACCAAGATGTCATCATTCAATTAGGGATTGTGCTAATGGCTCTGTCAGTGATTGCGTTTGTTTCAGGAATTGTCAACTCGTATTTTGCAGCTCATGCATCTCATAGTTTTTCTTTTGATTTAAGACAAGCTGTTTATGGGCGTATTCAATCATTTTCGTTAGCCATGTTCAATAAATTCCCAGCTTCTGGTTTAATTACGCGACTCACGAGTGATGTTACGCTAGTTCAACAAGTATTATATATGGGATTGCGAATCATGCTGCGCGCACCTTTGCTTGTTGTCGGAAGTATGATTATGGCATTTGTGGTCAATCCAAAACTAGCTTTGTATTTGGTTATTGTTTTTCCGTTTTTACTTGTATTTCTTTACGTTATGGTTAAAAAAGGTGTTGCGTATTTTGGCTTTGTTCAAAAACGATTAGATCGTGTCAATCGCATTGTTCAAGAAAATTTACAAGCGGTCCGCTTAATCAAAGCTTATTTGCGTGGGAAATACGAAACCCAGCGCTTTTCCAAAGTAGCAGGCGATTTGAAATTTGATACAGTTAAAGCGTTTCGTATTATGGAAATTATTTTACCCATTCTATTATTTGGAATGAACTTATCGTTACTCGCTGTATTGTGGTTTGGTGCTTTTGAAATCCAAGCAGGTGGAGCGCAAATCGGTGAACTGGTCGCAATCGTCAACTATGCCATGCGCATGACTGGGGCTTTTTCTATGTTTTCTTTCATTATCATGATTTTTGTACGAGCGAAAGCGTCTTCTGAGCGATTAGAAGAAGTGCTATTAGCAGAAGATGGACATGAACAAGAAGACGTTGGAGAAGACCAGCCGATTCGCCTTGGAGAGATTTGTTTTGATAACGTATCGTTTACATATCCTGGAACAGAAGAGCCTGTACTGAAAAACATTTCTTTCAAACTAAACCCCAATGAAAAACTAGCAATTATGGGTGCTACAGGATCAGGAAAAACGACTTTATTGCAATTGCTTCCTCGTTTTTATGACACAACGGATGGCGTTGTTTCTTTACATGGTCGGGATGTCTTAAAGTGGTCGTTGCGTGAACTGCGTAAAACCATTGGCATTGTTCCTCAACAATCATTGCTATTTACAGGAACTATTTCCAATAACTTATCATGGGGAAAAGATGAAGTCGCACAAGACGAGCTGGCAGATGCCGCGATCAAAGCGCAAATTCACGAAACCGTCGAGCGTTTTCCGAAAGGCTATTACACACGTGTTGGACAAAAAGGCGTTAACTTATCGGGTGGCCAAAAACAGCGTCTTTCTATTGCACGAGCGCTAGTTCGTAATCCCTCAATTTTAATTTTGGATGATAGCACGAGTGCCTTGGATGTTAAAACCGAAGGTGCGTTGTGGGAAGAGCTCGAACAAGAACAAGCCACAATGCTTGTCGTCACACAAAAAATCCGAACGGCGATGCGAGCAGACCGAATCTTATTGCTAGAAGAAGGTCGCATCTCTTCGTATGGCACACACGAACAGCTTATGACTAAATCAGAACTATATCGTCAGATTGCAATGTCTCAACAGGAAGAAGAGGTTGATGAATATGTTTGATGCCATTCGCCGACCTTTTGGCTATGAACCGATTTTGACAAAAGAAGACTTAATGAAAAAAAAAGGCAAGAAAGATGAACGTCCACAAAACTGGAAATCGACACTTTTGAAAATTTGGAAACTAGTCGATGAGCAACGGTTGTTATTATTTGTCGTATTGGCACTGGTATTTGTCAGTTCCGCTATGGCTTTACTTGGACCTTACTTAATCGGCTTTATCATTGATGAGTATATTGTGCCGCAAAATTTTGATGGAATGGGAATCGTCGTATTGTGGCTCATAGTTGTCTATGTTGGTCATTCTATTTCTTTGTATTTGCAAAATTTTTGGATGGTAGGAATTGCTCAGCAAGTTATCTATCGTTTGCGAACGCGACTTTTTTCACATCTTCAGCGGTTACCTGTTAGTTTTTTTGATAAACGGCAACACGGTGAATTGATGAGTCGGATGACCAATGATATTGAAACCGTTTCTTCTACTTTGAATACATCGTTTATTCAAGTATTTTCTAGCATTTTAACGTTAACTGGTACGGCTGTCGTTATGTTGACGCTCAGCCCTTTACTGACTCTACTAACTTTAATCATCATTCCGCTCATGTATGTCTCTGTTCAATGGATTACAAAGCGCACGGGGAGGCTCTACAAAGAACAACAAAAAGCTATCGGTGAATTAAATGGCATGATTGAAGAAACCATTTCTGGCCAAAAAATTGTTAAAGCATTCTCACAAGAACCACGTGTGATGGAAGAGTTTCGCGAAAAAAGTGAAAATCTTCGCCAAGCTGGATTTTGGGCGTGGACATATGCGGGATTTATACCAAAAGTGATGAACGTTCTAAATAACGGCAGTTTCGCGATTGTAGCGGGTGTTGGGGGAATTCTTGCTTTAAACGGCTCAGTAACAATTGGCGTAATCGTTATTTTCACTGAGTATGCTCGTCAATTTACGCGTCCGTTAAACGACTTAGCAAACCAATTTAATACCGTACTATCAGCTATTGCTGGAGCCGAGAGAGTTTTTTCAATTATGGATGAAACTGAAGAAAAAGACGATCACGTTTTCAATGTGGAAAAACGACTAGAAGGTGAGGTAGTTTTCGACCGTGTTTCTTTTAAATATGAAGGTTCAGAAGAAGGTTGGACCATCCGTGATGTAAGTTTTACAGTAGGGATTGGTCAAACAACTGCATTGGTTGGAGCAACGGGAGCAGGAAAAACAACGATTATGCAATTATTAGCACGTTTTTATGATGCCAATGAAGGTGAAATTCGTTTAGATGGCACGCCCATCGCCAAGATGCCGCGCGAAACATTGCGTAAACAAATTGCTTTCGTACTGCAAGATCCGTTTTTGTTTGAAGCTACGGTGAGTGAAAACATTCGATACGGCAAACTAGATGCAACTGATGAAGAAGTCATAAAAGCCGCAAAAGGCGCGAATGCTCATGAATTTATCGAGAAATTGCCAGAAGGCTATAATACCATTTTGACAGGCGACGGTTCAATGATTAGTCAAGGTCAAAAACAATTGTTGTCAATTGCTCGTGCGCTTATTGCCGATCCAGTTATTTTGTTACTTGATGAAGCAACCAGTAGCATTGATACCGTAACAGAGTTGAAAATCCAAGAAGCCTTAGAACGACTTATGGCAGGACGTACAAGCTTTGTCATTGCGCATCGACTGAATACCATTCGAAAAGCCGATTTGGTACTTGTGATGGAAATGGGAAGGTTAGTAGAATCAGGTACACAGCAAGAACTAATAAGTGAAAGAGGTCTTTACGCTACCATGTTGTCCGAAGCTAAATTATAGAAAATGAGTTACTCCAGTTTATAAGGAGTAGCTCTTTTTCTTTATTTTCATAGCGCCACTGTTTCATGCGGTATGATAGGATGAAAATAACGAATAATTTTCCGAGATCGTGACTATTTCTACTAGCGTATTCGAATAAATTAAAGTTGAGAGGAGGCGGCAAAATGGATTTGTCAGTATCAATTAGTTCGTTTCCAGTAGATGAACAAACTGCCGGTGATATGGCGAAACTGCTTGAAGGACTACCAGCACAATCCATAACAGTACTTCATCCCAATTTGTGGAGAGCAGCAGATACACGAGGATTCACTGTTCTTGCATATACTGAACAAGATGAATTAGTGGGTATTGCGGCCGCAGCAGATATGATGGGCTTGCATCATTACGAATGGTCACTGTACGTGCATCCGGATTATAGAAAGTTATCGCTGGGCACTGCATTAGCAGATGGTATCTCACACGGCTTAGCGCAACGTCAGGTCGAAAGTGAGTTGGTCGCGTTCGCAAACGAAGTTGAAATTGCTGGATTTATGGAAAGTTTAGCGTATCAACTCGATTTTAACGAAATTCTTTTGTCAGCAGAGCCGTTACCGCAAAGCCAACTGCCAGAAGATTTAACCATCACAACTTACACAGGACAAGCTCAAGCTAAAAAACTAATTGAGCTTGTAACTTCCGCATTTGATGATTTGATTTTAGAGCATAATAAGAAAGATCCAGAAAAAGAAATATGGATGCTTCAAAAAAATCAACAATTACTGGCAATGGTTACGTTAGTGACAGAAGAAGATGCTTTATGGATAACCGCATTTGCAGTTCACCCCGATCATCAAGGCAAAGGGTACGACAACCAACTATTGAAATGGTGTAGAGAATTGGCATTTAAGCGAGAACTAAATGGAGTGTATCTTGATGTAGAAACGAACGATCAAGCAGTACATGTTTATGAGAAATCTGGATTTGTACGAGTACAAACCGTTTCTTATTGGAAACCGAAAACGCATTCATAAAACAGAAGTTTATATTTGCGAAGCAATTACAGAATAGGTTATAAGTGAGACTAGCCGAGCTAAAGCTGAGAACTAATGGAGTGATATGGATGACTAACTATGAAAATGGCCAAAACATCGCTGCGGCATCTGAAAAAAACATACGTACTGATTTTAAAGAAAGCATGACTTATGGTGATTATCTTCATTTAGATAAGCTCTTAACAGCACAAGATGGCGTTAGTGGACATCACGATGAGACCTTATTTATTATTATTCACCAAGTATCGGAATTGTGGATGAAGTTAATTTTGCATGAATTGCAATCGGCAATCGATCATATCAATAAAGACGATTTGCAAACAGCATTTAAACAATTAGCGAGAGTATCGCGCATTCAAGCTCAAATTATTCAAGGATGGGACGTATTATCGACATTAACACCGGCCGAGTATATGGAGTTCCGTGATGACTTAGGCAATGCGAGTGGATTTCAGTCTTATCAATACCGAATGATCGAATTTGCTCTTGGTTATAAAACGAAGCATGTTTTGAAAATTTATGAAAAAGATGAACCACTACATGCAAAGCTTGAAACAGCATTTAATGCACCAGGGTTGTATGATGCAGCGATTCAAAAACTGGCGAGAAGTGGATTTGTTATTGATGAAGATTTTTTGCAGCGAGATGTTAGCATGGTTTATGAATCTAATGAAAGTGTGCGTGAGGCATGGAAGACCGTTTATCGCGATGTAGAAACCCATTGGGAATTGTATCAGCTGGCTGAAAAACTAGTTGATATTGAAGATTGGCTTCAGCAATGGCGCTTCCGTCACATGAAGACAGTAGAACGCATCATTGGATTTAAACAAGGAACGGGCGGCTCATCAGGCGTTAATTATTTAAAGAAAGTGTTGGATCAATATTTTTTCCCTGAATTATGGGAAATTCGAACAGATATTTAGGAGGAGTATTATGAAGATTTATGCACATAGAGGGTGCTCAGGAACATGTCCTGAAAATACATTAGCTGCATTTCGTGCGGCGGCTGAATTGCCAATTACGGGTGTGGAAATCGATGTGCATTTAACAAAAGACAACGAAATTGTTGTTATTCATGACGAGAAAGTCAACCGCACAACCAATGGTCGAGGTTATATTAAAGAAATGACTTTAAAAGAAGTAAAAGAACTTGATTGTGGCTCTTGGTATGCAGAAGAGTGGAGCGATGAAAAAATTCCAACACTAGATGAAGTATTCGATATTTTTGAAAACACAACCCACCGACTTAATATTGAGTTAAAATCGGATGTATTTCCATACGATGGCTTGGCCGATAAAGTGATTGATTTGGCAACAAAGCGTGGATTTATCAATCGCATTCTCATTTCTTCTTTTAATCACGAAGACATTCAATCCGTGGTACAAGGTAAAAAAGTAGAAAGCGCCATTCTAACTTTTGAAGTGTTAGTGGACGTCTATGATTACGCACGTGTTATTGGCACAAAGCGAATTCACGTTTCGCTGCCATCTGCTTTTAGAAGAATGACAACAGATGCTTTAAGAAAAGGTGCAATTGTCTATACCTATACGGTAAACGATATTAGCTACGCAGAAGAACTACAAAAAATTGGGGTTCATGGAATTTTTACCGATTATCCAGAAAAAATGCTGGCATATTTAAGCTGAAAAAAGTTGTTAGTAAAACTAAAAAAAGGTGTTGGAATGCACGCATTCCAACACCTTTTTTGACTTACCATTTAGCATAATGATCTTCAATAGATCCAAGAAGCTGCGTGATTTTTAGTTTTTTTCCATCCGTGTACCGAACATAGCCATTATAATAGCCAAATAGTTGATGGACTTCAGATTTAACCAGTCGCATATCGGTTTTAGTTTCTCTCTCAAAAAAGGGAGAAAAGGTTAGTCGGATGTCATCAGAAAACTTACTATGAATAAGCCATGGTTTTTTGTAATCTTCCCGGTCGTAATGAAACAAGACATCTTCATGAATTTTAGTCATTTTGCCGTTTACAAAAAATGCATTTTCTGTCATACCTGTACCGTCGGTCCATTTGCCACCTAAATTTAAGCCGATTACTTTCCCAAGTGATCGCTGAGAAGCCATACCCCAATTCCAATGAGATTCTCTTGGCCAAACGCCACGACCGTAATCCAATACCGCAAAGCTATCTAGTTTATCGAATTTAAATTGATCATTGCCAATTTTCACCATGCCACTTGCAGGAAGTGACGTGTGCTTGCCGGTAAATTGAAAGGTTTGCCGATTCCATGGAATAACAACATTTAATGATTCATAATCTGTAGGGTGAGAAATAACTAGAATTGCTTCTAAATCTTCTCCGTCAAATTCTTTTGCACGAACGGTTAAGTGCGTTGCTCCTTGGCTGTAAATTGATTCGATAGTCATTAAATCGCTGCGGAAATAACAGGGATCTAATACATTTTCGGGCAATTTCACATGACGCGCAAATGGGAGAATAATGGTTTTTTCAAAAAAACGCTGTGTTTCATAATTTAGGAAATAGATAAAGCAGACGGTTGCATAGTCCAAGTGAGAAATTGTTGCTGAAAACAAAATTTCATCTCCAAAGATGCACCAATAATTCCATTTCTTCTTACGCATAAAATTCCCACGTAAATTACTTTCTACTAAAGGCTGCTTTGCATAGCCGATAGCTTTTGGATTTAATTGGCCTTTTGCATCACAAAGTTTTACAAGTTCAGTAAGCTCTCGTTCTACATGTTGCATTAAATCCACCTCATCCGTATTCTTCTACTTTTATTGTAGCAGAACACGAAAAAAATATCCTTTTGAAAAAGTCTTGTCTAGTCGGAAAGTCTTTGAAATAAAACAGGACATAAGACTTTAGTCATTATAGTGTTTTACAAATCATCTTTTCGCCACAGCAAAGCAAGTGTTTCTTCTCCTGCATGAACGGCCAGTGAAGAACTCAAGTCGCCGATTAAAATATCCGCATCAGGAATTATTTTTAATACTTCTTGTTTTAAGCTTTCTGCTTCTTTCATAGTGTGACCGTGCATGATTTGAAAACGTCGAACGCCATAATCTTCGTGATCTTTTTGAGCATGTTTAATTAAATACTGAATGGCTTTATTATGAGACCGAACTTTATCAATCGGTTTTAGTTCACCGTCAGCTGTAAGCTGCACGATTGGTTTGATTTGTAATAAACTACCCAAATAATAGTGAGCGCCACTCATCCGGCCACCTTTATATAACTGTGATAAATTGCCGATTAAAATATAATTGCGAAAATTTGTTGTTTCTTTTTCTAATCGTTGCGCAATTTCTTCTGCTTTGAGACCTTGTTCTTCGAGCTCGAATCCTCGCTCTACTAAGCCGGACAAACCATAAGAGAGCGCTAATGAGTCAATAGCATATACTTTAAACCCACTCATCTCAGCACCTGCAGTAGAAGATGCAATCGTTCCGCTAAGCTTTGCTGAAGCATGTACGGCTATAGCACATTCGTATTGTTCTTGTAGTTTGTTATACAGCTCTGCAAATTTTCCAGCAGAAGGTTGCGACGTTTTGGGTAAACTAGTCGCTTCTTTAATGCGCTTATAAAGATCATCATTCGTCAAATCCACACCATCATCGATAAATTCTTCTGCACCGAAATGAATAGTTAATGGAACGATATACACATCTGGATGAGCTTTAAATTCTTCTGTAACAAATCCTGTGGTATCCATAATCCACGCAATTGGCTTTTTCATAAAAAAACTCCAATCTATTTAGAATAATTAGAATACAGAAACTATATCATGGATAATATTTGGACGGTAGCAATAGCTCTAAAACAAACGATTTACACGAACGGATTAGCGGAAACGACTTTTAAAGGATTTTTCAATATCTGTTTTGTGTTTAATAACAATAATAACAATGGCTATAATTAATGGCCAAACAACAATCCATACTTGAAGAATAACCGTCATGGCAACAAAGCCAGCAAAACTTGCGAGCATGCACAATGTGGCACTTTTAAACCAAGGATAAAAAGCAACAAATAAAATAAACATTGCGAGAAAGAGGTCGGGTGTTAAACAAAATGTCACACCGACAAAAGCCGCAATTCCTTTGCCACCTCGGTAGTTGAGCCAGAAAGGAAAGAGATGGCCTAAGATTACAGCTAAACCTGCTACAGCAATCGTCCAAATAGGGAAATCGAAAAAGAAGCCAATCCATACCACGAATGCCCCTTTTCCTGCGTCTCCAAGAAAAGTTAATACAAAAGCTGCTTTTCCAAGAATAGCTCCCGCATTTCTGGCCCCGAGATTGCCGCTGCGTTCTTGGCGCAAGTCGACACCTTTCCACTTGCCAATCCACCAAGCGGTGAGGAAATTACCAACCACATAGGATACTAACCAGTAAACGATCATAGCGAACCTCCGATTTAAAGCGATTAAGTAGAATAGCAAGAAAGTGGTTATGAAAAAATTTTTAACTTAACTATAAAGGCCTTCCCTGCACTTAGGGAAGGCCTTTATAAAAAGATTAGTCTAACTCAGCTACTTCGAAGAGATAGTCGCTAATGACACGAAGTCCTTTATCAAAATTCTCAAGGTGGAAATGTTCATTAGGAGCATGGAAATTTTCAGATGCTAGTCCAAAGCCCATCAATACAACCGGTAAACCTAAAATTTCGTCAAATGCAGCAACAATAGGAATCGATCCACCCATTCGTGTAAAGGCAGTGGGTACACCGTAAACTTTTTCGTATGAACGTCCAGCTGCTTGAATCGCAGGGTGGTCATAAGGTGTTAAGAACGGTTTACCTTTATCGAATTCAGTTATCTCAACCGTTACGCCTGCCGGTTTATGGGATTCTACGTGTGCTTTGAGTTTGGCTACAATATCATCTGGGTCTTGGTCGGGTACTAGACGGCAAGTGATTTTTGCGCTGGCTTCTGCAGGTAACACGGTTTTAATACCTTCTCCTGAAAAGCCTCCCGTGATGCCATTTACTTCAAGTGTTGGACGAATCCAAGTGCGCTCAACAAACGAATAGTCTTTCTCGCCAAAGTCTTCAGAAATACCAATTTCTTTTTTCTCGTGCTCTAAATCAAAATGGAGTGCCGCAAACTCTTCGCGTTCTTTGTCGGAAACTTCAAGTACATCATCATAAAAACCTTCTACTTGAATCAATCCTTCTTGGTCACGGAACGATTGCAAAATTTCTACAATTGCATGAAGCGGGTTTTGAACAGCGCCTCCATAAATGCCGGAGTGTAAATCGCCTTTAGGGCCATTGACATCAATTTGAATGCCTGCAAGACCGCGCAATCCGTAACAGACAGCTGGACGACCTGGACCTTGCATCCCTGTATCTGAAATGACGATAATATCAGACGCTAATAAGTCTTGGTTTTCTTCCACATATTTCGGAAGATTCGGACTGCCTATTTCTTCTTCACCTTCGATGATAAATTTAACATTAACTGGCAACTCGCCTTCTAATTTCAATAAAGCTTCAATTGCTTTAACGTGCATAAATACTTGTCCCTTATCGTCACTTGCGCCACGAGCGTACAATTTGTTATCGCGTACTTGCGGTTCAAAAGGAGCTGTCTCCCACAAGTGAAGAGGGTCTACAGGTTGAACGTCGTAATGACCATATACTAGTACAGTTGGCTTGCCTTCTGCGTGAAGCCAGTCTGCATAAACAACTGGATGGCCTTCTGTCGCATCAATTTTAGCATTTTCTAAACCTGCATGTTCAAATGCAGCAATTAGCCATTCGGCAGCTTGTTGCATATCTTCTTTGTGTTCAGACAGCGCACTAATAGAAGGAATACGTAAAAATGATTTTAACTCATCCAAATGTGTTTCTCGGTGGTCTTTAAAGTATTGGTCTACTGCTTGTGCATTCATCAAGATCCCTCGCTTTGTTAGATTTTCGTATAGAAAAATTATAACATACCAAGTTTTGGTTTTCGACAAGAGGAAATTGGCTATGGTATAGTGTTAAACATGGAAAGAGTTCGTAAAATTATGTGTTCATAACACTGGAGGAAGTAAATTTGTTTATAGCATTAGTTATCTTTTTGTTTATGTCGTTTTTCTTATCAGGAAGCGAAACGGCATTAACTGCAATAAATAGGATGAAGGTCCATCTTCGCGCAGAGCAGGGAGATGCAAAGTCACAAAAACTGCAGAAACTAATTGCGAAGCCGGACCGAATGATTACGACTATTTTAATTGGTAATAATATCGCGAACATCATGCTGCCAACATTGGTAACAACCATCGCGATTACAAGAGGCTGGGAAGTCGGAGTTGCGACGGCCATTTTAACTGTGATCCTTATTATTTTCGGTGAAGTATTGCCAAAAACAATTTCAGCTACGTTTGCTGATAAAGTCGCTTATATGGTGTTTCCTGTAATCAGTATTATGGTGGTTTTTTTAATGCCACTTACTTGGTTGCTAGCGCAATTCACGAATATTTTCATTCGCATCATTTCAAAAGGCACTGTAAAAGAAGCAACTATGACAAAAGAGGAATTGCGTACGATGGTTGACATTGCGTCTACAGAAGGTACGTTTGAAGAAGATGAGTCTGAGCGGATTAAAGGCGTTCTCGATTTTCCTCACAAAGACGTGTCAGATGTTATGTCAACGCATCGAACCGATACTGTGGGAATTGCTATTGACTCAAGCTATGAAGAAGTTCGCGATTTGATCTTAGATTCGTCTTATACGCGTTATCCCGTGTATGAAGAAAGCATGGATAATGTAGTTGGATTATTTTATGCAAAAAAATTAATTGAATGGTCGATGAATCCAAATTTGACGTTAGAAGAACTGATGGATGATAATCCGTTGTTTGTTGTTCAATCGGTTAGTGTAGAAACTGTCTTTAAAATGATGATGTCGAAGAAAAAACACATGGCAGTTATTTTAGACGAATACGGTGGAACACTAGGCATTGTGACACATGAAGACATTATTGAAGAAATGATTGGTCAAGATATTGAAGATGAAACAGATGAAGATGATGATGAATTGGTTTTTGATATGACAGATGACGTTTTATCGTGTCATGGTCGTCTTGAAATTGAAGATGTGAACGATATGTTCCAAGTGGAAGTACCAAACGATCACGATACCATCGCTGGTTTTGTCATGCAACAGCTAGGGCATGTGCCAGAAGAAGGCGAGCAGTTCACATACGAAAACCTTCACGTGGAAATCAATGAAATGGACAGAAATCGGATCGTCCGTTTAACAATTACGAAAAAAGATAAAAAAGAGCAAGAAGTGCTAGCCTAGAAAACTCTCTTTCCCTGTCTAGGGATAGGGATTTTTTAGTCGCAAAAAAAGTTCCCTTTATTACACAATTGTAAGGAGAATGAAAGTAGAACCGATAGAGCGAAAGGTAAAACTCCGTCAATATAAGGTTATAAGAGAAAGCGGAAGCAACAAAAGCTTCGCTCGACAAATATGACAGACGGGGGCACGATCATGGAAAATTTATATACAGAATACAATCGATACATTTATCATTTATGTTTAAAACTGACACGCAATAAAGCCGAAGCCGAAGATTTGATGCAAGAAGTTTGGTTAAAAGTAGTCCGCTACGAATCTTCTATTGCTGAAGTAGATCATGTAAAAGCATGGCTGACGACCATCTGTATGAATACATTCCGTGATCGTTACCGCAAAAACGTGCGACGCAGCAAGCATATGATTCAACAGCCTGAAGGTTTAGATGTATCTTTGCTTGATTTGATCGCTTCAGACTCAACAAGCATAGCTGAACTTCTGGAAAAACAAGACGTGTCTACAATGATTCGTCATAAAATTTCAGAGCTGGATGCGATTTACCGCACAACAATCTTGTATTTCTATGTACACCAATATTCATTAATTGAAATTGCGGATGTGATGAAAGTGTCTATTGGTACTGTGAAATCTCGATTGTTCCGAGGCAAACAACGTTTGAAGGATATGTTAATGGACGATGACCGAACGCGTGAATACGTAGTAGCGATTTAAAACAACCGAGTTTTCGGTTGTTTTTTTTATGAAAATGAGTGAGAGTTTTTCCTGCTTACTGGTTATAATAGATTAGAGGTGGGAAATTTATGAAAAAAAGAAAGTTACGACAATGGAGCAAAAGAAAACGAATTGTGATGGGCAGTATGGGAATTCTTGCATTTCTGTATATTGCAGTCATCGTCTGGCAAACATTCAAGCCTTTGCCTGAAGGAATTTCAAGTGCCGGCGAGCTCCACCGAGTAGATAGTGTGGAAATGATTTATGACTTGTCTTATGCTCAAGACAAAGAAGGAAGAAAAACAGAAAGTGAGCTGCGAATATTCAATGAAATCTATGACATGATTGACCAAGCTGAAGAATTTATCGTCATCGACCTTTTTCTATTTGATAATTATAATGATGAAAAAATAGACTTTCCAGCAGTAGCAGAGACTTTAACTGATCATCTACTGGATAAAAAAGCAGAAAATCCAGACTTTCCAATTTATTTTATAACCGACCCGTTAAATAGTGGATATGGTTCTTATGAGAGCCAGTTTTTAAGCACATTAGAAGATGAGGGAGTCGAAGTAATTATTACTGACCTCGATAAATTGCGTGATTCAACACCGCTTTATTCTGGACTTTATCGTGTGGTTTTCCAGTGGTTTGATGCAGGGGGACAAGGATGGGTGCCGAACGGCATGTCGAGTGATGCACCGGACTTAACTGTATCGTCTTATTTAAAAATGATGAACATTAAGGCAAACCATCGAAAAGCTGTCATTACTGAAAAAGAAGCAATCATCAGCTCCGCAAATCCGCATAATGCCAGCGGTTTACATGGCAATATGGCGTTTAAAGTAAGCGGACCCGTGATCAATGATGTTTTGCAGGCCGAGGAAGCCGTGTCTCGTTTTTCAGACGGACCAGATTTTCCAAGAATCGAAGCAACTGAACAACAAGGTCAGTACGAGGTTCAATACTTAACAGAGCGAAAAGTATTAGATGCAGTACTTTCAGATATTGAAAAAACAGCAAAAGGCGACACCGTTCAACTTGCCATGTTCTATATTTCAGAAAGCAGTGTGGTGCGTGCATTGACAGATGCAGCGAACCGTGGAGTGACTGTTCGTTTAATACTAGATGCCAATGCCAATGCGTTTGGAAATGAAAAAACGGGATTACCAAACCGACCTGTTGTAAACGAAATGCTGGCGGAATCGGAAAATCGTATAGAAGTGCGTTGGTACAATGCAGTTGTTGGTCAGTTCCACACCAAATCTATCATGATTCAAAAACAAGATGAAACCATCGTCATGGGCGGTTCGACAAACTACACGGAACGAGCATTCAATGACTACAACCTTGAAAGCACGTTACGCATCGAAGCGCCGAATGACAGTGAACTAACTACAGAAATGACTCAGTATTTCGATCGGCTATGGAATAACGAGGATGCGCTTTATACACTCGATGTCGAAGAATATCAAGATGATTTCAACTTTTGGCAACGTGGAATTTATGGCTTTCAAAAACTGTTTAAGTTAACGACTTATTGAAAAAATGCCTCTTCTGGAAAACCAGAAGAGGCATTTTTTCGGTTCTTAAACTTCTTCCGGTTTACCCGCAGAAATCCATTCTTCAACATCCCAGACTTTTGTTGCCAGTCCTTCGTAAAATTCAGGCTCGTGACTAACAAGTACGATTGTTCCTTTATAGGCTTGCATGGCACGTTTCAATTCAGCTTTTGCATCGATGTCCAAGTGATTCGTAGGCTCATCGAAAATGAGCCAATTGCTTTCTTCCATCATTAGTTTGCAAAGACGAACTTTAGCTTGTTCGCCACCGCTCAACTGCGTCATTGGACGTGAGATATGCTCATTTTTCAAGCCAGTACGGGCAAGTGCGCCACGTACTTGGCCTTGGTCCATACTTGGGTAAGCTGACCAAATTTCGTCCAGCGGCGTATGAGTTGGCGCTTTGACTTCCTGTTCGAAATAACTTGGCGTCAAATATTCTCCGCGCAGAACATCGCCATCTAGCGGTTTGATTTTGCCGAGCATTGTTTTGAGTAGCGTCGATTTACCGACACCGTTCATGCCGACAAGCGCAATTTTTTCGCCACGTTCGATCATAAACGTCAATGGTGGCAGAAGTGCTTTGTCATAGCCAATCGATAGCGCTTCTGCTTCTACAACGTAACGACTCGGGCTGCGTGTTTCTTTAAAAGCAAATTGCGGTTTTGCTGCAACTTCAGGCTTATCAATGCGATCCATACGATCAAGTTGTTTCTGACGCGACTTAGCACGACCCGTTGTAGAAGCACGTGCTTTGTTTTTCGCAATAAAGGTCTCGGTTTTTTTGATCATGTCTTCTTGTCTTTCATAAGCATCCAAATGCTGTTGCTTGCTTAGTTCTGCAAGTTCAATAAATTTCTCATAAGTTGCTGTATAGCGAGTTAAACGTGAAAATTCCAAGTGGAAAATGACGCTCGTAACACTGCTCATAAATTCCGTATCATGTGAAATCAATAGGAAGGCATGTGGGTAGTTTTTTAAATAGTTAACAAGCCATTGAATATGCTCCTCGTCGAGATAGTTGGTCGGCTCATCTAATAGCAAAACTTTTGGCTTTTCAAGAAGCAGTTTGGCAAGCAACAGTTTTGTGCGCTGCCCACCAGAAAGAGCTTCCACGTTGCGATCAAGTCCAATTGCATCCAGACCCAAACCACGTGCGATGTCTTCCACTTTGCCGTCGAGTGTATAGAAATCACCAGCATCCAATGCATCTTGTGCTTCAGCCATTTGCTCAAGCAATTCTTCTAATCGTTCAGGATCTGCATCGCCCATTTGCATCGCAACGTCATTCAGTTCTGCTTCTTTCTTATACAGAGGCAAAAAAGCGTCTTGGAGCGTTTCGCGAATTGACCGTCCTGGTTGTAATTGCGTATGTTGATCTAAGTAACCATAATGCGTGCGTGGCTGCCATTCAACGCGTCCATCATCATGAATGATTTTTCCTGTTAAAATATTCATCATTGTCGATTTACCGACACCATTGGCTCCGACTAACCCTACATGTTCACCTTCGACCAATCGAAAGGATACATCGTTAAATAGGGTCCGGTCACCGAACGTGTGGCTCAAATTTTCTACTGTTAATAAACTCATTTAATAAATTCCTCCATTATCATCATAAAAAAAAACGCGGTTACAGATCCGCGAGTTTTTTGTTTAATTCCGCAAGTTGTAGTTCCATTTTTTCTAAACGTAATTCTGCCTTCTCTACCATGCCGTCGTGTCCAGTCGTCTCTAGCTTTTCGATATCGCCTTGATGACGAACATAATCCATCTTCAGCTCAGCAATTGCATATTCCAATTCCCGCTTGTTCACAAAATCACCCTTATTTTTCTACCATTGTAACACAAAAGCAGAAAAGTTGAATGCATGACGATTTTCATTCAGTATATAATACTTGTATACTGCCAAAAAGAACAAAAAGGAAGTGACCTGTTATTGATACTTTGTTATTCGATTTAATGCTCATTATTTTCTTAGGAGTGCTTTCCCAATGGGTTGCTTGGCGTCTTCAGCTTCCTGCGATTGTTTTGATGTCCATTGCTGGACTTCTTGTGGGACCTGTTTTTGGTGTGATTGATCCTGCTAAAAGTTTTGGAGAATTATTTGATCCATTCGTTTCACTAGCAGTTGCCATCATCTTGTTTGAAGGTAGTTTAAATTTAAATTTTAAAGAAATCCGCACTTTCAATAAACCCATCTTACGGATTGTGACAATCGGCGCGTTTATTGCTTGGATTGCTGGGTCGCTTGCAGCACATTATATTGCAGGTCTTTCACTTGGTGTCGCATTTGTCATTGGTGGATTATTTATTGTGACAGGACCGACTGTTATTTTGCCCATGCTTCGACAAGCCAAGTTAAAGTCGCGTCCTGCAGCCATTTTGAAATGGGAGGGCATTATCGTCGATCCTTTTGGTGCATTACTTGCTTTGTTCGCGTTTCAGTTTGTATTGTTTGCTATTGGAGCTGAAACAGCCGGTGCTTTTGGACTGTTTTTCTTAGCTTCTCTATTTGCTGTTGCACTTGGAGCTGGGGCTGGTGCGTTGATGGGAATGATGTTTGAAAAAGGACAAGTTCCTGAATTCTTAAAAGCGCCAATGGTTTTTGGCGTCGTGTTACTGACTTTTGTTGTTTCGGATATTGTTATGCACGAAACAGGGCTGTTAGCAGTGACAGCCATGGGGATGATCATGGCTAATATGAACATTGCTTCAATTAACGATATGCGTCATTTTAAAGAAAATATTTCCGTCTTGCTTATTTCCAGTATTTTCGTCATGTTGACCGCTTCGTTAACGATCGAAGTGTTAGTTAGTATATTCAATTGGCAAGTAGTGGCTTTTGTACTAGCAATGTTGTTTGTCGTTCGCCCACTTTCTATTTGGCTGTCGACGATTGGCACCGACTTGACAATTCAAGAAAAAACGCTGGTTGGTTGGATTGCACCGCGCGGCATTGTGGCGTTAACAGTTTCGGGTTATTTCGCAGGTGTTCTTTTGGACGCTGGATTTCAAGATGCGGAATTGCTAACAGCACTGACCTTCGCTTTAGTGTTTTCTACTGTAATTGTTCACGGTTTTACGATCGGCTGGGTAGGCAAAAAATTAGGACTTGTAGCAGCAGTTGACCCAGGTGTCATCATCATTGGGGCAAGCCGTTTTGCGACACTTCTTGGAAAAGTCTTATCGGATTTTGAAAAAAGCGTGTTGATTATTGATTCTTCGTGGGGGCGCTTGCAAGAAGCACGTCACGTTGGATTAAAAACGTATACAGGAGAAATTTTGTCTGAACACACAGATTACGAAGTAGATTTAACGCCTTATGAAACAATGCTAGTCGCGACAGAAACAGATGCTTATAACGCATTGGTCGTTAATAACTTTGTTCCAGAGATGGGTCGTGCGAATCTTTACCAAACTGCGATTCAAGAAGGAGATCCAAACGACTTTCACTCTTCGCTAAGTGGTCGAACTTTGTTCGGGGAAGATTGGAGCATTTACGAGTTGGAAATGAAAGCAGCAGAAGGCTACACGATGCGTAAAACACAATTGACGGAGCAATTTACGTACGAAGACTTTAAAGTGAAATGGGCAGATGATACGATTCCATTGTTTGTTCATTTCGCACAAGGCAAAATTGAGTTTTTCGCACAAAACAACAAACTCGAGCCAAAAGCGGGCGATACAATTGTAAGCTTTACCGCTGCTGCTCCTGAGTCTGACCGGACAAAAGAACGCATAGAAAACAAACGCTCTAAAAATGGAACTCAGACTAAAGAATGAAGTTTTTCTCTTAAAAGTAAGTTTGGTACGTATTGTCAAACAGGGTTTGTTATGATGAAGACAAACGAATGTTTTAACGTTGCCTACATAAATGTAGATTGCCAGCTTGGCACTTACGTATTTTAAGGAGGACATCAAATTATGAAGGTTTTATTAGTAGACGGAACAATTATCGGCAGCAAAACTGGTGCCATCTTAGAACAAGTTCAAATTTACATCAACAAAGCAAATCCAGAAATGGAATTAAAACTATTGAAGCTGGCCGACTACGATCACCAATTCGTCGATGGTCGAAAGCTTGAAGAATACAATGAAAGTATGCAAGAAATGGTTCATCGCTTTGAAGAGGCAGATGGCTACATTATCGCAACTCCTATTTTCCAAGGATCGATTCCAGGCGTTTTGAAAAATACATTTGACATGTTGCATCCGCGTGCGATGCGTTACAAACCGGTATCTATCGTAGCAAACGGCGGTACGTACCAACATCACTTGGTCATCGAAAATCAGCTCAAGCCAATTCTTGATTATTTCCGTTGCCTGGTGACGCCAAATTATGTATACACACATACTAGCCATTTTGATGAAACCAATGCGATTATTAGCGAAGATGTTCACAACCGCTTGCGTGAATTGGCACGCGTTTTTGTGCAATACGCCGAGATGAGTAAGCATTTGTCGAAAGAAACATTAGATAATCATTAAACGAAACCTCCCGGGTGTGGGAGGTTTCTTCTTTTTGGATTTTACTTGAAATAGATTAATAATTTATTCCATTTATTGGACTTACTGTCGAGGTAAAGCGAAATACTGTCGGAATGTACCGGAATACTGTCCGAATTCGATCACATACTGTCCAAATCACAAAAATACTGTCGAAACGCTAAAACACCTCCGGAATCACATACTGCCGATCTTTAAAACTACCGTGATACGGCATTTTCGTGCTGGTTAATAGCTTTGAAGCAATCGATGGCGACGTAATTCCGGTAAAATCGCGAAACTCTCGGTTGCTGATCGTCGGTTTGACCAAACTGCGGTATTGCCTGAGCGCATCCAGATGCGCGATAAGATCAAAATGCTGACAATCCTGACAACGCCACTTTCCACCACGATAATGCAATACGCAACGTGGACAGTTGGGACACAATACGCCAGGCGAAAACGAATCTGTCAGTCCGAGTGAGATAAATGGTTTTATTGAGTGAAGCGTCAGTATGTTTTGTGCAAGTGTCTCAGTTTTTTTCTTGGACAATATATCGCGTGGGTAGCGAATCGCTAATTGTTCCATGAGATGTGGCAGTCCAGAAGACTGAATCATGATGCGACTGCCTGCGCGAGATTGAATCACAGACGATGGGTACGTAAAAATGATGGCGCCGACAACAGGCAGCTGGATGCGTTGCTTGCGTAAAAATTGTTCCAGCCACTTTTCGTGGCGGCGCAATTGATCGTCTGGATTGTGCATGCCGTCAATGGTGCCGTCTTTATTGGTTCGAGAAAATTGCCTTAAGGTAGGATCGAAATTGAGTAAGCCGGAAATGCTTTTGATTTCCAAAGCCAATACAAATCGACTAGTCACAAGAACACTATCAATTTGATGGGAAGACTTCTCTTTTTGGATGAATAAGTCGTGGATGAAATAATGCGGCAACGAGAGCTCAATTTCGTGCCAAAAGGAGTCTACGCGCAATTCACCGTGGTATCCGGCTGTAATGCGTCGAAGTTTTTCTGTCCAGTGGGCATGTTGTGGATGACTAGTGGGTGTTCGTTGAAGCAAACTTTCCAGTTGGAAAATTTCAGGGGGCTTGGTGCGCGTTTTAATGATCAATCGATCCTCTCCTTTATGTGAAATTACTTTTAATATAGCTAGAATGTGCGTGTTGTGCAAGTGGAATTTGAAGTTATTGGAAGTACTGTCGGAGTGGATTGGAATACTGTCCAAATACACTAGAATACTGTCCAGATTCGACCAAATACTGTCTAAATTCGAGAAATACTGTCTCCCCCAAAAACACTTCTGAAAAGCCAGTCCCAACAGAAAATGTTACACTAATCACAATAGAAATGAGGGTGAATATAAATGAAATCAATCGTTTTAGCAGAAAAGCCATCCGTCGCACGTGACATTGCGCGTGTATTAGGGTGCGAACAAAAAGGCAACGGCTATTTAGAAGGCAAACAGTATATCGTCACGTGGGCACTCGGCCATTTGGTGACGCATGCGCAGCCAGAGCAATACAACAACGATTTTAAAGAATGGAAAATGGATACTTTGCCGATTATTCCAAAACCATTTAAATTGGTGCCAATCAAACAATCGATGAAACAATTTAATGCCGTTAAATCTCAATTGCAGCGCGGCGATGTCAAAGAAATCATCATCGCAACAGATGCTGGCCGCGAAGGTGAACTTGTCGCCCGTTGGATTTTAGAAAAAACCAATACACACAAACCCGTTAAACGGTTATGGATTTCATCGGTTACCGACAAAGCCATCAAAGACGGTTTTAATAACTTAAAAGACGGACGCGTCTACGAAAATCTTTACGCAGCAGCTGTAGCACGCGCAGAAGCGGATTGGGTTGTCGGCATTAACGCAACACGCGCACTAACTGTTAAATACAATGCGCAATTATCAACAGGGCGCGTACAAACGCCAACGCTTGCCATGATTGCAGAACGTGAAAAACAAATTCGCAACTTTCAGCCGAAACCTTACTACGGCATGCAAGCAGTTACGGACCAAGCAGCATTTACATGGACAGACGGCAACTCCACACAGTCTTTTGATAAAGAAAAAATCGACAAGCTATTCACCAAACTTGAAAACACACACGAAGGCACAGTGACGGACATTAAAATCACGCCGAAACGTCAGCCGGCACCACCTTTATTCGACTTGACTGAACTGCAAAAAGAAGCTTATAAGCGCTATAGCTGGTCGGCGAAAGAAACACTTAACACGCTTCAAGGGTTATATGAGCGCTATAAAATCGTCACGTATCCGCGGACGGACTCGAAGCATTTGACGAGTGATATGCGCGATACGTTAAAAGATCGTGTGAAAGCGGTGCAAGTCGGACCGTACCGCAGTTTGTCGGCAATGATTTTGAAAAATCCAGTGGCACCGCAAAAAGGCATTATTGATGACGCGAAAGTGTCTGATCACCACGCCATTATTCCGACAGAAGAAACGCCGCCACTACACGATTTATCCGACAAAGAGCATAAATTATACGACATGATCGTTAAACGTTTCCTTGCAGTATTTTATCCGCAATACGAATTTGATCAAACGACGGTCAAGCTAACGGCTGGAGGCGAAACGTTCCAAGCGAAAGGCAATACCGTTCGCAACGAAGGCTGGAAACGCATTTATAAAGATGAAGATGATAGTAGCGACACGACGTTGCCTGCGTTTGAAAAAAACCAAAAGCTGACGCTCAAAGGCATTGCATTAACCGATGGCAAAACCAAGCCACCTGCATTTTTCAATGAAGGAACGTTACTTGGTGCCATGGAAAATCCGGCACAGTTTATGAGTGGTGAAACTAAAGAAGTCATTCAAACTTTGGGCGAAGTTGGGGGACTTGGTACAGTAGCCACACGAGCTGATGTCATTGATAAATTATTCAATACGTTCCTGATCGAGAAAAAAGGCAAGGATTTGACGATTACGTCAAAAGGACGCCAATTGTTGGAGCTTGTTCCTGAAGACTTAAAGTCACCGAAACTTACTGCTGATTGGGAACAGCAACTAACGAAAATTGCGAAAGGTCAAATGAAAAAAGAACAATTTATGAAAGAAATGATCGCTTTTTCCGAGAATTCAGTGTCAGCTATTAAAAAGAGCGATAAGAAATTCAAACACGATAACATCACTGGCAAAATGTGCCCAGATTGCGGCAAGCCACTGCTTGAAGTCAACGGTAAGCGTGGCAAGATGAACGTCTGCCAAGACCGCGAATGTGGCTACAAAAAACAAATCGCGATGCAAACCAATGCACGTTGTCCGAATTGCCATAAGAAGTTAGAAATGCAAGGCGAAGGCGATGGCAAAATTTTTGTTTGCAAATGCGGTCACCGTGAAAAACTGTCAGCATTTGAAAAACGTAAAAAGTCCGGCCAATCAAAAGCGAATAAAAAAGACGTCAATAAATACATGAATCAACAAGACGAAGCACCACAAAATACAGCGATGGCAGACGCATTAAAAAAATTATTAGGTCAAACCGAATAGAATCCCGTAGCTGATGATGATATGCTGTGACTAAAGAATCTTTTCAAGGCAAGGGGAGAGGTCATGGCGAAGAAAATCGCGAAAACAAATGCTGCACGCATACTCGATAAAGAAAAAATTCCTTACGAGTTGCTCTATTACACAATCGAAGACGGCAAAGTAGATGGAGTGTCTGTAGCTGGTAAAATCGGTTATCCTCCAGAACGTGTCTATAAAACACTTGTCGCTTCTGGTGCATCTAAACAAGCATATGTTTTCGTCATTCCCGTAGCAGAAGAGCTCGACTTAAAAAAAGCAGCAAAAGCAGCTAGCGAAAAGAAAATGGAAATGGTTTCTGTAAAAGAAATTTTATCGTTAACCGGCTATGTTCGAGGCGGATGTTCGCCTGTTGGAATGAAAAAGCCTTTTCCAACTTTTGTTTCCATCGAAGCAGAGCGATTGTCTGAGTTAATTGTGTCAGCCGGTAAAATCGGCATGCAACTAAAACTGGCACCATCAGAACTTCTGTTTGTCACAAAAGGCCAGTTTGCTGAATTGACCACGACCAGTCAATAAAGCATCCATCCATTCTCTTTGAGTGGATGGATTTTTCATATCAATTTTTAGAAAAGAGGATTTGGATGAAGCGTGCATTTTTTTTCCGATGGTTATTTTTTATCGTGGGATTGATTGTTTTGGCTCTTGGGTTTGCGATGACCATTAAAGGCAGCAGGTTGGGCATCGGGCCATGGGATGTTTTGCATGTCGGTCTATACTTGAATTTTGGATGGACCATTGGAACCTGGTCTGTTATTGCCGGATTTACCCTCATTGCCATAACAGCATTTTTTACACGAAAAATACCACAAATTGGTACTTTCTTGAATATGGTATTAATCGGTCTTTTTATTGATATCTTTAATTTTTTAATTCCAGACATCACGACCTTAGTTGGACAAGTGTTAATCTTGTCGGCAGGAATTGTGATTTCAGGTTATGGCGTTGGTTTATATGTATCTCCTAAGATTGGAGCGGGGCCACGTGACAGCTTGATGATGCTACTGGTTGATAAAACGGGGCTCAGCATAAGTATTGTTCGCGCAGGAATTGAAGTGGGCGTCGCATTACTAGGGTGGCTGCTAGGTGGACCTGTGGGCATTGGAACGATTGCTGTTGCGCTACTGACCGGTCGAATTGTCCAGCAATCCTTGCCGCAATTCGAGCGATTATTAGTGACACTGATTGGTGATAAAAAAAAATTACCCCCAGTGCTTAAAGTTTAGAAATGCATCCGTGCATTCATACCAAAGCAAAAGGAAAAGCCGGACAAAGCTGTCTGGCTTTTTTTATCGATAAAATTAAAAGTTAGCCTCCCATTACTTGAAACCTTCTGGACAATGTGATATAAATTAAACCTAGTAAGTCTATTGGTTTTTAAAAATGGGCTGAGGAGGCATTTTATGGGGCGTGAATTTGTAGAAATATTTGATGACTGGGTGCATACATACGATGACTCGGTAAATGGAAAAGACGAAGAATATAAAGATGTGTTCTTTAACTATAATGAAATTTTGCAAGCTGTTGCAGATGCGGCAACCAGTCCGGTAGTGGAATTTGGTATTGGGACGGGCAACTTGGCCGAAAAACTGCTTAAGCGTGATTTAGCGGTCGTTGGCGTCGAACCCAATCAAGCTATGAGAAAAGTAACAGCTCAAAAACTACCGAATTTAGAAGTAGTAGACGGAGATTTCCTTGAATTTGAAACAGCAAGTTCACCGACTAGTTTTGTTAGTTCTTATGCATTTCATCATTTAACCGATGCAGAAAAAGCACAAGCTTTCCAACTATACGCTAAAAAATTACCTGCCGGAGGCAAAGTGATTTTTGCAGACACGGTCTTTGATTCAGAACAAAGCAAGAAAAAAATGATTGAATTTGAACAAGCGCGAGGTCATGTGAATCTTGTAGAAGACTTGAATCGAGAACATTACACAACTGTTCCTAAAATAGAAGAACTCATCACGCAAGCAGGGCTTGCTGTGAAATTATCAAAAATGAATACGTACGTTTATTTGATAGAAGCAACTAAACAATAAGGAGCGATAGAGATGAAAAAAATGAATGTCGAAAGCTTTAACTTAGATCACACAAAAGTGGTAGCACCGTATGTCCGTTTAGCAGGAGAAAAAACAGGAGCTAAAGGCGATACGATTCGCAAATACGATATCCGTTTCAAGCAGCCAAACAAAGAGCATATGGACATGCCTGGACTTCATTCTCTTGAACATATGATGGCTGAACACAGTCGCAATCATTCTGATAACATCGTTGATATTGGGCCGATGGGTTGCCAAACCGGCTTTTATTTGTCGGTTATAAATCTGGATGATTATGATGAAATTCTTCTTATTTTAGAAAATACCTTAAACGACGTGTTAGAAGCAGACGAAGTGCCAGCATGCAATGAAGTGCAATGCGGTTGGGCTGCAAGTCATAGTTTAGAAGGAGCAAAAGAGTTAGCGCGTGAAATGCTGGAGAAAAAAGACCAATGGACTCAAGTCTTTGCAGATAAAGCAATTTAAGGAGAATAACGATGAACTACGTGACTAAAATTCAGCAGCTAATTGGCAACACACCATTACTGGAACTAACGCACAGTGAAATACCAAACGATTGCCGTATTTTTGCCAAACTGGAATATTTTAATCCTGGTGGCAGCGTTAAAGATCGTTTAGGCGTGTCGCTTATTGAAGACGCAGAAAAACGAGGAGTCCTCAAGCAAGGCGGCACAATCATCGAACCGACAGCGGGGAATACGGGCATTGGCCTAGCTATCGCCGCAATTGGCAAAGGCTATCACGTGAAATTTGTAGTACCCGAAAAATTCAGCCAAGAAAAACAAAGTTTGATGAAGGCATTAGGCGCGGAAGTGATCAACACGCCGACTGAAAAAGGCATCAAAGGTGCGATAAAAAAAGCCGAGCAATTGGTTAGAGAGCAAAACGCCTTCTCACCTTCTCAATTTTCCAATCCGGCCAATCCACAAACTTATGTTCAAACACTTGGTCCGGAAGTTTGGACTGCTTTAAACGGAGAAATTGATATTTTTGTTGCGGGTGCAGGGTCTGGTGGGACCTTTATGGGGACTGCACAGTATTTAAAATCCAAAAAGCCATCGGTCAAAACAGTCATTGTGGAACCGAAAGGCTCAATTTTGAACGGGGGTCCTTCAGGAGCTCATTTGACTGAAGGCATCGGTATGGAATTTTTACCAGCTTATATGGATAAACGTTATTTTGAAGCCATCCACACAATCACTGATAAAGAAGCGTTCATGGCGGTTCGAGAACTGGCGAAAAACGAAGGATTGCTAGTCGGGAGCTCGTCAGGTGCAGCGTACGTAGCGGCATTGCGAGAAGCTGAAACGGCCAAACCAGGAAGCCACATTGTTACTGTCTTCGCTGACTCGAGTGAACGCTATATGAGTCAACAAATTTACGATAGAATTTTTGAGGAGGACCAAGCATGAAACCAAAAACAAGATTAATCCACGGTGGTATTGTCGGCGACGAAGCAACAGGCGCTGTATCGACACCGATTTACCAAGTGAGCACCTACAAGCAAGAAGCAGTCGGAAAATTTAAAGGCTATGAATATTCTCGTACGGGAAATCCAACTCGTCACGCACTTGAAGAATTGATTGCAGATATCGAGTTCGGTCATGCTGGCTTTGCATTTGGTTCAGGAATGGCGGCTATTTCATCTGTCATGATGTTGTTTTCTGCCGGCGACCATGTCGTGTTGACCGACGATGTCTACGGCGGGACGTATCGTGTCATCAATAAAGTTTTAAATCGCTTCGGCCTGGAATTTACTTTTGTCGATACTGGGAACTTAGCGGAAGTAGAAGCTGCTGTGAAAGAAAATACGAAAGCGATTTTTATTGAAACACCAACGAATCCATTGTTGAAAGTGACAGACATTGTAGCAGTCGCAGCTTTTGCAAAATCGAAAAACTTGCTGACAATTGTCGATAACACATTTATGACACCTTATTTGCAAAACCCAATTAAATTAGGTGCAGATATCGTCTTGCATAGTGCGACAAAATACATTGGTGGACACAGTGATGTTGTGGCAGGACTAGTCGTTGTGAATTCCGCAGAGCTTGCTGAAGAAGTTCATTTTGTGCAAAATTCAATTGGCGCAATTTTAGGACCACAAGATTCCTGGTTGCTCATTCGCGGACTGAAAACGTTAGGATTGCGCATGGAAGAAGCAAATGCCAATGCACAAAAAATTGCGGAATTTTTAGAAGGGCATGACGCTGTTGGCAAAGTCATTTATCCAGGTCTTGAAAGTCATCCCAGACGCGACTTAATGCAAAAACAAGCAACTGGCTTTGGTGGCATGATTTCGTTTGATGTCGGCAGTAAAGAAAAAGCAGGAGAATTGCTCGCAAAATTAAAATACTTTACCTTGGCCGAAAGCTTAGGCGCCGTTGAGAGTTTAATTTCTGTACCCGCACAAATGACACATGCGTCGATTCCAATCGAGCGTCGTGCAGAACTGGGCATTGTTGAAGGGTTAGTTCGAATTTCAGTGGGTATTGAAGATGTAGAAGATTTGATAGAAGATTTAGAGCATGCGTTGAAATAAGTGGAAAGTAGGCCGCGGTCTGCTTTTTCTTTTGGAAAAAATAACTGTATGTTAAGATAGATACAGAATTTCGTTTTGAAAGGAAGAGGACATTGTCAAAAAAATTAGATGCATTTTTAGATGAGAACTTAACAGAATTAAAAGAGCAAGGTCTTTACAATGAAATTGACCCAGTTCAAGGACCAAACGGCGCAATCATCAAAGTGCGCGGCAAAGATCTGATCAACCTTTCTTCAAATAACTATTTAGGTCTTGCAACAAACGAAGACTTGAAGCAAGTAGCAAAAGATGCAATTGATAAATATGGCGTTGGAGCAGGCGCGGTTCGTACAATCAACGGAACGCTTGACCTACACGTGAAACTAGAAGAAAAGCTTGCTGAATTTAAAGGAACAGAAGCAGCTATTTCGTATCAATCTGGTTTTAACTGCAACATGGCAGCCATTTCAGCAGTAATGGACAAAAACGATGCCATTCTTTCGGATCAGTTAAACCACGCGTCAATCATTGATGGTTGCCGTTTATCGAAAGCGAAAATCATCGCTTTCAAACACTCGGATATGGAAGATTTGCGCATGAAAGCAAAAGAAGCGACAGAATCTGGCCAGTACAATAAAGTCATGGTCATCACAGACGGCGTCTTCTCGATGGACGGCGATATAGCTAAGCTTCCAGAAATCGTAGAAATCGCAAAAGAATTTGATTTGATTACGTATGTGGATGATGCACACGGATCAGGCGTAACGGGTAAAGGAAAAGGAACGGTAAAACATTTCGGTCTTGAAAAAGAAATCGATATGCAAATGGGAACGTTGTCTAAAGCAGTCGGCGTTGTCGGCGGTTATGTAGCAGGTAAGAAAAACTTAATCGACTGGTTGAAAGTGCGTTCACGTCCATTCTTATTCTCAACAGCGGTAACTCCAGGCGACGTTGCAGCGATCACAGCAGCAGTTCAAATGATTATCGACTCAACAGAATTGCACGATAAGCTCTGGGACAACGGCGATTACTTGAAAAAAGGATTAGACGCTTTAGGGTTTAATATTGGTCATTCCGAAACACCAATCACACCTTGCATTATCGGCGACGAGAAGTTAACACAACAGTTCTCGAAGCGTTTGTTTGAAGAAGGCGTGTATGCAAAATCAATCGTTTTCCCAACGGTTCCAAAAGGCACGGGGCGCGTACGCAATATGCCAACAGCGGCGCATACGAAAGAAATGTTAGATGAAGCCATTGCGACTTACGAAAAAGTAGGTAAAGAATTAGGCGTAATCAACTAAAAAATACAAAACAAGCCAAGCGGCACGCCGCTTGGCTTGTTTTTATTTCCAAATAAAGGCGATACTGTCGAGATGGAATGAAATACTGTCCGAATCGTGTGGAATACTGTCCGAATTTCTCAAATACTGTCCAAATCAACCGGAATACTGTCCGCAGTACATTCTTGAGCTTCAAAATAAATCGCAGCAAACACTTTTGTCGTCACCAACATGGCATTTTCATTAAAATCAAAGCTTTCGTGATGATGTGGATAAACAACGTTCTCGTCATCCATTTTTGCACCGACGAAGAAAAAAGCACCTGGCTTAGCTTGCGTATAATATGTGAAATCTTCCACTGGCATAATTGGATCAATTTCCATTACATATTCGTCTCCCAGCACTTCGCGTGCGGCGGCCCGAACAATGTCTGTTTCAGTGGGATGATTCCAAAGCGAATCGTAGCCCGTTTCGATGATCAATTCAGCAGTAGCACCCATCGCACTGGCGACATTTTCCACAATCGTCCGCAAACGTTGTCCTGCAAGTATGCGAAGCTCAGGATCAAACACACGAATAGTGCCTTCTAAAACAGCTTTGCTTGAAATAACGTTATCAGCATCACCCGCTTGGAATTTACCGATAGAGACAACCAGTTCTTTCAATGGATCCGCATTGCGGCTAACAATGGATTGAAGTGCCACCATAATATGGCTCGCTACTAAAATCGGATCGATCCCTTGATGAGGTTCTGCGCCGTGAGTTCCAGAGCCACGGACAATAATTTTGATGGCATCTTCAGAAGCTTGCAAAAAGCCATCTCGCAAATAAACGCGGCCTGCATCCAATTTGCTCTGCAAATGAGCACCGAAAATTGCATCGACTCCGTCTAAGCAACCATCTTCAATCATGGCACGTGCCCCGCCTGGTGATAGTTCCTCACCAAATTGATGGATCAACACGATGGTTCCAGGCAAATCTTTTTGGATCGCGACCATCGCTTTAGCAAAACCAAGTAACGCAGCGGTATGTCCGTCATGTCCACAAGCGTGCATAACACCAGGAACCGTAGATTTATAAGAGACGTCTTTTTGATCATCAATCGGCAACGCATCGAAATCGGCGCGGAACGCGATCGTTTTGCCCGGTTTGCCACCGCGAATTGTACCGACGACCCCACGTCCACCAACATTACGACGAACTTCAACGCCCATTGCTTCTAGTTGCTCTGCAATAAAAGCAGGAGTCGCGATTTCTTGATGCGACAACTCAGGATTCATATGTAGGTGTCTTCTGATTTCTACCATTTCTTCGTACAATGAATCGATTTTTTGTGTGATGATCATTTTCAAAACTCCTTTGACTATCAAATAAAATATCAATTATTCATAAAGTTCACTATAGTGTAAGTATACACCAAGTTAAATCCATTGGAGGCCCTTAAATGAAAATTACAAAAGCGTCATTGCATGCGGTTAGATTTCCTCTTAACGAACCTTTTATTATTTCCTATGCCACTTATCCAGATATGCCTGCATTAATCATTGTGTTGGAAACCGATGCAGGACTTATTGGATATGGAGAAGCTGTACCAGACGAACATGTAACAGGAGAATATTTTACTGCGGCTTATGAAATTTTGAAAGAAAAATTTCTTCCGGCTATTATCGGAATGAGTCCATTTGATATTGAACGCATTCATTCAAAAATGAATGCATTGATGGCTAGAAATTCAGCTGCAAAAGCCGCTGTGGATATTGCTTGCTATGACTTGATGGGGAAAGCGGTTGGCCAGCCCATTTATAATTTAATTGGTGGACAAGCAACGCCTCATTTGGATTACCCGAAAGTATTGAGCATTGAAGCACCTAAAATCATGGCGGAGAAAGCAAAAAAAGCCGTAGAGCTCGGTTACGCTTCTTTAAAACTAAAAGTAGGAAAAGGGCAAGCGCAAGAAGATGTAGATCGTATTTTAGCGGTTCGTGAAGCAGTTGGGAAAGAACTGCCCATTCGTGTAGACGTCAACCAAGGCTGGAAATCACCGGGAATTGCCGTCGCCGCGATCAAACAGCTAGAAAACGCAAACATTGCTTGGATTGAACAGCCAATCCGTATGGGGGATATTCGGGGCTTAGCTGAAATCCGCTCAAAAACAGCTGTTCCGATTATGGCTGACGAAAGCATTCAATCCATGGAAGATTTGCTCGAAATCATTCGTCTGCAAGCAGCTGATGTCTTGAACATCAAACTCATGAAATGCGCCGGCATTTTTCACGCAATCCAAATGGCGAAAACCGCTGAAGCCGCAGGCATGTTGTGTCAAATCGGTTCTATGGTGGAATCGTCCGTCGGTTCAGCAGCAGGGTATCATGTAGCCATGTCACGCATCAATATCGAAAGCACAGAACTAACAGGACCACTCTTATTCAGCGAAGAGATAGGGGATTTAACTTATGATCATCCGTATGTCTTATTATCGGGCAAGCCAGGGTTAGGGGTAGAAGTAGACCAGGCACAACTAGATAAGCTAACTGTGAAGTCATGTGTCATCCAGTAGAAATTGAAAAAAACCTCGTATTCCTAAAAAGGAATGCGAGGTTTTTGGTTGGAAAACTAGTGCCAAACAAAGTAAAAGCTGCTAAACGGCAACTTCTACTTTGTTCACACTTCTGTTTCTTGAATCAAACTCAAAAACTGTCGAGTGCGATCTTCTGTAGGGTTGTTGAAAATGTCTTCGGGTGTGCCACGTTCAACGATGCGTCCTTCGTCCATAAACAACACTTCGTCTGCCACGCCTTTAGCAAAGCGCATTTCGTGTGTCACCACAACCATGGTCATGCCTTCAGCAGCTAACTCTTTCATGACTTGCAGCACTTCGCCGACCAGTTCAGGGTCGAGTGCCGAAGTCGGTTCATCGAATAACATAACTTTTGGTTCGAGTGCTAAAGCACGTGCGATGCCGACACGTTGCTGCTGACCTCCGCTCAGTTGAAATGGGTAGTCATTCATTTTATCTGCCAATCCCACTTTTGTCAGCAATTGCTCTGCTTTTTGTTTAGCCTGTTGTTTATCTTGCTTTTGGACAACAACGGGGCCTTCCATAACGTTTTCGAGTGCCGTCATGTGAGGAAATAAATTATAATGTTGAAACACCATAGCCGATTGTTTGCGAAACGACAGAAGTTGTTTTTTTGATAAGGGTTTTGAAAAATCGACGGTTTGTTCATCAATTGTCACAGAACCCGAAGTTGGGGTTTCCAGTGTGTTTAAGCAGCGAAGAAAAGTTGTTTTGCCAGAACCCGATGGACCAATTACGACAATGGCTTGGCCTTTCTGAACTTCTGTATCAATGCCTTTTAATACTTCTAGTGTGCCAAATTGCTTGTGCAAATTTTTGATGGAAATCATGTCAAACTCCTTACTGCAATAAGTGAATTGCTTTTATTATCGAGAAACGTACCGATCAAAGCGGTGTTCAAGGCGGCCTTGAACTAATGACAAGGCAAAGCAAATGACCCAGTACAACAATGCAGCTTGTCCATATAATAACAAGAACTCATAATTGGTCGCGGCAATTTGTTGGGCAACGCGGAACATCTCGGTCACGAGAATCAGTGACGCGAGCGAAGTGTCTTTAATTAAACTAATAAACGTATTCGACAACGGTGGCAAAGAAACACGGGAGGCTTGTGGCAAAATCACGCGTCGCAACGATTGTGTGTATGACATGCCGATGGTGCCAGCTGCTTCCCATTGTCCTTTTGGAATCGACAAAATGGCTGCTCGAATCACTTCAGAAGCGTAAGCCCCAACGTTCAAGGAAAAACCAATTACCGCTGCTGGAAATGGATCGATGGTCACGCCGAGTGTTGGCAATCCATAAAACAAAATAAACAATTGAACGAGTAAGGGAGTACCGCGAATAATAGATACATAAACACGAGCAATAATTTGAAGGAATGTAACCGTCGAAATTCTTGCTAATGCTGTCAAAACGGCTAATGCCAATCCGAAAATAAACGAAATGATCGATAGAGGCAAAGTAAATTGAAGCGTGGCTTCGATCAATGGAAGAAATGAGGATTGCGCAATATCTACAAGCCGTTCCAATCTAACCGGATCTGAAAAAATACTACTCAAGTACATTTTCACCAAACCATTTTTCTGAAATTTTATCGTATGTGCCGTCGTCGATCATATCTGCTAAAGCCTTGCTCGCTTCATCTACAAGTGCGCCACTGCCTTTGCGGAACAATAATGCACTTTGTGCAGCATCTTCTGATTTATCTACGACTTTTACTTCTGCATCTGGACGTTGTTTCATGAAATCCAAAACGGTTAAATTATCATTTACCGTTGCATCAACTCGACCGGAATTTAACAATTCAATGGCTTGGTTAAATCCTTCGACACCTTCAAGTTCAGCTCCAAATGAAGTAGCCGTTGCGCCATAGTTGCTCGTCAAGGATTGTGCAGAAAGTTTTCCTTTTAAGTCTTCAAAGCTCTCGATTTCTGTATTATCTTCAGCTACGACTAAAACAGCTGTAGACGTAATATAAGGATCTGAAAACTCGTAGCTTTCTTGACGATCGGGATTGATACCGACTTGGTTTGCGACCATGTCAAAGCGGCCAGCATCCAATCCGGCAAACATTGCATCCCATTGGGTTTCAAGGAATTCTGCTTTAACGCCTAAACGACTTGCAACTTCACGCGCGATTTCAACGTCAAAGCCCGTTAATTCTCCAGAAGCGTCATGAAATGTGAAAGGAGGATATGTACCTTCTGTTCCAATCATTAGCGTGCCTTCATCTTTTACTTTTGCTAATACATCTTCAGAGCTCGTTGCGTCATCTGTTGTTGGATCTTTTTCTTGAGAACCACTGCATGCTGCTAACACCCCTAACACCAATGCGAATAAAAACAGTAAACTAACTTTCTTCATATACAATCTCCTCAATTCTTTTCTTTTTTTTGATTTTTACTTCCTAACTAGCTGAGCATAAGAGTACATTTACAGTACAAACATTATACACTACATTACCAACTTGTTTAGTTGGTTTAATGAGCAAAAAAATATGGAAGTTTGTTAAATGCAATAAAATCTTAAAGCTGACTAATTATAGCATGCTTATTGCTAACGCTCAATTGCATTGACTAGAAAATGATAAAAATTGCATAAGTATTGAATACAGAGGAGTTTATGAGAAATATCTGCGATAATAAATTCTTACAGGTCGTTTTAGTAAAATTTGTTTGTGTTTTTAAAAAGAACAACTTATAATGAACTAATAATAAAGCTAAAGAAAACAAGGTTTGTAGAGTATCTTTTGTTTTTATGCAGAGGACAAATGTTTTGTGGAAAAGGAGTGTTGAAAATGAAACGAATTATGATTACAGGTGCTTTAGGACAAATAGGATCAGAGCTTGTCGGGAAAATGCGCAGCATTTACGGGAATGAAAACGTATTAGCTACAGATATTCGTCAGTCTGATGATCAATCAGGTCCTTTTGAAATTTTAGATGTAACAGATGCACAAAGAATGCATGACTTGGCAGAAGGTTTTGGTGCAGATACAATGGTTCACATGGCCGCTTTGCTATCAGCAACTGCAGAAGAAAAACCGTTACTGGCATGGAACTTAAATATGGGCGGTTTGGTTAATGCACTTGAAGCATCACGTAAATTGGATATGCAATTTTTCACACCTAGTTCCATTGGAGCATTTGGTCCTTCTACACCAAAGAAAAATACGCCACAAGATACATTACAGCGCCCAACAACCATGTATGGCGTCAATAAAGTTGCTGGAGAATTATTATGTGATTATTACCACACCAAATTTGGCGTCGATACACGCGGTGTTCGTTTCCCAGGATTAATTTCCAACGTAGCACAACCAGGTGGCGGAACGACGGATTATGCAGTCGATATTTATTACCAAGCGATTGAAAAAGGCAGCTATACCTCTTATATTGCAGAAGGTACAGCGATGGACATGATGTATATGCCAGATGCGTTGCAAGCAATCGTCGACTTGATGGAAGCAGATGCCGATAAATTAGTTCATCGCAATGCATTTAACGTAACTGCAATGAGTTTTACGCCTGAAGAAATTGCAGCATCTATTCAAAAGCACATTCCGGAATTTAAGATGTCTTACGCAGTTGATCCTGTAAGACAAGAAATTGCGGACAGCTGGCCAGACAATATTGATGCATCGGCAGCGAAAGAGGAATGGGGCTTTAACACGTCATATGATTTAGATGCTATGACTGTTGATATGTTAGAAAAACTAAAAAAAAAACTTCAACTAGCTTAATCTAATCTAAAAGCCATCCGCAGTCTGCGGATGGCTTTTGTGTGAATTAGAATAATAAATGCGCTACACCTACAATAATTGGCAACGCAATAACTGTACGAAGCAAGAAGATAATGATCAAATCTAAAATATTTACAGGAATTTTAGAACCAAGCAATAATCCGCCAACTTCTGACATATAAATCAATTGTGTAACCGACAACGTAGCCACAACAAAACGTGTCAGTTCCGACTCAATACTTGCTCCGAGAATAGCTGGTAAGAACATATCTGCAAAGCCAACAACCATCAATTGAGCCGCTTCAGCCGCTTCTGGAACACCCAGTAAGTTTAAATAAGGAACAAAGGGCATACCGAGAACAGTAAACACAGGCGTATATTCAGCTAAAATTAACGCGACTGTACCAAATGCCATAACAACAGGTGCAACGCCAATCCACATATCCAAGACGTTTTTAAAGCCATCTTCAAAGAATTTACTGATCGAGCGGTTGCTTTCTGCTTTTTCTAATGCATTTTCAATACCATGTGTTGCTACATTGTAACCTTCTGGAACTTCTTCTGTTTGAGATTCCTGAGGAGTTCCATCCAAAAATGTAGTTGGTTTACTTGTTAACGGGTAAATGCGTGGCATGATTAAAGCTAATACCACACCTGCTAAGATTACTGTTGCGTAATAAGGCAAAAAGTAAGTACCAAGACCAATTTCTTGAATTACCACAATTGCAAATGTAATCGAAACTACAGAAAAAGTTGTTCCAATAATTGCTGCTTCACGTTGCGTGTATTTATTGGCTTCGTATTGTTTGCTTGTTAATAAGACACCAATCGTGCCATCTCCTACCCAAGATGCTAACGCATCAATCGATGAACGGCCAGGTAAACGGAAAAGAGGACGCATAATTTTGACCATCATCGTTCCGAAAAATTCGAGTAATCCAAAGTTCATTAAGAGTGGAAGGAAAAGTCCTGCAAACAAGAAAATGGTGAATAGGAAGGAAAGTAAGCCGTCGCCTGCAAGAAGCAGTCCACCCGTATTTTCGTTCCATATGGGTTCAGGACCAATTTGGAACAACACCATAATAGAGAACACCGCACCCAAAATTCGTACGATGGTCCAAAAAAGATTAACATTAAAAAGCTTGTCGGTAAATGAAACATAGTCGGTTTCGTTCACTTTTTTTGTAATAAAGAAGAGCGAACCCAAAGCGGCTATAATTAAAATCCCCATCATAATCCACGGTACAATGGATTCGATCGCGCCAGCCATTAAGTTAGCGAGAACGGCTATTGTGACCATCCAGCCTTCTTCAGTTGGAATAGGAACCAAGAACAGTAAGATTCCGAGCAAAGAAGGAATCAAGAACAATAACCAGGTTGAAAGATGAAACTTTTTCATAACGAATTCCCCTTTTCTCCGTGTATGAATACACATGATACTAACTGATTATACAGCGTTTCTCTCTTTGAAAGCGCTTTATTACCAATGTTTATATTATCTGAAAAAGATCGAAAAAAACACCCCTTCAACTAAAAAAAGTTGAAGGGGTGTTTTTAAAAGGACTTTTCGAAATCTTCATGCCAACGATAATTATAAAAACGTTCTTTTGTCAGCCAATTTTCAGTTTCAGTATCGCCGTTTTGAAGCTTATGTTCCATTTCCTCAAGCATCCACGCGGTTTGAGATATATGTGCTTTCATCGAATTCATTTTTTGTTCGCGAACTTCACGAATGTCGTACACGATATCGGGAGCGCCTAAGTTTTCTAACGTATCGTTCGCAAACGCCACCCCGTGAAGCGTAGGACGGTCTTTCATTCGACGAACAGCACGAACAACGGCACGCGCTGTCGCTTCGTGGTCCGGATGGACGGCAAAGTCTGGGTAAAAGGTGATGATTTTTGAAGGATTGAGTTCTTCAATCAATTCTGTCATCATGGTAACCATTTTTTCATCATCTTCAAATTCAATGGTTTTATCACGCAAGCCCATCATTTGAAGATCGGTTAATCCCATTGCGTCCGCAGAAGCTTGAAGCTCTTTTTTGCGGACTGCAGGGAGCGATTCTCTCGTAGCAAATGGCGGATTGCCCAGGTTGCGTCCCATTTCGCCAAGTGTTAGGCAGGCGTATGTAACAGGTGTGCCTTGTTGGATATGTGTCGTGATCGTTCCAGAAACACCAAATGCTTCGTCATCTGGGTGAGGAAAGACGACCAGCACATGACGTTCATGTGGAATTGTCATTATGTGTTCCTCCTTTAATAACTAAACGGTGTTTCGCTAATTTCAAGCGCCACCGCTAGTTTTCCGTCTCCAGCGTGTCCGGCAAGCAACAGCCGACCGTCTTCGTCTAATTCGTAATGTGTAATGCCTTGCGCATAAACCCAGCCATGTGGCAATTTCAATCCGACACGGTGCGGGCTGTCTCCGACAACTTTTCCAAGTTCGTAGTTGATGACAACATTCCGGATAAATGCGCCGGCGTTAAAAAAGCCTTCGTTAAAATGTGAGGCATAAGAGCCGTTGGTTGTTTCCAAATGAAGGTATACATCTTTGCCTGCAAATGCATCCAACTGGACTTGTAATTTTTTTACTTCAACTAATTCCATGATGTTCCTCCTATAAAATCGGTATTCTTTCAGTATAGGCAATTCGCGTAGAGAATGCGATTAGGTTGCTCTAACTAAGAGTGGTTATCCTCCAATACACTAAGAACTAGAAAATTTTCAAGTGGCTAGTTTTCAGTTTTAAAAAAAGGCAAACAACAACACGGCAACTATGCCGATATACAAAACACTTGAACGGATGATTACTTGTTGGATTTCTGCTACTTTAGGAAAGTGCTCCATAAAGTCCTTGTGATAAAAACAATTATATGGGGTGTTGCAAGTATCTATGTGATTTCACGTGTCTGACTAAAAAATGCTAAGATAAAAGTAAGAATAGTCTTAAAAAAGGATGAACTCCGTGAAAATTAGTATAAAATTTGTGTTTTCTCTTCTTGGTATCATTGCAGTTAGTGGTTTTCCTGTATTAATCTCGGGATTAGTCAAAGGAGAAGTAAGGTTCTTGGAATATATTCAGTCGATTCGCGATGCTTTAGCCAGTTTATGGCCAATCCAAGAACTATCAGTAGAAAATTACCGAATCGGTCGTGAAGTACCGGTTTTTCCACAAATTTTTGAGTACATAAGTTATTCTCTTCAAATCCTTTTTCTAGCGCTAACATCAGCAATTTTGCTCGCGGTAATTTTGACGATTCTCACGATGCTTTTGCCAGAACCTATCCGTGAGCGAATTAAAATGAGCTTGTACTTTCTTGAGTCTCTTCCGGACTTACTGGTGATCATGCTTGTGCAGTTTGCCGTGATTGCCTTTTTTCAAAAGAGCGGGATATTGATTTCAAAAATAGCCGTGGTTAATGGAGAGCGCATCTATTGGTTGCCCGTAATATGCCTACTGATTTTGCCCATGATACAATTGTATCGACTATGCATGCTGACATTTCAAGAGGAAGAGCGCCAAATGTATGTTGAATTAGCAAAGTCACTAGGTTTTTCAAAGGTTTATATTTTATTAGTTCATATGTTCCGCAACGCAATTATCAGTGTTTTTTTTCAATCTAAAAAAACCATGTGGTTTATGCTTTCCAACTTATTTGTCCTGGAGTTGATGTTTAATTTGCCAGGAATTATGTTGTTTCTTCGAGACAATTTATCACCAACGATTTTTCTGCTAACTGTCTTAAGTTTTTTCTTTCCAATGTTTTTGCTTTATAGCTTTGGTGAATGGCTGTTTCTTCGTCATTTCCGTGGAAAGGAAGTGGTGTAAATGTGGAAGCAACCGCTGTTTGTTGTCGGATTTAGTATGTTGGCTTTTTTTCTTTTTGGTAGTTTTGCCTACGAGTGGCTATTTGGGAACGTGCCAAGGCAAGTGTTTTTTATTAAAGAAAACGGTCGTGTAGTAGAGGGGCTGCCGATATCGCCAAAATGGACATATCCATTTGGCACGGATCAATATGGATATGACATGTTAGGGAAAATAATGATTGGTGCTAAATATACGATCATGGCGACTTTAGCTATCGCAGCACTTCGCATATTGCTTGCGATTCCCCTAGGTTTTTTACTCAGCACTTATTTGCGTCGTCATCAAAACTGGATTAGCGGATTTATCGATTCTATGCATTATATTCCATTAACTTTACTTGCTTATTTTGTGTTGACGCCTGTATTGTGGATGCCCGAAGAAGGATTTTCAACAACAATGTGGGAACGCATCTTTATTCAAGTGGTCATTATGGCTTTATTGACGATGCCAATTGTTTCAGTACTGATCGCTAATGAGTCAGCGTTACTTTATAAAAAGGAATATGTGTTAGCCTCTAAAACGCTTGGAGCTGGACGTTTCCGAATCATTCGCTTTCATCTATTGCCACAAATGCGAGAGAAAATCGTCGTTTTGTATGGACAGCAAGTAATCGAAACGTTTGTGATACTGGCTCATCTTGGCTTATTGAATTTGTTTCTCGGAGGTACGAAAGTTAGTTACGACCCCATGTTTGGAGATCCGCCTATGTCGATTGCTTATGAATGGGCGGGGTTATTTGGTTCTAGTTTCCGCTACTTACTTGGCAGTCCCTGGTTGCCTTTAACGCCGGTGTTATTTATCTCGCTGTCGATTTTAGCTGTGTCGTTTATGATGGAGGAGTATGTGCGTTCGAAAAATCCGAAAGTGAAAAAACGAATGCAAGCGAAGAAGAAAGATGCGGTGGTCGAGTGGAATCGAGAACAATTGCGCGAAAAAATGGTGTTATTAAAAGCGCATAAAAAAAATGAACCTTCTTGAAACGAGAACGAATAAAACAAAGGAGAAGCCACTTTTGTGACTTCTCCTTCCCTATTTTTATAATTCTGTTACAACAACTTCGGGTTTTGTAAATTTCGATGCCGCACCGTGCATAATGGGGCCAACGTATTCGTTCAGTTTCCAGCCATGTTCGATCGCAGTTGCAACAAAAATCTTCGCATTCAACACAGCGTCTTTAACAGATTGGCCGTTTGCCAAGTTCGCTGTAATAGCTGCTGCAAATGTGCAGCCTGCACCGTGATTAAAGGTTGTGTCTGTTTTGTCAGATGTCAGCAAATAATGTTTTGTTCCATCAAATAATAAGTCAGCGGCTTTCTCATGCTCGAGTTGTTTGCCGCCTTTAATGACCACAAATTCAGCGCCGTGTGCGTGAATTTTTTCAGCAGCCGCTTGCATGTCTTCAACTGTTTTCAATACGCCCATTCCAGATAAATTGCCTGCTTCTACCAAGTTTGGCGTCACGACTTTCGCGTTCGGCAATAAATACTTAATCATCGCGTCCACGTTTTCAGGGAACAACACTTCGTTTTCCCCTTTGCAAGCCATAACTGGATCGATGACAACATCTTTGATGCCAGAATCAGCAATGGCTTTGCCGGCCATTTGGATAATATCAACTGTTGGAAGCATGCCTGTTTTCAGTGCGTCAATGCCTGTTGAAAAGGCTGTTTTTAACTGGGCATCTAGCGTATCCAAAGCAATTGGGTGAATTCCATGACTCCAGCCGTTTTCAGGATCCATTGTCACAATGACAGTTAATGCGTTCATGCCATATGTCCCGTGTTCTTGAAACGTTTTTAAATCTGCTTGTATGCCGGCACCACCAGAAGTATCAGATCCAGCGATGGTTAAGGTTTTTTTGAGTGTCATTTGCTTAGCTCCTCTAATTGGAATGTCTTTGCACCTATTTTAACAAAAATTCGAGTATTTACAACGGATTGCGCTTATTCGGTACCAACAACAAAGCCGTCGTGGCGATACAAATAAGCAAAAAAGCCGTCGCAAAAATCCCCATTAATACAAAGCCGCTTTTGAAAAGACCAATCGTAATAAGTAATGTTAGAATGGAAACAACGGCGATGATTACACCTAAACAACCCAATCCAGCGCGTTTTGCGCTTTCAGGAGCTGTGGTGCCTTTTGTTTTTGAAACACTGGTAATTTTTCCACGCCAATCGGCCATCGCAATCGCTCCTTTAAGCAATCGTACCATGAAGTGGGAATGAATAAAATACAAGAAAGTAGGGGGAATCATGGCAAAAGACCCGAAATTAACAGAGATAGAGCGGCTATTAGAAGAAATGAAAGAACAAGGGGAAACGAAAGAATCTGGCTTCTGGAAAAGCATTAAAGTAATGCTGAGTGTTTGGCGAAATTCTTTCCTTGTGTTGATTGTGATATTGTTGCTCGTTATTGTTGCGCTGCCATTAGGCGCCTTTTGGATGATTCAAGGCAGCACATTTACAGAAAGCAAAGGTGTCTTTTTAGAACAAATTCAAGATCTCAATGAGTTATCAACGGCAGAAGCGTTTTCGAAAGTGATTATTGAGCGTGAAGACAATGCTATTTTCGGAAAAGAAATCGGACTCGATTTGCCAGGAACGAAACGTCAATTACTGGTAGTGATTCCAGGGTCAGTCCGTGCCGGTATTGATTTCTCTAAAGTGTCAAAAGAGGATATCAAGTTAGATGAAGAAGCCAAAACGGCTACTTTAACATTGCCACCGGCTGAATTTTTGGGTGGACCTGAATTGTTCATGGACCAAGTCGAAGTCTTTTCGTATGACGGACTGTTACGTAGCGGTACCGATATTTCGGAAGCCTATGAATTGGCTGATGAAGCCAAAAAAATGATGTTAAAAGAAACAGAAGGTCAAGGCGTACTCAAAACAGCTGAAACCAATGCAGCGCGTTCGGTTCAAGAAATGTTTGGATTGGTCGATTACGACGTGACTGTTAAATTTAAGGAGTGATCGATGTGGAAAAACGGATTTTCCATAACGACTGGCAACAAGTCGTCGGCGAAGAGTTTGAAAAACCGTATTACAAAGAACTACGCAAGTTTCTCAAAACCGAATATGCTGAGCACACGGTTTACCCGGCGATGGAAAACATGTGGTCAGCTTTTGAACATACCGCATATCGCGATGTCCAAGTGATTGTTCTCGGTCAAGACCCATATCATGGTCTCAACCAAGCGCACGGACTTAGTTTTTCTGTGCTGCCCGGTGTCCCGCACCCGCCAAGTTTACGGAATATATTGAAAGAATTACAAGAAGATATCGGTTGTAGTCCACCAGCAGCTGGTACGTTAACCAAGTGGGCAGACCAAGGAGTTTTGATGATGAATACCGTTTTGACGGTTAGAGCTGGCGAAGCACATTCGCACCGCAACAAAGGCTGGGAAACGTTTACTGATGCCGTGATTCGCAAATTATCTGAACGCGACGAGCCGATTGTTTTTGTCCTATGGGGAAAACCTGCACAAACCAAAAAACGCTTAATTGATTTAGATAAACACGACGTACTTGAAGCACCTCACCCGAGTCCACTTAGTGCACATCGTGGATTTTTTGGCAGTCAGCCTTATTCAAAAGTGAACAGTCTGTTACAAAGCCGCGGGCAAGCGCCGATCGATTTTTGTTTAAGCTGAACTTGTGAAGCCAGGCGTGTTAAACTGAAAGTAAACAAAAAGCGGAGAGGAGACTGTCGCATGGCCATCGACACGACACGAATTTTAAACGAAATCGACAAGCACACCAAGCGCGCTCGAAACGGTGATGCAGCAAAAACTCGGGACTCGGTTGTAGCGATCCGTGCATTATGCGATTTGCTACTAGAAGATGAACAGTCATTGAACGATATTCCAGCACCACGTGCCGTGCCGCGCTCTTCTCTTCAGTCACAGACGGTAACTGCCGTCAACAAGCTGAAAGAAGACGATGCAAATGGCGATTCGCTGTTTGAATTTTAAATGGAAAGAGGAAGTCGACTATGAAATTTTTCTTAATTGCCGGAGCAGTTAACGCTTTATTATCTGTTGCATTCGGAGCATTTGGAGCGCACCTCCTAGAAGGTCGCGTCGCTGACAAGTATTTGGATACATGGCAAACGGCTGTTCAATATCAAATGTTCCATTCAATCGGCTTGATCGTTGTTGCGGTACTCATGAGTTCGTCTTTACTGGGCTCACTTGGTTCATTAAGTTGGGCTGGTTATTTGATGCTTGCAGGAATCGTCATTTTTTCAGGCAGCTTATACGTACTAAGCTTAACGGGTATTGGCATTCTTGGTGCCATTACACCAATTGGCGGCGTTGCGTTTATCGCTGCTTGGGTTATGGTCATTATCGCTGCTGCAAAAGCATTGTAAGCAGGAAGAAAAGAGGCAATCCGCATGGTGTGCGGATTGCCTCTTTTTATCGTTTGGACAGTATTTTTTAAATTTGGACAGTATTCTACTTAATGTAGACAGTATTTGCTGTGAATCGGACAGTATTTCATCCAATGTCGACAGTATATCCAGAAAAAGGATTTTTATACATGCATAGCAATCAAAAAAGCCACCTAAAAGGCGACTTTGATCAATCAAACTTCTAACATTTTAGCAGTTCGTTCAGCATCTAGGCGTGTACCTACATAGAATGAACCGAATTCTGCGTAACGTGCGCTGACTTCGTCAAAACGCATTTCGTAGATCAATTTTTTGAATTGAAGAACGTCATCTGCGAACAGTGTAACGCCCCATTCGTAGTCGTCAAAGCCGACAGAACCAGAAATGATCTGTTTTACTTTGCCAGCGTAGCTACGGCCAATTTTTCCGTGAGATAGCATTAATTCTTTACGCGTATCCATTGGCAGCATGTACCAGTTATCATCGCCGTCGCGACGTTTGTCCATTGGATAAAAGCAAATATACTGCGAACGTTGAAGTTCTGGGTATAGGCGCGAACGGATGTGCGGATTTTGGTAAGGATCTTCATCAGACTTCCCAGCAAGGTAGTTGGAAAGCTCTACAACAGATACGTACGAATACGTAGGAACGGTATAAGCAATCAAGGTCAGCTTGTTGTATTCTGTTTCAAGCTCATTTAATTCGTCCATTGTTTCGCGTAACATCATAAGCATCAAATCAGCTTTTTGGCCAACAATTGAATACAAGGCATGTGCACCGGTTTTATTTTCGTCAGCTTGGTTAATCTTGTTCATAAATGCTTGGAATTCGTCGATTGCGAATTGGCGCTCTTCATCCGTCAGCATTTTCCACGTTACCCAATCCATTGAGCGGAAATCATGGAGAACGTACCAGCCGTCTAAAGTAATTGCTGCTTCATTCATTATTCAAACACTCCTTTTAATATGAATCTCTCACTTTTCAGTTTAGCACAACACGCATGCAACTTCCTTTAAAACTACCGGCTGTCACGAATTTGACATAGCGGACATGGCTTTTCAGCAAACGATATAAAGGGTAGACTAAAACTAAGGAATTGGAAAAAGAGGAGAAGAGAGCATGCCGTTATTTTTTGAAGAAACCGCTTGGCGTTTTTGGGATCAATCAATAAGCGCGAAACACCGCTCAGCGCTGGAGTCGTTTGCAGCGGACGATACATTATGCGAATTGGTGGGATCAGGAAAAAGTGCGCCCATCGTTCGAACGTGGGTTCATGATGACACGGTGGTGTTAGGAATACAAGATCATCGGTTGCCGCATATTGAACGCGGCATGGAAGTGTTAAAAGAGCACGGCTTCACACCAATTGTGCGAAATTCTGGTGGACTCGCCGTTGTTTTAGATGCAGGTGTCTTAAACATTTCGCTAGTACTATCGGAAAAAGACAACGCGATCGACATTTCAGTAGGCTACGACTTGATGCTCAATTTAGTGCGGGAACTTTTCCCGGAAGCCACGATCGAAGCATACGAAATTGTTGGCTCGTATTGCCCGGGTTCGTATGATCTTAGCATTAACGGCCGGAAATTCGCTGGTATTTCACAACGACGCATTCGACGAGGAATTGCCGTGCAAGTGTATTTATGTGTTGAAGGCAGCGGTTCAGAACGTGCCAACATCATTCGTGATTTTTACAATGCCGGACTGCAAGGGGAAAAAACCAAATTCGCCTACCCGGAGATAAAACCCGAGACGATGGCATCGCTTAGTGAACTATTAGAAAGACAAATGACAGTTCAAGAAGTGGTTCTAGATCTTCATGCTTTAATGGGCGCACCAGCACCCATGCCGTTGCAACCAGACGAAACCGATTTATACGCGTTTTATTTAAATCGAGTTGTCGAACGCAATCAAAAAATGCTCGAACATCCTCTTGAATAGAAGAGTAACGCTAGTGTAGAATAACTGTTACATGAAAAAATGGAGGTGCACAAGTGAGCTACGCAACACAAAAACTAGCTGAAGAAAAAGTCTTTAAAGATCCTGTTCACCGGTATATTCACGTGCGTGACCAAGTAATTTGGGATCTTGTCAACTCGCGTGAAGTTCAGCGTTTGCGCAGAATTAAGCAATTGGGCACCTCTTATTTAGTATTTCACGGTGCAGAACATAGCCGCTTTAATCACTCGCTTGGCGTTTACGAAATTGTCCGTAGAATATCAGATGATATTTTTCATGGGCGTCCAGAATGGGATGAAGGGGAACGTCTTGTCGTATTATGTGCAGCTCTTCTTCATGATTTAGGACATGGCCCGTTTTCACATTCATTTGAAAAAGTATTTGCGCTCGATCACGAAGAATTCACGCGTAAAATTTTGTTAGGAGACACCGAGGTCAATAAAATTCTCCTCAAAGTATCAGAAAACTTTCCGATGAAAGTAGCAGAAGTAATTGCTAAAACGTATTCAAACAAACAAGTGGTATCGTTGATTTCAAGTCAAATTGATGCAGATCGCATGGACTATCTCCAACGAGATGCCTATTATACAGGAGTTTCTTATGGCCATTTTGATATGGAGCGAATTCTTCGTGTCATGCGTCCATTAGATGATCAAGTCGTAATCAAATCTAGCGGGATGCATGCGGTTGAAGATTACATCATGAGTCGTTACCAAATGTATTGGCAAGTGTATTTTCATCCAGTTGCCCGGAGCGCAGAAGTCATTTTGCGTAAAATTTTGCAACGTGCAAAAGAACTGAGTGAAAGGGGCTATAAGTTTGAACAGCCGCCCACGCATTTTTTATCGTTTTTCGATCAAAGCTTTACGCTGAAAGAATATTTAGCGCTCGACGAAGGCGTTTTGATGACGTATTTCCAATTGTGGATGACCGAGCGAGATTTGATTTTAGCGGATCTTTGTGACCGATTCGTCAATCGGCACTTGTTTCAGTATGTTGATTTCGATCCAGGCAAAGACTATAAAAAACTAGGTGAACTAGCTGAGCTGTTCCGCTCTGCCGGCATTGATCCAGAATATTACTTGATTGACGATTCAACGTCTGACTTACCATATGATTTTTACCGTCCCGGTGAAGAAGAAGAACGGCTGCCAATTCATTTATTAATGCCCAATGGCGATATTAAAGAACTGTCTCGTTTGTCCCAAATCGTAGACGCCATTTCAGGCAAACGCAGAACCGATTACAAATTGTATTTTCCAGCAGAGTTATTAATTGATGGCAAGAAAACAGCCATCAAGCATAAAATTTTGGAAATGCTTCGAGAAGGAGGGGTATAGTTGCTCCAAGAACACGCAAAAATCGTAGACTTTATTGCCACAGCTGAAGGTGTGACTGGCCGGAAAAAGCTGCAAAAAATGATTTACATAATGAAAAAACTAGATATTCCATTTCAAGAAAAGTATGAGTTTCATATTTATGGACCATATTCAGAAGAATTAACTGCTCGTGTAGAAGAGTTATGCGATATGGGGTTTTTATCTGAGGCCTTAGAAGACAAGGGGTCTTACGTTCAATATAAGTATGACGTAACGACAGAAGGTCAAGAGTTCCGTAAAGTTTTGGGCAAATCCATTTTAGAAAATCCTTTAACTGCTGGAAAATTAAATTCTAAAAGTGGTCGATTCTTGGAATTGACTGCAACACTTTTGTATTTTGATAACTTAAATCGTCAAGAACAACTGGCTAAGTTACACGTAGTTAAAGGAAAACTAAACTTTACTGCAGTAGAAATTGAAGAATCTTTCGCTTTTATTAAAGAATTAAAGTCGCAATAAAAAACTCCCGTTACGGGAGTTTTTCGAGTGATTGATAGAATGGCCATTTTCGTTTTTCTAGTTGTCCAGTTGCCAGTGCCTAGCTCCTCGGGACATAAGTCAACTCAGCCGTTTGGCAAAAAACGCTACACTGCTGGTCTGTCGGAGCTGACCAGGCACTTTCACTTTTCATTGTCCAGTTCCAGTAGCCAGATTCTTGGGTCGTAAGCCACTCTAACTGTGCGGCTGAAAACACGCCGCTTCGCCAGAGCGTCTTACGCCCGTCAAATCTAAACGGCTGCTTTCACTTTTCGTAGATCCAGTTGCAAGTGCCTAGCTCCTCGGGACATAAGCCAACCCAGCTGCGTGGCAAAAAGCGCCACACTGCTGGTCTGTCTTATGCCTGTCGGAGCTGAACAGGCACTTTCACTTTTCATTATTGATCGCTAAAGAGTTTGCCTTTTGTGCCGTAATTGGTTTTCTTTAAGTCTTCGATAAAGACGGTTACGTTTTCGATTGGCGCGCCTGTTGTTTCAGAGACAGCTTCAGATACTTTTTCAACAAGTGCGCGTTTTTGGTCTTCTGTGCGCCCTTCGAGCATTTTTACAGTGACGTATGGCATAATGGATACAGCTCCTTTTCTTAAGAATAGTATCATCATAGCAGAACGGAGGATTCAAACAATGGCGAACGAAGAAAAACCAAAACAAAAAGTGGGATTTACTATTATAAAAAATGACCCAACAGGCGGTCATAAAGGATACGGCATCGGGTCGTTATCGTTGGAAAACGTTTCTCCCTTATTTATCGATGTAAAAGAAGAAGAAGCGTTTATTGACATTGGTGCGATGCACGCGCGTAGCGAAGTTGAGCGAGGCATCAAATTTACTACAAACCCGGAAGATTCTGCAGGCGGTAAAGATTATTGGCTTGTCTGGATTACAATTGATTTTAATCCAGAAGGTCCTTATTATGCAGGCGTTGCAGCGTGTGAAATGGTTATCAATCGTGAAAAACGGAGAGGCTATAAGATATTAGCTGATCATGTGAACCGCATGGACAAGTCGATGAAACGCAAAATTCTCGTTGACCATATGGACGAGCCATCGAAGCGTTTATTAGCTGAGTATTTAGAGACTCACAACTCAGAGATGTGGAATAATAGCTCAAAACAACTGCATACAGATTTGACTGAATGATAAATAAATGCGGTTATTTAATAAAAATAGCCATATGAACAGAATGTGACATTTGAAGTTGCTTCCAATAGATGGTTGAAGTTGTGTATAAAAGGCAGTACACTAGACTTACAGCTTTTCAATAGAAAGCTAGGACACCTGATAGCGAGCGAGTGCTATGAGCCATTGCGATAAAACCCAAGCCCAATGCCTCATGTCTCTTGCTCTGCACCGTCAGGATTTAAAAAGGTTTTCTGTGAAGGGAAAAGATTCCCTGTGCAGAAAACCTTTTTACTTTTATTAAAAGAAAAGGGCAGAAAAAATTATTGCACTTTTAGTGAAAACACTTATACTTTTTTAAGTGGATTTTATTCATATTGAAAAGGAGCTTGATGTGAGATGGCAGGATTTTGGTATACAGAAAAACAAACAGAGAATTTCGGGATTACGATGAAAATCAATAAAACCCTTCATACAGAACAAACAGAATTTCAGTACTTGGAAATGGCAGAAACAGCGGAATGGGGCAATATGTTGTTTTTAGATGGCATGGTTATGACTTCTGAAAAAGACGAATTTGTTTATCATGAAATGGTGGCGCACGTTCCATTGTTTACGCATCCACACCCAGAGAACGTGTTAGTTGTTGGCGGTGGTGATGGCGGCGTAATTCGTGAGATTTTAAAGCACCCATCTGTTAAAAAAGCGACGCTTGTCGATATTGATGGGAAAGTGATTGAGTATTCGAAAAAATTCTTACCGACAATTGCGTCAGGATTGGAAGATTCACGCGTAGAAGTGATCGTTGGAGACGGATTTATGCACATCGCAGAATCAGACAACGAATTTGACGTCATCATGGTAGATTCAACAGAGCCTGTTGGACCCGCTGTAAACTTATTCTCTAAAGGTTTTTATGCAGGAATTTCAAAAGCCTTAAAAGAAGACGGAATTTTTGTTGCCCAATCAGACAACCCATGGTTTAAAGCAGATTTGATCAAACAAGTGCAAAGTGATGTAAAAGAAATTTTCCCAATCACTAGTATGTATTTGGCGAACATCCCGACATACCCAAGTGGTTTATGGGCGTTCACAATCGGCTCGAAAAAGTACAACCCATTAGAAGTACCAGCAGAACGGTTCCACGAAATCGACACGAAATACTACACGCCAGAGTTACATAACGCTGCGTTTGTGTTACCGAAATTCGTGAAAGATTTGACAGGAGAATAACACATGAGATTTGACGAAACGTATTCAGGAAAAGTATTTATCAAAAGTCACCCGAATTACGAAGAATCCAAAGCGGTTCTTTACGGCATGCCGATGGACTGGACCGTTAGCTACCGTCCAGGTTCTCGTTTTGGTCCGAACAAAATTCGCGAAGTTTCCATTGGACTAGAAGAATATAGCCCGTACCTTGATCGTGAGCTAGGAGACGTTAAGTTTTTTGATGCAGGCGACATTCCGTTACCATTCGGCAATCCGGAAAAAAGCTTAGCGGAAATCGAAACGTATGTACACACACTTTTAGCAGACGAAAAAATTCCAATGGGGATGGGGGGCGAACATTTAGTGTCCTTGCCGGTGATGAAAGCAGTCGCGAGCAAATACGACGACTTGGCGATCATCCACTTTGATGCGCATACCGACCTTCGTGAAAACTATGAAGGTGAAGAATATTCGCATTCAACACCAATCCGGAAAATTGCAGACCACATCGGACCGAAAAATGTTTATTCATTCGGTATTCGTTCAGGAATGAAAGAAGAATTCGAGTGGGCAAAAGAAAATGGCATGCACATTTCAAAGTTTGAAGTACTTGAGCCTTTAAAAAAAGTATTGCCGACCCTTGAAGGACGCAACGTTTATGTCACGATTGATATGGACGTATTAGACCCTGCACACGCACCAGGTACCGGAACAGTTGACGCAGGCGGTATCACGTCTCGTGAATTACTTGCATCCATCCACGCTATTGCGGCATCGGGCGTGAACGTTGTTGGTTTTGATCTTGTAGAACTAGCACCCGTTTACGATCATTCCGACCAAACAGCGAACACAGCAAGCAAATTAATGCGCGAAATGATTTTAGGCTGGGTGAAATAAGAAAAGCGCAAGCGGCTGTTCAGTCCCGACAGGCTTAAGACAGAACACGCAGGAAATCTTGATTTCCGCAGTGGGCTGACTTAAGACCCCGAGGGACTAGCCGCTAGAGCTAGCCAATAAGAAAAGCGAAAGCGCACATGTAGCTCTGCTGGGCATAAGACGGATCGGCGAAGCGGCGTTCTTTGCCGCACAGCCGAGATGGCTTATGACCCAAAGAGCTGTGCGCTAGAGCTAGCCAATAAGAAAAGCGTAAGCGGCCGTGTAGATTCGACGGGCGTAAGACGCTCTGGCGAAGCGGCGTTTTTCCAGCCAATTATATACACAGTTAAACCCGTCTGGAATGTTTTCAGGCGGGTTTTCCTATGGTGGCGAGCGCCCAAATTAGAAAAATTCTCTTGAAAACGGTAAAATGAAAAAAAGAATCCAGTAGAAGAGGTGCGCAGCATGAAATTGTATAAATGGACAGGGCCACACGATCAAGCAACACAAATGAAGGCAGACCAAGCAAGCGCGGGCACGATACAGTTACAAAATGAAGAAGAAGCAGTTGTGCTTTACGAAGTAGAGGATGAAACAATTTTACAGAACGCAGAAGTGTATGAAGTGTTAAATGCAGTGGGTCACATTAAGGACGGTGGCTACGCGGTTTTTAACAACATTCCCGTAACAGATGAAGGACGTGAACTGTTCGAATCGCGTTTCCAAAATCGAGCAGGCATGGTTGAAAAAGAACCTGGCTTTGCAGCTATCCGTGTACTGCGTCCGTTGCAATCGGATACATACACCATTTTAACTTTGTGGAAAGACGAGCAATCGTTCAAAGATTGGCAAGAGTCACAAGCATATGGACAGGCACATGCGAAACGTGGCACAACAGAAGGCATCGACAAACGTCCCAATATCTTCCCACGTCCTTCTTTTGTCACAACGTATACAAAGTAATATCAATCTAAAGCAGCCAGTAGCGTTCTTTTCTGGCTGCTTTAGATTTCAAAGCTGTTGAATTTGCACGGCATGTTTAGATACTACGTTTACCGAATTCCAAAAAGAGATATAGATGAAGAAAGCGTTCAATCAGAAAGGAAAATGGCTTATGAATGAGTTTGATGAGGTATTTATCCAAATACTGGTATTATTAGCCATTGCGATAACAGTCGTTGGCATCGCGAGAAAGATCAAACAGCCAGATACCATCGCGCTAGTTTTGGTAGGACTTTTACTTGGCACGACTAGCTTACCTTTTCCTTTTATTGACCATGCGGAAGAATTTATTACCCAGTCGGAAGTTTTTCAAGTGATTATCATTTCTTTATTCTTGCCCATATTGCTTGGAGATGCGACGTTAAAGCTTCCGTTTCATCATTTATATAAGCGCAAGGAAACCGTCATCGGTCTTGCTTTAGGTGGAACTTTTTTATCGTTTATTCTGATCGGATTTGCTACGCATTTTTTGATTGGGTTACCACTAGCGGTAGCCTTTACATTTGCCGCGTTAATGAGTGCTACTGACCCTATTAGTGTTTTGTCGATTTTTAAATCAGCAGGCGTTTCGGAAAAAATTTCAACGATTATGGAAGGGGAATCCCTATTTAATGATGGAATCGCCATCGTTTTGTTTCAAATATCTTCTGTTTATTTATTGACCTATATTGATATGGGGTGGGCAGGCTTAGGAAGCGGTGTTTTATTATTTCTTCGTTTTGCAGTAGGTGGCATTCTAGTTGGAGTCATTCTCGGCTTTCTTTTTTCACAAGTTATTCGTTTTTATGACGACTATCCTTTTGAAATCGCCATATCTGCCTTGCTGTTTTTTGGTAGTTACTTTATCGCTGAACATCTACATGTATCAGGTATCATTGCTGTCGTCGCAGGTGGCTTTGTTTTTAACGATTACGGTGGCAAAATTGGAATGTCTGAAACAACAAAAAGCAACATCAATTCGTTTTGGGACGTTATCACTTTAATCGCAAATTCACTTATCTTTTTAATTATTGGACTCGAAATACGCAATATTGATTTTGATGGTCAATGGATGATTATTTTATTGGCCATTGTGATTGTTCTGGGTGCACGAGTGATTGCGCTTTTCTTGAGTACGATGCCGGCCAAAGAGTTAGATCGCAAAGAACGGATTTTACTAAATTGGGGTGGATTAAAAGGCAGTTTATCAATTGCTCTAGCTTTAAGTCTTCCGATAAGTTTTGAAGGCCGTGAAACGATCTTGTTACTGACGTTTGCTGTTGTTTTGTTTTCGTTAGTAATTCAAGGCTTAACGATCAAACCGCTAATTAAAAAATTAGGTCTTCAAGAAAAATAAAAAATAGAGTAAAGTCGAGCCGATCCTGAAAATAGTGGGGTCGGTTTTGTTATGAAAGGGGGGAAAGTTTGAACTTACCGCCTAAAGATTAAAAGAACTGGTGCAAACAATGGACGTCGTATTGAAAAAACCAAGTGAATCGGGCTATAATGAGAAGGTTATTAGTTGACGGGGAGCGGAAAGACATGCAAAAGACAGTAATAATAAAACTGACGACGACGATCCGCCAGCCGGATGCAGAAGACCAAGTGATGAGATTAGAATCTAGTGGCACGTTGACGGAGAAAAACCAACTGCGCTATCTTCAATATGCAGAGCAGCAGGATGATCTGCATATTCGAACGACGGTTAAACTTCAAGAAGATGAAGCGGTGATTATGAGAAGTGGGGGCTTGCAGATGCGGCTACCTTTTTTATTACATAAAGAACAAACGGGCAATCTAACAAACGAACAAGGGTCATTTATGTTGACGACGAAAGTGCACGAGCTGTTCGTTAGCGATACGCGATTTATGGTCCGATACGATCTCTCGCTGGGCGCGGATTATGCTGGTGAATACGAAATGGAAATACAGTTTATGGAGGCTAAATGATGAACGCAGTAGAAAAAGTACAACATTCGATCAAAACTGCATTTGCAGAAGCAATTGAAAAAGCAGAGTTAACAACAGAAACTGTGGAAGTGCAATTAGAATCACCTAGAGACAAAACAAATGGGGATTACGCGACCAATATTGCCATGCAATTAACGCGGTTGGCTAAAAAAGCACCTCGTGCAATCGCAGAAGCTATCGTAGCGAACCTGGATAAAGATATGGCAAACATTGAGACGGTAGAAATCGCAGGACCTGGATTTATCAACATCACGATCAAAAAAGATTATTTACAAACTGTCATCAAAACAGTACTTGAACAAAAAGCTGAATATGGCCGTTCCACTGCTGGCGCCGGCGAACGCATTCAAGTAGAGTTCGTATCGGCTAATCCCACTGGCGACTTACACCTAGGTCATGCTCGTGGATCTTCAGTCGGTGATTCTTTATGCAACGTATTGGATTTTGCAGGATATAATGTATCACGTGAATATTACATCAATGATGCTGGCAATCAAATCAATAATTTGGCGTTGTCGATTGAAGCACGTTATTTTGAAGCACTGGGTAAAGGCGACAGCATGCCAGAAAATGGCTATCGCGGACAAGACATTAAAGACATCGCGCAAGCATTAGTGCAAGAGCATGGTGACAAATTTAGCGACATGACACACGAAGCGCGTTTTGAAGCGTTCCGTCAACATGGCTTAAAAGTAGAGCTTGCTAAATTGCAACAAGATTTAGCTGATTTTCGTGTTGAATTTGACGAGTGGTATCCAGAATCAGCTCTTTACAAAAATGGCAAAATTGACGAAGCATTGGCTAAATTGCGCGCAAATGGTCACGTATTCGAAGAAGAAGGTGCAACTTGGTTCCGCTCAACAACATTCGGTGACGACAAAGACCGTGTATTAATTAAAAACGACGGTACGTATACGTATTTAATGCCGGATATTGCGTACCATGAAGATAAGTTGCAGCGTGGATTCAATAAGCTAATCAATGTATGGGGAGCTGATCATCACGGGTATATTCCGCGCATGAAAGCAGCAATAGAAGCGCTTGGCTATGACCGTGATACGCTTGAAGTGAGCGTTATTCAAATGGTGCAATTGTACAAAGACGGCGAAAAAATGAAAATGAGTAAACGTACCGGTAAAGCTGTAACCATGCGTGAGCTAGTAGAATTAGTTGGCTTGGATGCTGTGCGTTATTTCTTCGCAATGCGTTCAGGGGATTCCCATATGGATTTTGATTTGGACTTGGCTGTTTCACAGTCAAACGAAAATCCGGTGTATTACTCCCAATATGCGCATGCTCGTATTAGTTCGATTTTACGTCAAGCAGAAGAACAAGGCTTGTTGGCATCAGAAGAGCACTTGAATTTATTGACTTCGGAAAAAGAAATTGATGTCTTGAAGAAAATCGGTGATTTTCCGCAAGTGATTGCAGATGCTGCTAAACAGCGTGCACCTCACCGTATTACGACGTACATTCATGAATTGGCGTCCCATTTCCACAGCTTCTATAACGCCAATAAAGTATTGGATGCGACAAATGTGGAAATGACAAGTGCGCGTTTAGCGTTAATCACAGCTGTAAAAACAACTTTAGCCAATGCATTAAAAACAGTGGGCGTCAAAGCTCCTGAAAAAATGTAAGCGAAAACCGATCATTTGCGTGTATAATGAAACCCAGAAACAAAACTTAATAGCGATTCATAAAGGTGCTTATGTCTAAGAACATGAGTTAAAAGGGAAGCCGGTTCCATTCCGGCGCGGTCCCGCCACTGTATGTGAGAGGAATTTGCAACATGCCACTGAAGCAACGCTTTGGGAAGGTGCAAAAAACCCGTGATCACAAGCCAGGAGACCTGCCTTTATGACAACAAACCCATATGCCTGCGAGGAAAGGCTGGATGCGCATGCTTTTTTATGGCGTCCTTTTAATCTCTCGCAGAATGTTGCGGGGGATTTTTCTTATTCTGATGACAGGAACAATTGAACGCATTTGTTAGTGCATAAAAATGACAACTAAAGGGGATTATATGTATGAAAAAGTTTTGGAAGTTTGGCGCAACAGCAGGAGTAGCAGCCATTATACTGGCAGGGTGCGGGGAGACAACAACACCTGAAAAAGATATTGAAACACCAGCAGAACCACCGACAGAAGTAGCAGAAGTTGAATTTCCAGTAACATTGGTAGACGCCGTTGGCGATGAAATTGTCATTGAAGAAGAACCTGAAGCAATCGTTTCAATGATTCCGTCGAATACAGAAATTGCTTACGAACTTGGATTAGATGAGAAAATTGTAGGGGTCTCGGATTTTGATAATTATCCAGAAGCAACAGCAGACGTTGAAAAAATTGGTGGGCAAGAATTTAATGTGGAAAAAATTATTAGTCTTCAACCAGACTTAGTACTCGCACATGAATCAGGACTGGGTGTGGGCGATGCTGGGTTGCAACAATTGCGTGATGCAGGTCTTGAAGTGTTTGTTGTTCAAAACGCAGAGAGCTTTGATGAAGTATATGATTCCATTTCAACTATCGCACAAGCGACAGGTGCAATGGAAGAAGCAGAAAAAATTGTATCCGAAATGGAAGTACAAGTAGCTGAAATTGAAAAACTAGCAGCAACGATTGAAGAACCAAAAACTGTCTTTTTGGAAGTCGGCAGTCAGCCGGACATCTTCACGACAGGAAGCGGCACATTCATGGATGAAATGCTATCAATAATCAATGCTAAAAACGTAGCTGGCGATTTGGAAGGCTGGATCAGCATGGACCCAGAAGCAATCGTTGCAGCTAATCCAGACGTGATCATCACGACTGAAGGCGGGTATGTTGAAGATGCAGTGGGTCAAATTAAAACACGTGGCGGCTTTGCAGAAGTAACAGCTGTGAAAGAAGACGCTATCTATAGTCTAGACTCGGACATGCTCACTCGTTCAGGTCCACGATTAACAGCCGGATTGATGGAAATGGCGCAGGCAGTTTACCCTGATGTTTTCAATGAGTAAAAACGTTATAGCTTACGGGGTTTCTCTACTAACTTTAGTAGCAACAATTTTATTAGGAGTAACGGTTGGAACGGTATCGATATCACCATCCGTGTTGTGGAATCCTGCCTCCGATGAAGCGGCAGCCAATATTTTATGGAATATCCGTATGCCGCGTGTAATTTTGGCGGGACTTGTTGGAGCAGCACTGGCAATTGCTGGTGCTGCATTCCAAGGGCTTTTAAAAAATCCATTGGCCGATCCTTACACCTTGGGAGTGTCTTCCGGTGCCTCCGTTGGCGCTGTGATGACGCTTTTTTTTGGTATTTCCATCCCATATTTAGGACCGTTTACACTACCCGTGATGAGCATGATGGGCGCATTACTCACTATGTTTGCAGTAATGAGCTTCGCAAAATTAGTGGATCGTTCGATGAAAATGGAAACGGTCATTTTGACAGGAATTATTTTTAGTTCGTTTCTGGGTTCTATTATTTCCTTGATGATTGCCTTAACGGGTGAAGAGTTGCGCCAAATTATTGGCTGGTTACTTGGCAGCGTGTCAATGCGCGGTTGGCCTTATGTCCGGATGGCGTTGCCATTTGTGCTAATTGGTTCGTTCATCTTATGGCTTAAGCGTCGTGAATTAAATGCGATGTTGTTTGGCGAAGAACGTGCGCAGCATCTTGGTGTAGATGTGAAGAAAAGTAAACTAACGGTATTAATTGGCGGATCGGTTTTAACAGGAGCGGCAGTTTCGGTGTCTGGAACTATCGGCTTTGTTGGATTAGTTGTGCCTCATATGACTCGTTTATTGTGGGGATCAGATCATCGTCATGTGTTACCTTTGTCTTTTATTAACGGAGCGGCATTGTTAATCGTCTGTGATTTAGTGTCGAGAACTATCATTTCACCAACAGAACTACCCATTGGCGTTATTACTGCGTTTATTGGAGCACCAGTATTTGCCTTTATCTTTTTCCGTCAGCGCAAAGGAGTGGCTTGAGTATGCTTAACGTAATTGGATTAACAGGTGGCTATGGCGATAAAAAAATCGTTAAAGATGTATCATTTACAGTGAATAAGGGCTCTATACTCGGAATTTTAGGACCGAACGGTAGTGGGAAGTCCACGCTAATGAAGCTAATCAGTGGCGTATTGCCAGCGGAAAGTGGTGAAGTTCAGATCGAAGGTAGTTCGATTTCGACTTTTCCGCCAAAACAACTGGCACGGAAAATGGCGGTATTGCCACAACTTCATACGCATTCTTTTGCTCATACCGTTCGGGAAACCGTGTCACTTGGCCGTTATCCACATCAAGAAGGCTGGTTTTCTTCATGGTCAGCAGAAGATGAACGTGCTGTTTTAGAGGCCATGAGCTTAATGGATATTCGCCATTACGAAAAAACGCAAATTGACCAGATGTCCGGTGGCGAGCAACAGCGTGTTTTTGTAGCACAAGCATTAGCGCAAGACGCAGGAATTTTATTGTTAGATGAACCAACCAACCATTTGGACATCAACCATCAGAAAGAATTGCTCGATACAATAAAAAAACAAGCTATAGAAAAAGAGTTAACCATTGTTTCGATTTTTCACGATATTAATTTGGCGTCTATGTATTGTGATCAATTGTTGCTCTTAGACAAAGGATCTGTAGTCCGAATTGGCGAACCGCATGAAGTTGTCCGAGAAAAAGACATAAAAAGTGTCTACAAAACCCGAATTAGCAATCATCCCCATCCGGAATTACCAAAGCCACAAATTACGTTATTGCCAGGCGTTAAAAATAAAATAGCAACTCACCAAATTTGTGCAGAAGACTTTGAAATTTCTAACGGAATGGTGTTATATCGGAGCGCAACACCATTAAAAACAGTTTCTTCCGCTGTTGTGAATGCAGGTTCAGGGTGGTTTCGTAATTTCATGAATCGTCATGTAGATGCGTCCTATAATGTGGACGACAGTGTCCAGGAAATGACTGATTTTATTGAAAAAAGTGGTTTAAAAACGACGGATACGGTAGGGATGATGACAGCTGTTCAAACACAAGATGCTATCGTCAAAGAGTACGAAAGTCTTTTTGGATCGGTTGTTATTGCCGTAACAGCAGGAGTTGGTAACGGAGTGGACGTTTCAAAAGCGGTAGAACGTTCAGTGCGTGTCGGTACAATTAATACGTGGATTTTGGTTAACGGGGTATTATCAAATGAAGCATTTATTCAAGCGATGATCACAGCAACTGAAGCCAAAACAAAAGCACTTCAAGTTCGAGAAGTTCGAGATCCTTTAACGGGGACAATTGCAACAGGTACTTCTACGGATAGCTGCTTAGTTGCAGCCACGCAACAAGGTGAGAGTTTGCCATATGCAGGTCCAATTACAGAACTTGGGAAATTAATTGGCGTGGGTGTTTTTGAATGTACCATTAAAGCGCTCGATTTATACGAATTAGCGAAAGCGAAAAATTTATGATGGCGCATATTGTAGCCATTGCTTTAGGAGTAATCATCGACCGCATTGTAGGCGACCCACCCAATTGGCCGCATCCAGTGCGCTGGATCGGTACCGCCATAAAAAAATTAACCAATCGCTGGAATCGCGGAACTAACACTTTTCAAAATGGATTTGTACTTCTTGGCACAATAGTGACGGTAGTTTTTATACTAGTTTACGGCATTGTCTTTTTAGCTTATTCCATCAACCCGATAATCGGTATTGCTGTAGAAGCGTTGCTAATTGCTTCAGGACTTGCACAAAAAAGCTTGAAAGACGCAGCGATGGATGTTTATGACCCGCTAGTAACCAACGATTTCGAACGGGCACGTGAAAAATTATCGTGGATTGTCGGAAGAGATACAGAAAATTTGGATGAAAGTGAAATTACGCGTGGCGTAGTGGAAACAGTATCTGAAAATACCAGTGATGGAGTGACAGCACCGTTGTTTTGGGCATTTTTACTAGGTGCACCAGGTTTGTGGTTATACAAAGCTGTCAACACACTCGATTCTATGGTCGGTTACAAAACTAAGGAGTTCAAGAAGTTTGGATTTGCTTCAGCAAAAGCAGACGATATCTTGAATTTTATTCCCAGTCGGATAACCGGTTGTTTACTAATCTTCGTGACAAAAAATCACCAAAACCTATCCTTTAGTCAGCGTCTTAAAACTTGGCTACAAGATGCACCAAAACACCCAAGTCCGAATAGTGGCTGGCTAGAAGCAGCAACGGCTGTGCAATTAGGCGTTAGATTAGGTGGGGTGAATCGTTACCAAGGTGTTGAGTCGCATCGTGCGTTTATGGGGACACCAGTTTATCAATTAGAAGCACGTCATATTAAAGAAACTGTCAAACATATGCAAATAGTGACAATTGGATTTTTTCTCTTATTTGCTTTAGGGGGAATTTTGCTTGGAATTGCCTAATCACGGAGCCAATCCATTGCGTTTATATAAACAACTGGGAATCACTCCACCACAACAAGTGATAGATTTTAGTGAAAATGTTCATCCATTCGGTCCACCAACATTTCTTTCGAAAAAATGGTCAGAAATGTTGCCATTAATTGGTTCTTATCCTGACCCAGACGGTGAACCGTTTCGTACCGCTGCCGCTGAATTTCACGGTGTGAAAGTAGCGCAAGTAGCTACAGCAAACGGTGCTGCTGAAGTGTTTACTTGGTTGGCTAGGAGGTATCGAAACCAAAAAGTCGTACTAATTGAACCGGCATTTTCTGAATACCGTCAAACGCTAGAAGCAGAAAATGTTCAAATAGAAGAAATTCAATTGCATGCAGCAAACGATTGGGTATTAACAGAAGAACATGTTGCAAATACCATTCAAGACTGTGCGGCGATTTACATATGCAATCCGCACAACCCAACAGGTGTGTTGGTGAATATGAATGTACTGCAGTCTATTGCGAAACTGTGTTTAACACAAGAGTGTGAACTAATAGTAGACGAAGCATTTATCGATTTTATTGGTGAAAAAGCATCGTTTTTGCCGTTTTTGAACGACTTCCCCAACACTATTATTGTGCGTTCAATGACCAAAATGTATGCTATTCCGGGATTGCGTCTTGGTTATGTTGTCAGTCAAGAAAAAACGATTCAACAGTTAAAACAAGGTGCAGCCCATTGGAACGTCAATGCGCTGTCGGCTGCAATTGGCGCGGATTGTTTAAAGCAAACGGATTATCGTCATAACGTAATTGCAGCTGCAACAATAGAACGTATGAAAATGCAACAATTTTTAACATCATATGGCTGCAAGACAACAAATTCGGCAGTAAATTTCCTATCATTTCAACTACCCGTATCAAAAAATGGTAACTTATTTTTAACAGATCTTTTGAAGGCGGGGATTGTGTTGCGTCATACGGAAACGTTCCGTGGCATGGATGGAAAGTGGTTTCGAATTGGGATGAAGTCAGCTGAGAACATGGAAAAACTGCGGGAGGCGATTGCCGAATGGCTCGAGGTCAACTAGTTTTCATCAGCGGAGGAGTTCGCAGTGGAAAAAGTGCTTATGCAGAATCGATTGTCCGTAATTTTAGCAATGCTCGCAAAATTTATTTAGCTAGCGGCCAAGTAAACGATGAGGAAATGAAAGAACGCATCGAACGTCATCGTTTAGATCGGCTCGAAGATAATTGGCTGACAATCGAACAAGCATATGAGCTGGAGAACGTGACAAAAATATTGCAACCGCGTGACTTAGTGTTGTGGGATTGTGTAACAACTTGGCTAGCTAATGAATTATACGAAGGATGGGAAACAGGCAAAATGTGTTCTGAAATTGAAGGCTGCATGGAAGCCAAGTGGACCAAATTGCAAGAAACCCTTATCAAAATGCTAGGCACTGTAGATTTATTGACCATTGTTTCAAATGAAGTGCTAGATGACTTTGTGCGTGATGAGCATTATCAAGCTTGGCTTGGACGCATTCATATTTGGCTCGTGCAACAAGCCGATCAAGCTATCGAAATGGAAAATGGGTTGGCATTTAAAAGGAAGTGAAAAAATGCGCGGAATAATGATTCAAGGAACTGCTTCAGACGTTGGGAAAAGTATGATTTGTGCCGCTTTGTGCCGTATACTTTCTGATCAAAAAATCAAAGTCGCTCCTTTTAAATCACAAAATATGTCTAATAATTCGTATGTGACAGTTTGGGGTGAGGAAATTGGTCGCTCTCAAGGTGTCCAAGCAGAAGCAGCTCGCACTATAGCAACTGTCGACATGAACCCGATCTTGTTGAAACCCGAGAGTGGTATGAAATCACAAGTGATTTTGTTTGGTAAAAAAATCGAAACCATGGATGGCATGGACTACCGCGCTCGATTTTACAAAAAAGGCCTTCAAGCAATCGATCATGCATTAGCCAATTTAGCAAAAAATTTTACTCATATCGTCATTGAAGGTGCAGGCAGTCCAACCGAAATGAATTTGAACGACCGTGAGCTAGTGAATATGACGGTTGCCAAACGAGCAGACGTTCCAGTAATTCTTGTGGCGGACATCGAGCGTGGCGGTGTATTTGCATCGATTGTTGGGACACTGGCGTTGATACCAGAAAAAGAACGAGTAAAAGGCCTAATCATCAACAAATTCAGAGGAGACGTTAAGCTTTTTGAAGACGGCGTGCGTTTTTTAGAATCGTATACCGGTATTCCAGTGCTTGGTGTCATACCATACTTGGATCATCACGAAATTGAACAAGAGGATTCACTTGGCGTTAGAGCGGTGCGTCAACTTTCTCTTGTTGAAAATGCAATCGACTTGGTTGTTTGCAAACATCCTTATTTATCAAACTTTACAGATATTGAACCATTCTTAACAGAAGCGGATGTTTCGGTTCGCTGGGCAGAAACGGTTGATGATATCGGACATCCTGACATTTTAGTGTTACCAGGTACAAAAAGTACTATCGCTGATTTACGGTATTGGAAACAGCAACAACTTGGAGAAAAGTTAAAATCGTTACAAAAAGACACGTGGATTGTGGGTTTATGTGGCGGCTTTCAAATGTTTGCAGAAACTTTATCAGATCCTCAAGGGCACGACGGGGTTAGTGTAGAGTCCGAAGCTGGATTTGGTTTAGTTTCGAAAATGCATGTTGATTTTGTAGAAGAAAAAATAGTTCGACGGCAACAAGGAATGGTGAGATTTAGGGAGGATGATATTGCAGTGAGCGGCTATGAAATTCACCATGGCCGAGTAACAGGTATAAACTATCCCTTGATAGATTCCGAAGAATCAACTGAAGGGTATTTTCACAACCGTCTCATTGGAACGCATTTACATGGATTTTTCCGAGATCGATCTTGCCGGACTGCATTTTTGTCATCTATTCGTAAACAGAAAAACTTACCATTGCCAGCAGTTGAAACAACAACCGATCCAATTGATCGCTGGGCAACGCATGTAAAAAATCATTTAGACTGGCAAAAAACAACAGAAATAATGGAGGCGTTTCAATGATCCGGCAAGTAGCAACAGGATTTTTATTGGCGCTTCAATTTTTTTCAGTGATTCCTGTCAAAAAACAATTGCCGATGGAAAAAGTCCATATCACAGCAATGTATGCGATGTTACCTGTACTAGGACTATTAGTTGGCTGTATTTTAGCAAGTACTGTATGGATTTTGCGTGATGCAACAGATGTCAGTTTTTTATTAATTGGCTTTATGGTCGTTTTGGTTGGCATGGTACTGACTGGTGGATTGCATATGGATGGCTTAGCAGACGCAGGAGATGCCTACTTTTCTTACCAAGATCGTGAAAAACGCTTGGCAATTATGGGAGATCCGCAAATTGGTGCTTTTGGTACGATGGTGTTATTGCTTGCGATTGTTGGTAAAATTATACTAGTAGCAGAATCAATAAATGGGTTATCGCTCGTATGGCTTGTATTAATCCCTGTCCTTTCGAGAATTGGCTTGCTGGCATTATTTAGTTCCACACATTCAGCAAAGCCAGATGGCATAGCCGCTTTTTTTCAACAGCGAGCTAGCCATAAAAAATTGCGACTTGTAGCGATTCTAACAGTCATTATTAGCTTAGGGACATTGAGCATAATGACCACTTTTTGGACCGCGTTCGTATTCTTTGTTATGTTAGTGCTATTTTCATGGCGTTATCGGGCTTGGTGTTTGCGCAATTTTGGCGGTGTAACCGGTGATTTGTTTGGTGCTTATGTGGAAGGAGTCGAAATTTTATTATGGATGAGCCTTTTGTTCTTTCTTTAATTCGTCACGCGCCTACGCGAGGCAATGAACAAAAACGGTATATTGGTTGGACTGATGAATCGATCTTGCCATTTGATGCTAAAGCTGATTTACAATTGCAAAGCGTCATGGGCAGCGATTTAAGGCGTTGTCGAGAAACGGCTGCCATGTTGTTTCCGAATGCTGTGTACCGTGCCAACCGAAACTTGCGAGAATGTCATTTCGGTCAATGGGAAATGAAAACCTATCAAGAACTAAAAGACAATCAACTGTATCGCGACTGGATAAAAGACCCATGGAACATTACTCCGCCTGATGGTGAAAGTTTAAAAGACATGGCCGAACGTGTTGAACAAGCCATGCGCAAATTGCCGAGTGGCAATGAAGTTACGTTAGTTCTTCACGGAGGACCGATTCGCTATTTACTAGCAAAGGCATTAGGAGAAAATTTTCAAGATCAAGTTGCGCTACACGGCGGCTGTCATCGGTTAACGTGGCAAAGTCGACAAGCGTTTGAGGAGCGAACATTATGCACATCGTTTTCGGTGGAGCCTTTAACGGCAAACGACATTATGTAAAAGATCAACTACACAACAAAGAGGCTTGCTGGCATGAAGGCGTTTTGCCACAAGCATTGCCTAGTGGTTCGATCGCAGTTATTGCTGGACTCGAACATTGGGTGAAAAAACAACTCGAACAAGAATGGTCGGAACAACAAATAATAGAACAAGTAAAAAAAATACTGCACAACAGACAAGTGCAACAAATTTGGATTTTAACCGATTTGAATCGTGGCATCGTGCCAACTGAACGGATCGAGCGCGAAATGCGCGACGTCATTGGCCGGTTATATCAGTTTTTATTTAACGAAGCAAAACAAGTTACACGCATTTGGTACGGTATTCCACAAACAATCAAAGGAGCGGATCAAGATGAAAATTTACACAAAAACAGGGGATAAAGGTCAAACAAGTTTAATCGGAGCACGTGCAGACAAAGACGCGCCACGCGTAGAAGCATACGGCACAATCGATGAAGTCAATTCGTTTATCGGCAAAGCAATGACGGAATTAGCTCCAGAAAAATATGCGGATTTACTAGAAGACTTAGAAGCAATTCAAAATGAATTATTTGATTGCGGTGGAGATTTAGCAGATGTACGAAAAGAACCAAATTTTAAAATGACAGAAGAGCCAGTAGAGGTTTTAGAAAAGCGCATCGACGAATTGATGGAAGAACCTCCATTACTTGAACGTTTTATTTTGCCAGGAGGAACACCAGCAGCTGCGACACTTCACATAGCGCGTACGATTACGCGCCGTGCTGAAAGACAAACCGTTACGTTGATGAAGTCAGGCGAAGAGTTCCCACAAGTTGTTCAACGTTATTTAAACCGCCTGTCCGATTATTTATTTGCGGCTTCACGAGTAGTTAATTCGCGTGCGAATGTTCCAGATAATGAGTATGTGCGTAGTGCAAAAGTTTTTAAGAATGGCGGACGTAGCAAGAAAACGGAAAAATAAGATGGAAACGAAAAAACTAGCGCTTGCTGCTTTGTTTATTAGTTTGTCTGCCATTGGGGCATGATCAAAATACCGCTCGGCATTACATCTATTGCGCTTGATGCCTTGCCAGCGCTTGTAGCGGTATTGTTTTTTTCAGCGCCAATCGCAGGAATCATTGCCGCATTTGGTCATTTGATTTCGGCATTGTTTGGTGGCATGCCACTTGGCCCATTCCACTTGATCATTGCCGTTGAAATGTGGGCAGCAGTATGGCTATTCGCAAAATTGCATCAAGCAGGTAAACACTGGTTAAAATGGCCAGCTTTTATAATTGGCAATGGAATAGTAGCGGCAGTTCCATTTTACTTTTTATTGTCACCTGCTTTTTTTTACGCGTCAGTTCCAGGACTGTTAATCGCAGCTTCTATCAATGCTGTAGTAGCCGCTCTTTTAATGCCTTATGTGTTAAAAGCAAGTGGAGGTGCACGACATGCGTCATGAAGTAGCAATTGATGATTTTATTATTACGTCAGATAATTCAGCAGGCATCGGCGAAAAAGAGCAAGATGTGATCTACGTATCTAACACGCTCACTGCGAAATTTGCAGCACGTGTTGCCTTGCTCGAACAATGGGCTGCGGGAAGTACGCCGCAAGCTGTACTTGTGCATAATTTTAGCGGAGCTTCTAGTTGGGACGCTTATGTTGCGGGGATCACTGAGTTATTCACTGAAGCACAAACAACGCTTCCTTCTATTTCAGGAAGCACGGAAACCAATATGCTGACGCAGCAGTCGGGTATCGCTATCACAATGATTGGCAAACAACAAAAAAAGCCAATAAATGCCGAATTGCTTTGTTGGTCTGTTTACGGCGTTCCATTAGTTGGAGAACAAGTCATAGTTAATGCAGAGCAAGTTGCTAATATGAAACTCTTAAAAAAAGCGCTTGACTCATCTTTAATCGAACGTATTTGGCCAGTTGGTTCAAAAGGCATCCAACAAGAATTTCAATCGTTAATGGATCGACCCGTAGAAATTTCCACAGCACTTGATGTAAATTGTTCAGGCGGACCAGCTACTTGTGTGTTAGTTGGTGTGCTACCGCGAAATTTAGAACGCATTCAACGCGATTTCGGAAAACACCTTTATTCCATTAGCACTTCGTAACGTAAAAGAAGAATCCTGTAGTGGGAGACTTCTTTTTTTATTAGAATAAAATACATATTTCTGCCATTTATTTCTCAAAGGTTAAATCATAAGGGGTTAACTTGAAAACTCTTTTAAGTTAAGGTTGACTGAATGCTCATTCATATTTTAATATAGAACATAGTATCGACAAGTTGCACTCATTCACGTAAACTTTGAGTAAGTTATTTTTAGAATACACATAATAAGGGGGATATCGCGATGGAGCCATTGTTAATTGCAAACTGGGTTTTATTTATAGCTGTAACCGCTTACGCAATTTATCTCTTCATCTACTTATTAAAGTCGAGATATGATTTTATTAAACTCGGAAAGAAAGTAGAGTTTGAAGAAAATTTCAACGAGCGTGTGCGCAAAGTAATGGTCAACGTATTTGGTCAGAAAAAGTTATTGAAAGACAAGAAGAGCGGAACGATTCACGTTATGTTCTTTTATGGATTTTTATTAGTTCAAGCAAGTGCTATTGATTTTATTATTAAAGGGTTATCACCAGGTTCACATTTGCCGCTGGGTCCACTTTATCCAGCATTTACTTTTTTTCAAGAAATCGTAACATTAACGATTCTAGTGGCAGTAATTTGGGCGTTTTACAGACGTTATATTGAAAAACTGGTTCGCTTGAAACGTGGATGGAAATCAGGGCTTGTGTTGATTTTCATTGGTGGCTTGATGGTTACGGTGCTTGTTGGTAACGGAATGGGCATGATTTGGCACGGCCACGAAGCTGCTTGGACAGAGCCCGTTGCTTCTCTAGTAGCAGGTGCATTTGCTTGGTTGCCTGAAACTGCAGCCATAACAATTTTCTACATTATGTGGTGGGCGCATTTACTATTCCTCCTATCATTCCTAGTTTATGTACCACAATCAAAACACGCTCACTTGGTGTTTGGACCAGTTAACACGTGGTTCCATAGAGTTGACCATGTTGGCCGTTTAAAGCCAATCAACTTTGAAGAAATGGAAGACGAAGAAGATCCAGATGCGATGCCTTCGTTCGGTGTCGGGAAAATCACTGATTTCTCACAAAGCCAAATGATCGATTTCTACGCTTGCGTAGAATGTGGACGTTGTACGAATATGTGTCCAGCAACAGGAACAGGTAAAATGCTGTCTCCGATGGACTTGATCACAAAACTTCGCGACAACCTGACAAATACAGGTGCGGTGATGACTCAGAAAAAACCGTGGGTACCAGCGATGGCATTTAACAATACACAAGGAAACCAGTTGGCAATGGCCGCTGGCGCTGAAGGCATTACCATCGACGAACTTTACAGCCCGAGCCTAATTGGAGACGTTATTACAGAAGAAGAAATTTGGGCATGTACAACTTGCCGTAACTGTGAAGATCAATGTCCAGTTATGAACGAGCATGTAGACAAAATTATCGATCTTCGTCGTTACCTAGTAATGACAGAAGGCAAAATGGATCCAGATGCACAGCGCGCGATGACCAACATCGAACGTCAAGGAAATCCATGGGGGCTTAACCGTAAAGAAAAAGAAAACTGGAGAGATGCACGTCCAGATATTCATATCCCTACTGTAAAAGAAGCAAACAAAGCAGGAGAAGAGTTCGAATTCTTGTTCTGGGTTGGTTCAATGGGATCGTTTGATAGTCGTTCACAAAAAATTGCTTTATCGTTTGCACGTTTAATGAATGAAGCAGGCGTGAAATTCGCGATTCTCGGAAACAAAGAAAAAAACTCAGGCGATACACCACGTCGTCTCGGAAACGAATTCTTGTTCCAAGAACTAGCAACCGCTAATATTAAAGAATTTGAAAAAGCAGAAGTCAAGAAAATTGTTACGATTGATCCGCATGCTTACAACATTTTCAAAAACGAATACCCGGATTTTGGTTTTAAAGTAGAAGTGTATCACCATACGGAAATGCTATTTGATCTCGTTCAAGAAGGTCGATTAAAACCGCAATTCCCAGTAAACGAACGCATCACATTCCACGATTCTTGTTACCTTGGTCGGTATAACGATGTCTACGATGCACCGCGCGAGATATTAAAAGCGATTCAAGGTGTAGAACTAGTTGAAATGGCTCGTAACCGCGAAGATGGTATGTGCTGTGGAGCCGGTGGCGGAATGATGTGGATGGAAGAAAATGCAGGTCACCGCGTCAATGTTGCTCGTACAGAACAAGCACTTGAAGTTAGTCCGACTATGATTTCTTCTGGTTGCCCGTACTGCTTGACGATGTTGTCAGACGGCACTAAAGCAAAAGAAGTGGAAGAACAAGTGGGCACGTACGATGTAGCGGAATTATTGGAGATGGCTGTTCTTGGAAATGCAACACCAGAGCCAGAAGCAATTGTCCAATAAGCAAACAAATATGCAGTAAGAAATAATTGCTTATTACGAGGAAACTGAGTAGAATAATAGAATAAGCAATAAACACACAAGGGAGTATAATGCTCCCTTTTCTTTTTGGTAAAAATCGAGCGAGCGTTCAGTCACTAAACAATCGAATTAACAAATGAAGAAATCACGCTTGACGCATACTTTTTGCGGGATACTCAAGCAAGCATAAAAAATATTTTTTCTTTTTAAAATAATTGAAACCGTTTACAACGAAACACATTAAGGGGAGGAAATTATCATGGCAAAAACAGTCATCATTGATGGAGCACGTACAGTATTTGGTAAGTTCGGTGGAAACTTGAGCACGTTGACAGCAAGCGATCTTGGAGCAGCAGCTATCAAAGCTGCAATGAGCCGTGCAGGTATTCAACCAGCAGATGTTCAAGAAGTGATTATGGGTAACGTGTTGCAAGCTGGACAAGGACAAATCCCTTCTCGCCAAGCAGCTGTTAAGGCAGGAATTCCATATAACGTAAAATCTGAAACAATTAACAAAGTATGTGCATCGGGCATGCGCAGTGTTACATTGGCAGACCAAATTATTCGTTTAGGTGATGAAGAAGTAATTGTAGCAGGTGGCATGGAGTCCATGTCGAATGCACCTTATTATTTACCAAAAGCACGTTGGGGTCTTCGCATGGGCGATGCACAAGTAATTGATGGCATGGTCCACGATGGATTATCATGCTCATTCCATCCAGACCGCGTTCACATGGGAACTTACGGCAACTCAACAGCTGAAGATTTTGACTTAACGCGCGAAGAGCAAGACAACTGGTCAGCCCGCTCACATGAACGTGCAATCAAAGCGAAAGATTTATTCGCAGAAGAAATTGTTGCAATCGATATTCCACAGCGTAAAGGTGATCCTATTACCGTGGATACCGACGAAGCGCCTCGCGCCAATTCGACCGTGGAAGCATTAGCGAAATTAAAGCCGGCATTTGGTAAAGACGGCACAATCACGGCCGGAAACGCACCTGGCATTAATGACGGAGCAGCAGCACTTGTGTTAATGAATGAAGAGCGTGCACAAAAAGAAGGCAAAAACATACTGGCTCATATCCTTTCTCATACAGAAATAGCCATTGAACCTCATCGTTTCCCAGAAACTCCAGGAATCGTAATCAATGAGCTATTAAAGAAAACAGGTAAATCATTAGAAGAAATCGATTTATTCGAAATCAATGAAGCATTTGCTGCAGTTGCATTAGCAAGCTCGGAAATTGCAGGACTCGATGCTGAAAAAGTAAACGTTAATGGCGGATCAGTTGCACTTGGACACCCAATTGGAGCAAGTGGTTCACGTATTATCCTCACACTTGCTTACGAACTAAGACGTCGTGGAGGCGGCATCGGCATCGCGGCAATCTGCTCAGGTGGCGGACAAGGTGATGCAATTATGATTGAAGTTCCAAAGGAGGCAAACTAAAGATGACGATTCAAAACGTGATGGTTATAGGCGCTGGCCAAATGGGTTCAGGCATCGCACAAGTTTGTGCGCAAGCAGGACTAAACGTTAAATTAAATGATATGAAACAAGAAGCCTACGACAAAGGCATTGTCACAATTACAAAAAATTTAACGCGCAATGTTGAAAAAGGCCGGATGACAGAAGATGAAAAAATAGCAGTTCTTGGACGCATCACACCATCACTAGATTTAAAAGATGCACACGATGTTGATATCGTCATTGAAGCAGCGGTTGAAAACATGGCAATTAAACATAGTATTTTTAAAACACTAGACGAAGTAACACCAGCACACACAATTTTAGCAACCAATACATCATCACTGCCTATTACAGAAATCGCGGCAGTAACAAATCGTCCAGAACAAGTAATTGGGATGCATTTCATGAATCCAGTACCAGTCATGAAATTAGTAGAAATTATTCGCGGACTAGCTACTTCAGATGAAGTGTATAAAAAAGTAGAAGAAATGACTGTGCAATTATCAAAAACGCCTGTAGAAGTAAATGACTTTCCTGGGTTTGTCGCAAATCGTATTTTGATGCCGATGATCAACGAAGCGATTTTTACGCTTCAAGAAGGTGTGGCAACAAAAGAAGCCATTGATGACATTATGAAAATGGGCATGAATCATCCAATGGGCCCACTTGAATTAGCGGATTTTATTGGACTGGATACGTGTCTTTACATTATGGAAGTACTGCATGAAGGATTTGGTGACAGCAAATATCGTCCAAGCCCGTTATTGCGTCAATATGTGAAGGCAGGATGGCTTGGCAAGAAAACCGGACGTGGTTTCTATAGCTACGCATAACAATTAGGAGGAACCAGAATGGATTTGAACTTTACAGACGAGCAGCTGATGATGCGCAATATGGTACGAGATTTCGCCAAAGAAGAAATTGCACCTTTTATTGAAAATATGGAAAATGATGAATTTCCTACAGAAATCATAAAAAAAATGGGCAAGCTTGGATTAATGGGAATTACCGCTCCGGAAAAATACGGCGGATCAGAAATGGATTTCACTTCTTATATTACGGCGATTCATGAATTATCAAAAGTTAGCGGTGTGGTTGGAGTCATTTTATCCGTTCACACATCTGTCGGCACAAACCCGATTCTAAATTTCGGATCGCAGCAGCAAATTGAAAAATATGTACCAAAATTAGCAAGTGGTGAATATCTTGGAGCTTTTTGTTTAACAGAACCTGCTGCAGGATCTGACGCTGGAAGTCTTAAAACAAAAGCTGTTTTAGACGGCGATGACTATGTATTAAACGGCTCGAAAGTGTTTATTACAAACGGTGGTGCAGCTGATACGTATATTGTCTTTGCTTCTACAAAACCCGCTGCCGGATCTCGTGGAATTTCAGCGTTTATCGTTGAAAAAGACACACCGGGATTAATCATTGGGAAAAACGAAAAGAAAATGGGAATGCATGGTTCGAAAACCGTTCAACTAACATTCGAAAACATGCGCGTTCCAGCTGAAAACCTGTTAGGCGAGGAAAATAAAGGATTCAGCATCGCAATGGCGAATTTGAACGTTGGGCGTATTGGCATCGCAGCACAGGCACTTGGTATTGCTGAAGCGGCTTATGAATACGCAGTAGCTTATGCAAAAGAACGCGTACAGTTTGGAAAACCAATTGCTCATCAACAAGGTGTTGGTTTTAAACTAGCAGATATGGCTACGCAAGTAGAAGCAGCGAAATTACTCGTTTATAATGCAGCTGACTTGTATGCGCAAGGCAAAGATTGCAATAAACAAGCTTCAATGGCAAAACTTTTTGCTTCGAAAACAGCAATGGACGTGACGATTGAAGCCATTCAAGTATTTGGCGGTTACGGATACACGAAGGATTATCCAGTCGAGCGTTTGTTCCGCGACGCGAAAGTAACGGAAATTTATGAAGGCACCAGTGAGATTCAACGCATTGTTATTAGCAAACAACTAACCAAATAATCGGAGGAATGAAAAAATGAATTTCCAACTATCTGAAGAACATGAAATGATCCGCAAAATGGTAAGAGATTTCGCCAACAAAGAAGTAGCACCAACAGCAGAAGAGCGTGACGAAGAAGAGCGTTTTGATCGTGAAATTTTCGATAAAATGGCCGAACTTGGACTCACCGGAATTCCATGGCCAGAAGAATACGGCGGCATCGGCTCGGATTATTTAGCATATTGTATCGCAGTTGAAGAATTATCACGCGTGTGTGCATCAACAGGCGTTACTCTTTCAGCACACACGTCACTTGCTGGATGGCCCGTATACACATTCGGAACAGAAGAACAAAAGCAAAAATACCTTCGTCCAATGGCGGAAGGAACAAAAATCGGCGCATACGGTTTAACAGAACCATCTGCAGGATCTGATGCAGGATCTATGCGTACATCCGCAAGAGAAGATGGCGATCATTACGTACTAAACGGTTCGAAAATTTTTATTACAAACGGTGGCATTGCAGATATTTATGTCGTTTTCGCAGTGACGGATCCAGAATCAAAACACAAAGGAACAACTGCATTTATCGTTGAAAAAGACTTTGAAGGCTTTTCGGTTGGTAAAAAAGAACGCAAGCTAGGGATTCGTTCAAGTCCAACAACGGAAATTATCTTCGATAATTGCCGCGTGCCAAAAGAAAACGTCTTAGGTGAACTGGGTCAAGGCTTTAAAATTGCTATGCAAACACTTGATGGTGGACGTAACGGAATTGCAGCTCAAGCAGTCGGAATCGCACAAGGTGCACTTGATGCATCAATCGATTACGCGAAAGAGCGTGAGCAATTCGGTAAGCCAATCTTGGTGAACCAAGGAGTCTCGTTTAAATTAGCAGACATGGCAACTTCAATCGAAGCTTCTCGCTTGTTAACTTATCAAGCTGCATGGCTTGAATCGAACAAAATGTCTTATAGTAAAGAATCAGCTATGGCAAAATTGATGGCTGGCGACACAGCGATGAAAGTGACCGTTGAAGCTGTACAAGTATTCGGTGGTTACGGTTATACGAAAGATTACCCAGTGGAGCGTTATATGCGCGACGCGAAAATCACGCAAATTTATGAAGGTACGCAAGAAGTTCAACGTTTGGTTATTTCTCGGATGGTTACGAAATAAGCGGAGGGTTGTCTTATGAACAAAAAGCGTGAAATTGAGACTTCCGTAAAAGATGAAAGCTTGATCGAAAAGCGCCGCGAACAAATGATTCGCGGTGCTGTCACGCTTTTTAAAGAAAAAGGCTTTCACCGGACGACGACAAGAGAAATTGCAAAAGCTGCCGGTTTTAGCATCGGCACTTTATATGAATACATTCGAACAAAAGAAGATGTGCTTTATCTTGTCTGTGACGCTATTTATGACGAAGTTCACGCGCGTCTTGACCATCTTGACTTGGAACGCGGCTCTATTAGCGTCTTGACTATGGCAATTGAGCATTACTATACATTAATCGATGATATGCAAGATGAGTTTGTGGTCATGTATCAAGAATCCAAAGCATTGCCAAAAGACGCATTGCGATATGTGTTGAAAAAAGAACTTGAAATGGTCGCGATTTTCGAACGGTTGCTATCACAATGTGTTGAAAATGGTGAAATTCAAATGACTCCAAAAGAAGTAAGAATGGCTTCTCATCATTTGTTTGTTCAAGGTCAAATGTGGGCATTTAGACGATGGGCATTAGACAACTTCACGATTCAAGAATTTATCGATATCCAAACTCGATTTCTTTTGCAAGGGATGGCAGGAGAAAAAATCTCAGTACAGGGGGCTAAAACATAATGGCGATCATTGAAGAAGCGAAAACCTATCAGCCAAAAAATCACATCCGTTTTGTTACAGCGTCTAGTCTTTTTGACGGACACGATGCGTCGATTAATATCATGCGCCGCATTTTACAAGGAAGCGGAGCCGAAGTGATTCACTTAGGTCATAACCGTTCAGTTGAAGAAGTAGTCAATGCGGCCATCCAAGAAGATGTTCAAGGAATTTGTATTTCTTCTTATCAAGGCGGTCATATGGAATACTTTAAGTATATGTACGACTTATTAAAAGAAAAAGGTGCTTCGCATATTCGCATTTATGGCGGCGGTGGCGGTGTTATTTTACCTCGTGAAATCAAAGAACTTGAAGCATACGGCATTGCGGGTATTTTCTCGCCAGAAGATGGCCGTAAAAAGGGGTTACAAGGCATGATTACGGAAATTGTTGAAGAATGTGATTTTTCAACAGTTATAGCAGATCAGTCTTTTGAAAACTTAACAACTGCTGAACCCGTTGTATTGGCAAACGCCATTACAGCAGCAGAAGAAGCTCATACACGTGACACAGATACAGCTGAACTGTTGAAAACGGTTCGTGCACAAACAAAAAATACACCGATTCTTGGGATTACAGGAACTGGTGGAGCTGGTAAAAGTTCGTTAACAGATGAATTGATTCGACGTTTCTTGTCCGAACTTCCAGACAAAAAAATCGCGATTTTATCTATTGATCCAACAAAGCAAAAAACGGGGGCGCACTTCTTGGTGACCGTATCCGCATGAACGCAATTTTCAACAAGCGTGTCTTTATGAGAAGTCTTGCAACACGCGGCTCACGTTCTGAGTTATCAGGCGCAATTGGCGACGTTTTAGATGTTGTGAAAGCAGCAGATTTTGACTTGATTATCGTTGAAACGAGCGGAATTGGTCAAGGTGATGCAGAAATTGCGAATTTCTCAGACGTTTCAATGTATGTAATGACGAGCGAATTTGGTGCACCGTCACAGCTTGAAAAAATCGATATGATTGATTATGCAGATTTGATTTGTATCAACAAATTCGAACGTAGTGGTTCACAAGATGCACTTCGTCAAGTCCAAAAGCAGTATCAGCGCAGCCGCCTGTCATGGGATAAGGAGCTAGAAGAAATGCCGGTTTACGGCACCATCGCTAGCCAGTTTAACGACAAAGGAACCAATTCGCTGTTTGCAGCATTAGTTGGAACAGTTAACGAAAAATGTGGTACGGATTGGGAAACGGATTACGATAAATTCGTAAAAACACAAAAAGAAAATCTCATTATTCCAAACGACCGTCGCTATTATTTACGTGAACTAACGGATACAGTTCGGGGTTATCACGCGAAAACGAAAGAACAAGCTGCTTTTGCACGTCGACTGTTCCAATTAGAAGGCGCAATCGAAGCAGTAAAAGAAAAAGCGCCGGATGATGCATTAGTGGCTTCACTCGAGTCTCTTGCAGAAGGCGTTCGTGATGAACTAACAGCTGAATCGAAACGCATTTTAAACAACTGGGATGCGTTAAAAGAAATGTATGCGGGTGACGAATTTGTGACAACGGTACGTGACAAAGAAATCCGCACTATTTTGCGAACAGAAAGCTTGTCTGGCATCAAAGTGCCTCGCGTCGTATTGCCGAAATTCGTTGATTATGGTGAAATTTTGTCATGGGTTTATTTGGAGAACGCTCCAGGTTCATTTCCTTATACAGCAGGCGTATTCCCGTTCAAACGTGCAGGAGAAGACCCAAAACGTCAATTTGCGGGCGAAGGAACACCTGAACGCACAAATCGTCGTTTCCATTATTTATCGAAAGATGATGATGCAAAACGCTTATCGACGGCGTTTGACTCGGTAACGCTTTACGGCGAAGACCCGGATCACCGCCCAGATATTTACGGCAAAGTCGGGGAATCAGGTGTATCGATTTGTACACTGGATGATATGAAAAAATTGTACGAAGGCTTTGATCTTTGTGCACCATCGACTTCTGTATCAATGACGATCAACGGACCCGCGCCAATCATTTTGGCGATGTTTATGAACACAGCGATTGATCAGCAAGTAAAAATTAACGAAGAAAAGCTGGGCCGTACATTGACGGTCGAAGAATTCACAGAAGTTCGTGAAGGTACGTTGCAAGTGGTACGTGGAACCGTGCAAGCAGATATTTTAAAAGAAGACCAAGGACAAAACACGTGTATCTTCTCGACTGAATTTGCCTTGCGTATGATGGGTGATATTCAGCAATACTTTATCGATCATAAAGTGCGTAATTACTATTCAGTATCAATTTCCGGCTACCACATTGCAGAAGCAGGTGCGAACCCAATTTCACAATTGGCGTTCACGCTGTCTAACGGTTTCACGTACGTGGAATATTACTTGAGCCGCGGCATGAACATTGATGACTTTGCGCCCAACTTGTCGTTCTTTTTCTCGAACGGACTAGACCCAGAGTATACGGTTATTGGACGTGTAGCACGTCGCATTTGGGCGATTGTTATGCGCGATAAATACGGTGCTAATGAACGCAGTCAAAAACTGAAATACCATGTGCAAACTTCAGGACGCAGCTTGCACGCACAAGAAATCGATTTCAACGATATCCGCACAACGTTGCAAGCGCTGATGGCTTTGCAAGACAACTGCAACTCGTTGCACACAAACGCATACGATGAAGCCATCACGACGCCAACGGAAGAATCAGTTCGCCGCGCAATGGCCATTCAAATGATCATCACTAAAGAACATGGTCTTTCGAAAAACGAGAACCCACTACAAGGTGCGTTTATCATTGAAGAAATGACACAATTGGTAGAAGACGCGGTAATGACAGAGTTTGACCGCATCAACGACCGCGGAGGCGTCTTGGGCGCAATGGAAACGCAATACCAGCGCGGTAAAATCCAAGAAGAGTCCATGCATTACGAAATGAAAAAACACACAGGTGAATTGCCGATTATCGGAGTCAATACGTATTTAAATCCGAATCCACAAACGGATGACGACATCAATGCAATGGAAATCGCTCGTGCCACAACAGAAGAAAAAGAAACACAAATTGGTAATTTACGCGCTTTCCAAGAACGCAATAATTCAATTGAGGCATTAAACCGCCTGAAGCAAGTAGCAAAAACTGGCGGCAACATCTTCGAAGAATTGATGGAAACCGTAAAAGTCGCCAGCCTCGGTCAAATCACAACAGCTTTGTACGAAGTAGGCGGGCAGTATAGACGCAATATGTAAGTAGAAAAGTGAACGTGCCTGTTCAGCTCTGACAGACATAAGGCGAAGTGGCGTTTCTCGCGTAGCCTAAATAGCTTACGACCCCAAAAGTAAGTTGCTGAAGCTGGACAAAGAACGATAAAAAACACAAAATCCGTTGAAAGACGGATTTTGTGTTTTTTTTATAGAGTGAAATGAAATAGCAGGTTTAATTTGTAAAAAGAAGGATCATTCTTTCGGCGTTCAAAAATACGCACGTTTAAATATAAATACGCACGTTTAGACCAGAATACGCACGCTCAAACAAAAATGTGCACGTTCAAGAAAAAATACGCACGTTCGGCAAGAAAATCAAGAAATAAAGTAATTAAATCCAAAATGAGATCATAAAAGAAGAAATTATCGTAAAGTAAGTTGCTATTAATCACCTGCTCATCTTTTCAGCATAATAACCAGTCGATATTCGCATCGATTTTCTGTATACTAGGAGAATACTTAACAACTGAGACTAAGAAGGATGGATCCTATGCACAAAGCTGTCCATTATAGTATTATCATAATCTGTGTCATACTCATTTTCTTCCTGTACAATAAAGCTTTGGGGTCAATTCCATTTATGATTTTGGCCATCTATTTGTTTTATTTTGGTTGGCAACAAATAGATCCAAAAAATAAGAATGCAAGGTAGCGGAGACTAGTTTGTTTGTATATAATGAATTAAGTTAAGAAAGAAGAAGGGACGTGCACGGAATGAAAATTCGTGAATTATCTAAAGAAGAGCTAATAGAAGAGTCATTTGTTGACTTGACATATGCAATGTTGGAAGAAACACATGAAACAAAAACGTATGCAGAATTAGTTGCAGAAATTGAGAAATTATTAGGACTAGCAAAAGAAGATATGAAAAATCGGTTAGTTCAATTCTATACAGACTTGAACATTGATGGCCGTTTTTTAATCTTAGGCGAAAACCGTTGGGGTCTACGCGAGTGGTACCCGGTTGATCAGATTGAAGAAGAGTCCGCACCAACTGTGAAAGCGCGTAAGAAAAAAGCGAAAGTTGCAGATGATGAAGGTTTTGACGATTTGGATGAGTTAGCGTTAGAAGACGAATTGGAATTTGAAGATTTCGGTGAAGACGATGAAGACGACGACGAAGATGAAGTGGTTAAATCACCTGTTGAAATTCTTGATTTTGATGCGGATGATGACAAAGAAGACGAAGATGTACTCGTCGAAGACATGGATGGCAATATCATCGATGAAGAAGACGACGACGAAGATGAAGATGAGGACGACTTGAAGTAAACTGAACATTTTTTTACCTTGACTTATGAGGCAAGACTGGATAAGGTTTTATTTGGGCTCCTTAAAATAGGAGAGATGATTCGTACAGTTTACGCGCTCCCCCTGCATATAGCAGGAGGAGCGCTTTTTATTTTTATCATTCGAGGAGGAAACAGTCGTGACAAAGTATATTTTTGTAACCGGTGGCGTTGTTTCATCACTAGGTAAAGGCATTACAGCTGCATCTTTAGGGCGATTATTGAAGAACAGAGGATTAAACGTAACGATTCAAAAATTCGATCCGTACATTAATATTGACCCAGGAACAATGAGTCCATATCAGCACGGGGAAGTTTTCGTAACAGATGATGGCGCAGAAACCGATTTGGATCTTGGTCATTACGAGCGGTTTATCGATATTAACTTAAACAAATACTCAAACGTAACAACAGGGAAAGTATATTCGACGGTGATTCAAAAAGAACGACGCGGTGATTATTTGGGTGGAACGGTCCAAGTTATTCCACACATCACAAATGAAATCAAAGATCGCTTGTTGCGCGCTGCGAAAACAGCGAATGCAGATGTAGTGATTACCGAAATCGGTGGAACCGTTGGCGACATCGAGTCATTGCCGTTCTTAGAAGCGATTCGTCAAATGAAATCAGACCTTGGTCGCGAAGAAGTTATGTACATCCACTGCACGTTAATTCCATACTTGGGCGCAGCAAAAGAAATGAAAACAAAACCGACACAACATAGTGTGAAAGAGCTTCGGGGTCTTGGAATTCAACCGAACCTAATTGTTGTGCGCACAGAACATCCCGTACCACAAGACATGAAAGACAAAATTGCGCTATTTTGCGACATTAAGCCAGAAGAAGTAATCGAATCACGCGATGTAGACGTAATTTACGAAATGCCGCTTCGTTTGCAAGAGCAGCACATGGACCAAATTGTTTTAGATCATTTTAAAATCGATGCCCCTGAAGCGGATATGACGGATTGGAAAGCGCTTGTTGAAAAAGTGCAATCTCTTACAAAGAGCGTTCGTATTGGACTTGTTGGTAAATACGTAGAATTGCAAGATGCTTATATCTCTGTAGTAGAAGCGCTAAAACATGCCGGCTTTGCATTCGATTCTGAAATCGCAGTAGACTGGATCAACGCGGAGCACGTCACTGCTGACAACGTAGCAGAATTGTTGAAAGACTGTGACGGCATTTTGGTGCCAGGTGGATTTGGTGATCGTGGCGTCGAAGGGAAAATTGCTGCCACTCAGTATGCACGCGAAAACAAGGTGCCATTCTTTGGTATTTGCTTAGGCATGCAATTGGCTTCTGTAGAATTTGCTCGCAACATCATGAAATTTGAAGATGCACATTCATCTGAACTAAATGCTAGAACGCCGTATCCAGTAATCGATTTATTACCAGAACAAAAAGACATTGAGGATTTAGGCGGAACGCTTCGTCTTGGATTATATCCTGCGAAACTTGAAAAAGGGTCAAGAGCCCACGAAGCATATGGTGAAGAGCTAGTATACGAAAGACACCGTCATCGTTATGAGTTTAACAATGAATACCGTGAAGCATTCGAAAAAGCTGGATTTAAATTTACAGGCACGAGCCCAGATGGTCGCTTAGTGGAAATTATTGAAGTAACTGACCACCCATGGTTTGTTGCTTGTCAATTCCACCCGGAGTTTATTTCACGTCCAAATCGACCACAGCCGTTGTTCCGCGAGTTTATTAAAGCGTCTATTGCTAACAAATAAATAGCAAAAGCCTTCCTTTTGAGAAACAAGGAAGGCTTTTGTGCATCATTTATTCAATCAAGTAAAAGAGAATGTATTCGTTGTGCAACAGCATAGTAAATATACAGTGCTGTCATGGCGTACGGAACAACACGGGGATTGTTTTCGTCTGTTGTGAAGGTGTTTTCTTGGTCGTTTAAAAAAAGAAAAGCATCAGCCAGCTTACCGTTAGTTGATTGAGCCGAAACAACAGCAAATGGGATACCAGCATCGGAGAGTCTACCAGCAAGTTCATCGCCTTCTTCATGAGCCGCCAAAATCCAAACACGATCAATATGAGTAACAATGCTAGCGGGAGACCATTCGGCGACAGCAGGCAATAGTTGCGTACCATTTAAAGCAACAGCAGTAACAGCTTTCATCTCACCAAAAGCTGCGATAAAGATGGTGCCTTCTGCAATCGCAGCTTGTGCCAATACGGTGGCAATACGATCAAAAGCGTCATGCTGGTACGATAAACGATCAAATACGTGTTTTAATTGATTAGTAAACAAATCCATAAGCTTCACCTCGTAAAAAGTATAGCAGATAAAGGAGTGGCTCTTCTTGAAAACCATTTTGGTAGTAGATGACCAACCAGGAATTCGGCTTTTATTGAAAGAAGTATTCAGTAAAGAAGGCTATCAAGTAATCACGGCGGGGAGTGGCGTAGAGGCATTTGAAAAAGTAAAGGAAAATTCTCCAAATCTTGTTCTTTTAGATATGAAGATTCCAGGAATGGACGGAATCGAAATTTTAAAGCGTTTGAAAAAAAGTAACCCGTCTATACACGTTGTGATGATGACAGCATACGGAGAACTGGATCTTATTCGAGAATCCATGAATTGGGGAGCGGAACTTTACTTTACAAAGCCTTTTGATGTATTTGAAGTACGTGATGCTGTAAAGCGATTAGTAGAATAGTAGCAACACAAGAAGTAGCGTAAATAGTGGGTTTTTGATATAGTATAAAAGATATTCGCTTTAAACATTGCCAAGGAGGAATTCAGAATGCCGTTAGTTTCAATGAAAGAAATGATGATAAAAGGAAAAAAAGAAGGCTATGCAATTGGTCAATTCAACTTAAACAACTTGGAGTTCACGCAAGCGATTCTGCAAGCCGCTCAAGAAGAGAATTCCCCGGTAATTTGTGGAGTTTCTGAAGGTGCTGCTCGGTACATGGGTGGATTTACAACAGTTGTTCATATGGTTAAAGGGTTAATGCATGATTACAAAATTACAGTTCCTGTGGCGATTCATTTAGACCATGGTTCGAGCTTTGAAAAGTGTAAAGAGGCGATTGATGCAGGATTTACTTCAGTCATGATCGATGCTTCTCATCATCCATTTGAAGAAAATATTGAAATTACAAAACAAGTTGTCGAATATGCTCGCCAGCACAATGTTTCGGTTGAAGCTGAATTAGGAACTGTTGGTGGACAAGAAGACGACATCATTGCAGACGGCGTTATTTATGCAGATCCGCAAGAATGCAAAAAAATGGTTGATCAAACAGGCATTGATTGCTTAGCGCCAGCTCTTGGTTCAGTTCATGGTCCGTATAAAGGTGAACCGAATTTAGGCTTTAAAGAAATGGAAGAAATTTCTCAGCTATGCGACGTACCACTTGTTTTGCACGGAGGAACAGGAATTCCGTTAAAAGACATTCAACGTTCAGTATCTTTAGGTACAGCAAAAATCAACGTCAATACAGAAAGTCAAATTACTTCAACACAAGCTGTTCGTGATGCATTGAACAACGACCCGGACGTTTACGATCCACGTAAATACATGGGACCAGCTCGTGAAGCAATCAAAAAGACAGTAACTGGTAAAATGCGTGAGTTTGGAAGTTCTCAAAAAGCATAGTCAATAAAAAAGAGGGAAGAGAAGCGTCAACAGACGTTTTCTCTTTTTCCCATCATACTGGAGGAAAAAAATATGAAATTCTTTATCGATACAGCCAATTTTGACGAAATCAAAGAAGCACATGCCTGGGGAATTCTTTCAGGTGTTACAACAAATCCATCATTAGTTGCAAAAGAGAAAAATGTTTCATTTCATGATCGCTTAAAAGAAATTGCAGCACTTGTGGACGGTTCCATTAGTGGAGAAGTTATTGCACTTGATGCAGAAGGTATGATTAAAGAAGGTCGTGAACTGGCTGATCTTGCTCCAAACATCACTGTGAAATTGCCGATGACACCAGAAGGCTTGAAAGCTTGTGCCGTTCTTGCTTCAGAAGGCAAAAAAGTTAACGTTACTTTAATTTTTAGCGCAAACCAAGCATTGCTTGCAGCACGTGCAGGAGCAGCATACGTGTCACCATTCCTTGGACGTCTTGATGATATCGGTCACAATGGTATGGACTTGATTGCGACAATTGCTGAAATTTTCGCGATTCATGATATTTCTTCAGAAATTATTGCAGCATCAATCCGCCACCCACAACACGTAACAGAAGCTGCATTAAACGGTGCTCATATTGCCACAATGCCGATTAAAGTGATGCACCAAATGTTCAAGCACCCGTTAACTGACCAAGGAATCGAAGCATTCTTAGCAGATTGGGAAAAACGTACAGAATAAAACAAAAATGAGTGGAATTTCTCGCTATTAAAGCGAGTCACTTATTATAAAAAAAGAGAACTGCAAGTTGTGATCGACATTTCATTTTACAAGTCGAACCAATGAAACTTTTCGGATTAACCAAACAGTCCCAAAAGTTGATAAAGGAGAAATTCAATGGATGTTTATAAAATAAAGGGCGGTAACCGTCTTTCCGGAACAATTAAAGTCAACGGCGCAAAAAATAGTGCAGTTGCTTTAATTCCTGCATCGATTTTGGCAAATTCGCCTGTAACGATTGAAGGATTACCGGGAATTTCTGATGCATGGACATTAAAGAACATTTTGGAAGAAATTGGTGGAGAAGTTACATTTGAAGATGGAACGATGAATATTGATCCAACAAAAATGATTGACATGCCTTTGCCAAACGGTAACGTGAAAAAATTACGTGCATCGTATTACATGATGGGCGCAATGCTTGGTCGCTTTAAGCACGCTGCAATCGGTTTGCCAGGTGGTTGTTTCTTAGGACCACGTCCTATTGATCAACACATTAAAGGCTTTGAAGCACTTGGTGCAAAAGTAACAAACGAGCACGGTGCTATCTATTTACGTGCTGATGAACTTCGCGGAGCAAAAATTTATTTGGATGTTGTGAGTGTTGGAGCCACAATCAATATTATGCTTGCTGCTGTTATGGCTAAAGGCCAAACAACGATTGAAAATGCTGCAAAAGAGCCAGAAATTATTGATGTTGCTACGTTACTGACTAATATGGGTGCGAAAATCAAAGGTGCAGGAACAAATGTAATTCGAATTGATGGCGTAGAAGAACTACACGGCACAAATCACACGATTATTCCTGACCGCATCGAAGCGGGTACGTTCATGATTATGGCTGCTGCAGCTGGAGATGGCGTAACCATTGATAACGTGATTCCGTTCCACATGGAAGCATTAACTGCTAAATTACGTGAAATGGGCGTTGATGTTCAAGAAGGTGAAGAATCTATTTACATTCCAAAATCTGAAAATCTAAAAGCCATTGATGTGAAAACTTTGGTTTACCCCGGGTTTGCAACAGATCTTCAACAGCCATTTTCAGTGCTGATGACGCAAGCTGAAGGATCTTCTATGATAACGGATACGATTTATTCTGCTCGCTTTAAGCATATTGATGAACTTCGTCGTATGAATGCAAGTGGCCGTGTCGAAGGAAGAGCAGCAATTATTACAGGGCCGACACCATTGACAGCTACAACCGTAGTAGCATCTGACTTACGTGCAGGGGCAGCGTTAGTAATCGCAGGGTTACTTGCAGAAGGTGAAACTGAAATTCGTGAAATTTACCATATTGAACGCGGATACTCTTCTATTATTGAGAAATTGCAAGGCTTAGGCGCGGATATTCGAAGAGAAACGATTGATCCCGTGACAAGCATGAAATCCGACTTTAGCCAAGACGTAAATTGACCTTCTTTTAGGCTGGAAACATATGCTATAATTATTACCAAAAAGTGAATGTTGAACGAGAGGAACTGATTGTATGGAACGAAGTCTATCGATGGAATTAGTGCGCATTACTGAAGCGGCAGCAATTGCTTCTTCAAAATGGATGGGCCGCGGCTTGAAAAACGAAGCAGATGACGCAGCAACAACCGCTATGAGAACGGTATTTGATACCATTCCAATGCGTGGAGTTGTGGTTATTGGTGAAGGAGAAATGGACGAAGCGCCTATGCTTTATATCGGTGAAGAATTAGGAACAGGCAACGGTCCAGAAGTGGACGTTGCTGTTGATCCTTTAGAAGGAACAAACATCGTGGCCGCGGGTGGCTGGAATGCATTAGCAGTTCTCGCAATCGCCGATCGAGGCAATCTTCTAAACGCACCGGATATGTATATGGAAAAAATTGCGGTTGGGCCAGAGTCAGTAGGCAAAATCGACATTAATGCGCCAGTTATCGATAACCTTCGTGCAGTAGCAAAAGCCAAAAATAAAAACATCGAAGAAGTCGTTGCCACAGTTATGGATCGACCCCGTCACCAAGCTATTATCGATCAAATTCGTGAAGCAGGCGCTCGTATCAAACTGATATCTGATGGTGATGTAGCTGGAGCTATCAATACAGCTTTTGATCAAACCGGCGTTGATATTTTATTTGGTACTGGTGGAGCACCTGAAGGCGTTATCGCTGCAGTAGGCTTAAAATGCCTTGGCGGTGAAATTCAAGGAAAGCTTAAACCACAAAACCAAGAAGAAGCACAGCGCTGTCTGGATATGGGCATTGATGTAAACCAAGTGTTGATGATGGACGATCTCGTTAAAGGCGATGACGCTATTTTCGCGGCTACCGGCGTTACAGACGGAGAGCTGTTAAAAGGTGTTCAACTAAAAGGTGGTTTTGCAGAAAGCCATACATTGGTGATGCGTGCAAAATCTGGAACAATTCGCTTTATCGAAGGCCGTCACAGCTTGGCAAAAAAGCCGAATCTTGTCATGAACGATTAACGAACTTACTTCATAAAATGAGTCCGGCATCTTGCCGGACTTCTTCTTTACAGATCTTCTTAAGCATTCACGACCGATCCTCAACAACGTTACAAACCAAAAATAAAACAAATAAGAGTGGTGTTCGATACATGGCAACGATAACAATCTCCGCATTGGAGAATATGACATTAAAAGAACTTTATAATTTAGCGAAAGAATACAAACTAACAAACTACAGCAAGCTTTCAAAAAAAGAACTAATTTTTGCGATTTTAAAAACACGCGCAGAACAAGAAGGTTTTTTCTTTATGGAAGGTGTACTTGAAATTATTCAATCTGAAGGTTTTGGTTTTTTACGACCAATTAACTACTCGCCAAGCTCGCAAGATATTTACATTTCGGCTTCTCAAATTCGTCGTTTTGATTTGAGAAACGGTGACAAAGTTTCAGGAAAAGTGCGTCCGCCAAAAGAAAACGAACGCTACTTTGGCTTGCTTCAAGTGGAAGCGGTAAATGGAGAAGACCCAGAAGTAGCAAAAGAACGTGTTCACTTTCCAGGACTTACACCACTTTATCCAGATCGACACATTCGTTTAGAAACCACACCTGCTCATTTATCCACACGCATTATGGATTTAGTGGCACCTGTTGGATTTGGCCAGCGCGGCTTGATCGTTGCGCCACCCAAAGCAGGCAAAACGATGTTGTTAAAAGAAATCGCTAACTCCATTACAACCAATCATCCAGAAGCGGAATTAATTGTTTTACTAATTGATGAACGTCCAGAAGAAGTAACGGACATCGAGCGTTCTGTTAACGCTGATGTCGTTTCATCCACTTTTGATGAAGTGCCTGAAAATCATGTAAAAGTAGCAGAGCTTGTTCTAGAACGCGCTATGCGCCTTGTTGAACACAAACGCGATGTTGTTATTTTGATGGACTCGATCACGCGTTTAGCGCGAGCGTATAATTTAGTAATTCCGCCAAGTGGTCGTACTCTGTCAGGAGGAATTGACCCAGCTGCTTTCCACCGACCAAAACGTTTTTTCGGTGCAGCGCGTAACATTGAAGAAGGCGGAAGCTTAACAATTTTAGCTACTGCTTTAGTTGAAACAGGATCACGTATGGACGAAGTTATTTACGAGGAGTTTAAAGGAACGGGTAATATGGAATTGCATCTGGATCGCTCTTTGGCAGAACGTCGAATTTTCCCAGCACTGGATATTCGCCGTTCGGGTACACGTAAAGAAGAATTGTTAATTGAACCTAAGCAACTTGAAAAGCTTTGGTCGATTCGAAAAACCTTTTCAGATTCGCATGACTTTGGCGAACGTTTCTTAAAGAAATTGAGCCAAACAGATACCAACGAGGAATTTTTTGAACAATTAACTACGGAAATGAAAACTCATCGAAACAACAAGAAGATGATCTAACTACTTGCAAAACACACGATAATTTGATATACTTGTTCCAATGATCAAAATAAAAGCTATTGCATATACGGTCTGAAGAACCGTGTAAGGCAATAGTAAAATAGAGTAAACTCTGTTCCAGATGGTTCAGGGCGAGAGGAGAAAAATAATATGAAAACAGGTATTCATCCAGAGTACAAACAAGCTACAGTAACTTGCTCATGTGGGAATTCTTTCACTACAGGTTCTGTAAAAGAAAACATCAGCGTTGAGCTATGCAGCGAGTGTCATCCATTCTATACTGGACGTCAGAAATTCGCAGCAGCAGACGGCCGCGTAGATCGCTTCAACAAAAAATATGGCTTAAAAGAAGAAATCAACGAGTAATACGTGGTTAGCAACAAGCTGAAACTGGAGATTTTCAATTAGTAAATTTTCATCTTCCGGTTTTTTGCTTTCTCGTATCCATTAAAATATACCTGCTGAGCGCGAAAACGCTTGGCGGGTATTTTTTTTCGTTTTATTGTTGAAAAAGTCTTACATATTCTAAAAAAAACGTGGAATTCATCATTATTTTGGTATGATTAAAAAAAGCGTGCTTTATGAAATCAGATAAAACAACAACGTGTTTGAAAGGGGTCTCACCTATGTATGTTATGAAACAAACGGGATGGGTTGAATTGATTTGTGGCAGCATGTTTTCCGGGAAATCAGAAGAGCTGATTCGTCGTGTTCGCCGCGCCCAATTCGCTAAACAAAAAATCGCCGTATTTAAACCAAAAATTGATGATCGGTACAGCAAAGAAGAAGTGGTCTCGCATAATGGTGCCACTGTGATTGCTTTACCAATTACCCGCTCAACTGAATTATGGGAATACATTTCAGACGAATTCGATGTTATTGCAATAGATGAAGCGCAATTTTTCGATGAAGACATTATCACCAATGTTCAAAAGCTAGCTGATCACGGTTTTCGTGTAATTGTTGCGGGACTTGACCAAGATTTTAGAGGGCGTCCATTTGGACCGATGCCCGCACTGCTCGCAATTGCTGAACAAGTCACAAAGCTGCAAGCAGTATGCACAGTTTGTGGTTCTCCCGCTAGCCGAACGCAACGACTGATTGATGGAAAACCAGCAGGCTCAGACGACCCGACTATTTTAGTAGGCGCATCAGAAGCTTACGAACCACGCTGCCGCCACCATCACGAAGTACCTACAGGCGTAACTATTAGCGAATAGGTTCTAAAAGCTTACTATCTAATAATTATCAGCAATTTTTAATAGTATTTATTTAGTGAGGTATGGAACAAACTAGAAGGGACGCTGCTAATTTGCTCTATATCCCAAATATACTTTGGCTACAATTAATTGTTGTTTATAAATTTTTACAACATATTTAGAAGAAAAAGCGGAAGGTGGCGAAGTGCGAAGATATGCTCCTGCATCGCTTCGCTAGCTTCGTCGCAAAGCCATTGGCCGAATTGCATTCGTTCAATGACTTTCCTAGGGGATCAGGACGAGCTGAAGACCCTGGACTGAGCGAAGCGAGGGAAGCGGCTGAAGCCGGCCCCCTGGCAGCTGAAACCGCGACGTCCTGTCGCACCTGCTGCATGACTCACATCCTGTGAGCCCGAAAGCGTCCGCCTGGAGCGATTTCTTCATTAGTATAAATAACCAAAAATTAGAACTTGAGGTGACACCTATGTTTGATCGATTACAATCAGTAGAAGATCGGTATGACCGTTTAAATGAATTATTGAGTGATCCTGATATTATTAGCGATACCAATAAACTACGCGAGTATTCAAAAGAGCAATCGGATCTTCAAGAAACCGTTACGGCTTATCGTGAATACAAAGAGTTAACCACTCAATTAGCAGAAGCAAAAGCTATGTTTGACGATAAAATGGATGCAGACATGCGCGAAATGGTAAAAGAAGAAGTTAACGAATTGGAACAGCAGCTTACTGTTGTCGAAGAACGTCTTCACAAGCTATTGATTCCAAAAGATCCTAATGATGACAAAAACGTAATTATGGAAATTCGTGGCGCTGCGGGTGGAGACGAAGCGGCTTTGTTTGCTGGAGATTTATACCGCATGTATACTCGTTTTGCTGAAGCCAATGGCTGGAAAGTTCAAGTCATGGACTCAAATCCCACTGGACTTGGTGGCTTTAAAGAAATCGTCTTTATGATTACAGGAAAAGGTGCCTATTCAAAAATGAAATATGAAAATGGTGCACACCGCGTACAACGTGTTCCAGAAACAGAATCAGGCGGTCGTATTCATACATCAACTGCAACAGTTGCTTGTTTGCCAGAAGTAGAAGAAGTGGAAGTTGATATACATGAAAATGACATTCGTACAGATACGTATGCTTCTTCTGGAGCTGGTGGACAGTCGGTTAACACGACAATGTCAGCTGTTCGCTTAACGCATATTCCGACAAATACAGTGGTAACGTGTCAAGATGAGAAATCACAAATTAAAAACAAAGCCAGTGCAATGAAAGTATTGCGTGCACGTGTATATGAAAAATTCCAACAAGAAGCACAAGCTGAATACGATGCCGTCCGTAAATCAGCAGTTGGGACAGGAGATCGTTCTGAACGAATTCGCACATATAATTTCCCGCAAAACCGTGTAACTGATCATCGAATTGGACTAACAATTCAAAAACTAGATCAGATTTTGCAAGGGAAAATGGACGAAATTATCGATGCCTTGATCATCGAAGAGCAATCGGCTCGCATGGAAAGTTTAAATAATGACCAAGCATAAGTTTGTTTATGAGGCCCTGAAGAGGGCTTCTTCTTTTTTACTGGATCATGGCCGTGAAGAAGGAGCAGCGCGAATTCTTCTTCAGCATGAACTGGGTCTTTCGTATTCGGGATTGATCGCTGCAATGCGAGATGAAATAAGTGAACAACAAGTAGAAAATTTCTGGTCGAATGTTGAGCTACACGCAAAAGGAGTTCCTGTCCAGCATTTGACTGGTACTGAAGAATTTTATGGCAGAACGTTTCACGTAAATGCGGATGTATTGATTCCGAGGCCAGAAACAGAAGAGCTAGTAGAAGAAGCATTAAAGTTGATCGAACGCCATCTGGTTAAAAAACAACCTATGATTGCAGACATCGGCACGGGAAGCGGTGTAATTGCAATCACTATGAAATGCGAATTGCCACAAGCGCAAGTCACTGCAACAGATATCTCGCAACCTGCGCTTCGTGTAGCAACTCAAAATGCAGAAGCTCTAGGTGTTGAAATTGACTTTCGTTTAGGTGATTTAACCCAGCCAATTGAACATGAAAAATGGGATGTTATTTTATCCAATCCGCCTTATATTGCCTATGCAGAAGCTTCTGGATTATCGGATAGTGTTCGTGATTTTGAGCCAGACGACGCGCTGTTCGCAGAGAACGAAGGATTAGCGCTGTATGAAAAGATGGCGATTCAATTTCCGAAATTGCTGCATAACCCAGGAATTATTGGTTTTGAAATAGGTTATCAACAAAGTGAAGCAGTCCAAAAAATGGTGAAAGATGCTTTTCCGAGCGCTTTTGTCTATTGTAAAAAAGATATCAACAAAAATGACCGAATGGTTTTTGCGATAATCGAGTAAGTTGTACACAAGTTACGCACAATATACCTGTTTTTATCCACATATTGTGGATAAAAACACAGAAACCCTTAAAAATAGGAGTTGTTCGTGTGAAAACAAAAATGATTTTTGTGGATAAGAATGTGGATGAAGAAAATAGTTATGCACAAGCTGTGGAAATCCTGAAATCAGGTGAAGTTGTTGCCTTTCCGACAGAAACGGTTTACGGATTAGGAGCAGATGCGACCAACTTTAAAGCCGTCAACAAAATTTTTGAAGCAAAAGGACGTCCAGCAGACAATCCTTTAATTGTTCACGTCGATTCGAAAGATGCAGCGTTGAGTTATGTGCAGAAAGTGTCATCAAAAGCGCTCCAGTGCATGGACGCGTTTTGGCCAGGTGCGTTGACGTTAATCTTACAAGCCAAGCCTGATACTTTTGCGAGTAATGTAACGGCCAATCTTCAAACGGTAGGAATACGCGTTCCGAACCACCCAGTTGCGTTAACGTTGTTGAAAAAATTACAATTGCCTTTAGCTGCTCCAAGTGCTAATACTAGTGGTAAACCAAGTCCGACATTAGCTGAGCATGTTGATCACGATTTGAATGGGAAAATTCCATTAATTTTAGACGGTGGAGCTACAGAAATTGGCATCGAGTCAACGGTATTGGATATGACGAGTGAACCGCCTGTTATTTTGCGTCCAGGAAATGTTTCGAAAGAACAAATCGAACATGTGATTGGAACAGTTCGCACGTCTTCTGGAAACAAAGGCAATATACCAAAATCGCCAGGCATGAAGTACATGCATTATGCGCCTACCGCTCCTTTATACTTGATAGAGAATGAAAAAGCGTTGATTGAAAAAGCGATTCAGTATGTTCAACAAAAAGGAAAACGCGTCGCTGTTATTAGCGAAACACAATATCCATTTGCCGATTTTAATTTTCCATTGTCGATGGAAAATTTGTATGCTAGTTTGCGGAAATGTGATTTATCGGATGCTGATTTAATTTTGGCTTCTGTTGAATGTGACGAAAAAGGCAATGACGCCTTGATGAATAGACTTGAAAAAGCAGCAGATCATAAATGGTTTAGCTAATAGGAGATGGATGATGAACATTCTTTTTGTTTGTACAGGCAATACATGTCGCAGTCCGATGGCTGAAGCTATCCTATCCGCAAAACAAGGAGATAAAATAGAAGCGCGTTCGGCAGGGATATATGCAGGAATAGAGCCGCTAACTAAAAATGCACAGACGGTATTAGTACAACAAGGAATATCGTTTGATCATATGTCCAATCCTTTAGATATAGAGTCTTTAAAATGGGCAGAGTTGATTTTAACAATGACGCATTCGCATAAAATGACGGTTTTGCAAGTTTATCCGGAAGCTGCCACAAAAATTTATACAATAGCAGAATTTGCTGATGGTTCAACTAAAGACATTAGCGACCCTTATGGCGGCTCTTTGGCACTTTATAAAAAAACATTTGACGAACTTCAATCTTTAATTGATAAAATTATCGTAAAACTGACATGAAAGACGAAAGACAGACAGAGCTATAAAAGCCGAGTCTGTCTTTTTAGCGTAAAAATGGTAGAATTGATTAAAAGCGTGAAAGTAGTTTAGTAAGATTCAACAAAGGCGCTTTTGCTGATTGATAAATTTGATCTAAAGAAAAGAGGGAGTATCATGAAAGTAGCAATTTCATCAGATCACGGTGGCAATAATTTACGTAAAGAAATCGTTAACCTTATGAACGAAATCGGGATTGAATATAAGGATTTTGGTCCTCATACAGACGATTCGGTAGATTACCCAGATTACGCTAAGCCAGTAGCTGACCTTGTAGCAAGTGGGGAATTTGATCGTGGCATTTTGATTTGTGGTACAGGCATTGGTATGTCCATTTCAGCGAATAAAGTCAAAGGAATCCGTTGTGCATTAGTTCATGATGTCTTTAGTGCGAAAGCAACAAGAGGACATAATGATTCCAATATTTTAGCAATGGGCGAACGTGTTATCGGTCCAGGACTTGCACGAGAAATCGCGCAAACGTGGTTAACTGAAGAGTTTGAAGGCGGTAGACACGAAAAACGCATCCAAAAAATTACGGATCTCGAGAAATAAGGAGGAGTCGGCATGCAAACTTTATGGCAATTGCAACTTGAAGAGGTTTTAAGCGAATTAGAGCAACAGATCACATTCAGGAAAGGCCAAGTGTTTGTAGTCGGCTGTTCGACCTCAGAAGTAGCTGGAAAACGAATTGGAACGGGCGGGGGACTTGATATTGCAGAAGGTTTGTTTACACCGCTAGTGAAATTTGCGTCACGCCATCAGTTGTTTTTGGCTTTTCAAAGTTGCGAACACATTAACCGCGCCTTAACTGTCGAGCGCAAAGCAGCTGAAAAGTATGGCTGGGAACCCGTTTCTGTGATTCCGGTTTCCAAAGCTGGGGGCTCTATGAGTGCGTATGCATTTAGTAACATGATCGACCCTGTTGTAGTAGAAGAAATCCAGGCGCATGCAGGAATCGATATTGGACAAACAATGATTGGCATGCATTTAAAAAGAGTTGCCGTTCCATTGCGGACATCTGTTAAACTAGTAGGTGAAGCAATTGTAGCCACGGCCACCACACGACCAAAACTTATTGGCGGTGAGCGGGCAGTGTATAATCGAGAGCTTGTTCAATCACAGGAGGGGTATACGGATGGAATTGATTAAAGCGCAAGACCCAGCAGTATATGAAGCGATGAATGCAGAGAAAGAAAGACAAGAAGCGAATATCGAATTGATTGCTTCTGAAAACTTTGTTTCACAAGCTGTTATGGATGCACAAGGATCCGTGTTAACAAACAAATATGCAGAAGGCTACCCGGGCAAACGCTATTACGGTGGCTGTGAATACGTGGATATTGTCGAGAACATCGCGCGTGACCGCCTGAAAGAAATTTTCGGTGCAGATCATGCGAACGTGCAACCTCATTCTGGATCTCAAGCGAACATGGCTGTTTACACAGCAGTTTTAGAAAAAGGCGATACCATTCTTGGAATGAACTTAAATCATGGTGGACATTTAACACATGGCAGTAAAGTGAATTTCAGTGGCATGCAGTATAATTTTGTGGAGTATGGTGTTACGGAAGATGAGCAATTAATTGATTATGAAACTGTTCGTCAAGCGGCTTTAGAGCATAAACCGAAAATGATTGTTGCTGGTGCAAGCGCTTATTCACGTCAATTGGATTTCGCTAAATTTCGTGAAATTGCTGATGAAGTAGGGGCATACTTGATGGTCGACATGGCTCACATTGCGGGTCTAGTTGCGACTGGTGCTCATTCTAATCCTGTTCCTCATGCACATTTTGTTACATCCACTACACATAAAACGTTGCGTGGGCCGCGTGGCGGATTAATTCTCTGCAACGCAGAATTTGCGAAAAAAATTGATAAAACAATTTTCCCAGGAATTCAAGGTGGGCCGCTTATGCATGTGATTGCAGCAAAAGCCATTGCATTTGGCGAAGCACAGCAACCTGAATTTAAAACTTATATTGACCAAGTTGTAAAAAATGCCAACGTATTAGCCGAAGCATTGATCGCAGAAGGCGTTAACATCGTATCGGGCGGCACAGACAATCATTTACTACTACTCGATCTTCGTTCGTTAAATTTAACGGGGAAAGTAGCAGAACATATTCTTGATGAAGTGGGTATTACCACAAATAAAAACACGATTCCATTTGACCCGGAAAGTCCATTTGTTACATCAGGAATTCGTTTAGGAACAGCAGCTGTTACGTCTCGTGGGTTCAAAGAAGAGTCGATGAAAGAAATTGCTTCTATTATGGCGATGCTTTTGAAAAATCCAGAAGATGAGACAGTAAAAAAAGACGCAACAGAACGTACCGCAAAATTGACTGCTGCACATTCTCTATATAAATAATTTTTACAGCTGTCGAGGAAAGGGACTCGATAGCTGTATTTTTGTATTATAATAACAGTTGAGCTTATTGAACGGGCAACGTATAGTAGAAATATACAAATAAATGTACTTATTTTGGCTTATACATAAAAAGGGAAGATGTCTGTCGGTTTTATGACATAAGACAATAGTGAAAATCGGAATGCAAAAAAACCAATCCTTACACGTAACTAGCTATTCTAACGGCGGGAGGGGAAACACATGTATAGGGATGAGTTAAAGCGAGATAAAAGAGTGATTATGGAATGGCTACGTCGCCTTGGTATAGAATTTCACACACCCTTCTTAATCCTCAATACCGAACTAGAAGATCAACCAATTGTCTACGCAAATAATGCCTTCTTTAAGATGACTGGGTATAGTGAAGCGGAGACAATCGGGCGGAATGGACGATTTTTACACGGTATGAAAACAGAAAAAGAAGCGGTCAAAAAAGTGCGCGCTTGTGTAGATGCAAGCAAAGACGACATTATTGAAGTGGTGAATTACCGCAAAAACGGAGTCCCTTTTTGGAATGAAATAGCTATCCAACCGTTATCGTTCCCTGAGAAAAACGTTAAATTCACATTGATGTTGCAGCATGATATCACGGATCGTAAACGTTCAGAAGCGTTGATTAAACTGCAAAAAGAGACTTATCGAGGAATTGAAAAAGGCTATATGCTAAGCGTACTTCTACAGGACATTTGCCGTGTTTGCGAATCGTTCTTTATTGATGGTGCAAAATGCACTGTTCTTTTAGTTGGAGACGCGGAAGTTTACAAAATTGGTGCAGCCAGTTCGATGCCAATTGGCTTTCAAGAAGCGATTAGCGGATTGCGTGTAGAAGCGGATATCGGTACTTGTGGAGCAGCGTATCATCGAGGACAGCCAGTAGTCGTTGAAAATATGAATACAGACTATTTGTGGCGAAATCATCAGCCGTTAGTAAAAGAGTATGGACTGGTGTCAAGTTGGTCTATCCCTATATTTAGTGTGGAAGAATCCATCATTGGAACGTTTGGAATTTATTTTCCGGTGCCATTAACTCCGGATGCAGAAGATCTAGTATTTATGGAACAAGTAGCTTCAATTGCTTCATTGGTAATTAAATATTCTCAACAACAAGAAGAAATTTTACGACTTGCTTATGTGGATAGCAATACAGAGCTTCCAAATCAAAACTATTTCAGAAGTGAAATTGGTGAAATGTTGAGTGAAGACAAAGAAGGGTTTATTGCTTTTATTTCATCGGATGAGTACATAAAAGTGGTTGATCAATATGGTCATCGTGCAGGCGATACAATTATGCACGAAATGGGCAAACGATTAAACAAGATGCAAAATCATTCCAATGATTTGGTTGCGCGTTTTTCGGATTCTACAATTTCGATGTACAGTATGACTCCCTTCACTAAAATTCCTGAGTATTTAGAACAGCTGTTGCATGGGTTTTTAGAACCAGTCACTATAGGAGACATGGAATTGTTTCTTACTTTAAAAATAGGTGTCGCGATTGTCATGCCTCACCAAAAAGATTCCGAAGAGTTGATCCGATGTGCAGATAGTGCATTGTCTCAAGCAAAACTCCGCACAGGTGAAACCATTTCGTATTTTGAAAGTGAACTAGATGAATTTATGATGAAAGACTTACGTGTCGCGAACGAGTTGACGGCAGCACTTAGACGCAATGAAGTAGGCGTCTATTTGCAACCAAAAGTAGATTTGAAATCTGGTAAAATTTTAAGTTTTGAAGCATTAGCTCGTTGGACATCGCCGCAGCTTGGGACAATTCCGCCAGATGTTTTTATTCCGGCTGCTGAAAAAAATGGGAAAATTCAATTGTTAGAACAAAATATTTTGCGGCAAGTGTTGACATGGATGAAAAAGAGAGTGGATAAAGGCTTAAATTTGCGACAAGTCGCAATCAATATTTCAGCGGATCACTTTTTCCATCATTCTTTTGTTCCGAATTTAATGGATATGACCGCAGCGTATGGCATTGACCCGCAGTGGATTCAGTTGGAAATTACGGAGCGCATTGGCTTTGTCGATATCGAAATCGCAAATAAAGTATTTAAGCATTTAAAACAATGTGGATTTACTACTTCAATTGATGATTTCGGTACAGGATATTCTTCACTAAGTTATTTGCAAAAGCTCCCGATAGAAGAACTAAAAATTGATCGCTCATTTATTTCAAATATGAATGAACCGGGTACGTTGGCAATCATTCGCACAATTATTCAGCTTGCAGAAAATCTGAATATGTATGCGGTTGCTGAAGGCATCGAAACAGAAAAACAACGTCAAACTTTGTTAACCATTGGATGTAAAGTTGGGCAAGGGTATTTGTTTTACAAACCGATGCCGCTTAGTGAAGCGTTTCAACTAAAGTAAGTTAGACGCAAGCAGTTTAGCAGGATTTTACTGTGTTTTTCAAAAAATCGAGAGAAGTTTTCTCGTTTTTTTTGTGGAGAAATGTTTGTAGGTGAAAATAACTGAATCCCAGTAAAGCAGAATTCAACCACTTGAATCGTGGGTTTTCTGTTATACTATTTAAGATTAAGTTTGAAAAGGAGAGATAGGCAGTGGGAAAAGTATACGTTTTCGATCATCCATTGATCCAGCATAAAGTAACATACATCCGTGATAAGTCTACAGGTACGAAAGAGTTCCGTGAATTGGTAGATGAAATTGCTACGTTGATGGCTTTTGAAATTACACGCGACTTGCCGTTAGAAGAAATTGATGTTGAAACACCAGTTCAAATGGCAAAATCAAAAGTACTTGCAGGAAAAAAATTAGGTGTTGTGCCTATTTTGCGTGCGGGCATTGGCATGGTAGATGGAATTTTGAAATTGATTCCAGCCGCTAAAGTAGGTCATATCGGTTTATATCGTGACCCAGTCACGTTACAGCCAGTCGAATATTATTTGAAATTGCCTTCCGATGTTGAAGAGCGTGAATTTATTGTAGTTGATCCAATGCTTGCTACAGGCGGATCAGCAATCGAAGCAGTTAACTCGATGAAAAAAAGAGGCGCTAAAAAAATTCGATTCATGTGTATCATTGCAGCTCCAGAAGGTGTAGAGGCTCTACAAGCAGCGCATCCTGATGTCGATATCTTTATTGCCGCTTTAGATGAAAAGTTAAACGAAAAAGGATATATCGTTCCAGGTCTTGGAGATGCTGGCGATCGGTTATTTGGGACAAAATAAGAGAGTGAGGTAAATCAGCTTGACGAAAAAATGGAAAGTAATGACGATATTTGGTACACGACCAGAAGCCATCAAAATGGCACCACTTGTGTTAGAACTTCAAAAACATCCGGACACGATTGAACCATTGGTGACTGTTACGGCACAGCATAGAGAAATGCTGGATCAAGTGTTAGAGACATTCAAAATTACGCCTGATTTTGATTTGAACATCATGAAGGAACGTCAAACGTTGACGGATGTGACCATGCGCGCTATGCAAGGACTCGATACTATTATGAAAGAAGCAAAACCAGATATCGTTTTGGTACATGGGGATACGTCAACAACTTTTGCTGCGAGTCTTGCTGCTTTTTACAATCATGTAGCCATCGGTCACGTCGAAGCGGGCTTACGTACGCACAACAAGTACTCGCCTTATCCTGAAGAGATGAACCGTCAATTGACGGGAGTCATGGCAGATATTCATTTTTCACCAACTGAAAAATCAGCTCAAAATTTGCTTGATGAAAACAAAAAAGCCGAAACGATTTACATTACAGGCAATACAGCGATTGATGCACTTCAAACAACAGTTCGTGAAACGTATTCGCATCCGATTTTAGAGAAAATCGGTACCGATCGAATGATTTTGCTGACAGCGCATCGTCGTGAAAATCTAGGACAGCCAATGCGCAATATGTTCCGTGCGATTAAACGCTTGATCGAAGAGCACGATGACATTCAAGTGGTTTATCCAGTTCATATGAATCCAGCTGTCCGTGAAGTTGCAGACGAAGTATTAGGTCGCGATCCGCGCATTCATTTAATTGAACCGCTAGAAGTTCTCGATTTCCATAACTTTGCTGCGCGTTCATTCTTTATTTTGACCGATTCGGGCGGAATTCAAGAAGAAGCGCCTTCGCTGGGGAAACCGGTACTCGTTTTGCGTGATACGACAGAGCGTCCTGAAGGAATTACTGCAGGAACGTTGAAGCTTGCGGGAACCGATGAAGAAACGATTTATACGTTGGCGAAAGAGTTGCTAACAGATGAAGATGCATATACAGCGATGTCCCAAGCATCCAATCCGTACGGAGATGGCAAAGCATCTGAACGAATTGTTGAAGCGCTGCATGCGTATTTTTTAAAGTTGCAGAAGAGTGAGTGATTTACTTACTTTGCGAGATGTAAGTCACTCTGGCTGTGCGGCAAAAAACGCCGCTTCGCCAGATCGTCTTACACCTGTCAGAGCTAAACAGGCACTTTCACTTTTCGGGTTGTCTAGTTGCACCGGCCAGCTCCTCGGGGTCTTAAGTCAGCCTGGCTGTGCGACTGAAAAAACGCCGCTTCGCCATTCTGCCTTAAGCCCGTCGGAGCTATAATGGCCGATTTCACTTTTCGGGTTGTCTAGTTGCAAGTGCCTAGCTCTTCGGGATGTAAGTCACTCTGGCTGTGCGGCAAAAAACGCCGCTTCGCCAGATCGTCTTACACCTGTCAGAGCTAAACAGGCACTTTCACTTTTCGGGTTGTCTAGTTGCACCGGCCAGCTCCTCGGGGTCTTAAGTCAGCCTGGCTGTGCGACTGAAAAAACGCCGCTTCGCCATTCTGCCTTAAGCCCGTCGGAGCTATAATGGCCGATTTCACTTTTCTAATTAAAATTTGTCGACAATATGTCGGAGAAAAATCGCTTGTGAAGTTTTTCACTTCTACTAATTGACATGATTTTACCCCTAATGTATGCTTACAAAGGGTATGCATGAGAAGGTTTTCTTACATAGATTATGTGATTTGGAAGCCTGATGCGACTGCTCTTTTTTAGAGCGTAATGTCAAATCAACGAAGTTCGAGGGGGTTATCATGCGCCCAACAAAAAGTCCCTTACAAGCGATGGCCATTTATAGTGCCATCCTGACACAACTTGTCGGGTCCGTTCTCATCGGTATTTTCACTGGAAAGTGGCTCGATGAAAGGATCGGAACCGCACCGTTTTTTATGATCATTTGCCTTTTCATGGGCATCACTGTCGGTGTTTGGGCAATGCTTCAGACTGTCCGCAAATTCGAATCAGGAGACATGTAGAAAATGGAAGGACTTAGGGAGATATACACAAGACTGAAAAAGATGATTTTCTTCATCTTGGCGTTCTACGTTATTGGTTGGGGGTTTACTCCTTATCAAGAGGTGTTCTTAGGTCTCATCATCGGAACTTTGTTCGGCATTTACAATATGTGGATTTTGGTTCGGCGGATGGAGAAATTCGATCGTGCGGTGGCAGAAGGCTCGAAAGTTCGTTCTCTTGGAACGGCATTACGGTTTGCATCAGGTGTTGCAGCTGTCGCGATTGCGATTTTGTTCGCAGAGCACGTTCACTTGGTCAGTACAGTAATAGGGTTGATGGTCCCTTATGCTCTGTTATTAACAGAGCGGATTGTTTATCACGTGAAACACCATTAACAATGTGGAAAGAGAGGTGAAACTATCGTGGATCACAGCGCTCCTATGCTTAAGGTGCTCGGGATCTGGTTCAACCTATCAAACGTTATGATGCTCCTTGTAGCCGCTCTTATCGTTTTCCTAATTGCTTTTATCTCCACACGTAATTTGCAACTCAAACCAACAGGTATGCAAAACTTCATGGAATGGATCATGGATTTCGTTAAAGGGATTATTAAAAGCAATATGGACTGGAAAGATGGTGGCCGATTCCACGTTCTTGGAATCACCCTGATCATGTTCATTTTTGTATCGAACATGTTAGGGCTTCCATTTTCAATAGTTGTCTACGGGGAACTTTGGTGGAAATCACCAACAGCTGATCCAACGGTAACGATGACATTAGCCGCAATGGTGCTTATCTTAAGCCATTACTATGGTATTAAGTTAAAAGGGTTCAAATCATATGCCGGAGGCTACACCAAGCCGATGAAATTCTTGTTCCCATTAAACATCATTGAGGAATTTGCAAATACGCTGACACTCGGTCTGCGTCTTTACGGGAACATCTATGCGGGGGAAATCTTGCTGACTTTGTTAGCAGGCCTCGCATCAGCAGGTGCATTTGGATTCGCATCCGCAATCGTGCCGATGATGGCATGGCAAGGATTCTCGATTTTTATCGGGGCAATCCAAGCGTTTATTTTCGTTATGTTAACGATGGTCTACATGTCGCATAAAGTTGCCGACGATCATTAAGTATAAAACCGCTCATCGAGCAAAAAAAAACAACTATCCTGAGGAGGACATATCACAATGACAGGTTCATTAGGTTTATTAGCAGCAGCAATCGCAGTAGGTTTAGCAGCACTAGGTGCAGGTATTGGTAACGGTCTTATCGTTTCAAAAACAGTTGAAGGTATCGCTCGCCAACCAGAAGCACGTGGCGTATTACAAACAACTATGTTTATCGGTGTTGCATTGGTTGAAGCATTGCCAATCATCGCTGTAGTTATCGCGTTCATCGTTATGAACCAATAGCATTTCTATGCAAAAGTTAAATGGTGGGGATGCTTCGACACGGTTTTCACCATTTAAACTTGTAGCAACTATTTTTTTAGAACACAAATAATGACAATAAAAGATTTTACGATATAGAAGAAATTGCATTTTAGGCTCTTGAAGGGAGTGAAACAATCGTGTTTTTTGATCACCTCGTACTCGGTGCAACCGGGGAGTTTTTAAATATTGGAGACATTCTCGCAACATTTGTCATCTTCATTTTGCTCATGTTGCTATTGAAGAAATTCGCATGGGGTCCTTTGATGGGCGTAATGCAGCAACGTGAAGATTTGATTAAAAGTGAGATCGAAACTGCTGAAAACAGCCGTCTAGAATCACACAAATTGCTTGAAGAACAGCGCAGCCTTCTTAAAGATGCGCGTACACAAGCACAAGAAATCGTTGAAAACGCTAAAAAGCAAGGCGAAGTTTCGCGTGAGGAAATCATTACAACAGCACGTGCTGAATCTGGTCGCATGAAAGAAGCAGCAGTTCAGGAAATTGCTAACGAAAGAGATAAAGCGATTTCAGCTGTTCGTGAAGAAGTTGTGGCATTGTCATTACTTGCTGCTACGAAAGTGCTTGAAAAAGAAATCTCTGAGGAAGACAACCGTCAGTTGATTAACGAAACGATTGCGAAGGCAGGCGAAGTTCAGTGAGCCAAGTTTCAGAACGCTACGCTTTAGCATTGTTCCAAGTTGCTCAAAAGCATGATTTGTCTTTGGCTATTGAACAAGATTTGCGTGAAGTGAAAAAAGTCTTCGACATGACTCCGGAACTTTACAACTTGATTGTTTCTCCAAAACTATCAGCTGATAAACGAACAAATTTAATCAATCAAGTGTTTAATGGCGCAAATCCGTTTGTTGTCAACACACTTCAACTAATGGCAGAGCGCAAACGATTGAACGAAGTTGGCTCTATGGCTGATGAGTTTGTGGCTTTGTCTAATACAGCACAAGGAATTGAAGATGCAATAGTTTATTCTACACGTCCATTGACTGAAGAAGAACGCGCATCTGTCTCTTCTGTATTCGCTAAAAAAATGGGTAAACAATCGTTACGAATTGAAAACATTCTCGATCCGTCGTTACTCGGTGGGTTGCGTATTCAAATCGGAAATCGCATTTATGACAGCAGCGTGAGCACGAAAATGGCACGTCTAAAACGTCAATTAATCGGTTAATTATGAAATTATGAGAGGGTGACATACATGAGCATCAAAGCTGAAGAAATCAGCGGTCTGATTAAACAACAGATTGAAAATTATCAATCAGAGATGAAAGTTGACGACGTTGGTACAGTAATTACCATTGGTGATGGTATCGCGCGCGCTCATGGCCTCGACAATGTCATGGCTGGAGAACTTGTAGAGTTCGCAACTGGTGCTATTGGTATGGCGCAAAACTTGGAAGCCAACAACGTTGGTATCATTATCCTTGGTCCATACACAGACATCAAAGAAGGCGATGAAGTACGTCGAACTGGCCGTATTATGGAAGTACCAGTAGGACATGAACTTATCGGACGTGTAGTAAATCCACTTGGAGAGCCTGTTGACGGTCTTGGCCCAATCAACACGACAAAAACGCGTCCAATTGAAAGCCCTGCACAAGGCGTTATGGCCCGGAAATCGGTTCATGAGCCACTTCAAACAGGAATTAAAGCGATTGATGCACTTGTACCAATCGGTCGTGGACAACGTGAATTGATCATCGGTGACCGCCAGACGGGTAAAACTTCTGTCGCTATCGATACGATTTTAAACCAAGCTGGCGAAGATATGATTTGTATCTATGTGGCAATTGGACAAAAAGAATCTACTGTTCGTAACGTAGTAGAAACTTTCCGTAAAAACGGAGCTCTTGATTACACAATCGTTGTAACGGCTTCAGCTTCACAACCTGCTCCTTTGCTGTACTTGGCTCCTTACGCTGGTATTACAATGGCTGAAGAATTCATGTTTGAAGGCAAACATGTGTTGATCGTCTATGATGATCTAACAAAACAAGCATCTGCTTACCGCGAACTTTCACTATTGCTTCGTCGTCCACCAGGCCGTGAAGCTTATCCAGGTGACGTTTTCTACTTGCACTCACGTTTACTTGAACGTGCTGCGAAGTTAAACGAAACTCTTGGAGCAGGATCCATCACAGCATTGCCGTTCGTTGAAACGCAAGCTGGCGATATCGCTGCATATATTCCTACAAACGTTATCTCGATTACAGATGGTCAGATTTTCCTTCAGTCGGATCTATTCTTCTCGGGTGTACGCCCAGCGATCAACGCAGGTCTTTCTGTATCACGTGTTGGTGGTTCAGCTCAGATCAAAGCAATGAAAAAAGTTGCAGGTACATTGCGTTTAGACTTAGCGGCTTTCCGTGAACTTGAGTCATTCTCTCAGTTTGGTTCAGATCTTGATGCTGCAACTGCTGCGAAACTTGAGCGTGGGAAACGTACGGTTGAAGTCTTGAAACAAGACTTGAACAATCCAATCAAAGTTGAAAAACAAGTGGTTATTTTCTACGCGTTAACTCGTGGATTCCTTGACGACATCGCGATTAAAGACATTTCTCGTTTTGAAGCTGAATTGACAAGCTGGTTGGATTCTAACCACACAGAAATTTTGGATACGATTCGCACAACTAAAGGATTACCTGCTGATGACGCATTTGGTGCAGCGATCAATGAATTCAAACGCACATTTGCAAAATCAGAGTAGTACTGAGTTCGAATACGAAGAAAAAATAATAAGGTGGTGAAATACCAGTGGCATCATTACGCGATATAAAAAGCCGAATTACGTCAACTAAGAAAACAAGTCAAATCACAAAAGCCATGCAAATGGTTTCTGCATCTAAATTAAGCCGTGCGGAAGTAAACGCGAAAGCGTTCGTTCCATACATGCACAAAATTCAGGATGTTGTCGCGTCCATCGCTGCAGGATCTTCGGATACGAGCAACCCGATGATGATTGCTCGCCCTGTAAAGAAAACAGCTTATTTAGTGATTACATCAGATCGTGGACTTGTAGGCGGATATAACAGTAATATTCTTCGTACCGTTATGACAAAAATCCGTGAACGACATACATCTAATGATGACTTTGTTATCCTAAGCGTTGGCCGGAAAGGAAAAGAATTCTTTGCGAAGCAAGGAATGACGATTCTTGAAAGTGCAATTGCACTACCCGATCATCCGACGTTTGCGGATATTAAAGAAATAACGCGCAAAGCTGTTGGTATGTTCTCAGATGGTACATATGACGAAGTTTATATGTATTACAATCACTTTGTTTCAGCAATTCAACAAGAAGTCACAGAGAAAAAAGTCTTGCCGCTGACGGACATTCAACCGACCGGATCAACTGCATCATACGAGTTCGATCCTTCAGCAGAAGCAATTTTGGAAGTTCTTCTTCCTCAATACGCAGAAAGCTTAATCTTTGGGGCCGTTCTTGATGGCAAAGCGAGTGAACATGCTGCATCCATGACAGCAATGAAGAGCGCGACCGATAATGCGTCTGATTTGATAACTGGATTGACACTTCAATACAACCGTGCGCGCCAAGCAGCAATCACACAAGAAATTACTGAGATTGTCGGCGGAGCATCTGCTTTAGAGTAAGAACAGCAGAGGTGCCCAAGTAGATTCGACGGGCTTAAGGTAGAACACGAAGAAAATATAATTTTCGTAGTAGGCTGACTTAAGACCTCGAGAATCCGGGTGCTGAAGGTTGAACAATAAAAATTACGAGCATCCCTAAAAGGGAATTTTATAAAAAAGTAAGACAGGAGGGAACAGCATGAACACAGGATACGTTCTTCAGGTTATGGGACCAGTTGTAGATATCAAGTTTTCCGATGGTCAACTTCCAGCTATTTATAATGCCCTAACTGTAAATATTGATCGTCCCGGCCAAGATCAAGTCGTTTTAACGCTTGAAGTGGCTCTTCATCTAGGTGATGATTCAGTCCGCACAATCGCGCTAGAATCCACTGATGGATTACAACGTGGTTCAGTAGTAACTGACTTAGGCAGAGCAATTTCTGTTCCAGTTGGAGATGTAACATTGGGCCGTGTATTTAACGTGCTTGGTGAAGTTATCGATTTAGGAGAAGAAATTCCAGATTCAGTGCGTCGTGATCCGATTCACCGTTTAGCACCTACATTCGAACATCTTTCCACAGAAGTTGAAATTCTTGAAACAGGTATTAAAGTTGTCGACTTGCTTGCGCCTTACATTAAAGGTGGTAAAATCGGTCTCTTCGGTGGTGCCGGTGTAGGTAAAACAGTTCTTATCCAAGAATTGATCAACAACATTGCACAAGAACACGGTGGTTTATCTGTATTCGCTGGTGTTGGTGAACGTACACGTGAAGGAAATGACTTGTACTATGAAATGAGCGATTCTGGTGTTATTAAGAAAACGGCAATGGTCTTCGGTCAAATGAACGAGCCACCGGGTGCACGTATGCGTGTTGCTTTGACTGGTTTGACAATGGCAGAATACTTCCGTGATGAACAAGGCGCAGACGTTCTTCTATTCATCGATAACATCTACCGTTTCACACAAGCAGGATCTGAAGTATCAGCATTACTAGGCCGCATGCCGTCAGCAGTTGGTTACCAACCAACACTTGCTACAGAAATGGGTCAATTACAAGAGCGCATCACAACTACAAGTAGAGGGTCAGTAACATCGATCCAAGCAATTTATGTACCAGCTGATGACTATACGGATCCGGCTCCGGCTACAACTTTCGCTCACTTAGATGCAACCACTAACCTTGAGCGTAAACTTTCTGAGATGGGTATTTACCCAGCAGTAGATCCTTTGGCATCAACTTCTCGTGCATTGTCACCTGAAATTGTTGGCGAAGAACATTACGGCATCTCACGTGAAGTTCAAGAAACGTTACAGCGTTACAGAGAATTACAAGATATTATTGCAATCCTTGGTATGGATGAGTTAAGTGATGAAGACAAGCTGACGGTTAACCGTGCACGCCGCGTTCAAAACTTCCTTTCTCAAAACTTCCACGTTGCTGAACAGTTCACAGGCCAAAAAGGTTCTTATGTTCCAGTTCAAGAAACGATCAAAGGATTCAGAGGCATTCTTGATGGAAAATATGACCACTTGCCAGAAGATGCTTTCCGTTTAGTTGGACGCATTGAAGATGTTATTGCAAAAGCAAAAGGCATGGGCGTAGAAGTCTAAAACCAGGGACCAGGAGGGAAAAAAATGAAGACCATTACAGTCAATATTGTCACTCCCGACGGCCCGGTATACGATTCAGAAGTATCTATGGTTATTGCAGTTACAGCAACAGGTGAGATGGGGATTTTACCAGGTCATATTCCAACAGTGGCTCCTCTTGGAATCGGTGCAGTCCGATTGAAGAAAGAGAACTCGACAGAATTAGTTGCTGTAAACGGCGGATTTCTTGAAATCCGTCCTGAAAAAGTAACAATTCTTGCACAGTCGGCTGAACGCGCAACAGAAATTGATCTAGCGCGTGCTCAGGAATCCGCGAAACGTGCAGAAGAACTTTTGCAGGCAAATAAAGATGAAATCGACTTTAAACGTGCAGAATTGGCGTTAAAACGTGCGATGAATCGTATCAACGTTTATGAGGGTAATGTTTAAAAGAAAAGTGAAAACGGCCGTTCAGCTCCGACAGGCATAAGGCAGACCAACAGTGTGGCGCACTTTGCCACGCAGGTGGGTTGACTTATGGCCCGAGGAGTTGGCCGTTGGAACTAGACAGTAAGAAAAGCCAAAACGGCGGCACAGCTCCGACAGGCATAAGACAGACCAGCAGTGTGGCGTTCTTTGCCACATAGCTGTTGACTTATGACCCGAGGAGTTGGCCGTTGAAGCTAGACAGCAAGAAAAGCGTAAGAGCCCGTGTAGATTCGACGGGCATAAGACGCTTTGGCGAAGCGGCGTTCTTTGCCGCACAGAAAGAAAAGCGAAAACGGACAAAAGGGAAATTGACTTTTGTTCGTTTTTTATTTATACCATTCAAATATTGTAATCACAGATGTTACACATAGCGCTAAATCCAAAAACTACATTCGAAAGGAGGCATCACATGGAAAACATGATTGGTCAAAATGCTTTAATATCAATAGTGAGTCATATCTTTTTTACAGGAGTTGCTTTTTATGCGTTGCGCGCATTAATGATTGAGAAAATCATACACAAACATCATGTGCTACAAGCACAAATACTTTATATTTTCTTAAGCATTGCAATCGGTACTATGGTATCTACTTTTTTCCTAAATATTTCATCCTGGTCTAAGCAACTACCTTACTTATTTTAAAATTGCCGTTTTGCCATGTCTTTGAAGCTCATGGTTATGGCAAAACGGCAAAAACATCTTTTCGTGGGAAATAATTTATGTAAGAGGTTTAAAGGAATATTCAAGGGGAAAAGAACTAATATAAGTAATTTTAATGTGTGACTTTTTGCCCTGATAGGTGCAAAAAAAGATTATTAATTGACCAATAAGTGGGACAAAAACAAAATAAAAACAAGTTGAGGACAAAGTTCCTTGTTTTTTGTTAAAAAAAAAGGTAATATGAATAAGGTTTTGTTTATTGAGAATGACAAAGAACGTTAAAAATGTATATAAAGGAAAAATTATAAATAATTATTAAACACATGGAGGGCATAGTAGTGGATCAAATCATTGTAAAAGGCGGCCAAAAGTTAACAGGAAAGGTACGGGTTGAAGGGGCTAAAAATGCAGTCTTACCCGTATTGGCTGGTGCGTTACTAGCTTCAAAAGGGAAAAGTGTCATTAAAGAAGTACCAAATTTAGCAGATGTTTATACAATTCAAGAAGTGTTAAGAAGCTTAAACGTAACGGTTGAATATTCACCGGAAAAAAATGAAATGGTGATTGATTCTTCAGCAACATTATCAAGTGAAGCTCAATTCGAATATGTACGTAAAATGCGTGCTTCAATTTTAGTGATGGGACCCGTACTGGCACGTAATGGTTTTGCTCGTGTTGCTTTACCAGGAGGCTGCGCAATTGGGTCACGTCCAATCGACCAACACTTAAAAGGGTTCGAAGCGATGGGTGCAAACATTACTTTCGGAAACGGCTTTGTTGAAGCAAGAACGACGGGTCGTTTACGTGGAGCAAAAATTTATTTAGATTTTCCAAGTGTTGGGGCAACAGAAAATATTATGATGGCTGCTGCTCTAGCAGATGGCACAACAATTATCGAAAACGCTGCAAAAGAGCCTGAAATTGTGGATGTGGCAAATTACATCAACGAAATGGGTGGCCGTGTTATTGGTGCAGGTACAGATACTATGCGCATTGAAGGCGTTGAAGAAATGCATGGTGCTGAACATTACATTATTCCAGATCGTGTAGAAGCTGGAACGTTTATGGTAGCTGCGGCAATAACAGAAGGCGATGTAATTATCGAAAACGCTGTTCCTGAACACATGGCAGCGTTAATTTCTAAAATGGGTGAAATGGGTGTCGATATTCAAGAAACAGAAGAAGGATTGCGTATTCGTGCAACTCGCCCTCTCCGTTCGATCGATATCAAAACAATGCCTCATCCAGGATTCCCAACGGATATGCAGTCACAAATGATGTCTCTTATGTTAACTGCAACTGGCAACGGGTTATTGACGGAAACGGTTTTTGAAAATCGCTTTATGCACGTGGAAGAATTCCGTCGCATGAATGCTTCTGTTAAAATTGAAGGTCGTTCAGTAATCATGGAAGGTCCATCCAAATTACAAGGCGCAGAAGTTGCTGCGACAGACTTACGCGCTGCAGCTGCACTTATTCTTGCAGGACTCGCTGCAGATGGCATTACTCGAGTAAACGAACTTTATCATTTAGATCGCGGTTATGTAGACTTTCACTTGAAACTAGCTGCTTTAGGCGCCGACATTGAGCGTGTAACAACTAAAGAAGTTGAACAAAAAGTTGAGCAATTGGTTTAATCCATTCCTAATAGGCTTGCGGTGCTGAGTATCAGTTCCGTAAGCTTTTTTTAGTTACTCGAAATAGAGAGAAGCTTTTTTGTCAACGTGTTCTTCATTATGATAAAATATGCAGATAAGAAAGTTTTTTCGCATGATAATGCACTTACTAGAACGACTAAATATCAATTTCTACATAGACAATATCGAATTACTCGGAGCTGTATTCCGTGCAGTGAGTAAACGTAGGTTACATAAATGGTTTAAAAGGAGTGAGCGGTTTGATATTTTCTAAAGATATCGGAATCGATCTTGGAACAGCGAACATATTAATTTATGTAAAAGGAACAGGAATTGTGTTAAATGAACCATCAGTAGTAGCAAGAGATCGCAAAACCAATGAAATACTGGCAATTGGTCAAGATGCCTATAACATGATCGGCAGAACGCCAAAGCATATTGAATCGATTAGGCCGTTAAAAGATGGCGTCATTTATGATTTTGACGTTACCGAAGCGATGTTAAAGCATTATATGAATGAACTAAAATTAAAAGGCTTTATGTCTAAGCCGCGCATACTCATTTGCTGTCCGACCAATGTGACAAGTATCGAGAAAAACGCCATTCGTGAAGTTGCAGAAAAAGCAGGAGCTAGAAAAGTGTATATAGAAGTCGAGCCCAAAGTAGCAGCTATTGGTGCAGGTTTGGCCATTTATCGTCCTAAGGCGTCTATGGTTATAGATATTGGTGGCGGTACGACCGATGTCGCCGTTCTGTCTATGGGGGATCTCGTATCGAGTGAGACGGTTAAAATTGCAGGAGATCGTTTTGACCAGCAAATTATGAAGTATGTAAAGCAACAGCATAAATTACTGATCGGTGAAAAAACGGCTCAATATATTAAACAAGAAATTGGAACAGCCTTAAAACAAAGCGAAGAAAAAAAGATGGAAGTTCGTGGTCGTGATATTTTAACGTCTTTTCCGAAAACCTTATGGATCAGTTCAGTTGAAATTGAACAAGCATTGAGAGATTCAGTAGAGGCTATTGTAGAAACCAGTCGATTGGTTTTGGAAAAAACGCCACCTGAATTGTCTTCCGATATTAGTGAAAGCGGCGCTATTTTGACAGGTGGAGGCGCTTTGCTTGATGGGCTGGATCAACTCCTTTCGGAAAGATTAGGTATACCGGTTTCCATTGCAGATGATCCATTAGAATGTGTCGTGTTAGGAACAGGTTTGATGCTAGAAGCAAAAGAAAGCATCTTCAAGAATAAAAAAAATTAAAACAGCTGATAGCAAAATGAGCACATTCTAGTTATAATTTAAAGTAATGATAGCTTGCTAGATATGTGCAAAATCTTATCTTAAAAGCCTATCTTACTAGTAACCTCATAATAAATTGGCAATAAACGATAGTAAATGTAGCAATGCCCAAACTAAGGGAATGCAGTAAATAGAGAGGTTGACGGCATGAATGGCTGAACTAAAGAAAAATGCTTTCTTTCGAAAAAAATCAGAACGACAAGTGACAGACACAGAAGCCCCTAAAAAAACGTGGTGGGTTCAAATTCGTTTATTTCCAATCTGGTTGCGCATCATTATTGTCATCGCTTTGCTGGCTTTGGCCGTCGCCTTTGGCGTAATGGTTGGTTTTGGTGTTGTCGGAGATGGAAAACCAGCCGATGCATTAAAATGGGAAACGTGGCAACACATTATTGATATTATGACAGGTAAATAAAAAGTAAGTTCAAGTGTGAAAACAAGATTAAAGGAGATGGATGGATTGTTGACAACAGAGCAAATTCAAGCAATTTTACCGCATCGCTACCCATTTTTAATGGTAGATCGTATGGTGGAAATAGAAGCAGGCAAAAAAGCAGTTGGCTTAAAAAATGTATCCGCAAACGAACAATTTTTTAACGGTCATTTCCCTGGATATTCAGTAATGCCGGGTGTGTTAATCGTTGAAGCTTTAGCACAAGTCGGTGCAGCAGCAGTGTTGCAACTAGAAGCGAATAAAGGACGGCTGGCGTTTTTTACAGGAATTGATAATTGCCGCTTTAAACGACAAGTTGTGCCAGGTGATCAATTGCGCTTAGAAGTGGTCTTGACAAAATTGCGCGGATCGATGGGCAAAGGTCATGCCATTGCGACAGTAGACGGAGAAATTGCTTGTGAATGTGATATTCTCTTTGCATTAGGGCCGGTAGTAGAAGCATAAGCAATCTCAAACAACAAAAGCTGTTCACGAAAGTCATCGTTTCTGACTTTCGTGAACAGCTTTTTTGATCGTGAAATTTCGGGTTAAACTTCGTCGTCTATCCGAAGGCCTGGACGTGTACGCATATCAGTTTCGAACCGTTCAAGAAGTTGTTGTCCTTCCAGTCCATCTTCTAACAGCTCAGACAGCAATGTTTCTGCGTATTTTCGACGAGCCCGTATTAATGTCCCTTTCATCAATACCGAAACTTGCTCGCCCATAACTTTTACATCTTGAACGATAACTTCAAAAGGAGCGGGTTCGTTTCCAGGATAGGAAATCACTACTTGAACAGCTACGACTTCTTTCGTTCCCAATAAATGATCAAAAAATTCTTGATACGGTAAATCAATCAGCATTTCAAGAATCCACGAACGTTCATCGTTTTCTTGGTTAATAATAATCCCGTCGAATACAGGGTAATCTGTTACTTGATCGTTTTTTTCAATACCCAGTGACAGCATTTTAAATGTTTTCATATGATGATGCCTCCAATACTTGCTTTGTTTTAGTATAGCATACAGAAGATTTTGTCGGTGTATCGAAACAGCTGATGCAAAAATAACAATTTATTGCCAAATGCCAGTTTTGATTTAGATTGAAATTTAACTAGAACTTGTGTAATTCAAGTACTTATCTCTAAAAAATATTTTTGAAACTCTTCAAAAATGAAATATGAACGCTGATAGTGCATGAAATTTAATTTTTTCGGTTTTGCAAAGAATTCAATCTTCTTAGTATGCTCTAAGTATGCAAAAGGAGGTGAGAAAATGAATCAAGTTGGAATTGTCGGACGTCTCACAAAAGATCCAACGATGCGCGTAATGAATGAAGGACGGGTACATACTTCCTTTGTTGTTGCAGTGTCACGAAACTACAAAAATCAGAAAGGAGAAACCGAAACAGATTTTGTTCTGTGCTCCACTTGGGGAAGACCTGCACACAATGTCTCGAAATACTGTGTAAAAGGATCCCTCGTCGCTGTTACAGGCCATTTGCAATCGCGCTCGTACGACAAAGAAGATGGAACGCGTATGTATGTTACAGAAGTGCTCGGCGATCAAATCCGCTTCCTCGATAAACGAAAAGCACAAGAAGAAGTCACACCTCAACAAGAAATGCCACAAACTGATGCAGACTTCGATTTCCAACCGCCAGGAACCGAGCGAGTAAACGCGTAACAACTTGAAAGAAAGGAGACACTTAGCAATGTCAAATGATGTGCAACTGCAATTGGAAGTGCATATGGAGCAATTAATCAAACTAACCGCTTTGCTCCATCAACGTTTGGTTAAAGCAGAGCGGGAATTAAGTGAATTAAAATTAAACTTTTGCTCTGTTCAAAAAGGGTAAGTATTCATGTCTAAAAGGGGAAATCCGGCCAGGTGGGGACCTGACCGGATTATTTGGAACGAGCTATAAGGAATACGTAAAGAGTTCTTTCAAATCGTTATCCGAAAGATCGGTCATCCATTGACTGGATTGGATAAATTCCTCGGACATGGATTGCTTTTGAACCAATAACGAATCGATTTTTTCTTCAATCGTTCCAATTGTCACAAATTTATGGACATGAACAAATTGGGTTTGTCCAATTCGGTAAGCACGATCCGTTGCTTGGTTTTCGACTGCTGGATTCCACCATCTGTCGGCATGTAATACGTGCGTGGCAGCCGTTAAGTTAAGACCGGTACCGCCTGCTTTTAAAGACAAGATGAAAATCGGGAATTTCCCGGCTTGAAACTGAGCAACCAACGTATCTCGTTGCTGTTTTGGCATGCTCCCCGTTAAGAACGGTACTTCATGACCATATAACTCATTGATGGCTTGTTGAAGTAAATGTCCCATACCGATATATTGTGTAAAAATCAAACATTGTTCCCGCGTTCCGCAATTTCCCCGGCTAAGGTCACAATGCGTTCGAGTTTTTGAGAACGAGGAAGAACTTCAGCGGCGTTCGTATACGGCTCTTTCAAGTAAAGAGACGGATGATTACATAGCTGCTTTAGTTTGCTCAGCATTTTCAATACAAGTCCTTTTTTCTCAAAACCTGTGAGCGTCTCCATTTTCTGCACCGTATCTTGAACCAGCCCTTCGTACAAAGCGGCTTGTTCAGGAGTCAGTGGGCAATACTCCAGCTGTTCTTGTTTTTCAGGCAAGTTTAACTGCAAATCGGGATCTTTTTTCGTCCGACGAAGCAAGAACGGCTGAATCCGCTGACGTAATTTTTCCTTATGTTCTTCCGAGTTGTCACGTTCAATCGGAATCATAAAGTTTTCTTGAAATTGCTTAATGCGATACAAATACCCTTTATTGATAAAGTCAAATATTGACCACAATTCAGACAACCGGTTTTCAATCGGTGTTCCCGTTAAGGCAATGTGGTGGTCACCTTTGAATTTTCGAATTGTTCTTGATTGTTTCGTGTACATATTTTTAATGTTTTGCGCTTCATCAAGCGTAATACTCGTCCAGTGAAGACTTTGCATTTCATCTCCATCAGAAGAAACAATGCCATAAGTTGATAACACAACGTCAGGTTTTTCTTCAGCTAAAAAGGCATTAAATTCTTGGCCTTTTGGACGAACACTGCCGTAATGAGTGACTACTTTCAAATCAGGCGCAAAACGCTCTATTTCTTTTTGCCAGTTGCCGAGAACAGAAGTCGGACAGACAATTAGCGATGGCTGATCAGGTTTTTTTCCATGAACATGCAGTAAATAAGTAATCAACTGAACGGTTTTACCAAGTCCCATATCATCTGCTAAACAAAGACCAAATCCCTCTTCGCGCATAAATACCAAATAGTCAAAACCAACTTTTTGATAAGGACGTAGCTCCGTCAACAAATTCTGTGGCAGTGGAGTTTCCGGTAAGTCACGTTTATCCAATAACTTGTCGAGCAATGTCTTCAGCGATCTAGTTAAATGAAATTCCACAAGTGGATCGTCTTCTTCAGCTGTTTCTTCTAACATTATTTCTGGAACATTTTGGAATAGCATATCCTTAATGGTCCAATCAGCATCTTCTGCTTCTTCAATCATTTTTCGCAATTGCATCAACAAGTTTGAGTCAACTCGGACCCATTCATTCCCAATACGAATAAATTCTTTATTCTCAGAAACTAAACGCTGGAAATCTTGCATGCTAAGGTCGTGCCCATTTAACGAAAACTGCCAGTCAAAGTTAATGATTTGATCAAGTCCTACAACAGAAGCTTTTTTGATTGTTGAATTGACATTCGCTTTTACACGAATTTTTGATTCTTGAACCGCTTTTAGCCAAGAGGGAATCGATACTTCAACTCCAAAAGCTTGTAAAATCTCAGCATCGTTTCGCAAAAATTCGAGAATTTCAGCATCTGTCCATTCAGTATGATAAAAGCGAGTTTCGTCAAAGCTGTCAATAGACGGACATAAGCTCAACATGAGTGATTGTCGATTTTTTATATCAGGTGCAAAAGCGCGCCATTTCTCTGGTAAAGCTGTTGGAATAGGTTCATCTGCACGACGCTTAGAAGGAGACCAGTAAACGCTGCCTCGTTTAGCGCGCATGACTACCTTGAATGACCAAAAGTCAGTAGCATCAGGCTCACTCAATTGAACCGCCATTACATAGTCTGAGGCATCAGCTAGACCATCCCAACCGACTTGTTGGACAAAGTCTCGAATAAACGGCAATTGAGCAACAGACAAGCCTTTTTGGCGCAATTGGTGCTGTATGGTATCGGCGATGAATGTTCGGATTTCTTGATCACCATAATGCTCATCTATAACAATGTTGTTTTCTTTACTAGATACATGATTCCACAAATCAGCATCATTTAAGGAATCGGCGACTTTCTCAGCCAGTTTCAACCACTCTTCATCTTCAGCGCGCTGTCCAGCAAATGTCACGTAATGATGAGGTTCACTTTGAAACAAGCGAACAAAATCAGCAGGAGTCAAGACCAAATCCAATCCATCCAGTTGTGCGGTCAAGCCGTAAAAGCTATCTTTATCCAAGAAATATAAATACTGCTTCCAAATTTCTGGTGGAATTCGATTGCCGGCTTCATTGGATGCTTGGATACGAAATAGTTCTCCACGCGAAATGGTTAAATAGTAGAGACGACTTGCTTCAGGTTGGAATTGATTCATATAAGATTTCCTTTCTCGATCTCTTCCTGCAATGCACGCAGGCGTTTGTTCTGTGTGCGGATTTCAGTGATGTACGCAGTCCAGAACTCCATTTGACCGCTTTTTTTACAGGCTGCTTTCATCTTTTTCCAAATACGCACAGCTTGTTTGTAGCTTGGACGGTTGCGTTCTTCTAGATAAGAAAGCGCATATCGATGCAAAAGGGGAAGCACGTAATCAGGTGCTGCATTTTGCACTTCTTTAAGACCGCATTCTTCCGCAAAATACAAAGGTGAATTATGAAGATGATGCAATTCTGCCCATTGTTTAAACATTTCCTTTTCGATCAAATAAGCGGAATATGCTGGCAAGCCGTAATGACCAAATTGCTTGAACAAATCTTCCCAATCCAGTTCGCTTAATTCGATTTGTGAAAACAAACGACTAAGTGTTCGAACATACTGATGACGGTATTGTGTATAAAGTCCTTCAAATAGGAACGTTTTCACATGCGGCTTAACAGCCATTAAAATATTCGTTAAGGCTTGCGGGTGCTGCTCGTTTTCAGCAAGAACTGCCAACGCGACCCAGTCCGGTGTTTCATGTGGGAGTATTTTTTTAACATCAAGATCTTTCTGCAATAAAATGTAGAAAAAGGCTTTTAATCGTTCATCTGGATTTTGTAAAGCAAGAAGTTCTTCTTCGCGCAATCTATTTGTCGTAAATAACGTTGTCCAAAACAATTGATACAGTGAAAAACGTTGTGAAAATGAAGCGTCTTTCACTGCAATAAATTCGCGAATTAATTGTTTTAAGTGTTCAAAAAAAGCATCTGTTTCAAATGTACGATGTTGCACGCGAAGTTGTCCCATTAACTCACGCAATTCATGCAGTCTATCATCAAACCAAGTTTTAAAGAACGAATGATGAACTTCTTGGGAGCCTGAGACAAAAGTTGACCATACTTCTGTTAATGAAATCAAATAAGCATACGTGCGATAAAGCACTTTCCATTCACGTTCTAATGGAACATACGATAATGCGTTTTTAAACCGACCATCATACATTTGTTCAAAATAAAAATAATTGCGAGTCGTGTATTCTGGAATGGCGTCACGCCAAATACTGCGAATGAGTTTTGTCCATTGCTCGGGAGAACGTTTTTCAGATAACAAAGCCATCTGTTTGCTTTCGGGTTCACGCCAAGTGGCAACCCATTCAGAGAGAGATCCAATTTTTTGATAAAGCGCAAAAATAACAGCCAACCGGTGTCGACACATTTGTTCTTGCGGGCAGGCACAGATCGCGGTCATTTTATCGAAGTTAAGAATCACCTTAACTGCGTGTGCATCTTTAACGACAGCTTCAAGCAATAAACGTTCTTCATTGAACGACTGAATTTGAACACCGTCATGTCGCACTAAAAAGACTGCTTTTCGAACCATTTCCTCATCCAACGCACGCGTTGGTAGAAGTGATTTGTCGATAGCAGCCATATAATTGTGTATTGTATCTTCGAATCTTTTCGCCAGGGATTGAACCGTAGCCATATGCATCGCCCCAAAATAAAACTTTCCTTCTATTATACGACTTATCGACTGCTCCGTAAACGATGAAGAGTAAGTTGATGGCAATAAGCTCGATCCCTACTCTTTTTATTTTTTATAAGTCATCTTTTTATGTAAAATAAATGGTATTATAAGAGTTATAAAGGCCCGATTAAATCAATCTAGACAGGAGAATGATCGTTGTTTAATTCGTTTGTTTTAGAAATTCCTGACTTGCGTTTGGTGTTGCATCCCAAAGACGTTTTGGCTTGGGAAGTAGTCTATGCAAAAGCTGAGTTAGTGTTTAGCCAGATTAGTTGGCAAATTTCAGCAGATGGTGATCGTTACAGTGTTCAAAATCCCCGACTGTTTCCAGATTACCTGAAGCAAGTGCAAGTTGATTTCAAAATGAACCGAATCGTTTTCTACAAACGCGAAATGTCTAATGAAGAATTTCATAGTTTGGTAGCTTATATTATGGAAAAGGTATCCATTTACATCAACTCGAACGAAATGCATTTTATGGTGGTGCCTCCCCAACATCGACATCAACGAACATGTTCAAAAAAATAATAGACTTTTTTAGCGGTCCGTTGGCTACCGACATAGGTGGATGGTGGACTTTTTCTATTGTTTAGAAGTTAACAGGGGTGTACAGCGAATAAATGCTTTTTTAGTGAACAGTAAGTAGTTTTCGAAGATTTTGAGAGTCGCCTTTGGACGCTGTAGAATGGAGTCACACAATTTTTCAAGATTCGAATGGGAAAGTTAAGTAAAGAAATCATTGAAAATGATACTTTTCGAAAAATGTGTGAATTTTGTGACAAATAAATTTTGAAACGTCTACTAGATAAGGGAATTTTTAACCACATCTATTTTCGAAAAGAAGTTTCTATGGTATAATTAATTTAGTCAGAATATTATGATAAATAAGAAAAGGGGTGATTACAATGTTGCATGTAAAGCTCATGAAGCCATTCTATACGAAGAAAGAAGGGCATCTGGTAAAGTTTGTGTTTGCTTATCAGTATTTTTCCATCATGAAAGATGATGAGCTGTTTCACTTTATCCCGGTGGAAGGTAAAGAAATTATTGTTAACCTGAATACTTTTCAAGTAGAAAATCTCTCAGAAGTGTTTGTTTTTCAAAAAGGCAACCGGTTTATTCGCTTGCCCTTGTATCAATTGTTATTGGTGTCGGACATTCACAGGCATTTGCAAACGATTTTGCAAGAAGAACGAAATGAATTGATTGAAGTCAATGAACAAACGCGACAAGAAGCTACAGATGCAATTTACTTTTTGGAGCAGGAAAATTACAGTCGAATGATTGATGAAGCCTTAAGTGCAGGAAATCGAGCGATGTTTGATGCGTTATTGTCTCAACAACGCCAATCACAGCAACTATATGGAGGTTTGTAAAGTGGAAACAGCAGCCTATGGATAAAGAAACGTCTTTCCGGAATATGGGGAAAGGCGTTTTTGAATAGGAAAAAACGCCATAGTAAAAGCTCTTTTCCGCATTATCGGGAAAAGAGCTTTTACGTGTCTAGGTTCTTCATATGTCACCCCTTACATCAATGTATAAAAATTGATAAACAACATAACAGCTGCCGAACCAGCTATTCCAATTGCAAGATCTTCCCAGCCCAGTTCAAGTATTTTGTCGAAATTCATCATTTTCATCCGCTCCTTTTAAATGTATATTAGTGGAAGATATCACTGGTAAGTTAAGCTGTTTGCTAACTTGTTTTTAGTATAAATGAATGATTTCTAATAAACATCATACAAATTAACTAAAAATTCTAAAATATAAAATAAAATGAATAGATTAAGCCCAGTTTTGCATAAAAATGAACACCTCTTAGATTGAACTATCTGTTGGAGATTGGTACATTGAATGATATAAAGTAGCTGGATAAGAATGAAAAGGAGTTTTTAAATGAAATTTTATTTGTCTATGGATATGGAAGGGGTCACGGCGCTACCCGATTATACATATGTCGATTCAACTGAAGCCAATTACGAACGCGGCCGCCGCTTAATGACAGAAGACGCCAACGCGATTATTCGCGGCGCTTTTATGGCAGAAGCAAAAACGTTTCTCGTAAACGACAGTCATTCAAAGATGAATAATTTAATTGCAGAAGATTTGCATGAAGAAGCTGAGTTGATTACAGGCGGAGTAAAAACGTATTCGATGGTAGAAGGTCTAGATCAAAGTTATACGGGTGCTTTGTTTGCGGGTTATCATGCTCGTGCTGGACAAAAAGGTGTGATGGCACATTCTATGATTTTTGCCGTCCGTTCGATGTGGATCAATGAAGTAGAAGTAGGTGAACTGGGATTGAACGCCTATGTTGCGGGTTACCACGGAGTGCCGGTTTTATTGGTAGCAGGAGATGACTGTGCCTGTAAGGAAGCGGAGGCATTAATTCCAAATGTGACGACCGTTGCAGTAAAACAGTCAGTAACTCGTTCGACGGTTCGTACATTACACCCAAAAAAAGCACAAAAGTTGTTGCAAGAACAAACCATTCGAGCGATTGAAAACCGTGCCAATGTGAAACCATTAAGACCACCAGAAAAACCATTATTGAAAATCGAATTTACTAATTACGGTGAAGCGGAACTAGCTGCGATGATGCCAGGTTGCGAGCTGCAAAAAGACGCACCCGTTGTTCAGTTTCAAGCAAAAGATATGTTAGAAGCTTACCGAGCGATGTTAGTAATGACTGAACTCGCGATGCAAGCAAAATTCTGTTAAATTTTGAGTTGATAGATTATGGCGCATTTCGTTTATACTGAATACAGATTGACTAGAGTCTAAAGGAGTAGATAAGTTTGAGAACATTACCAAAACGATTGAAAAAAGGGGATACCGTCGGTGTGATTTCACCTTCAAGTCCTCCAGATCAAGAAAATTTGAAAAAAGCATTGCCGTTTTTAGAAGAGCTTGGGTTAAATGTTAAGCTTGGCAAATCGGTATATGAAGAAAAGGGCTATTTAGCAGGAACCGATAAAGAACGATTAGCTGATTTGCATGCGATGTTTAGAGACCCAGAAATCGCTGGTATTTTTTGTGCAGGTGGAGGATATGGTGCTGCACGGTATGCTGACCAAATCGATTACGCCATGATTAAAGAAAACCCAAAAGTATTTTGGGGCTATTCGGATATTACCTTTTTACATACTGCACTGGGCGAATATGCGGAAATGGTGACGTTCCACGGGTCAATGCTTGCTTCAGATGTAGGCAAACCTGAATTTCACGAGCGCAGCCGTCGCATGTTTGGCCAATTGTTCGAACCGTTTGAACTGCATTACACCGAGGAAGTGTCACCACTCGAAACCATCGTGAGCGGAGTGGCACAAGGCCAGCTAGTTGGCGGAAATTTATCGTTGATTCGTAGCGCGATTGGTACGAAGTTTGATCTAGACGTAAAGGGCAAGATTTTATTGATCGAAGATATCGATGAAGAGCCGGCTGAAGTGGACGAAATCCTCAATCATTTACGCATGGCACGCAAATTCGATGAAGCTGCGGGAATTGTGATTGGTGACTTTAAAAACGCTGAGCCAAATAAACGCAAGCCTTCGTTTTCGCTAGAACAAGTATTGGCTGATTATTTCAGCGGATTAAAAATTCCGATAGTCAAAGGCTTTAAAATTGGACATTGCGAACCGCATTTCTCCGTTCCTTTAGGTGCTCTTGCTCGACTAGATGGAGATGCAAAAACCTTGACGATTCTTCCGGGTGTTCAATAATTCAAAAGAAACGGAGTGAAGGATTTGTTGCAGACCGAATCTACGGCATGGGTATGTAGTGTACCTGTTGCAACTGTTTGGACGGCACCTGAAAAAGTGCGTCCAATCGATGCAGATGGCATTGCAGAAAACCCAAACATCAATAAATGGCTACAAGAAATGAGCCGAGACGATACGCAAGACTTGGTCGATGGGAACCGCATCCAAACACAGCTTCTTTACGGCGAACCGGTTTTGATTGATGAAGTGGTTGACGGCTGGGCAAAAATTATTGCGCTTTGGCAACCGTGTCAAAAAGATGAGCGTGGCTACCCCGGCTGGGTGCCAATGAGTCAATTGCAAGAAGTGGAGACTTTGGCAGAACTGGGCTATGCACGCGTCATGCACGACAAAGCACAACTGTGGACAGAAGAGTTTCATCCGTTAACAGTAGTGCCGTTTAATACGATGCTTCCCATCAAAGGACTGGGTGACTTTGTTCGTCTACAAACTCCTGATGGCAATGCGTTAATCATGAAAGATGCAGTAGAAATTGTTGCAACTCATAACCAAAGTTCTCAAGCGACCGGTTTAGACATTGCTGCACTCGGTGCATCCTTTTTAGATTTGCCGTATTTATGGGCAGGCATGTCGAGCTACGGCTTTGATTGTTCGGGGTTTACTTACAACTTAATGAAAGCAAGTGGCGTCATCATTTCGCGCGATGCAGTTGATCAAGCGGTAGAAGGAACAGAAATTGACCAGCACGATGAAAGTTCTTGGCACATCGGCGATTTATTGTTCTTTGCGTACGAAGAAGGCAAAGGCAAACTGCATCACGTCGGAGTTTATTACGGCAATGGACTCATGTTGCATTCACCGACACCAGGGAAATCAGTAGAAATTATTGAATTGGCTGGCACTAAGCACGAAGTGGAACTATGCGCAGTTCGTCGCTTTATGGAAAAAGAAGACCACGAATAAAAAAAGTATTGAATAAAAACATTCAAGAATGCCTTGTCGTCAAAGATGAAATAGAAGTCAGTTTGTGGTATAATAGACAGATAGCGTTTTAAAAAGAGAGGCGTGGTATTGATGGCTTTCCAACCCCATGAAAAAGAAGTATCAGAATTCGTAGCGGCGCGCTACATCGGTGAATGGATATCTTTCACTCGTAACGATGTGGATGTTAATGGAACGATTTTCAAGATTATGGACAACTCAGTGATTGTAGAAATCTCACCAGAAGACGCAAAAGAAATTGGTGCGGCATCTAACATGACCGTAATTTCACATAAGAAATACCGTATTATTGAATCATAAACTAACTAGAAAAAAAGGCTGTTCCTTGTGAACAGCCTCGGCTTGTAGACAAAAGAATCCTTAAGTGAGTAGATGAAAAGGCTTGATCATGTATTTTTATTGTGAAATGTACTAAATAATCTCACTTTGATTAGAGCTGGAACCCTCCAACTGGGCTGGTCCACGAAGACTCCTGTGGGACAGCGAAAGCTGAAGACCCCGCAGGAACGTCAGTGACGAGGAGGCTGAAGCTGAGCCCACCGGAAAGCGGAGTGGTCAGCCCAGTTGGAGATTATACATCACTATTCAGTTTAATAAGACTTTGTCTACAGTCTGAGGCTGTTCCTTGTGAACAGCCTTTTTGTTTTGGAGTAAGCCAAGCAAACACTGGGCAAGTCGCAAACAAACCCACGCCATTCGACCGTATTTCTATGTCTTTTGACTCAAACAGCTCATATATTGTAAAATGTGTCAGCGAATACGTTTCAAAGAGAGCGCTTTTTTGGTAAAGTAAAGTGAAGCAGAACGTCAATTGCCTTGAAAGGAATCATACGCATGATATCAGACTTTAGATTTTGGCACTTTTTCCCGAGACAAGGGCAGCTTATACATAATATACAAACAACCGAAATGCGGAACGTTAGTAAACGCATTGCTTGGATTTTTCTAATGGGTCTTTTGGTTTTTGCCGTTAGTGAAGTTTGGGGCATGAATACAGAATCACTGACACCTCTTCTCGCAGCAGGTATGTGGGATGCATATACAGTCGCGCGTTGGACATCACTTATGGGAACGCTTCTATGGGGTGGTTTTTATGTAGCTTTTCATGTTTACGGAACAGCATTTTTGTACAGCAAACTCTTACGGTTGCCGTGGCGTGCAGCGCTCATTATGCAAATTTATGTGACGGCTTTACTGATCATTGAAAAGGGATTGATTAGTCTGTTGTTTGCAGTGACTGGCTATACGATGTCGGTCTCTATTTTCTCGTTCGGTCCGATTGCTTATACGTTTTTGGACCATTCGTTTTTGATTTATTTTTTTAATCAGCTAACGTTGTTTACGTCGCTAATCATTGCGGTGCAATACCGATTTATTCGGAGCTTTACGAAGATAAATCCGGCACTGATTTTGTTTGGTTTGATCATTCTTCACATAGTGTCGGCCTTGATTGTTGCGTCAGTTAGTTTAATCCCAGTGGACGATATACTAGGCGGTTTTATGGAAGGCGGGAATCCCTTTGAATAAATTCTATTTTGTTGGGTTATCCGTAGCGATTGTCGCTTTTTTGACTGCCAATGCGTTATTACTGTTCGGTGAGAAAAGCATTTTGCCAAAAAGCGTTTACGTCGATGATTATGAACAAACATATGCGCATGCTTACACGACCAATTTGTTTAAAGAAGCCTTAACGGTCCCTGAAGATACGGTCGAAATTTATATTCAAGACAACGAAGCATTGCAGCAATGGACAGTTAACGAAGGAGACGCGGTTACTGCTGGATCTGAGTTGGCCATTTTAAATGAAGCGGAAACAGAGGACCAACGAGCTGTATGGGAAACCCAAAAAATAGCATTAGAAAGTCAACGCACCGAAGTGAAAGCTTCACTTGCAACATTGGAACAAGCAAAAGCTGCACAAGGGGGTGCGGTGTCACGAGATGCATCCAATAATTCCGAAATCACCAATGAAGAAGACGAAGTTATAAAATTTGATGTTAACGTTTCTGTGGGTGTTGCAGTACCACAAGACGGTTCATACGCTGCAGGAATTGCGCAAGCTGAGCAACAATTAGCTGCACTAGACTCACAATTAGCGGTTTTAAATGCGCAGCTTGCACAAAATTTATCAAGTCCTTCGGTAATTAGTCCCGTTGATGGAACAGTTTCGAAAATCAATCGTGATACAGAACCATTAAGCATCGAAATTTATTCAACAGAAAAAGTGTTTTTGAGTTATGTATTAGAAGACGAGTGGCCATCGGTACAAGTGACAGATCCTGTTCAAATTCAAGGTGAAGGCATCGATGGCATCGTCACAGGAACGGTTCAACGTATTTCTGAAATGCCTGCCGAAGAATCGAAATGGCTAGAAGCTTATCATCAATTAGATCCAAAACAACAAAACAATCCGTTGGCGTATTATGAAATACGCATCGTCGCTGATGCACCGATCGAAAATCCATTGCCTTATGGCGCCAATGTCAACACCGCCATTACGTTAAAGTCAGCTAGTGATGCAGTAGCCTTGCCGATTTCTTGGCTTTTTGATTATGACGGTGTTACCGGCAAAGCGCATTCGTTACATATAAACGGACGACCCAAAACAGTGTCAGTGACGACCAATTTTGAAGATGGCACAAAAGCGGTATTATCTGAAGCTCCTGAAGTTGGAACGGTTATAATCCACGAAGAAAAACTGGAGAAATTTGTTGTGCCACCGAAAGTGTTTATGCCTTTCCCGAGCCGCCAACCAGATTTCGAAGAAGCGAAAAATACCTATTGGCGTGCATATGTAGAATATTTACTAGCTCGTTAAAACTCAAACCCGGAAGTTTAAGCTTTCGGGTTTTTACCTGCTTAAAAAGCACACGTAGGGGTTAATCAAAACTCGTCAATGGTGTACGATAGATGAAGAAAAAGAACAACGCGAGAAATAGCCATAAAAAGACAACGATCGGAGTGTATGTGATGGAGGAATTGGATTGGCGTTTTAAAATAGCGCACCGAGAAGCATGGATTGGGCTTGGCTTAGCCTTGTTCAATTTTTTGTGGTGGTTTGGCTTTGCTTACGGCTTAGGCTCACGTCCTGTTGAAGAGTACCGTTACGTTTTCGGCTTGCCGGATTGGTTTTTTTATAGCTGTGTGGTAGGATTCCTATTAATTTCGGTATTGGTTGTCATTGTCGTTAAATTCTTCTTTGTCGAAGTCCCGTTTGATGAAGAGGAGGAGGAATGATGAATTACGCCGTATTAGTACCCATGCTCGTGTTTTTACTGATCATCTTTTTTATCGGTTATTGGTCAAGCCGTAAATTAGCGAGTTCTTCCAATTTTATTAGCGATTATTTTTTAGGTGGCCGTGAACTAGGTGGCTTTGTACTCGCTATGACGATGGTTGCGACTTACGGCAGTGCGTCAAGTTTTCTTGGAGGTCCTGGAACCGCCTATACGTTAGGGTTTGGTTGGGTGTTGCTTGCCATGGCACAAGTGGTTACAGGTTATTTTGTGTTAATGATTCTTGGTAAAAAATACGCCATTATGGCACGGCGCTATAAAGCAATTACCATGATTGATTTTTTGAAAGCTCGTTACAATAGCACTTTCGTTGTCTTGCTGTCAGCTTTTAGCATTATTGTTTTCTTATTTTCCGCAATGGCCGCACAATGGATTGGCGGTGCGCGTCTTGTGGAATCACTGACAGGATTATCTTATAATTCAGCGTTGTTTTTATTTGCTGTTAGTGTGCTTGTGTATGTGACGATTGGTGGGTTTCGTGCCGTTGCCTTGACCGATGCTGTACAAGGAGCCGTCATGCTTATCGGTACACTTGTGTTACTGATTGCGGTCATTGTTGCAGGAGGGGGCATTCCAAACATCGTCAATGATTTGATTGCTGAAAACCCAAATTTAGTCACGCCATATGGTGCAAACGGTGATTTAACCGCTGCTTACGTTTCTTCTTTTTGGATTTTAGTCGGCGTTGGCGTTGTTGGCTTGCCACAAATTGCAGTACGTGCTATGTCTTATAAAAATTCGCGTGCCATGCACAGGGCGTTAATTATTGGCACGTTTGTAACTGGTTTTATCATGCTGAATATGCATTTGATCGGCGTTTTTGCACGTCCTGTTATGCCAGGCATTGAAATTGGGGATAAAGTCATTCCGCTAATTGCGCTTGAAACTTTGCCGCCGTGGGTCGCTGGAATCGTCCTCGCCGCGCCAATGGCTGCGATTATGTCGACCGTCGATTCGTTGTTATTACTAGTTAGTTCATCGATTGTGAAAGACGTGTATTTGAATTATGTAAAACCAGATGCCACACTTAAAACCATTAAACGCATTTCGTTTGGTGTGACGGGCGTACTCGGCATAATTGTCTTTTTGCTCGCATTAAATCCACCTGAACTGCTCATTTTCTTGAATTTGTTTGCGTTTGGTGGGTTGGAAGCGGCCTTTATTTGGCCGATTGTGCTGGGGTTGTATTGGAAATGGGGCAATAAATACGGCGCCATTGCATCGATGATGACAGGAATTAGTAGCTATATCGCTTTGCATTTTTACAACCTGGCAAACGGTAATTTGTTCGGTGTTCATACCGTTACAGTACCCGTGTTATTATCGCTTGCTGCTTTTATCGCTTTCAGTTTATTGATCGATCGAAAAGCATATCAATACACTATCCAAACACCTAAGTAAACTGTTCCAAAAAAATCAAAAATAAGGGCTTTTCTACAGAAAGGCGAAAGAAGGTCTTTGGATTTGAATCAATGGAAAATTTATGGCATTTTAACGGCTGTGATGATTGTCTGGGGCTTTAACTTGTCCGCGGTTAAATACATGTTGTCATTTGTCGATCCTGTCACTTTAACCGCATTTCGTATTTTTTTGGCAGGCTTGTCTGTGATGGCAATTCTCACAAGGTTCAAACTGTTGCGGTGGCCAGCTAAAAAAGAATGGAAATTTATTTTTCTTGGCTCGCTACTCAATGTCGTAGGACATCATTATTTCTTGTCAAATGGCTTAGCCGTAACAACCGGCTCAAATGCTGGATTGATTCTCGGGACAGGACCGATGTTAACGGCGGTGCTGGTGTCATTAATTATGCGCAATTACCCATCTAAGCTTCAATGGTTTGGAGTTGTTGTTGGATTTGCGGGTGTGGCCGCTACGGTTATGGTGGGCAGTGGAGCATCAACGGGTTTGAACATTGGAGACGTTTACGTATTCTTGTCGATTTTGGCGCAAGTGCTAAGTTATATTGTTATCGCCAATGCCGCCCGTACCTTGGATCCACGCTTACTAACAGGTTATATGTTTATCATCGGCTCGGTCGTGTTGTTTGTCATTTCGCTGCTACAAGAACCGGGTGAAATTGCAGCTTTTGCTGATGCACCCACATCTTTTTGGGTCGCTTTTTTCTTTTCTGCAATGCTCGGAACCGCAGTCGGTCATATGCTTTACAATTATTCGATAGGGCAAGCTGGCCCAACAAAAGCTGCAATTTTTATGAACTTGAATACATTATTTTCATTAGTTGGCGCTAGTGTGATTTTAAATGAAAAAATTACCTCTGGCCATATTTATGGATTGGTGCTCATCGTTATTGGTGTGCTATTTGGATCAGGGGCTGCTGAAGATTTAATGAAAAAACGTAAAAAACGGCTTTTTTCATGAGTCGTTTTTTGTTGCAAAAATATTTTAGAGTCATCTTCTTTTTATTTAACAAAAAATTCATTATAATGAAGAAAAGTAAAGAATAATTAGGGAGTGTAGAGCCGTGACCGCATTATGGGGAACACCAGAAAAATTACAAGCATTATTATGTGAACTTGTCAGTTGGAAAAGCTTAACTTTAACTGATGGAGAAGTGGAGTTTGCGTATAAGTTAAAAGATAAATTAATGGAACTGCCTTATTTTCAAGAACATCCAGATTATATTGGAATGGGAGAAGTCAACTGGGGACGCCAAAATGTGACGGCTCTTTACAAACATCCAGAGGCAGTCGATACGATTGTGTTAATTAGCCATTTCGATACCGTTCATACGGGCGAATACGGCGATTTGGAACCATTAGCAGGCAATCCAGAATTGCTTGGTGAAGCTTTTAAACAAATTCGTGAAGAGTTAGATGAAGATACATTGCGAGACCTTGACTCAGGAGAATATCTTTTTGGTCGCGGAACAATGGACATGAAAGCAGGACTCGCACTGCACATGGCATTAATCGAGAAAGCGTCGATCGAAAAGTGGAACATCAACTTACTATTGATGACCGTACCAGACGAAGAAGTAAACTCTGCAGGTATGCGTTATGGTGTATCGCGACTGCTCGATATCGAACGCGAGCACAACTTAGAATTTATATTGTTCTTAAACGGAGAGCCTGTCTTCGCGAGCAAACCCGGAGATACTGCACATTATGTATACACCGGATCTATCGGCAAAATCATGCCGTCTGCTTTATTTTATGGCAAAGAAACGCATGTGGGCGAACCGCTATCAGGCATTACATCAAGTTATATCTCAACTTACTTAACCCATCGTATGGAATGGAATACGAGCTTTAAAGAAGTGGTTTACGGAGAATCCACGCCGCTGCCGGTAACTCTCACGCAACGTGATATGAAATTAGAATACTCAGCACAAACGCCGTACCGCACGTCAGCAATGTACAATGTCTTTACTATGAAACGAACTGCAGAAGAAGTGTTTGAGATTTTCGAAACGGTCGCAAAAGAAGCGGCAGCGCATTGCGAACGCGACTACTTTGCTATGTGTGAACGCGAAAATATTGAACCTGTCGGCGGCATAAAGGTGTTACGCTACGAAGAACTTATGGAATACGCACGCACTAAATTCGGCCATGACTACATTACCGATTTGCTGCATGACACGTTAGCACTTCCAGATTTAGACATCCGTGAAAAATCGATGCACGTCACAGACATCTTGCTGATCAACTGCCAAGAGCTAACGCCTGCGATAGTACTGATGTTCGCGCCGCCATATTACCCATCTGTAAACTCGACCGAAAACGAACTAGTTAAACGGTGCGTTGAACAAGTCACAAAAAACGCAAAAGAAAAATTTGACCTTGATGTCAAACAAAGCCATTTCTTCAACGGCATCTCAGACTTAAGCTACGTCAGTTACAACGACCAAAATGACGGCTGGATCGCCTACGAAAACAATACACCCGTATATGGCGATCCATACAGTATCCCGTTCCAAGCAATGAAACAACTAACCGCTCCTGTTCTAAATGTCGGCCCTTACGGCAAAGACGCACACAGACGAACAGAGCGCTTGCACATCAAAAACACATTTGAAGAAATGCCCATGCTTTTAGAAGACATGATCCTATCTATACCCATAAAAAGTCGCCATTAAGGCGGCTTTTTTTTGATGCGTACACAGAATACTTGTAGAAAATTAGGCAAAGAAGATAAACTTTTCGCCTGCGAAAAGCTTATATAGAAATGAGACCTCCTTATCCACCAAATCTCATATACGACCCTCATAGGCCAATCAAAAATCAAATTTGGATATAAATGGCAAGCGGTTAAAAGACCTGCTAAGCTAGTTAAAAAGGAGGAAACTTATGATCATTAAATACAGAGGAAAACCAGTGAAAATTGCGGGGTACGAAGCTTTATTGAAAAGATTGTCACCTACTCATCCGAAACGAGCGGCTGTTAAAAATAGTCTCAATAATGCGAGAGCAGGTTTCAGTGGAGAAGAACGGTTAGATGAAGCGCTCTTTTTTTTCGATCCGCCGTATGCTCATCAAATCATCCAAGATTTTTCCTTGCCCGAGCCATTCAAAATCCAAGTGGATACCGTTTTGATTACACAAAGCGCTATTTTTTTGCTAGAAGTCAAAAACATTACCGGCAAGCTACAATTCAAGCAAAACCCGAGCGCGCTTTATTCCACATTGGCGGATGGAGAAATTCGGAGCTATAAAAGCCCTATCACGCAAATGAACGAAACAACGATGCGAATGTGTAAATTTCTGGAAAAAATAGGTTCTCATTTACCAATTTTCAGCATCATAGTCATTGCGCATCCTTCCCAAACTGTTGAAGACACGCCACCAAACTCGCGCATTTTAGCAGCGAGCGAAGTAAATTTTTATTTAACCGAATTAAACCTGCCAAAGTCGATTCTGTCTATAGAAGAACTCAACCAGCTAAGCGAAAAATTCCTCGCAGCACATCAAGACTACCAACCATTTCCACTCGCTCCTAAATTTCAAATTCAGCAAACTGAAATTGAAACAGGCGTCTTTTGCCCACGTTGCCAATTTGGCAAAATGCATAGAACTCAGGTTGCATGGGAATGCGAGACATGCAGACTCGTCAGTAGAAATGCCCACATCGAAGCGCTACACGATTGGTTTATGCTAATAAAACCCGCTATCAACACAGTGGAATGCCGCGATTTCATCGGACTCAAAAGTCTAGACACAGCTAAACGCTTTCTACTCAATAACCACTGCCAACCCGTAGGCGGACGCAAATATCGTAAATACATCTACCACCCACTCCACAAATAAACTCACCTTTATGTATAACTGGTAATTTCGCTAGTATAAAGTGCGAACACCCGGGTAACCATCCACACCACACCCATTTAACTCTCAACTCCGCTCGTGTACAATCAAACTATCAACGGGAATCCTAATACAAAAGGAGAGGGTCACATGAACATCAAGCAACAAACGCTGGCGTATTTTAATCATTTTCATACACATCCAGAAGTGAGTTGGAAAGAAACCGAGACCACTAAAAAACTAGCCGCGATTATGACGGATCTTGGCGTTAAGCATCATACCTTTTCGGACGTTACCGGAGTGATTGCCGAAATTGGACAAGGAGACGAAGTGGTTGCGGTGCGTGCGGATATGGATGCGCTTTGGCAAGAAGTCGATGGTATATTGCAGGCCAATCATTCGTGCGGACATGATGCCAACATGGCTATGGTACTCGGTGCGTTGTTGTATTTAAAAGACGAACCACTGACAAAACGTGTACGTTTTATTTTTCAGCCAGCAGAAGAATTGGGCAATGGTTCGTTATCGATGATAGCGCGCGGCGCGATGGATGGAGTGTCGCATTTATACGGTGTTCATTTACGTCCAATCGAAGAATTGCCGTTTGGGCAAGTAACACCAGCACTCCATCACGGGTCGGGAATTTTTTTAAGAGGAAAAATTACAGGAGTGGACGCACACGGAGCGCGTCCACATCAAGGGAAAAACGCAATTGATGTAATCGCCGCTATCCATCAATTCATGAAATCGATTTACTTTTCACCATTTGAGTCGTATTCGGCAAAACTCACACATATCCAAACGGGTGGCGATAGTTTGAACATCATTCCCGGAAGTGCACACTTCTCGATGGATGTGCGTTCTCAATCAAATGAACTCATGAAAGAGCTTCAGCAGAAAATCGGCGACGGCTTAGGAGCGATAGCCTCTTTACACGATGTTGACATTACGTTTGAATGGACTGATTACACGCCTGCTGCAGAAGTTTCAGAAACAGCGATGCAAATTGCCGATGCAGCGATTCGCAAAACACTGGGAGACGCGGCAACGGCAGCGCCCGTTCATACAACCGGTGCGGACGATTTTCATTTTTACACAATCAAAAAACCAGAATTGCATGCTGCTATGATTGGCATTGGCGCAGACTTGTCGCCGGGGCTACATCACCCCGATATGGACTTTAATCATGATGCGCTTGATATAGGAGCACGAGTGTTGGCCAATATATTAAAAGCAACATGATGCAACATTTCCCGGGAAATAACTTTAAAACACTAAAAATTCTTCTATAAGAAAAACACGTGATAAAATAATAATGCCGACATCCGAGATCCTCTTTTACTAGAGGGTCTCATTTTTCTATTTGAGTTCGATCAACGTTTTCTGTTACTGCAAATGGGGTATAGACACAAAGTTAAGTTTATGAAATGGGGGAAAGCGAATGGATGCTTTTATAGACGGAATCACGTGGTTCGTGGATAACATCAATACGTTATTATGGACATACATACTAATTGCACTTCTTATGGGCCTTGGCCTTTATTTTACGATTCGCACGCGATTCGTTCAAGTTCGTCTGTTTGGTGAGATGTTTCGTGTCATCACAGAAAAAAAGGATGGTGATAGCGGAATTTCAGCTTTCCAAGCCTTTACGATTTCAACAGCATCACGCGTCGGTACGGGGAACATTACCGGGGTTGCTTTGGCAATTGCCATCGGTGGACCTGGAGCGGTTTTCTGGATGTGGATGGTTGCGATTATCGGAATGGCGACCGCTTTTGTTGAAAGTACGTTAGCGCAAGTTTACAAAGTTCGTGACGGCGAACAATTCCGCGGAGGCCCTGCTTACTACATGGAAAAAGCTTTAGGAAATCGCAAACTAGGAATCGTCTTCGCTGTTCTTTTAACATTAGCCTTTGGTTTTATTTTTAACTCGGTTCAATCAAATACAATTGCGCAATCGTTTGAAGATGTCTTCAATATTCCAGATTGGTCTGTTGGTTTAGGACTTGTCGTCTTAACTGCAATTGTTATTTTTGGAGGCGTTAAACGAATTGCTAGCGTGACACAAATCGTTGTACCGATTATGGCAACGATCTACATCATTGTGGCATTGTACATTGTCATTATGAACTTCACTGAAATTCCTGCAGTTTTCATGCTGATTGTGAAAAGTGCCTTTGGCTTAGAAGAAGCAATCGGCGGCGGAATTGGTGCTGCGATTATGCAAGGAGTTCGTCGTGGATTGTTCTCAAACGAAGCTGGTATGGGTTCTGTGCCAAACGCAGCAGCATCGGCCAACGTTTCGCATCCTGCTAAACAAGGCTTAGTACAAAGTTTAGGCGTTTTCTTCGATACGATCGTCATTTGTTCAGCAACTGCTTTTATCATTATCTTGGCTGGTTTGTATTCAACAAGTGAAAAAGTTGGAATTTTACTGACACAAGCTTCATTAGATGTTCATCTTGGCAGCTGGGCGCCTTACTTTTTGGCAATCGCCATCTTGTTCTTCGCATTTAGTTCAATTATTGGAAACTACTATTACGGTGAAACAAACATTGAATTTATCAACGCGCACAGCGCTTGGTTAACAGCTTATCGTTTTGGAGTACTTGGAATGGTTATGTTTGGTGCATTAGCACAAGTTCAACTCGTTTGGAACATGGCAGATTTGTTTATGGGCACCATGGCCGTACTCAACTTAGTGGTTATTGCTTTGCTCGGCAAAACGGCTTTCAAAGTGCTTGATGACTACACAAGCCAGCGCAAAGCTGGAAAAAATCCTGAGTTTTTCGCAAAAAACATACCTGGCCTGAAAAACACAGAATGCTGGGGCGAAAACGAAAATCGTCACTAATAAAGGAATCGAAAGACCATTTTGCTTTTTGCAAAATGGTCTTTTTTGGTTTTTATTTCCTTATTATCTTTCTTAAATATAAGTACTTATATATGTTTTTCTCCTAAAATTAAACAGTAGAATAGTCTTTGTTACACACTTGTAACACAAATGTAACGTTTAAAGTATGTTTTTACTGTTACAATCAAAATTATATTAAAGAAACAACTAACGGTCGATGAGTGATCACCATCCCGAAATTCAAACGAAGAGGTGCCGAGTGAAAAAACGTCTACTACTTATGATAATTGCGGTCTTAGTGCTATCAATTAGTCCATTCAATGCCAACTCAGCGAGTGCAGCGACACCAAACGAGTTAACAACATACGCTAAGAAATTTTTAGGAACGCCTTATAAATTCGGCGGAACAACACCGTCAGGATTTGATTGTTCAGGATACTTACGCTATGTGTACGATGAATTTGATATTGCAATTCCACGTACCTCTGCGCAACAATACCAAATTGGTACGAGCGTCAGCAAAAGTAACCTGAAAGAAGGCGACTTGGTTTTCTTTTCAAACACATACAAACGCGGAATTTCACATTCAGGAATATACATAGGAGATGGTAATTTCCTTTCAGCAACAAGCGGAGGAGTTACAATCGCCAATTTGAACACCAACCCATATTGGGGACCTAAATACACAGGCGCGCGTCGTCTAGACGGAATAAGCGAACAAGCAAAACCCGTCTCGAAACCAAATCTTTCGGTAGGTCAGTACCACGATGTACCAAAAGGATTTTGGGCAGCCGATGAAATCAAAGACTTAACCGTTACAGAAATCATCACAGGAAAAGGCAATGGCCTTTTTGAGCCAAATTCTAATGTTTCACGTGCAGAAGCGGCAACCATCATTGCACGTGCATTAAAATTAGAAAAAGTAAAAAGCTCAGCATTTACAGATGTTCCCGCTTCGCACTGGGCAGCTGGCAACATTAACGCTGTTCAAAAAGCGGGAATTGTGCAAGGACGTTCAGCTGACCGATTTGCGCCAAACGAGAGCATCACACGCGCTGAAATCAGCAAACTGCTGACGAACGCATTTGCATTGTCAGCTGCAAAACCGTCATCATCGTTCACAGACATTAGCGGCCACTGGGCTGAAAGTTCAATCAACACAATCGCCGCTCACGAACTAGCAACTGGCCATAAAGACGGCTCATTCCAACCAAACGCTAATGCCAAACGAGCAGAGTACACAGCATTCGTACACAGAGCACTTGCAAAATAACGTACACAAAAACCAGCAAACTCTTTAGAGGTTGCTGGTTTTAGACTGTAGACAAAAGAATGATTATTCGTTTTTTTTGTATGCATCTATGATTCTCCACACCAAGCGGACGCTTTGGGCCCACAGGATGTGGGTCATGCAACTGGCGCGATAGGACGTCGCGGTGCCAGCTGCCAAGGACTCCGCGCTGAGCCTCCTCGTCGCAAGCTCCTGCGGGGTCTCATCCCTTCGTTTTTCCGCAGGAAAGTCAGTGACCGAAGGAAATTTGGGCAGTGGCTTTGCGACGAAGCTAGCGCAGCGATGCAGGAGCATATCTTTGCCCTTCACCACTTGGTGCTCCGAATCCTTAAGTGAGTAGATGAAAAGGCTTGATCATGTATTTTTATTGTGAAATGGACTAAATAGTCTCACTTTGATTGAAGCTGGAACCCTCCAACTGGGCTGGTCCACGAAGACTCCTGTGGGACAGCGAAAGCTGAAGACCCCGCAGGAACGTCAGTGACGAGGAGGCTGAAGCTGAGCCCACTGGAAAGCGAAGTGGCCAGCCCAGTTGGAGGTTATACGTCACTATTCAGTTTAATAAGACTTTGTCTACGAGCTGAAACCAGCAACCTCTTTAGAGTTTGCTGGTTTTTGTTTACGAATAAATCCTTCAATGTAACGATATAATTTTGTAGAGAGGAGAAAAGTAAAGTAAAGTAAAGTCTTATCGTGCGAGAAATCAAATCTAGTTGGATCTTTGTAAAGAACGAGATCACGTACGCACAAAGTCTGAAATTTTTATCTCCAATTTAAAAAGCAAAAGCCCAACCGAGTCGATCGGTTGGGCTTTTGCTTTTATTCACTGCGTCAAGGCATTGGTTAAAAATTCAGCGCTTTCAGCACGTGTAATCGACTTCTCCGGGCGGAACGTGTTGTCTTTATATCCTTTAACGACATTGCTTGCGTAGGCCGCTTGTACAGCTTCGTAATAGTACTTGGTTTTAGGAACATCTGTAAAAGACAGTTGTTGAGTGCCTGACAAGTTGAAGGCACGCTTCATTATAAGTGCCATGTCGCCTCGTTTAATCGGCTCGTTTGGACGGAAATCTTTGGCGGTAACGCCTTTGATATAGCCTTTTTCAAACGCGCTGTTAATATAACCCGCCGCAAACGAATCTTTTGGCACGTCACGGAACTTGCCATTCGGATTTTCGCCATCCAGTGTTAATGCGCGTCCGATAAACGTCACGGCTTCAGCACGCGTGATGGTAGCGTTTGGACGATACGTGCCGTCTGGGAAGCCCTTGACAATTTTGCGATCAAACACTTGCTTAATCGGTTCGGAATACCAAACCTTGTTTTTCAAGTCTGGAAATAGTGCAGCTTTGGTTTTTAATGATTGCACCAGCCCGTGACCGTACAAATTGTCACGGCCTTTTGCCCCAAATCGATGGTGGCACGTTTGACTGTTTCACGTAATTGTTTATTTGAAAGATGCGGATAAGCTTCCATGTATTGTGCAAATGTGCCAGCTACAAAAGGTGCAGCAACTGACGTTCCTTCTGAAATTGCGTAATCATCTTGAGTTGTGGTTTTAGCATTAGTAAAGCTGCTCAAAATACCTTCACCCGGTGCAACCAGTTCTTGTGAAGCTCCGTAATTTGAGAAATAAGACAGCTTGTTGAGCTTAGATACCGACCCTACAGCAACAACTGAAGAGTAACGCGCGGGAAACAAAACATCCTTGAACAATCCTTTTTCTCGTTCATTTCCAGCAGCTGCTACCACTACGATGCCAGCGTCATAGGCTTTTTTCGTAATATTGCGCAGCGATTGTTTGTCATTATCGATGGTTAAACTCATATTGATGATGTCTACTTTTTGGTCGATTGCCCATTGAATGCCTGCAACGACACCTTCTAATGTGCCAATACCATTGGCAGAAAGCACTTTTACTGAGTAAAGTGAAGCACTTGGCGCAACGCCGACTGTGCCAATAGAGTTGTTTTGTGCACCAATAACACCGGCAACATGTGTGCCGTGTCCATTACCATCCGTAAAAGCGCTTGAATTTTCGATTTTGGAGACACCCCCAGCTACTTTTAAATCGGGATGCTTTGAGTTGATTCCCGAATCGATAATGGCAATTTTTACGCCTTTACCGGTATAACCGAGACTTGTAGCTGTATTGGCTTTAATGGCTTTATAACCCCAAGTGGTTGTTTGGGCTGCCGCTTTTACAATCGCGTTTTCTTCTATATATTCGATCGATGAATGGTTGCTTGCAGCTTGAACCATTTGTTCGCTTGGCAACGTGACAGAAACAGCAGAAATTGCGTCAAATTCTTCATGAATGACTGCACCCATTTCTTCTAAAAGTGCATAATCGATGGTGTCTTTAAAAGAAATAATGAGGTGGTCTGAAGCATCAGTGCCTTCAGTGGCGGCTGCATGACTAGCCAATCCACCAAAAAAAAGTATAAAACTAGCTAAAATGACTATTTTCTTCAATAGAATCCCTCCTAGAAACAGTAAGTTCCCTGTAGTATACAACAAAAAAACGGACTAAAAAGTCCGTTTTAGAAATTATTATTTTGCTTTCCAATTATAGTAATCTTCGATACCATCAGCAATCGCTGTAGCAGCGCGGTCTTTGTAAGTACCCGATGCTAATTTAGCTGAATCGTACTTGTTCGTAATAAAACCTAATTCCACCAATGCTGCTGGAAGTGGATTTGTGCGGATTACTTGGAAACCGTAGTTTTTTACACCTCGGTTTGGATGATCCATTGCTTTATAGAGTCTGTTTTGAATGAAAGTCGCTAATTGCTTGCTGTCATTACCAACAGAAGCAGAATAGAAAGTTTCCGATCCACTTGCACCAGGAGAAGCTGCATTTGTGTGGATGCTTAGGAAAGCATCTGATCCACTAGCAACTCCTTTGTCAACGCGAGCACTTAACGAATGGAATACGTCTGTTGATCTCGTCATATAAACTTTAATGCCTTTTGCTTTTAGTTTTGCTTCGACGCGTTTTGATACATCAAGGTTGATGTCTTTTTCACGCAAGCCATTCCCTGTAGCGCCTGGGTCGTGACCGCCATGTCCCGGATCAATTGTGATAAACCGGTTATTGGCAGCAGCTGGTACAGATTTGCCGATAAATTCAGAATGCACATAACCTGTGACATTGCCGCTTTTACCGTATGCCCATACACCTTTATAGCCGTAAACTTGGAATTCTGCACCGGTATTTACTTTGCCAATTGCGCGGTAGCCTGTGCTTGGTCCAGTTCGCACATTCAAGTTGTCGACAATAACGGTTAAGTTTTCTGACACCGTATTTTTATAAGCAACTTTAAAGTTTGAGTTGAGTGCGCGAGCTAAGAAAACAGCAAATTCACCGCGAACCAATTCTTTGGTAGGTGTATATGTACCAGTTCCAGTACCGTTTGAAACACCTGCAGTAGCAATTTTGCTAACTGCTGTATACAAGCTGGTGCTGCTAGTATCAGATTTAATATCATCGAAGAACACATTACCAGTAGAAGTATAGTTAAATGCGCGGCTTAACAGAAAAGCCATTTCTCCACGAGTCATTGTATCTTGTGGGCGGAAACTACCGTCCGGATTTCCAGTAATGATGCCTTTTTCATAAGCTGATTGAATGTATCCTGAGCTATACCGTTTCGGGTTCACATCTGGGAATGTTGTATTCCGCAAATCACCTTTTAACCCGATCGCGCGACCGATTAAAGTGGCAGCTTGTTCGCGAGTAACTGCATCAGTCGGGCCAAATGTAATTGAATCAATGCCATTAATCAATTTTTTGTTCCATAAATAAAGAATTTCCTTGTCTGAAGATGAAACATCCTTAAACGGATTACTTGCAGCAGAAGCGGGTTGTGCACCAAAACTCGTAATCACAAAAACAGCAGCAACTAGAAACAAAAAAACTTTCGATAATGCATTTTTCATAAATTTGTCATTTCCCCCTAATAATTTCTATCTGTTAGTGATAATAGCAGATATTTATGCAAATTAATGGGTTTTATAAATAAATGAGTGAAAAGACTTGTTTAAAAATTAAATTTTCGAAACGGGACTTTTATTTTAGTTATTAATACCTACTTTATGCAACAAGAACTGTTATATTAATAAATATTTTTGAAAAAAATTGTTAAAAATAAAAAAAATTCTTTACTACTGGCAGAAGGTTAATGGTACACTCAAAAAAGTGATAACTATTTATGCACTATTAACTGTATAAAGATGGATAATTAACAATTCCCTATACCCTAAAAAATTATTTGGTATACGTTGCGGTTGTCTAGAGTAAATATTAAAAGAGATATTAAAATAAAAGGGTTTTTTTAACAATGAGGGGGATTTAGTAAAGATGAAAAAAGTAGTAGTAGTGTTTTTAACGTTGTTCTTATTAGTAACGGCCTTTACACAAGAAACTGCCAAAGCAGCGGATGATTTAACAGGTCATGCATATGAAGCTGAAATAAGAGAATTAATGGATTTAGGTGTTATTCAAGGGTATAAAGATGGAACCATTCGCCCGAATACAGAAGTGACACGTGCAGAGTTTGCCAAGATGATTGTCAACTCATTTGAACTTGGAGCAACCGTAAAAGGAGCTTCGGTTGAAAATGCCGGATTTACAAATGCTGCAACAACTGCCATTGCAGGATTTAAAGATGTTCAATCGGGAGAATGGTATTATGAAGTAATTACAGCAGCTGTAGATGCAGGTATTATTAAAGGGTATCCTGACAATACATTCAAACCCAATGAATTGATCAACCGTGAACAAATGTCGACAATGGTGTCGCGTGCATTGACAGCAAAAGGAATTGTCATTAAAGCTTCAGAAACAAATAGCTTAGACTTTACCGATGTCTCAGAGATTAGAAAAGACCATCAAGAAGATGTTCAAATTCTTTCTCACTTGGGCATCATTACAGGAAACAAAGACCAAACATTCAAACCTAAAGACAGCTCAACACGATGGATGGTGGCGATTGTTATGCTAAGAGCACGAGCTGAAGTTTTCCCGCCTCAAAACCTCGAGTTTCAAGTGTCAGCCATTACAGCTGATCAAACAAAAGTCTTAAAACATTTTGATTCTTTTGCCAAAGCAAAAGAATATGCACAAAAACACACGGCAGCACAAGTTGTAGAGCGCAGCAACCAAATTCTTTGGATGAAACAAGGAATTGTGACGAACAATGCTTTTACAGAAATTTATCCAACAGAAAGCTTGAAAGCAAGCAACGGCACATTCCGTCCTTACTTACCATCTAATACAGAGATGAAATACATCGATGCGACAGCGACAACAGTTAAAGTGGAACTCGCAGGAAAAGTCGGGTATGTAAGTTCAAAAGTAGTTCGGTTAATTCCTGAGCAATTGCAAAAAGGTCGATCGTATTATGAAGTGTCGGGCAGTAGTTTAGTCCACAAAATTTTCAATCACGCGACTAGAAGCTATGCTTCAACAGGCATTGTAGGCAAAGCGCCAAAAGAATTTGTTGCAGGCATGAAATACTATAGCTGGGACGGTGCGACTTTCACGAACGAATCGGGTGCAGAAATAACAGAAAGCTATCAGTATTTCAATATGCTGCCTCTTCAATCGGAAACCAATTACACAGCCCAAGAGCTGGACCAGTATTTAGCGGATAAATTCCCGTACTATAACCAAACGCTTTACGGCAAGAAATGGAAAACCAGTCCACTTGTTGGTGCGGGTAAGTTTTTTAAAGAAATGGAAAAAACGCATAAAATTAATGCGCTTTACTTGATGTCTCATGCGATTCACGAAAGTCAGTGGGGAACGAGTAAAATTGCACAAGACAAATACAATCTTTTTGGTTACGGAGCGGTTGATGGCAATGCTTACAACGGAGCTTATTCGTATTATTCGTTTAGAGAATCTATTAAAGATGCAGCGGATCGTATTAACAAAGGCTACCATTCTCCAACAGGAAGTTACTATAATGGTTCAGTCTTAGGCAATAAAGGAATCGGTATGAATGTTCGCTACGCATCAGACGCTTACTGGGGAGAAAAAATTGCGGGGCATATGTACCGCACCGATCTTCACCTTGGCAGCAAAGATTTAAACCAAAACAAACTGGGCTACACAACAACAACGCCATTAAACTTCAGACAAGATCCAAGCACGAACGTCGCGCAAATTTATACATTGAAAACGGAAAAAGTTCCGGTTGTCATCATGAACGAAGTTAAAGCTTCAAACAATGCCATGTGGTACGAAGTAGCCTCTGAAAACAAAGCTTATACGAAAGCTTATGTACACGGTGCTTACATTAAAATGTTACCTCTTGCACAGTAATAAACTTGATAAAACTTAAAAGAAGAGTCCCATGTAAGAGCCTTGAGAGCTTGAACATGGGGCTCTTCTTTATGTTATACTAGCTTAAGATATTTTGCCTGAAGAGGAGATAAATCATGACTTTAAAATTCGTTCATATACTGGGAGTGCCGTTTGTTCACACGAACCAGAAAGATTTTATTGCTACATTGGAAGAGCGCATCGACAAACAGGAAAAAACTTTTGTTGTAACGGCTAATCCTGAAATTGTTATGCATTCGTTAAAAGACCAGCCATACAAAAAGCTATTAGCAAAAGCTACATACATTACAGCAGACGGCATCGGTATCGTTAAAGCAGCCGCAATTATCGGAGAACCGCTACCAGAGCGCGTGAGTGGCTACGATGTGATGCTCGATTTGTTGGAATCAGCAAACAAAACACATGCGCGTGTGTTTTTTTTAGGAGCGTCAGAAGCCGTATTGCAAGCCACCGTCAAAAAAGCAAAAACCGATTATCCCGGTATAAAAGTTGTTGGCAGTCAAAATGGCTTTTTCGATTGGAATGACCACCAACTGCCTCAACAAATCCAAAACATGAAACCAGATATTGTGTTTGTTGCACTTGGCTTCCCAAGACAAGAACAATGGATTGGTACTCATATTGACCAATTTGATAAAGGAGTGTTTATTGGCATTGGTGGAAGTTTTGATGTGTTTTCAGGTTCTGTAAAACGAGCGCCGGAAATGTGGCAGAAAATGAACCTTGAATGGTTTTACCGGTTAGTCAAACAGCCTTCGAGGTGGAAACGAATGCTGGTATTGCCGAAATTTGCAGCAACAGTAATTGGACGAAAGGCTTTCCGTAAAGGATGAAAAACACTTTAGTCAAAAGCACCTTAATATTATCCATCGCCGCGTTGTTATCAAAAATACTCGGCAGTTTGTTCCGGATTCCGCTCCAAAATATAGCAGGAGACGAAGTGCTTGGAATCTTTACGTTAGTGTATCCTGTCTACATGGTCGCGTTGACGTTGTCGGTTGCCGGCATTCCCATTGCCATTTCGAAACTGATTTCAGAAGCTCGTGCTATCAACGACGAGCAGCAAGTCAAAAACCTTTTTTTCACTTCAAGTATACTAGCGGTCATTTTTGGCATCACAAGTTTCTTGCTTCTTTATGGATTTTCGCATCAAATCGCAGCTGTTCTTGGCGGTGAATCGACGCGTTTGGCATTAATTATTGTGGCATGTACATTGCTTGTTGCCCCTTATATGGCCGTTTACCGAGGTTATTTTCAAGGTCATCAACATATGACACCTACTGCAGTATCGCAAGTAATCGAACAGTTTATTCGTGTGGGCTTGATTTTGCTCGTTGCCATTTTCATGGTCGATCGTCTCTATAGCGACGAACAAATTGCGGGTGGTATCATGATCGGTTCGCTTATAGGAGCAATAGGCTCATTTGTTTACTTACGCTTGTTGTACACTCGTTCAGCTGTCCGAGTGGCAAAGCAATCGCAGTTTAAGTTAGCCGATTTTAAAACGACATTCAAACCTATTTTAAAAATTTCGATCCCTATTGCAATTGGAGCCATTACAATGGCATTATTGAATTTGATTGATTCAGTGACTATTCCAACAGCATTAAAAATGCATGGCGAAGCTCAACAAGACATTAATTTGCTTTACGGAATTTATGGACGTGGCTTGGCACTGGTTCAAATTGTAACCGTTTTTGCAACATCGGTGATTTTGCCATTAATTCCATCGATTTCTGAGAAACTAATGAAAAATGACAAAATAGGTGCCAAGAAGCTGATCAATAATACATTTTTCTTAACTTATTTATTGTCTGTTCCCGCAGCCGTGGGACTTGTCGTTTTGACGTTGCCAATCAACCTGGGATTGTTTACGGATTTACAAGGCAGTACCGTGTTAGCTATCGTATCGTTTAGTTCATTATTCACGTCATTAACCGTACTTGGAACGGGTGTATTGCAAGGCATCAACAAAGCACGTCTCGGTGCTTGGATTATTGTAATAGGTGTGACGATCAAACTAGTTCTTAATATGATTTTAGTCAACTTATATGGATTAGAAGGAGCGGCAATTTCAACCGTCGCGATTTATGTCTTTTTATTTATTGTCAACGCGATAGCGATTCGGAAGTTTACTGGAGTTAGTTATTTCCCCGAAAAGACGGGTCTTATCGTGGGTGCTTCACTTGTCATGGGAGCAGTGATTTGGTTGCCAAGTTTCTTGGTAGATTTTGAAGAGCTATCGAGAGGATTTGCTTTACTGTATATAGCAGCAGCTGTAGCAATTGGCGGAGTGATTTACTTTAGTTTGTTGTTGATAACCAAAGCAGTTGACCAAAGCGTATTGCAACGCATTCCTGTCATAAACAAATGGATCGCCAAAAAATAATGGCCGGCAAGTCAGGCAATACCAAGAAAAGTTAAGGGTGTGTACTTACGTGAAGAAAGTATTAATCGGAATCCTTCTGGCCGCATTGCTACTAACCATTCCAACGGCAGTTCAGCGCGTACAAATAGAAGAGTCAAACAAAACCATCGAAACCATAGTCCCGTATCAATCGGCAATTGGTTGGATGATTGAAGACCCAAATTTAACAGTTGATGAAATCTTAAAAGATTTTAAAGAAACTGGCATTCAAAGCGTTAGTTTAGAACCAGATACTGTCAGTTCACTAGAACGAAAAAGGCTGATTACGACAGTGAGTGCGTCGCGTATGCACGAAAACATATTGCTCACGCAAAAAGAGCCGTTAGAAGCACCTTTTGATAAACCAGGCTTGTTTATTCATTCAACCGGTTTGTTTGACTTTGAGAAAGTGACAAAAGGTTTGTTCGAAGAGCAGTTTGAATTTAGCTTAGACGGAACAGACTATTTGTTTGTCCCTGGTGATTCAGCGGCGATTCAATCTACGCCCATTGCGTATGATCGAGAAGTCATTGCAGCTGTTTTAGATTCAGGTTTATCAATAGTTCCACGACTAAGAGCGTATTCCGATGAAAAACAGCTTGATCAAATGATCAACGAACTTATTGCCATTAAACAGCCAGGTGTCGAAAAAGTCTTGTTTATTGGAGACAAAGTACCGGCTTTTTCAGATCCCGTTCGTTTAAAAGAATTTGGTGAGCAACTCAAAACAGCTGGTTACACGTTGTTGAGCATCGAATTTGCTCTTCAAGATGGCTTGAATCAGTTGGCTTATATGACGGATTTAAATCTAGTGCGTCTTCACAGTCTCGGCGTCACAGATGAAAATATGAGCGAAAGCTCGGATAAAATTGTACGCGCAGCAAAAGAACGAAATTTCCGAGCATTTTTCTTAAATATGTCCCAAAAAGAATATGAACAAGCACTACCCGCACTAACAGAATTACAAAAGCAAGTAGACAACACTTTGCCAGCAAGCTTTAAACGAGGCGTTGCAAAAACGTTTGAGCCATATAGCGTCCCGCTATGGCAAACTGCATTGGCATTACTTGGAGCTGTCGCATTTTTAACGCTCGCAGCACAATCTGTCTTTAAAAATAAAAAATTGACCTATATTGCATTTTTTGGATCTCTTTTGTTTGCTGTTTTGTATTTAGTGGTACAGCAAAGTATACTATTGAAAACTTTTGCGCTCGCAGTCGCAATCACGGCACCTATTTGGGCTGTGTTGGTGAAAAAAGAACCGCAGAAAAAAGCGTATCTTTTAAAATCTTTTGCACAAGCTGTCGGTATTGCGGCCATTGGCATTTGGCTAATCGTCATTTTGCTAAGCGGCAATCAATACATTTTGGGCATTGATTTGTTTAGAGGGGTATCACTGGTTTACATTGTGCCAATTGCTTTTATTTTGATTTATGCGGTATGGGGAAATATCAAAAATCTGTTAACTATGAACGTGGTTTATTGGCACATAGCAGTTGGTGTATTCGTTGCAGGTATTGCATTTTACTATTACACACGTACTGGAAATGCAGGACAAGTATCGAACTTTGAACTTCAAGCGCGTTTGTTGTTAGAGCAAATTTTATATGTAAGACCACGGACAAAAGAATTTTTAATTGGCTTTCCGTTGTTTATCTTAGCGCTTCATGTTGCAAAATCGTATCCGAAAGCATATTACTTCTTGCTCATTCCTGGAGTAATTGGCTTTTTATCAATGGTCAATACTTTTACTCATCTTCATATTCCACTATTGATTTCACTACTCAGAAGTGGTTACAGTATCGTCTTAGGCTTCTTGATTGGACTTGTTCTTATTTGGCTATATGAAAAAGTGTGGAAAAAAGTAGTGACTATCATAAAGATGAGGTGGCAGACGTGAGATTGGTGTTATCTGGATACTATGGTTTTGACAATGTGGGAGATGAAGCGATCCTCTATGCCATTATCCATTCGTTAAAAGAATACAATCCGAAAATTGACATTGTGGTGTTGTCCAACAAGCCGGAAAAAACAGCAGAAACATACCGTGTCAAAGCTGTAAACAGATGGAGTTTGAAAGAAGTTCGCGCTACACTCAAAGCTTCTGACGGATTGATCAGTGGTGGGGGAAGCTTGTTGCAAGACGAAACCGGTCGCAAAAGTATCCCGTACTATGCAGGCATTATAAAAATTGCACAACAATTGAAAAAACCGGTATTTATTTACGCACAAGGCATGGGTCCTATCAAAAGCAAGCTCAATCAACTAATCGTTAAGCATGTGTTAAACAGAGCAACACTTCTAACCGTACGTGATAGTCAATCCGAGCAATTGTTAAAAGAAATCGGTGTTGCTGAACCCATTCACCTCGTGCCAGATCCTGTCATGGGAATTGATGCAAACGAGTTTCACAGCAGTTGGCTCGGTCAACAAAAGTTTCAAGGCAAAGTCATTACGGTTTCCGTCCGGAACTGGCCAAACGATCATCAAGCTTTTCCAGAAATTGCGAAAGCACTCGACCAATTAGCAAATGCCGGATATCACATTGTATTTGTGCCAATGCACGGAAAAAACGATGCTCAAACATCTCAGCAAGTACAAGACTTAATGATAACAACTGCTGCCATCGCACCATATGACAGCACCATTCAAGAAAAAATGGCCATCATCAAAGAATCGGACTTGCTGTTCGGCATGCGGTTACACGCGTTAATCTTTGCAGCTGTCGGCCATACACCTTTTGTTGCACTATCATACGATCCGAAAATTGATTCATTTGCCAAAATTGTCGATCAGCCTGTTGTGGGTCACATCGAATCGAGTGACTGGAATCATGACGACCTTGTCGATAAAATAGAACAAGTTTTTGCTAACTACCCGGCTCGCGTCACTGCATTTATACAAGCAGTCGAGCCGCTCCAAAGCAAAGCCAATCAAACCGCACAAACCGTTATTGACGCTGTACAAGCATGAAAATAGAAAAAAGGCTAGCCAAAATAAACTTTTTGGCTAGCCTTTTTCTATGCTCTTTGTGCAAAACTTGCTTACACGTTGACTTCTTTTTTATCTTTTACTTTCGATTTCTTTGGCTTATTGAAAACACGATTGCCATTTCCAAAGAAAATCCAACTATGCGGCACAAAATCATAAAACAAGCGAACCACCAGCCAACTACTAAAGAACGTCAAAATCAAAGTGAGCAACTGCCAAGAATGGAAAATCAGTGGCTCACCACTAAGAGGCGCGTTCAATCTTAAGCTGGTTAAGAAAAATGGGTGAATCAAGTACATACCAAAAGACACAGCCCCAATTTCAATCATAAATTTTTTGATGCGTGGAAAATTCCACGTTTCTAAATAATGAACAAAAATGAAAATCACAGCTGCAGCGAAGAACGCGTGTGTACTCCACGCAAATTCAACCCATTTATTATGACCCGTCCATTGCCCTGTTCGAATATCGTAATAAATCGTGACATACAGATAAATCATAAAGACATAGCCAAGCACAATGGCTGCGATCGCAGGCCAAATCTTGCGCCAATTGCGAATCCACGCCACCACTTGTTCGTAGTAAACGCCGAGAAAAGCCCCAAAAAAGTAAAACATGAAGTACGACAAGGACACAGATCCTTTAGATGGCACTTGAATGTAGAGCGAATTCAAAACAACCCATGTCCATTGAATAATAATACCAAGCGGAATTGCGTATTTTCGAATAAATTCAAACCGTTTAAACAAATAAAGAATAATCGGAAACATTAGATAAAATTGAACGCTCACAAAAACAAAGTAAAGATGATATTGTGCATTTCCAGCAGACAAATCGATCAGAAAGCGTTTCACCATTGCAGGAAAGGTTTCAAAGTTCTGACCTAAATAAGCTCTAAATAAAAAGTAAAACGCTGAGAAAACCACATAAGGAACTAAAATATACAATAATCGTTTTTTATAAAAACGCTGAAACAAGCTAAAGGTCAATTGCCTCGGGTAGTACGTATAAAAAAGAACAAAGCTGCTCAAAAAAATAAAAACAGGTGTGCCGATCTTTCCAGCGATATTAAAGAAATTATAAATAATAAACGTGAAGGATTCGGGATTGGATTCAACAACCCCTGTAGAAGTTGAATGAACCGCAAACACTCCTAATAAAGCAAGCACACGAGCATATTGAACTTCATCCAAATGCTTTCTAGCTAGTGGTTTCATAAGTCACCATTCTTTCCGCACAATTAACAGCCTGGTAGTAAACAGTCTTTGTCAATTCTACCATGCTTATGAACATAGTACCCAGTTAGAGATGAGAGTTTATGCCACTGTAAAAAATGTAAAGAATTTGTAGCGAAATTGTTATAGTTATAATAATGCTATTGTTGAAAAAATTCTATCGTGCTACACTGAAACTGAATGACTTCGCTCGGTAAGTAGCTGCAACTCCTAATTTTTATATTCTAATAGTCTTAGGTCATATTATTCATGCAGCTATCAGGCGCTAACGTTCAAAAAAATTTTAAGGATGGTGCCAAATGAAGGGGAAAATGTTTAAATCAGCAGTTGCAGTTGCTTTGACTGCAAGCGTAGTGGCTATTCAGTCGCCAACACCAACAGACGCAGCGGCAGGAGATTTTGAACTAACGATTATGCACACGAACGACACGCACGCAAACTTGGACAAAGCACCAAACCGTGCAACGCTCATCAAGCAAATTCGTAGTGAAAATCCAAATAACTTACTACTTGATGCAGGAGACGTTTTTTCTGGCACACTTTACTTTAATACCTTTGAAGGCCAAGCCGATTTGCCATTAATGAATTTGATGAAATACGATGCAATGACTTTTGGTAACCATGAATTCGACTTAGGCGCAAGCGAACGTGGTCATAAATCACTTGCTGAATTTGTTGCAGGCGCTGAGTTTCCGTTAGTATCAGCTAACGTTGATTTTTCTGGCGATACAGATATGGCTGGATTCCAAAACAAAGTATACACAGCAGATTACAATAACGGCGAAATCTACAATGGCGTGATTAAAGAAATTGATGGAGAACAAGTAGGCATTTTCGGTTTGACAACAGAAGAGACCGCTTCCATTTCAAGCCCGGGCGAAATCAAATTTTCGAATTACATCGATGCCGCACAAGAAGCAGTTGCTGCATTTGAAAAAGAAGGCGTAAACAAAATTGTCGCATTAACACATATCGGCTTTGATGATTCTGCTGAATTTGATAACGATCAACTATTAGCAGAAGCTGTTGAAGGCATTGATGTTATTGTCGGCGGGCATACACACAAGAAACTAGTGGAACCATTTGTTTTCAAAGGGAATACAGACCCAACAGTGATTGTGCAAGCAAATGAATACAATAAATTTTTAGGCCAACTAGATGTGACATTTGATGAAAATGGTGTCATTACAGAACAAACAGGTCAATTGCTTGATGTGAATGATAAAGCAATCGTACCAGATGAAGAAGCCACTGCCATTCTTGCGCCTTTTGCAAAAGAGGTAGAAGAAGTTAAAAACCAATCAACAGAAGCAAGCGCAGAAGTTTTCTTAAACGGCGGACGTAATGCGGGGGGCGTTCGTGCTTCTGAAACAAATCTTGGAAACTTAATTACAGATGGCATGTTAGCAACAGCTAAGAAAATCGATTCAGATACAGTCATGGCTGTTCAAAACGGCGGCGGAATTCGCGCTTCTATCAACGTGGGCGATATTACAGTTGGTGAAGTGTTAACAACAATGCCATTTGGTAACGCATTGGCAATCATGAACATCACGGGCGAAGAATTGAAATCAGCTCTTGAACACAGTGTTCGTCAATTCCCAGCTGAAAACGGAGGATTCTTACACGTATCAGGTTTGCAGTTTTCGTTTGATGCAACAAAACCAGCAGGATCACGTGTGACAGAAGTAAACGTTAAAAACGAGAATGGATTAACACCACTTGATCTGAAAAAATCATACAAAGTCGCAACAAACACATTTACTGCTGGAGGCGGAGATGGGTTTGAGTCATTTGGAAAAGCGTACAAAGAAGGCCGCGTAAGTGAGCCAGGCAACATCGATTATGAAATGTTTATCGATCACGCTAAATCATTAGATCAAGTAAAACCAATGCTTGAAAACCGTATCAACGCGATCACACCGTTAACGGATGTAGCGACAGATAGCTGGTCATACCCATTCATCAACGATGTCTACTACAGAGGCATTTTCAAAGGAATAAACGACACAACATTCGCACCTAAACGCGAATTAACGCGCTGGGAAGCAGCAACAATCATTTCACGTATCATGAAGTTGGAGACAGATACCGCTTCAAAATCACCATTTACGGATATCTCGGATATGCCTCTAGAGCGTCAAAAAGAAATTAACGCAGTTTACAATGCAGGCTATGTAATGGGGAAAACAAACACAACGTTTAACCCAAGAGAAAAAATTACACGTGCTCACTTCGCGTTGATGCTTAACCGTGTTTACGAAAAAACAAACGGTGAATACAAAGTTGACGAATACGCTTCGTACTCTGATTACGGCAAGCACAATGCGGAAACAAAAGAAGCCATCACGCTATTAGATGACCTTGGAATCGTTCAAGGCTACAACGGCAAATTCATGCCTTCTAAATTCACATCGCGTGAAGAAACAGCTAAAATAATGTCTCTATTCGCACCACACACAACAAAATAAGCAACAAGTAACCTCCTTTCCCTGCAGTTTGTAGCGGGAAAAGGAGGTTTTTTTATGAATAAAATCAGTGTTGACGGCTAGGTTAACTAATCGCTTCACTCAGTTCTGTGGTCACTATAAACTGGTAATAGGCTTGTGTTAGAACAAAAAAAGATAAAAGGTAAGAGAATAGAAAGAGGTTTAGAAAATCGCTTTCCGTTCCGGTGCTCGCTTTCCGCGGGTGCAGCCTCTGCCGGTTCCTTCGCTCTGCTCAGTCCAGTGGCTCAGGCCCACACTGTTTCCGCAGGAGTCGAGCGCCTGCACTACAAGCTAGGAATGCATTTCTAATGGAAGAGCAGGAGAGGAACGAAAGACAATAAAGAACTAGTTTAAGCTGACGCTTTCCGTTCCGGTGCTCGCTTTCCGCGGGTGCAGCCTCTGCCGCTTCCTTCGCTCTGCTCAGTCCAGTGGCTCAGGCCCGCACTGTTTCCGCAGGAGTCGAGCGCCTGCACTACAAGCTAGGAATGCATTTCTAATGGAAAAGCAGGAGAGGAATGGAAGACAATAAAGAACTAGTTTAAGCTATCGCTTTCCGTTCCGGTGCACGCTTTCCGCGGGTGCAGCCTCTGCCGCTTCCTTCGCTCCGCTCAGTCCAGTGGCTCCGGCCCGCACTGTTTCCGCAGGAGTCGAGCGCCTGCACTACAAGCTAATATCAGGCTGTTAATAGAAATCATTTGATACATATTCAAGATTAAGAGGTAAACTCAAATTGAACTTGTAAAGTGGTTAAACGATTGAATAGAAAAAATTTCAGGGGGAGTTATAAAGGTGATCCATAATGGGGAATTGAAGGTTCGGAAATTAGAAAAAGAAGATAACGTTCTATTGGCAAAGTGGCTTTCAAATCCAACTGTTCTTGAGTTTTATGAAGGAAGAGATAACGCTTTTGATTTAGAAAAAGTGAATAAATTGTTTTATGCTTTTGGAGAGGAAAAAAGCAAATGCATTGTTGAATACGATGGGTACGCAGTTGGCTACATTCAATTCTATCAATTAGATAATGAAACGAAAAAAAAATACGGATATTTTGGCGAAAATGTATATGGAACAGACCAATTTATTGGAGAAGTAGAGTATTGGAATAAAGGAATTGGTACTTTGCTAGTTAGCTCCATGATTCGATTTTTAACAGAAGAAAAACATGCAGACCGAATCGTTATGGATCCTCAAACAAAAAACACCAGAGCGATAAGATGCTATGAAAAATGTGGATTCAGCAAAGTGAAATTACTTCCAAACCACGAGCTCCACGAAGAGCAATATCAAGATTGTTGGTTGATGGCGTATCACGAGTGATACTCTATCAATTAAGCAAAAAAAAGCATATATTCGTTTCAGCGTACAGACAAAAAACGGAATCCCTCTCTATTTTTCAATACTTAATGTATGTGTTCTTACTATATATCCGACAAAAACAAAACGAATTTCCAATCATAAAAAAAGAACATCACACTAGCGAAGGCGCGTCCACGGGGTAGGCGAAGCGAGAAGACAGGTGATCTTCCTGGCTTCTCGCAAGAGCCATCCCCAAAGCGACCGGAGCGATTGGTTTCTAAAAAAAACTGCAGATAAAAAGCTACCGGAATCCCTCTCTATTTTTCGACACTTCATCTATACGTTCTTATCACGTCTCCAACAAAACCAAAACCACTTGCCAATCATAAAAAAAGAACCTCACACTAGCGAAGGCGCGTCTACGGGGTAGGCGAAGCGAGAAGACAGGTGGTTTTCCTGGCTTTTCGCAAGAGCCATCCCCAAAGCGACCGGAGCGATTGGTTTCCAACAAAAAAACTACAGATAAAAAGCTATCAGAATCCCTCTCTATTTTTCGATATTTTATCTATACGTTCTTATCATGTCTCCAATAACACCCTAACTAAAACCAAAACCACTTGCCAATCATAAAAAAAGAACCTCACACTAGCGAAGGCGCGTCTGCGGGTAGGCGAAGCGAGAAGACAGGTGGTTTTCCTGGCTTCTCGCAAGAGCCATCCCCAAAGCGACCGGAGCGATTGGTTTCCAACAAAAAACTGCAGATAAAAAGCTACCGGAATCCCTCTACTTTTTGATACTTGATTTATACGTTCTTATCACGTCTCCAACAAAACCAAAACCACTTGCCAATCATAAAAAAAGAACCTTATACTAGCGAAGGCGCGTCCACGGGGTAGGCGAAGCGAGAAGACAGGTGGTCTTCCTGGCTTCTCGCAAGAGCCATCCCCAAAGCGACCAGAGCGATTGGTTTCCAACAAAAAAACTACAGATAAAAAGCTACCGGAATCCCTCTCTATTTTTTGACACTTCATCTATACGTTTTTATTACGTCTCCCCAAAGCGACCAGAGCGATCGGTTTCCAACAAAAAAAAACTGTAGACAAGCTCGATTTATTCGAGTTGTCTACAGTACATATAGGCGCTTTGTTTGTCACTGTTCAGGCAAACTTTCCATATACTCATCTGATAACTTTTCAAGCTGCAACACGCGGTCGTAATCTTCGCGGTATTGATCGTATGCATCAAGTTTTTGATCGGTCTTTAAATCGTAAGCAGTGCCATCGTTAAAATCTTTTTCAGGAATAAACAAAATGTCATCATTCCAAAAAGAACCGATAGGCAAGTAATAACGAGCACCGAGCAAGTTGCTGTCGTGATTTAACAAATCTTGACCAAAAACAATTTGGTCATCAAGCGAAACACCTAGTAAATTCGCAAGCGTCGGCATCATATCCAGCTGGCCGCTCGTTTTCTCGAATGTCTCGCCGTCATCTGAAATGCCGGGTGCATGGACAATAAACGGTACATTTAACCGATCCAATGTGCCATATTCGCGGCCCAGTATTTCACTCACCAAGTCGACATCGTTTGGACTAATGGCGCTTTGCTGAAGACCAAAATGATCACCGTAAATCGCAATTACAGAGTTTTCGTAAATGCCTTCTCGTTTTAACTCTTCGATGAAATCATTGATCACCGTATCCATGTAATTGATTGATACTAAGTAATCACCCGTTAACGAATCCTCAAAACGCTCTGGAAGCGGGAACTTTCGGTCAGCTTCTGGCAGTGTGAAAGGATGATGACTGGTTAACCCAATAAGTTGTGCATAAAACGGTTTGTCCCGTTTATGGTGTTCACGCAAAATTGGCATTGCTTTTTCAAACATCACGCGATCAGATGGACCAATGCCGATGACATCTTCTTTGCCGAAAAAGTCACCATAATAATAACTGCCAATGCCAAGAGCCGGGTACAATTCATCACGGTTCCAAAAGCTAATATCGTCTGCGTGGAACGTTAAGGAATTGTAATCCTCAGCTGCAAGCAAACGCGGCAAGCTCGGGAATTTTTTCTGGCCATACGTTTGTGAAGTGGGATTGAACGCCACTGGGTAAAGAGAGGTGTTCAAAATAAACTCTGCGTCGGACGTATTGCCCGGTCCTGTTTGTTGAGCGGTGTTCGGAAAGTAAAAACTGTCATCGATCAACTTATTCAAATGAGGCGTCACTTCTTCGCCATCAAGTTCCAAACCAACCGGGAAATTTTGCATGGATTCTACTTGAATAACGATCAAATTTCGTCCTTTGGCATCACTAAAATAATTCCGCTCGCTTTCTGGAACAATTTCCAATCCTTTAATGCGGTTAATTTCTTCTTTTAGTTCGGCTACGTTTTCGACAGATACGTTGGTTTCGACACCCGTTAAACTGTCAGGACCATAATAGATTTCCAGTGCCTCGTAGTTCAAGATGCCTTTTTCTTGTGCCGCAATAACGTTATTTGAAATGGCTTCGTCTTTGTGAAGGTTGAAATTCAATGCCGATACACCCAAGCCCAAGAACAGTAAAACACCCATCATCATTTTTTTGTTAAGCTGTAGTGGCGGTAACGGATATTTTCTGAAAACCATTAATACCAAAATGAAAATCAAGTCTAGGAAGAACAACAAATATATAGGCTGTAGTAATGCGGATACACTTTCATTAATAGTGCCAACTTGACCAAGTTGGAAAAGCGCAAAATATGTAACAATTCTGCCGAAAAACGAGTAGTACAGAATCACTGCTAAAAAGAGAATGGAAAACAATGTGTTCAATAAAAAGTAAAGAACGGGTTTCCAACTCGGTTTAGCCAATTCAAACAACGAAGTAAAAATTAAAATATAACTTAATTCTAAAACGATGGTTTGTGTAAATTCAATATCTTGAAACAACAAATACCGCAAAAAAAGTACTTTGAGAAAGAGAATGCCAGTAAAAATAAAGAAATGGCTTTTAGACAAGTTTAAGAGAAAAGATTTTTTCATGAAGGACCACCTAATGTATTCGTATTTTTGATTTTCTTCTATAAAAGACGTAGAAACAAGGAGTGAAGGAGTGTAAGACTACTGTATATTCTATGGGAATTCCGCAGAAAGTCAATTGTTCCAAAGGAAAGCATTGAAACTAACAGACGACTTTGATATCGTTATGAGCATCTATGCAAAAAAGAATGAGAGAGTGAAAATATGAAAAGAGTATTAATGGGAATTGCGATTCTTGCCGTGATCATAGTAGGAGTTCTTGCGGTTACGATATTCGCAGATAAAAAAGAAGAGGCCAAAACAAACTTTGATGTAGCCGTTCTCAGTGGAGAACCGGAAGGCATTGCCGCAGCCGTTTCCGCTGCACGCAATGGAATGGAGACCGTGTTGATCGTTGGCGAAGAAGACATTGGTGGATTGATGACTTCAGGTATGCTGAATTTCCTAGACGTCAGCTCAGATCAAAAAGGCAATCCGGCCAATGCTGGGATTTTTCAAGAATGGCATGAAAAAGTAGGCGGCACAATTGGCTTTGATATTGGCGAAGCACGCGCGGCCTTCATGGAAATGATCGACAGCGAAAAAAACCTAACTTTACGTGAAGGTGTCGAATTGTCCGACGCAGTAAAAAATGGAAAAGCTTTAACAGCAATTGAAATCACAAATGAGTCAGGTGATGAGCAAACCATCACAGCTAAACGATTTATCGATAGCTCCAAAGATGCTGACTTGGCAATCGCAGCAGGAGCGCCGTACTTTATTGGTGGGCGCGATATCGGATTAGAAGACAAGAAAATGGCGGTTACGTTAATGTTCCATTTCAATAACGTCGATTGGGATCAAGTGACTAAAGCAGCTAAAGAGGGTGTCTTTGGAGGTGGCGGTGTTAATGGCAATGTGGCATGGGGCTTTAGTGAATTGCATGACACATACAAACCTCATTACGCGGAGTTGACACGACTTCGCGGCTTGAATATTGTAAAAGAAAACGACGGCAGTGTTATCGTTAATGCGCTTCAAATTTTTGGTGTAGATGGATTAGACGAAGCCGAAAAACAACAAGCCATTGAAATTGGAAAAGAAGAAACCAAGTACATTTTAACGTATTTACAACAAAATTTTCCAGGATTTGAAAATGCAGAAATCGAAAGTTTCCCCGATCAGTTGTATGTAAGAGAAACGGTTCATGTGCAAGCAGAATATCAATTGCCCCTTAGCGATGTATGGGAAAACAAAGATCATTGGGACAGTATCGGGTTTGGCGCTTATCCAGTAGATGTGCAAGCCACTTCACCAAGTGATTACGGCTACGTTTATGGCAAACCGGTACAATACGCAATTCCATTCCGCTCATTAGTACCGCTAGAAGTGGATAATTTACTAGTCGCCAGTAAAGCATCGGGTTATAGTTCACTCGCTGCGGCAAGCGCACGCGTATTACCCGTAGGAATGACAACTGGACAAGCAGCGGGTGCTGCTTCCGCTATTTCCATAAACGCAGAACAGAACTTTCGTGAATTAGCAGAAGACAAAGCCGCGATTGCGCAACTTCAAGAAAAACTAAAAGAACAAGGGGCTAATCTTTATGCCTTTTCAGAAGCTTTTCCGTATGAAGGCGAATGGTTTTATCCTGGTATAAAAACTTTATTGAATTATGGGTTAATCGTCGGGGGATACGAAAACCAATTGCCTGTCGATAAACCATTGATGGAAGTATCATTTGCGAACATATTGAGTAATGGCATTCAACGAATCAATTCTTCAGAAGCTGAAAAACTAACTGAAAATATCGCTGCACTTCGTTCACTTGTGACAGAAGATCAGCAACTAACAAGAGACAAAGCTGCACAGATGATTCTCGCTTTACAGGGCTTAGAAAGAGAAAATGGAGCAGCTTGGGATTATTTAGTCGAACTTAACATGACAGATGACACAATCTACGAAAAACTAAACGAAAACAAAAAGCTAACTGGTGCAGAAGGCTATTATTTAGCAGCGCTCATTCTAAATGATCTCCAATAGACCTACCTCATTTATCGACGCGATCGATAAATGAGGATTTTTTTTGTGAAAAGCAATAAAAAAAGGGAATTGATAGAAAATTTACAAAAATAATATAAAGCGCTTCCATTTATCATGTATACTAAATTAGTAAGGAAAATTTGAATTAGGAGTGAAAAACTTGACCAAACATGCTTTGAGTAAAATTCTTTTAAGCTTTGTTTTAGTTTTATCAGTAGCATTGCCTTATCTGGCAACAACTGCAAGCGCGGCAGAACCCATTACGGTAGCTGAAGCCATTGCAAACAACACAGGTAAAGCAACAGTAAAAGGCTTTGTAGTTGGAACAGCAACTAGCGGGACCAACTATGATCAAGAAGCACCTTTTGCATCTTCGACAAATTTAGGCATTGCAGATTCCGCGGATGAAACAGATCCAACGAAAATCATGCCGGTACAATTACCAACAGGAAAAATCCGCGCAGGTTTAAACCTAGTAGATAATCCAACAAATTTTAAAGCAGAAGTTACCATCACAGGAACATTGGAGGGTTATTTCCAAGTGCCAGGTCTTAAATCTCCAACAGACTTCACGATTCTTTCAGGAGGCGAAGCACCACCTGAAGCCGTGATCGTTGATTCTCTTGCAAAAGCACGTACAATGCAAGGCGAGTTGATCCAAGTCGATGCAACTGTAACCACTAGAACAGGCATCTGGGGCGGAAATGCATTTTACGTTCAAGATGATACAGCTGGCATGTATGTCTTTACTTCAAGTGCAGACGTTTCACCAGGAGACATTGTTCGTTTAACGGGCGGGATTTCTGAATACGGTGGCGAACTGCAACTTCAACCCAATACGGTAGAAGTTCTTTCTTCAACAAATCCATTACCAGCAGTTCAAACCGTTACGCCAGCAGGTGTCGCTGAAGACACGCAAGGTGAGCGCATTGAACTAAAAAACGTAACAATTACAGGCTTGCAATCCGTGAACGAATACGGAACATTTGAGTTTTCGGCAAAAGCTGAAAATGGCGAAGCTGTAACAATCCGCAACGATAACCGCAATGGATTGAGTCTTGAAGAGTTCACGAAACAATACAAAGAAGGCGATTTAATCCATGTAACGGGCATCGCTTCGAAATTTAACGATAGCTACCAAGTTAAGACACTAGGGTTCGAAAGCTTTGAATTAGTAAACAAACCAGGCGTTTATGCAGATATTTTCCCAGGTGTCGTTTCAGAAGGCACTAGCATTACACTAGCTTCTGGCATGGACGATGCAACCATTTACTTTACGCTTGATGGTTCAAAGCCAACAGCATCAAGCACAAAATACACAGCACCAATCGTATTAACAAAAGACACAACGATTAAAGCAATTGCAATCGCTGACGAAACGTCAGAGATTTTCACATTTACGTACACAGTATTAAAAACAGGTGACCTTCGCATCCGTGACATCCAAGGAGATGGCCATTACTCGGATTACCAAGGCGCAGTAGTCAACGAAATTGTGGGTGTAGTTACGCATCTATACAATTCAGCAAACTTTGTTATTCAAGATACAAACCAAGACGATGACGTAACAACTTCAGAAGCATTGATGGTTAACAAAGCATCAAACGGCCTTCAAGTTGGAGATCTTGTTACGGTTAACGGCACGGTAGAAGAGCATTTCCAAGAAGGATATTCAGATGCCAAAGACAATGACCTGCCAATTACGCGCATTCGCGCAACAGAAGCAGTGAAAACAGGAACAGCTCCACTTCCAGAACCGATTGTTGTTGGAGAAGATGTTCAGCCACCATCTGAAATTATCGATAATGACGGGTTGACTTCGTTTGATCCAAAAGAAGACGGCATTGATTTCTGGGAATCTCTTGAATTGATGCGTTTAGCAGTACCGCAAGGAAAAGTAGTAGGTCCTCAAAACTACGGAGAAGTAGTGGTAGTAGCAGAAAACTCACCGAACACAGAATTCCACAAACAAGGTGGAATACTCATCTCGGAAAATGATTACAATCCAGAACGCATCGTAGTCGATTTTGACAATGAAAAATTCATAGCTAAAGCGGGCGACTTATTCGATGGCGACATCATCGGTGTAATGGGCTTTGGTTTTGGCAACTACAAACTGTGGACTGCCGAAAGCAACTTACCTAAACTAGTAGATGGCGGCACAAAACCAGAAAAAACATGGATCGTTAAAGACGATAAAAAACTGACAGTTGCGGCTTACAACGTGGAGAACTATTCTGCAGACCCAAGCCACACGACAGATGCTAAAGCGCAGCGCATTGCAGAATCATTTGTTAACGACTTAAACTCACCTGACGTTATTGTGATGGTAGAAGTCCAAGACAACGACGGTCCGATTACGTCAGGCAACAGTGACGCAACAGCAAGCTATGAGCGTCTGATCAAAGACATCAAAACTGCAGGAGGTCCAACGTACGCATGGACAGACATCGCACCTGAATACAACAAAGACGGCGGACAACCAGGTGGAAACATTCGCGTGGGCTATCTTTACAACCCAGAACGTGTAACGCTTTCTGAAGGAACAAAAGGTACAGCGACACAAGACAACACATGGGTAGACGGCGAACTGGCATTAAATCCAGGACGCGTTCAGCCAATCGCAATGCCAAACACACGTAAACCGATTGCTGCACAATTTGAATTCCAAGGCGAACAAGTTGTAGTTATTGGCGCACACTTAAACTCTAAAGGCGGAGACCAGCCCTTATACGGCAAGAACCAGCCACCGTTTCTTGGCTCTGTAGCAGAACGCATCCAATTAGCAACAGCTATCAATGGCTTTATTCAAGACGGCTTGAAACAAAACCCTGATTTGAATGTGATTGTTGCTGGAGACATGAACGACTTTGAATTCACACCTGCACTAAAAGCATTAAAAGGCGACATCTTGACCAATAAAGTAGAAGATGTGCCACTAGAAGATCGTTACTCGTATTATTACCAAGGAAACTCGCAAGTTCTAGATCACTTGCTGGTGACAAACAACTTGGCAAAACGCACAGAAATGGACATGGTTCACATCAACTCGATGTTCATGGAAGAACAAGGCCGTGCATCGGATCACGATCCATTGCTTGCGCAAATCGAATTTGAAAAAGAAGAAGTACCTGCAAAAGAATTCCCGTTCACAGATGTTAGCAAAAAAGATTGGGCGTACCCGTACATTAAAGATTTGTTTGACCGCAATTTGATCAAAGGAAAAACAGATACTCTGTATGCTCCTAAAGACAACTTGACACGTATGCAAGCTGTTACCATCTTGACACGCATCATGGATCTTGAAATCACTGGAAATGAGAAGTCACCATTTAAAGACATCTCCAAACTTCCAGAACTTTACCGCAACCAAATCAATGCTGCCTACCAAGCAGGAATTGTTAACGGCGTTACGACAACAGAATTCAAGCCAACTGAATTCATCACGCGCGCACAATTCGCATTGATGCTAAACCGTGTTTACGAAATGAAAAACGGCACTTACAAAGTAAGCACGTATGCACCATTCACGGATTACGAAAGATTCAATAATGAAACGAAAAAAGCCATCACAATGCTATACGATTTTGAAGTAGTCGAAGGCTACAACGGCAAATACATGCCGAAGAAGTTCACGACACGCGAAGAAACAGCGAAAATGTTCTCGCTGTTCCGTTCATATCTCGTTAAGTAATCATGGCACCACTCAGCTCGATCAGATTTTCTGATCGAGCTTTTTTGTGGTTTATGAATGAAATGTGGTTTATGAATGAAACCTGTTAGAGGGTAGTAGGAGTTTTTATGTGGTTCGAGAAGTCGCCTTCGGGCGCTTTGGAGGGGACTCTCGCGCTAAGCCGGGCGTCGCTGTGCTTGCCAGTCTTACCGCTTCGTCCACTCGGGCGCGCCTCGGCTAGGCGTGGATTGATAGGATGCGTCTATAAGTTGTTTGAAATAGATAGATGGAGAGATATTCTAGAGTTGCTCGGCGGCGATGGTGCACGCGCCTTCGCTTGGAGTTTTTTTGGGAGAGTAATAAGAGTTTTTATGTGGTTCGAGAAATCGCCTTCGAGCGCTTTGGCGTGGACTCTCGCGCTAAGCCGGGCGTCGCTGTGCTTGCCAGTCTTACCGCTTCGTCCACTCCGGGGCGCGCCTCGGCTGGGCGTGGATCGATAGGATGCGTCTATAAATTGTTTGAAATAGATAGATGGAGAGATATTCTAGAGTTGCTCGGCGGCGATGGTGTACGCGCCTTCGCTTGGAGTCTTTTTGGGAGAGTAGTAAGAGAGTTTTTATGTGGTTCGAGAAATCGCCTTCGAGCGCTTTGGCGGGGACTCTCGCGCTAAGCCGGGCGTCGCTGTGCTTGCCAGTCTTACCGCTTCGTCCACTCCGGGGCGCGCCTTGGCTAGGCGTGGATCGATAGGATGCGTCTATAAATTGTTTGAAATAAATAGATGGAGAGATATTCTGAAATCGCTTGACGGCGATAGACCACGCGCCTTCGCTTAAGTATCTTTTGGGAGAGTAGTGGGAGCTGTTGTGTGGGTTGAGAATTCGCCTTCGGGCGCTTGGGAGTGGACTCTCGCGCTAAGCCGGGCGTCGCTGTGCTCGCCAGTCTTACCGCTTCGTCCACTCCATGACGCGCCTCGGCTAGGCGTGGATTGATAGGATGCGTCTATAAATTGTTTGAAATAAATAGATGGAGAGATATTCTGAAATCGCTTGACGGCGATAGACCACGCGCCTTCGCTTTTGGCGTGAAAAATTACAGCGTTGCGGTTATACCCGGGTGTTCGCTTTTTATACATGAATCACACAAAAAAGCATAACTCATCTAATGCCGGCTTTTCGCTTACGAAAAGCGAAAGTACAAATCACGAGATGTCAGTCATTCAAAATTATGCTTCACAAATAGTAGCCCACTCTCTCACTACTAATACCAAAACCTTCAGAAAGAGCGAAAGGTGGCGACTCCCGCGGGAAAGCGAAGTGTCGAAATCCACTCGGGCCAGAGCCCGAGTTAGTTCGACGCAAGCCCGCAGGAAAGCGTCCACCTGCAGCGATTTCTGAACCTACAATTTCTTTTTTAATCTCTCACTCTGCAAGCCCTTGGCAGCCAGCACCGCGACCTGTCGCGTTAGCTGCATAACCCGCTTCCTGCGGCCCGAAAGCGTCCACCTGTAGCGATTTCTAAACCAATACCTTTTACATAAAATTACTCATCCTTAACTAGCTATCCATACTAAAAAAATTCTCTCACAGCAATTGTCTAAAAAAATAAATAGCTCGAAAGACCGACATAACTAGACAAATCGGTCGCTGGCTCGGTCGCATTTTACAATTCTGAGTCTCAAAAGCACATTCTAAAAATATTTTTAAATTATTTAAATTCTTTTTTTAGTTCGACAAACTAAATAATATCAAGGCTTTGCTAGTAAATACCTCTTAAAAAGGTGACAATTATATGAAAATACTCACAAATATAATTTGCAAGTCTGAAAATTTATGGTAAATTTAAGTTGTTGTGCAATTGTAATAATTCTTTATAATTGCGAAATAGAATCAAAGGGGGAAAAAAATTGACGAAGTTTAAACCGTTTTTATTGTTGGCCTTGGTCTTCGTAATGACATTCAGTTCGGCTCTCTTCGGACTGACAGATGTTTCAGCCGCAGTGAACTCAGCGGACGTACCAAACGTTGAACTGAAACAGCAGGAAGTTAAAATTCCTGAAACGTTAGTAAATCCAGAAGATCCGAAGAAAGAAGTGCGAGTGATCATCGAGCTTGAAAAAGCGCCGGCGATTGAAAGCGCTACAAATAAAGGGGTACTCTACAAGAGTTTACCTGGTAAGCAAAAAGAATCACTAGAAGCAGCAGTTGTGACAGGTCAAGAATCTGTTCAAATGTCAATCGCTTCTATTGCTCCACGCATTACATATCTTGAAAATTTCACAACGGTATTTAACGGGTTTTCTGCTCAAGTTGAAGCGGGACTAGTTGAAGACATCGCGAAATTAGAAGGTGTTAAAGCGGTTTACGAATCAACTGAGTATCAACGTCCAGAAGCTCAACCAGAAATGAAATATTCGAAAGAATTAGTACAAGCGCAACAAGCGTGGACAGATTACGGTTACCGCGGTGAAGGACTAGTTGTCGGTGTTATTGACACTGGAATTGACCCAAGCCACAAAGACATGATTTTGACAGACAACACGACAGGCGACATCACGAAATCAGATGTGGCAGCGTTAGTAGCTGACAAATCAATCGAAAACGGTAAGTTTTACACAGCAAAAGTGCCATTCGGCTATAACTACATGGATGGCAACAACGAAATTCTTGACCTAGGACCAGAAGCTTCTATGCACGGCATGCACGTTGCCGGAACAGTTGGAGCAAATGGCAACGAAGAAAATGGCGGGATCAAAGGCGTTGCACCAGAAGCCCAATTATTGGCGCTGAAAGTATTCGGCAACGATCCACGTTACCCATCAACATACGGAGACATTTACATCAAAGCGATCGATGATTCGATCAAATTGGGTGCAGACGTGATCAACATGTCACTAGGATCCACTGCAGGATTTGTAGATTCTTCAAACCCTGAACAAAAAGCAGTAGAAAGAGCAACAAACAACGGACTCTTAGTTGCCATTTCAGCAGGTAACTCGGATATGTTCGCATCAGGCGTAGCAACTTCTCCATACCCGCGTGCGAATAACCAGGATTACGGTTTAACAGGTTCACCAAGTACATCAATCGATTCATTTGGCGTTGCGTCATTTGAAAATGATTTTATCACAGCGAAAAGCTTAGGCTACCAAGTGGACGGTCAAGCAGCAGGACGCGCATTGTACATTTTATCAAATGATGCAGATCCAGAAGCATTGCCGAACGCGAGCTATGACGTAGTAGCAGCAGGTCTTGGGAAACCAGCAGACTTTACAGGCAAAGATTTTACCGGTAAATTCGCATTGATTTCACGCGGAGAAATCGGCTTTACCGACAAAGGATTAGCAGCTCAAGCAGCTGGTGCGATTGGCGTAATTATTTACAACAACACAACAGGCACGATCAATATGGCATCTGACCCAGCGATTAAAATTCCATACATGTCAGCGCTACAAGCTGACGGCGTGGCAATGAAAACAGCTTTAGATGCAGGCAAAAAAGTATCCGTTTCATTTGACGGCGCATACCTGGAAACACCAAACCCATCAGCAGGTGAAATGAGTGATTTCACGTCATGGGGTCCAACACCAAACCTTGATTTCAAACCTGAAATCACAGCTCCAGGTGGCAACATCTTCTCGACATTGAATGACGATAAGTACGGCATTATGAGCGGTACGTCAATGGCGGCTCCTCACGTTGCGGGTGGTACAGCATTAATGTTCCAACGCATTGAAGAGCTTGGCCTAACAGGTCGCGATCGTGTAACTTTCGCGAAAAACTTAATGATGAACACAGCTGCTCCAGTTGAGTTCAAAAAAGACCAATACATTTCACCACGCCGTCAAGGTGCTGGCTTAATGCAATTGCACGATGCATTATCAACAGATGTAATGGTAACAAACAAAGCAACTGGTGATGCGAAAGTAGCATTGAAAGAAATTGCGAACGATAAATTCACGTTCACATTGAAAGCTCAGAACTACTCAGACACAGCAGCAACATACGATGTAGGCGTAAATGTTCAAACGGACAATACGGCGAAAGTGGGCGACTTTGAAGTAACAGCACCAAACCTTACAGGATCTTACGTGGTTACAGAAGACGTTACAGTAAACGCTCCGAAAACCATCACAGTACCTGCAAAAGGAACAGCAGAAATTGCTGTCACTGTTGATGTTTCAGCACTTAAAGGCATGCCGGAATATGCGGCATTTGTGAACGGATTCTTCGTTGATGGGTTTGTGACAATGACAGACAAAAACGAAGAAGTAACAGGTAACCCTGAACTAGTTGTTCCGTTCTTCGGCTTTAATGGCGGATGGGACGATGCCAACATCTTTGATACATTCACATGGGCCAAAGATACGTTTTACGGCATCACATTACTAGCTGATGACGAAGGTAACGACATTACAGGCGGAACTCATGCATCAGAAGACTATGTACCTGAACGCTTTGCTTTCTCACCAAATGATGATGGCTTGCAAGACATGGCCGTTCCGGTTTACTCATTAATGAGAAACGCAAAACAATTTGAAGTAAACGTATTGGATGCAAAAGGCAAAGAGCTTCGCACCATTCGTTCAGCTTCAAACTTAACGAAAAACTATGCAGCATCAGCAACAAATCCACAATACACATTCAACCCACTTAACGGATGGGATGGAATGATTGATGGCAAACCTGCCAAAGATGGCAAGTACCAAATCCAACTTCGCGCAGTAATCGACTACAAAGGTGCAGAATGGCAAACACTGACATTCCCAATCATTGTAGACACAGTAGCACCTGAAGCAGCAGCAACATATGCAGCTTCAACAAAAACAGTAAATGTATCAAAATTTGCGGATAACGCTTCTGGCGTTGGCGTAGATCGTTGGGAAGTTTACTTGAACGGCAAGGAATTGACAGAAAACGACAAAACGCCAGCAGACGAATCGCTTGCACCAACAATGACTTCTTACAAAGTGGAAGCGAACATCAAAACAGGCGACGAATTAGTTGCAGTTTTCTATGACATCGCAGGCAACGTAACAGAAGTAAATCTTACCGCTTCATCAAACAAAGAAACGACAGCACCAGTGATCTTGTTTGATTCACCGCAAGTATTAAACGTATACGACACGAAAACAGTAGAAGTTTCCGGAACTGTAGAAGATGATTCGAAAATTGTTTCATTGACAGTAAACGGCGTCAAAGCAAAATCATTTGACGGCAAAACATTCAAGCACAGCCTTACATTTAAAGACGGTTCACAATACGTAACTGTAAAAGCTGTAGATGAATTCGGCAACGAATCAGAAATTCGCCGCCAAATTTTAGTAGACACAACACCTGCAACTATCACAATCGTCAACACTGCGAAAACAGTGGGTGCCAACACAACTGAAATTGAAGCTACAGTGAACATCAAAGACAACTTGGACCAAATCACGGCGTCTATTGATGGCAACGAAATCTTCAAACAAGAGCTAGGCGAGCCATACGGCAAAGCCAGCTTTAACAAAAACATCAAAGTGAAAATTCCAGTGAAGAAAATTGGTGCTAACAACTATACAGTCATGGTTGAAGACGCAGCGGGTAACATCACTGAGAAAACATTCACCATCACGAAAGCATCAAAAGTAACATTCAGCGACATCCAAAACTACTGGGCAAAAACTCAAATTGAAGCATTGGCTTCAAAAGGAATCATCTTAGGTAAAACTGATGACCTATTTGCACCAAAAGCGGATGTAACACGCGCTGAATACGCAACAATGCTTGTGCGTTCACTGAAGTTACCTTTGACAGCAGAAGAAGGCATGTTCGAAGATGTAAACAAGAAAACGACATGGGCAACAAAAGAAATTGAAGCAGCAGCTCGCGCAGGCATCGTTCAAGGATTGCCAGGCGGAACATTTGATCCAAAAGCGTCGATTTCTCGTCAAGACGCAGCGGTAATGATCATTCGTGCTGTTAAGTATCAAGAAGCATCATTGCTTGAAGGCTTAGACGCATCGCACAAATTCAAAGACAGCTCGAAAATCAGTCCTTATGCAGCGAAAGACGTAGCACAAGCAGAAGCACTAGAGTTGATCACTGGACGCAGCGGCAACGTCTTCGATCCAAAAGCGAAAATCACAAGAGGTGAAACAGCGGCAGTGATCTACCGTGCCCTCGACAAGATGGATCTATTGAAATAAAACACGCTGTACACTAGAAGAAAAGTCAAAAGTTCTTCTAAAAACCGAACAAGCCAGCAATCAGAAAGTTGATTGCTGGCTTGTTTTTGTGTTGGAACGAAAGAGGAGGAGGTTCAGAAATCGCTGCAGGTGGACGCTTTCGGGCCCGCAGGAGGCGGGTCATGCAGCTAGCGCGACAGGACGTCGCGATGCTAGCTGCCAAGGGCTTGCATAGTAGTAAAAAAAATCTTAGGTTCACAGAAATCGCTGCAGGCGGACGCTTTCGGGCCCGCAGGAGGCGGGTTATGCAGCTAGCGCGACAGGACGTCGCGGTGCTAGCTGCCAAGGACTTGCGTCGAACTAACTCGGGCTCTGGCCCGAGTTAGTTCGACACTTCGCTTTCCCGCGGGAGTCGCACCTTTCGCTCTTTCTAAAGGTTTTAGTTTTAGTAGTGGGAGAGTAGGCTACTCCTTGTGGAGCATAATTTTGAATGACTGACATCTCGTGATTTATGTATAAAAAGCGAACACCTGGGTATAAAAAGCAAACACCCGGGTTAAAACACAAAACACCCGGGTGAAACCACAACGTTGTAATTTTTCATTCTAGAAGCGAAGGCGCGTGTCCCATCGCCGCCAAGCGACTTCAGAATATCTCTCCATCTATCTATTTCAACCAATTTATAGACGCATCCGGTCAATCCATACTCAGCCGAGGCGCGCCCGGCTTAGCGCGAGAGCCCACTCCAAAGCGCTCGAAGGCGACTTCTCATCCCACATAACAGCTCCCACTACTCTCTCAAAAGAAACTTAAGCGAAGGCGCGTGTTCCACTGCGCTAAGTGTTTGTAGAACCCCTAAAAAATCTTTCTATCAGAACTCATAATATGACTAAGTATCACAGCAATCCCTAGCTTCGGCGCGTAAAAGGAGTGAGCGGAGCACTAAGACCCGCAGCGTCCCTCGGCTGCGAGTCTTAGCGCGGGAGTCCACTCCAAAGCGCCCGAAGCGATCTCTAGAACCCGCTCCTCTGCCAAAGCGCCCGAAGCGACTTCTAAAATCCGCTAACCCACTCCCAAAAAGTCCCCCATTCAGAGACAACTTCTAAAACCATTCCAATTTTTCAAATACCTCAAGAAATCCATAAAACAGTATCTTTGGAACCATGGACTTTTCGTTAATATACTGGAAAAATAGAGCTAATATTATTATCTGAAAATTTAGTTAATATAAGAGGGGGAGCACGCATGAAGAAGTTTTGTGTCTGGTTATGCTTGTTGTTACTAGTAAGCAGTTTTACCGGTTTTACAAGCACCAACGCGTCGGGAGCGATCAATCCGACAGGAAAACTAACAGAAACACTGTTAAAGCCACAAACACCAAAAGAGAAAGTGCGGGTCATCATCGAACTAACGGATGAGCCAACAATTGAAGCCGCTACTGAAAAAGGAATTCTCTACAAAGAGCTATCCAAAAAACAAAAGACGCAAATGGAAGCCGCTGCCACCGAAGAGCAACAATCTGTTCAAGCGGCCATCGCCAAAGTGGCACCAAAAATCAACTATCTCCAAACCTTCACAGCAGTATTCAACGGTTTCTCAGCAGAAGTCGAAGCGCGACAAGTGGCTAAAATTGCTGAGCTGCCGAACGTCAAAGCCATATACGAAGCGACAGAGTACAAACGGCCTGAAGTAAAGCCGCTGATGAAACATTCTAAAAAGTTGGTTCAAGCGCAACAAGCTTGGCGCGACTATGGCTTTAAAGGGGAAGGCATGATCATTGGAGTTATTGACACAGGAATTGATCCAGGACACCGAGATATGGTGTTGAGCAACAACAAGACAGCCGCACTAACAAAAGCGCAAGTCGAAGCAGTTGTTTCGAGTCAAACCATTGAAAAAGGTGCGTTTTTCACATCAAAAGTACCGTTCGGCTATAACTACATGGACGCCAATACGGAAATTCGTGACGTGGCACCAAGTGCGTCGATGCACGGCATGCACGTAGCAGGAACGATTGGCGCCAATGGCAACGAAGAAAAAGGCGGCATTAAAGGTGTTGCTCCTGAAGCACAATTATTAGCGTTAAAAGTATTCGGCAACGATGCTTATGCAGCAACAACTTTTGGCGATATTTACATTAAAGCTATGGATGATGCTATCAAATTAGACGCAGACGTTATCAATTTGTCATTTGGGGCAACAGCAGGATTTGTAGATCCAGCAAACCCCGAGCAACAAGCAGTAGAACGTGCCACAAATAATGGAGTATTGGTCGCGATTTCTGCTGGCAACGAAGACAAACTAGGCGCTGGCTACTTAGCACCATTCGCGGAAAATCAAGATTATGGCTTGATTGAGACGCCGGGACTGGCAGTTGATTCGCTAGGTGTGGCTTCATTTGAAAACGACATCATTACAGCGGACAGCTTTGTATACAACTTAAATAACGTAAAAGCGGGACGCGCAATTTACTTGCCAGCAAACAACGTAAAGCCCGTGCTCAATGAATCTTATCAAATCGTAGACGCGGGGCAAGGACGTCCTCAAGATTTTGTAGGGAAAGAAGTAAACGGGAAATTTGCATTGATTGTGCGAGGAGCTGTTCCTTTTATCGACGCAGCATATGAGGCTGAAGCCGCGGGTGCTGCCGGTGTCATTATTTACAATAACGTTGCAGGTCCGGTCAACATGGAATACGATCCATTTCTAACAATTCCGTACTTGTCGACACTGCAAAAAGATGGCCTTGCTATGAAGGCAGGATTACAGGCAGGCAAAAAAGTAACGGTCGTCTTTGATGGAGAAAAGCTCGATACACCCAATTCAAATGCCGGCAAAATGAGCGAATTTACCTCTTGGGGCCCTACACCCAATTTGGATTTTAAGCCAGAACTCACAGCGCCGGGTGGCAATATCTTCTCCACACTAAACAATAACGGCTACGGCTTGATGAGTGGGACATCGATGGCAGCACCGCATGTAGCAGGTGGTGCCGCGTTGATGTTCCAACGAGTTAAAGAACTGGGACTAGATGGCAGAGACCGTGTAACGTTCGCAAAAAATATACTGTTGAACACAGCCAATCCAGTTGAATTCAAAAAAGGGCAATACGTGTCGCCACGTCGTCAAGGAGCGGGTCTGATGCAACTGCATGATGCGTTATCAACCAATGTCATGTTGACAGACCAAACGAGCGGCGACGCCAAAATAGCGTTAAAAGAAATAAAAAACAACAAAATCACAATGACATTGCAAGCCAAAAACTTCTCAAACAAAGCAGCGACGTATGCCGTAAAAGTCGATGTTCAAGCAGATGCAGTTACCAAACACAAAGAACGCAAAACAAACGTCACCGATCCCAATCTATCAGGTGCGACAGTCGTGACAAACCTTGTCAACATCAACTCACCTAAAACTGTGACAGTGCCAGCAAATGGTGTAACGAAAATTAGCGTCACCATCGATGCCTCGACATTAACAGGACGTCCAGAATTTGCGGCTTTCACCAATGGGTTTTTCATTGATGGATTTATCACGCTGACAGATCCCAAAGTAGACGTCACTGGCAACACGCCGCTCGTTGTTCCGTATTTCGGTTTTAATGGAAAATGGGACAAAGCGTCTATTTTTGACGATGTGGCGTGGGACCCTGGAACGTTTTACGCTTCGACATTCTTAACGGACGAATTTGGCTTAATCATCAACGGAGGCAGCCATCAGCAAGGCTTTGTTCCAGCGCGTTTTGCTTTTTCACCCAACGGCGATGGCAGTCGTGAGTCAGTGATTCCGGTGTTTTCATTGCTGCGCAATGCCAAAAAAATGGAGGTTAATGTACTAGATGAAAAAGGCAAGAAACTGCGAACGTTACAAACCGGAAAAAATTTAGTGAAAAATTTCAATGACTCGTTTGCTTATTATTACGACTTGTTGAATGAGTGGAACGGGGAAGTGCTCGGCAAAGCAGTCAAAGACGGCAAGTACCAAATTCAACTGCGCGCTGTCATCGATTATCCAAATGCCGAATGGCAGTCGCTAGCACTACCCATCTTAGTCGATACTGTAGCGCCTACTGCAAAAGCAAGCCTAAAAGGTAAGACAGTGACCGTCACAAATTTTAAAGACAATGCAAGTGGCAGTGGAACAGACCGTTGGGAAATTTGGTTGAACGGTGCCTCGATAACGGACGATCCAGAAACGTATGAAAGCGAAACGTTGGCACCAAGCACAGCACTTTACGTATTGCTAAATGACCTCAAAAAAAGCGATGAGTTAACAGCTGTTTTCTATGACACTGCGGACAATAGAACCATGGTGCCTTTGACAGGAGCTGTCGTTGATACGCAAAAACCAGCCATTTCCATTTTCTCACCCATGCTTCTTGAAGTACTGAGTAACAAGAATGTACAAGTATTCGGGAGTGTGGAAGATGCATCTCGCATCACTTCTGTCACAGTAAACAAAGAAAAAGCACTTCGCTTTGACGGTCGATTTTTCGAACATAGGTTGATAATGGAAGATGGCCGCCACGATATTGTTGTCAAAGCAATAGACGAAGCGGGTAATGCGCTTGAAGTGCGCAGTCAAGTACTAATCGACACAAGTCCTGCCACATTGAAGATTTTACAAGCGCCCGACATACTAGAAGCCACTAAAGACACGGCAACAGTTAAATTCAACGTCAAAGACAATATGGACGCCATCAAAGTCTACTTGACCGACAGTGAAGTATACAGCCATGACTTGAGTGAGCCTTATGGCGAAGTCGCATTCAGTAAAGACATCACCATCAACGTTCCGGTTCAAGATCCAGGAGATCACGAATTCACTTTGAAAGTTGTGGATGCAGCCGGCAACGTCACAAAAAAACCATTTACCTTGATGAAAAAAGCAAACCCAGCATTTACAGACATTCAATCACATTGGGCAAAAAAACAAATTGAAGTGTTGGCTTCACAAAACATCATCAAAGGAAAAACCGCTCTTCTTTTTGCCCCACAAGCCCAACTGACACGTGCTGAATTTGCAGCCTTGCTCGTGCGCACACTCAAATTGCCATTAAAAGAATCCGAAGGCCGTTTCAAAGACGCGGGACCAAGCCAAACATGGGCTTCACTAGAAATTGAAGCCGCTGCGCGTGCAGGCATCGTTTTCGGAATGACGAAAAATACGTTCGATCCAAAAGCGCCGATTTCTCGCCAAGACACAGCAGTGATGATGATACGTGCAGTCGAATACCAGCAAGCTCAATTGCTCGAAGACTTAGACACAACGCATCAATTCGCGGACAGTTCGAATATCAGTCCTTACGCAGAAACAGCTGTGTCACAAGCCTACGCACTTGGCTTGATCACCGGACGCGAAGGCAACATCTTCGATCCGAAAGCCAATATCACAAGAGGCGAAACCGCAGCCGTGCTTTACCGCGCCCTCGACAAAATGAAGCTACTGAAATAAACCGAACAAGCAAGCAGTCAGAAAGTGGATTGCTTGCTTGTTTTATTGGAATAAAAGCGAAATCGCTGCAAGTGGACGCTTTCGGTCACGCAAAATGCAGGTTATGCAGCTAGTATGACAGGACGTCGCGGTGCTAGCTGCCAAGGGCTTGCATAGTAGTAAAAAAAATCTTAGGTTCACAGAAATCGCTACAGGTGGACGCTTTCCTGCGGACGCAGCGTTGAGCCTCCTCGTCGCAAGCTCCTGCGGGGTCTCATCACTCCGTTGTTCCGCGGGAGTCGCCACCTTTCGCTCTTTCTAAAGGTTTTAGTTTTAGTAGTGAGAGAGTGGGCTACTCCTTGTGGAGCATAATTTTGAATGCCTGACATCTCGTGATTTATGTATAAAAAGCGAACACCCGGGTATAACCACAACGCTGTAATTTTTCATTCCAAAAGCGAAGGCGCGTGTTCCACTGCGCCAAGCGTTTGTAGAACCCCCAAAAAATTTTTCTATCAGAACTCATAATATGACTAAGTATCACAGCAATCCCTAGCTTCGGCGCGTAAAAGGAGTGAGCGAAGCAATAAGACGAGCAGCGTATCTCAGCTGCTCGTCTTATTGTGGGAGTCCACTCCAAAGCGCCCGAAGCGACTTCTAGAACCTGACTATCCATCCCGCTCGAAGGCGACTTCTAAAGCCGTCTTCTAACTATCACCACTCTCCAAAAATTCCCTCCACCCAAACTAAAATTTCTTTCAACTTTTAGTTTCACATATGTATATAATAAGAGAAAAAGACTTACCTTCAAAAAAAATGCTTTTCAACACCCAAACCCAATGACATAAAAAAAGTGAGTGGATGTGCAATGACCCCAAAAACAACAGCCAAAATTACAAAAACCAATCAAATCATCGCCGTGTTAACAGTGCTCCTACTGGTAGTCGTTGCTTGGGGACTTTATTGGTTCCTCAGTCCAGACAATAATGCGACATCGCCATCAAGTGCAGCCTCTGAAGAAACAGTAGCAGAGACTCAACTAGAAGCCATCGTCGCCCAGGCAAAAACGCAAGCCTACACGTTGTACACCGATCTTGAACAAGGATCGGGCTTTCTCATCAACAACAAAGGGGACATTTTAACCAATGCACACGTCGTGTTGGACGGGTCGTTTATCACCGTTAAAAACAGCGACGGCCAAGAATTTAATGGCGTGGTCATCGGCATGTCAGAAACCGAAGATTTGGCCATAGTTCGCGTAGATCGGTTAGCTGGCAAAGAGCCATTAGAAATAGAAATGGAACCCGTCGATGTGGGTACGCCGGTTATCGCAATTGGCAGTCCCAACGACGAAAGCAATACCGTAACCACGGGTGAAATCGCCGCCACCAACATCGAGTTCTCGGACGAATACGAATACACCGAGTTATACGAAATGACCGCTGAAATCGCACAAGGCTCAAGCGGTGGACCACTCATTTCTGCCAACACAGGGAAAATTCTTGGCATCAATTCCATCATTTTGCAAGAAAAACCAGAATCCGGCTACGCTATTCCCATGTATACCATCTGGGAGCAACTAATCGAGTGGATCAACAACCCGCTCGTTACCGAAGAACAGGAAATCATCTTACAAGACATCCGAGATCCTTATTTTGAAGAAGACCTATTAGCAAATTTCATCACCGATTATTTCGAAATGCTTCCGTATACATTCAACGACGAAATTGCTTCCGACTACTCACCATACGTCGCACCGAGTAGCAAAGCCGAAACCAAAGCGAGCGAAATGGACGAAGAATACACTCAACCAGATCGCACTTACGAAACCATCGAAACAACCATCAATGCCATTGATATCAATGAAACCAGCGCCACCATCGAAGCAGATGCCGAACTCACTTACCAAGATGAAAAGAACGACACGTCATCAAGTGTCACGCATCAAGGCGTCTATACAGTCACCATCAATCAGTACGGTGACTACCAAATCGAAGACATGATAAATCAATAAAGAGCAGGCTCTTGTGAGAGCCTGTTTTTTTGCGGGTGAATATTTTAATAAAGTTCTAAAAACCGCTTTCGACCGCTTTGGGCATGGCTCCCACACTAAGCCGAGAAAAACACTCGTCTCAGTACTTCGCCTAGCCCGAGGACGCGGCTCGGCGAAGAAAATCGACATCTTAAGTTAGTAAGGATAGGTAAGAGAGTGCTTCTAGAATAGAATGCCAGTTGTGCACATGTTTCCATTTTATAGATAGAGCGAAAGAGTCTGCTCTTAACGTAATTTTACATTCTTTCCCTAACAGACAGTTTTTATATAAAAACTCAAAAAAAGCTCACAAAGACGCTGTGAGCGAAGAAAGATGAAATGCGAATAACAACTAGATTAAACTATTCACCACGCAAAAAGCCTCTGCTACAGGCCCTTTACCCATATAAAAGAGTAGAGTACTGATAAAGAGACCAACATTTCTGTTAACTAGCCCACACTTACACTTACACTTTCTATAGAAGAAACTCAAAATCTAAATCTTTAAGTTGCCCACTTTTCACAAGAACAAAGCACAAGCACAACTCACTATCAATCACCCATTCATAAACGGTGAAAAACACAAACGCCACTCTTCCTATTAAGCTAAAAACCATAAGAAAGAGCGGAAGGTGGCGACTCCCGCGGAACAACGGAGTGATGAGACCCCGCAGGAGCTTGCGAAGAGGAGGCTCAGCGCTGCCAGCCCTTGGCAGCTAGCACCGCGACGTCCTGTTGCCCGTTTTTCGCAAGTGAAAAACACAACTCACTCTCTATCACCCATTCATCAACTTTGAAAAGCATAAACGCCACTCAACACCTATTAAGCTGAAAACCATAAGAAAGAGCGGAAGGTGGCGACTCCCGCGGGAAAGCGAAGTGTCGAAATCCACTCGGGCCAGAGCCCGAGTTAGTTCGGCGCAAGCCCGCAGGAAAGCGTCCACCTGTAGTGATTTCTATGAACCTACTCTCCTTTTTCAGTTAAAACTACCTAGCCTAGATATGCATGACCCACCTACTGCGGGCCCGAAAGCGTCCACCTGCAGCGATTTCGAAGCCCAATAAAAAATGACAAACAAAAAAGGGGACCGGCAAAAATCTGCTATTAGCAAACTTTCGGGTCGCCCTTTTGGAATTCAAGATGGGATTAGTAGCGCTTGTAGCTGTGGAATTTCTTGCCCCAGTACGGGTCGTTCATGCTTTTCACTTCTGCTTTAGATCCGCCTGAATGGACAAATTGGTTGTTGCCAATGTAAATTCCAACGTGCGAGATGCCAGCTTTGTACGTGTTTGCGAAGAAGACCAAGTCGCCTGGTTGTGGGCTGCTAACTTTATACGTTTCAGCATACTGTGAACCAGTTGTACGTGACACATTCTTACCAGCTTGGTTGTAAGCGTATTGCACAAATCCACTGCAGTCAAACCCAGCGCGTGTCGTGCCGCCAAATTTGTAAGGAATGCCTTGTAATGACAATGCTTCTGAAACAACAGAAGAAGTAGAAGCTTTTTTAACAGATGCTTTTTTCACTGTAGTTGCCGTTAGCAATGAAGCTGAAATCCAGCCCGTTTTGCCGTTAACTTTTACTTTGTACCAAGTCGTGCCGCCAACTTTCTTTTGGTGAGTGGCAGTAGCGATCGATCCTTTTTTAGCCATAGTCACAACTTTGTTTTTCGTACCTGCATCAGAACGAACATTTGAGTTGTACTTTGTTTTAAACGTACCTGATTTCTTAGTTGCTTTACTTGAAGCCAGTTGTTTAACCGATGTTTTCTTAGCGGAAGTCGCTGTTAGCAATGTGCTAAGCACCCAACCGGATTTGCCGTTAACCGATACTTTGTACCAAGTCGATTTGCCGACTTTCTTTTGGTAAGACGCTTTCGCCACAGACCCTTTTTTAGCCATTGTGACAATTTTGTTGCGTGTGCCCGCATCAGCGCGAACATTTGAGTTGTATTTCATTTTGAACGTACCTGATTTCTTAGTAGCTTTGCTTGCAGCCACTTGAACCACAGTTGAATCGGTTGTTTCATATGATGAAGCGGTTTGGGATTGAATAGGTTGAGAAGCTTGTACGTCTGCAGTTGAGTTAGCAAATAGCAATGATCCGGCTGTTAGTAGCGTAAAAAATAGTTTTTTCATTGTTGTTGGTTCCTCCAAGTTTTTATTATTCAAGAATATGAATTAATAATATTTTGCTCTGTCATTTACTATATAGACAGACCTGTTTAAAAACAACGTCAATTCAATTGCAGTTATATTACAGTTGTATAACAAAGTGAAAAAAGCCTCTAAAACCTTGTAACAGCAAGGTTTTAAAAATCAAAAAAAACGGCAAAAAAGGTTTAAATTCATGAAAATATGAAAAATGTAGTTGAATTGTTACAACTAATCTCCTAATAAATACATATTTTAAAAATAAACCAGCTCTATTTTGCCGATACAAAACGAAAAAATACAATTTCTGTTCCTGTTACTAGGCAATCGGAAAGAGGCTTATAGTTAAGTCAATAAGTTATCAAAAAAATAAATTCTTATTCTTAATTACACGGTAAATGAGATTACAATAATAGTTGGCTTATGGATTTTGACAAGAAGAGGTAGAATTTATACAATGACTGAAAGTCTGAATAGTTTGGAAATGAGGTGTCGTCATGAAAAGAGTGTTATCAATTGATGGTGGAGGCGTACGTGGCATTATCCCGGCAATGGTTTTAGCAGAACTGGAAAAACAAAGCGGCAAACCGATCTCTGAGCTATTTGATTTAGTTGTTGGGGCATCAACGGGCGGCATATTAGCATTGGGCCTTGTCGCACCTCATCACCAAAACAAAAAAGAGCCGCGTTACACAGCCGAACAATTTCTCGGGTTTTATCAAAATGAATCGCACGCAATTTTTGATAAAAGCTGGTTTTATAAAATTACACGGGGTCTTTTTACAAGTCGCTACCACGCGCAAGCACTTGAAAAGGTACTTCAAACGTATTTTGGAGACATATTAATCTCGCAAGCGATTGTTAACGTTGTGGTACCGAGCTACGAACTAAACGGCCGGTACACCTCATTTTTTAAAAGCAGCGATGTGAATACGAAAAAAATAGAGAAAAATGTCTTAATGAGCGATGTGGCACGCGCAGCGTCGGCAGCACCTACTTATTTTAGTCCGAAAAAAATACAAGCGTACCCAGGCGCACGTTTTATCGATGGCGGCGTATTCGCTAATAATCCCGCGATGTGTGCTTATGCCGAAGCAACAGAAGTGTTTCCAGAAGACGATGACATCTTGATCGTTTCACTCGGTACTGGCAATCCGCAGTTGACTCTCAAGTTTGAAAAGTTCAGAACGTGGGGCTTGCTGAGTTGGGCGCGTCCTCTCTGGTACGTATTAATGGACGGCAGCTCCGATGTCGTCGACTACCAACTCAAATACGTCTTACCCGACCGGCAACACGCCAAACGCTACTACCGTTTTCAAATCGAGCTACTCGAAAAAGGCACAGAAAAACTAGACGATGGCTCACCTCAAAACATCGCCAAACTCGCACAACTCGGCCAACAACTCATCGACACCAACAGCACACAAATCCGCCAGCTGTGTTACCAACTAAAAAAGTAACACAACTGCAATCAATTTGTAGTGGCTCAAACCCCGCCAACAAGCTAAGATATAAGAGCACAAACACTAAAAATTGCACTCATATAAAATTTTCCTTCTATATAACCAAATTTCAATTACGCACTTCTATTAATAACAAACTTAGATGAAAACGTGGAGAGCGGCAACTGGCACCGCGACGTCCTGTCGCGCCAGTTGCATGACCTACATCCTGCAGGCCCGAAAGCGTCCGCTCGGAACGTTTTTTTCATAACCAACAAGAAGGAGCGACCATCATGACTAGAAGATATGACTATATGGATTGGTTGCGGGTCTTGTCCATTTTTGTCGTTGTCGGCATCCATATAGTATCGAAAATCATCAACAACTCCACGACAGATGACTGGATTTGGCATTTTGCCAACGTCTTTGATGCCGGCTTGCGCTGGTGCGTGCCGGTTTTTTTCATGTTGAGTGGCGCATTGTTATTAACGCGTGATAAAGAAGAAAGCGTCTGGGAATTTCTAAAAAAACGTCTAGCCAAAGTCGTCATTCCGTTAATTTTTTGGAGTTTCATCTATACGCTTTACAATATTTACGAACTTGGCGAATCTTATACCGCCTATGAAATTGTTGTTCAGTTCCTAACGGACGACATCTATTACCACTTGTGGTTTCTCTACACCATCACAGGTCTTTACCTGATGGCGCCATTTTTGAAATTGCTCGTTCAGCACATGGATAAGAAAACTTTCCAAGCTTTTTTGTTGTTTTGGATTGCATTCTCGAGCTTTTTGCCGTTTCTTCCGAAGTTTTTCGATTTTGAAATGGCTTTAGCAGCTGGTTTGTTCGAACCGTATATCGGTTACTTTTTGCTCGGTGCCTATCTTGTGTTGTATCCCGTGCCCAAAAAATACGTGCGGCCACTTGGAATACTCGCTGTGCTCGCGTATTTCGCAACATTGTGGGGAACATATCAGTTGAACATCGGCGTACCCGCAGACGAATTTGATGATTTTTTCTACGAGCATTACCGCCCGAACAACGTGCTGATCACGTTATTCATCTTTATCAGCTTCCAGCACATGGCCAAAAAGATAAAACCCAACGCGCTCATCACGCGAATCAGTACCGCCACATTCGGCATTTACATTATTCATCCACTGATCCAAACGTATTTAAACAAGCTTTTTGGACTAAACGAAACGACACTCACGCCACTTGTGGGTGTGCCAGTTATGTGGATATTGATCTTCGTGATTTCGTTTGTTATTATTTTGGCTATGCAAAAACTGCCACTTATGAACCGACTTATTCCGTAAACCCTGTCTTCTAAAAAGAAGACGGGGTTTTTGTTTTTCCAAAACCTTCTTCTATAAAAGACTTTTCACTCCTGCTATCGAACATGCAAGCTGTTTCAATTTGGCTCAATTCATGTCAAAACCAGGATATTTTACATCAAATATTTTACATATATATAAATAATCCTAACTATTTATAAAGAAACTAGACCAAATTACTAAAAAAATAAGGATTTCTGATGCTTATTAGCTATATTTGAGTTACAATGAGTAAATATTTAGAAAATAAAATCTTTTAACCTAGATTTAACACAGCCGACTTATGGTAAAGAGAATAACTAGTTCAAAATACAGTTGTCTATAGGAAAAAATACTTAGAAGAAACGTGTTGGTTAGAAGGTGGATAAGAGAGGTGAGCAGTTGTGAGTGGAAAAACCATATTGGTCACTGGAGGGCATGGCTTTATTGGTTCGAACTTTATTCATTATTACTTAAACAAATATCCGGATTACCAAATTGTGAATATTGATTACAACACCGAGGCTGCAAGCCCTGAGAACATCTCGTGTCCACAGCAAAAAGCGCGCTATTCGTTCTACCGCATTGATATTCGCAATGCCTATGCAATCAGTCATTTGTTTGAGCGATACGACATCACCGACATCATTCATTTTGCAGCAGAAACGCGCAATACAGATAGCGTTGGAGAAATTCGGTTGTACGAACAAACCAATGTGCTCGGCAAGCTCAATGTACTGCAAGCAGCACAACAGGCGTGGATGACGTCAAATAACCAACCCAAACCTCAATATGTAAATTCTCGGTTTCATCAAATTGCGTTAGACGATCGTACAATGCCTTCGCTTTATACCGATAGTAAAAGGAGAGCAGACGCTGCGGTGCGCGCATTCCAGACGTCAACAGGGCTGAACATTGTGACAACCGTCAGTCCAGAAATTTTCGGTCCAATGCAAAAAGAAACCGGACTGGTTCCCGCACTTATCCAGCAAATTTTAAACGGCGAATCCGTGAGCGAAAAAAGAACCCACAGTCACAAACATAATTGGTTGTTTGTCCGCGATTTATGCGAAGCCATCGATGCGGTGTTTCACTTAGGAGAACCTGGTGAGCGATATGAGCTAGCATCAACTGCGCGGATGAGTAACGTGGAACTCGCATCTATACTTCAAGACTATTTCCTGGGAAATAAGCTGGGAAGAACCAACAAGAAAGAAGATCCATCGTTTTTCTCTCAAAAACCAACATCAGGTGCACAATTTCCAGGACTCACTCCAACCACATCGTTTGAAAAAGGATTGCGCATCACATTTGATTGGTACGTCACAAAAAACAAATCACAAGCGTTCTTAAATCTGTAGCAGACAGTGAGATAGGTGAGGTGAAGACATGCTTACATCAACAAGTGGTCGTTTTTTTGATTTTGAAAAGCCGCAAGCTCCGATCAAATCGATCGCGCTTGTTCATAAAAACATGAAGCCAGGTGGCATCGAAACCTTAATCGTGCGCATGGCGCAGTGGTTAAGTGCACATGATTACGAAGTAACCTTGTTTTTATACAGCAGTGGAGGTCCCATGCTGCGCCATTTGGAGTCTGTTAAAGGAGTCACCATTATTGTTGATGAAGACACGTCTGATCCAACCATCAATATGTGGATGGCGACGAAAATGGTGAGAAAACGATGGGATCAAAAATTCGATTTGGTGTACTCGTTTGATCCCCATGCATTTTTGATGTCGTATTTATTGCCAGCCAAAAAGCGGTTGTCTGGTGTCTATCATCCGGAGAGTTATTCAACAAAAGGCTTGCTGAGTGCACACAAAACCTTGAAGTTGATTGATCGCACATTTTACAAAAAGCTGCTGTTTATGAATCCAACGATTAAAACTAGAACAGAAAAAGCAATTGGTGAATCACTGGGCAACAAAATCTTCCCATTGCCATTAGACTTTCTCGAATCAACAAAGACACTCGGTAATCACCAGTCGCGTCGCATCGTTTCGATGGGGCTACTTGCTCAATTTCGCACTTATAATTATTACATGGTCGACATTATGGAAAAACTGATTCAAATTGATCCAGAATTTACGTATCACATTTACGGCACAGGACAAGGCGAAACAAGCTTACGTAAGAAAATCGCGGACTCCCCAGCACGTACACATATTTTCATGCACGGCAAGATTTCGAATAGAGAAAAGAAAAACGCGCTGCAAAATACGTTTTGTTTTGTGGGAACCGGTGTCCCGTTGATTGAAGCGGCGGGCAGTGGAATTCCTGCCATCGTCAGCAAAGTTAATGATTCTACGGGATTAACAGAAGGTTATCTTCACGACTTGCCACCGTTTGAAAGCGGGGATTCGTTTTCTATGCAAACAGAACTGTTTACAGTTGAAAACCGAATTGAGCATTTGCTAGAAAGTGAAATCGAGTACCAAAAAATTTCTCAAATAGGTCGTTTAAAAGCAAACGAATTTGAAAGTGATCACGTAATGGAAAACTTCATCAAGCAAGCGGAAATTGATCCGTATTCGGTTAGTCGGCTGCATTAGCAGTCAGTAGGTAGTTGTACTTGGAGTTTTTAGAAAGTTGAATCATTGTCACTGAGTACATGTAACCTATAAAACGTGAAAAAAAGTGTAATTTGGACTAGTAATTGTTATACAAAGAGAATATACTAGTAACAACGACATAGAATACATGTGTAAAATGCCTAGCGAATCTAGGGGAAGGAAGGGTTTATAGCCTATGACAGCATACGAGTCTTATAAAGTGAAAGTTGAAAAACGGTACAACAAACCCTTAATCGATGTGATGGAAGAGCTTTACGTGAGCAAAGACTTGGGACCTTCAGTGAGTGCGAAGGAACTGGGAATTCCACGAAGAGTGTTCGTCTATTTTGTAAATCAATACGAGCTCAAAAAGCTCAAGTTTGACGATTATAAAAAAAAAATGAGTAATTTAATGAATAGCCAAATGATTCAATAAACGATTGTGTGAAAACCTGTTCTTGAAATTTAAGAATAGGTTTTTTATATGGGCAAATTGAGAAGGGGGAAATGAAGAAATCGCTCTAGGCGGACGCTTTCGGGCCCGCAGGATGCGGGTCTATGCAGCTAGCGCGACAGGACGTCGCGGTGCTAGCTGCCAAGGGCTTGCAGGGTGAGAGATTAAAAAAAGAAGTTGTAAGTTCAGAAATCGCTGCAGGTGGACGCTTTCGGGCCCGCAGGATGCGGGTCATGCAGCTAGCGCGACAGGACGTCGCGGTGCTAGCTGCCAAGGGCTTGCAGGGTGAGAGATTAAAAAAAGAAATTGTAAGTTCAGAAATCGCTGCAGGTAGACGCTTTCGGGCCCACAGGATGCGGGTCATGCAGCTAGCGCGACAGGACGTCGCGGTGCTAGCTGCCAAGGGCTTGCAAGGTGAGAGATTAAAAAAAGATTGTAAGTTCAGAAATCGCTGCAGGTGGACGCTTTCCTGCGGACGCAGCGCTGAGCCTCCTCGTCGCAAGCTCCTGCGGGGTCTCATCACTCCGTTGTTCCGCGGGAAAGACGTTGAACGAATGAAGTTCGTGCAATGTCTTTGCGACGAAGCTAGCGTAGCGATACAGGAGCACATCCTTGCACTTCGCCACCTTTCGCTCTTTCTAAAGGTTTTAGTTTTAGTAGTGGGAGAGTGGGCCACTACCTTTATAATATAATTTTGAATGACTGACATCTCGTGATCTATGTATAAAAAGCCAACACACGGATTGAAACACAAAATACCCGGGTAAAACTCACCATCCACTCATTTTACCCTCAGCGAAAGCGCGTGCACCACCGCGCCAAGCGTTTGTAGAACCCCCAAAAAAACTATCAACCGGAACTAATAATGTTGTTGAGTATTACAGCACTCCACAGCTTCGGCGCGTAAAAGGAGTGAGCGAAGCAATAAGACGAGCAGCGCATCTCAGCTGCTCGTCTTATTGTGGGAGTCCACTCCAAAGCGCTCGAAGGCGACTTAGTACTCCACAACAAACTATTACAACAACACTCGTCAGCACGTAATCTATATAAGCTTCACTTATTTTTACACCGCGCCAAGCGTTTGTAGAACCTACCCCAAAAACTATCAACCGGAACTAATAATGTTGTTGAGTATCACAGCACTCCCCAGCTTCGGCGCGTAAAAGGAGTGAGCGAAGCAATAAGACGAGCAGCGCATCTCAGCTGCTCGTCTTATTGTGGGAGTCCACTCCAAAGCGCCCGAAGCGACTTAGTACTCCACAACAAACTATTACAACAACACTCGTCAGCACGTAATCTATAGAAGCTCCACCAAAACGATCAAACAAAAAAAGCACACCCCTCAAAGGCATGCTCATCTTTCTCACATATTCAAATGCGTTTTCAACGTCGACTGAATCTCTGCTAACTCCGCATCGTCCATCATGTAATACCAAATGCCATTGATCGTCTCGCCCACACCATCTTCTACCATCAGCTGGTCAACCGTACCAATCGCATCCCGGTAATTCGACTGCACATCCATCATTTCGTCAAACGTCATGTTCGTCCGCACGTTATCGCCAAGCGCCGTGAAAATTTGCTTGTAATTCAACAAACTATTCACCGAAGCCCCTTTTTTCATAATCCCTTGAATCACTTGCTTTTGGCGATTTTGTCGTCCAAAATCACCTTCCGGATCTTGTTTGCGCATTCTGACATAGCCTAACGCATCATGGCCATCTAACTGGATTGTGCCTTTTTGAAAACCGTCAAAAGCCAATGTGTTGTTTACTTCCACACCACCAACAGCATCCACAATATCTTGGAAACCTTCCATGTTCACTTGCATCACGTAGTCAATCGGAATATCCAATAAGTTTTCAACGGTTGCCATCGACATTTCAATGCCGCCAAATGCATAGGCGTGGTTGATCTTGTCTGTCGTGCCACGTCCGACAATTTCGGTATACGTATCACGCGGAATGGATACCATTTTCGTTGACTTGTCTGCTGGGTTAACTGTCATCACGACCACCGTATCCGAACGCCCTCGATCGTCTTCGCGTTCATCGACTCCCAGCAGCAATACAGAAAACGGATCTTGTTCGCTCAATGTTACTTTTTGGTCCGTTGCGCGTTTTTCTGACACTTCGCGTTCGATCGGTTCGTGCATTTCTTCTAACGTGTTGGTAAAACTCGTGTAAACGGTAAACAAATATACACCTACACCAATAACGATAAGAGCCAATATGCCAAGGACCCACGGCCATTTTTTCTTTTTACTCTTTTTTTCTCTTCTAGCCATTTGCGATATCCCCTTTAGTTAGCGATAAAATACGTTTCCAATTCAGTTGCCCATAGTTCTGCGCCTTTGTCATTAGGCAAACCGTCTTCAGTCAAATAGTCTTTTAACTTGTCATCATCTGTATCCGGCCATGCCGACCAGTGGTCAATATAATCATAGCTGTAAATGGTTGAAAATTCTCTTAACGCAGACACTTGCGCTAAATAATACCCAGCACCGAATATTGGCTGCGGGGGATGAAGAATGACAATCGCATCGTTTACTTCACGTTGAAGATTGTCTTCAAACGCTTTGATGTGTTCACGTTCTTGCTCAATAGCAATGCGGTCATTGTTCATCAATGTCATCGGCTCGAGTAACACGACGTCGTAGCCTTTGGAAAGATCCGCGCGTTTCAGTGAATCAGAAGTTCCTTCAATAGAAAGCACGTCCACTTCGATAAAATCGGCATAGGCACTTTCTAACGACGTTTTCAATAGTTCAGCATATCCCGGATCACCCGACTCGAGCGCAGCAGAACCGGCAATGAGCAGTTTCACGTTCTCGCCACTGTCAGCTCTCGCACTAAACAAGTCTTGAACGTCTTGATCCATATTCGCGGTCAACTTTTCGATGTTCATCAAATCGACACTTTCTTTTCGAGCTGGATCTTCTTTTTCTTCGGATGTACTTTTTTTCTCTGTCTTAGCTTGTGCGGAATCAGAAGGCTCTAGTACATTTTCGAGCTTGTCTTGCCACGTTAAATAACTAAATACTAGGACGATCATACAAATAATAACAGCCGCAATCGCTGCAATTTTAGTCAGTTTCATGAAGATACTCCTCTCAAAAGCAATTAATCTATCAATAAAGATAGCATAAATCATCCTAATAGCCTATTAAACATTTTAAAAATGGAAGTTCTTTCGACTCTTTCCTATGCTATACTATTTTATGTTGTTTATGACACATCTATGATAAGAATATGAAAATAAAAGGAGCACATTACCATATGGAAGAAACCATCAGCTTACAAGACTTAGTTAAAACGCTGAAAAAGCGCGTTGGGTTAATTGCACTGTTGACCATTTTAGCGATCACCATCGCAGGCGTCGTATCGTTTTTAGTATTGACCCCGATGTATGAGACTTCGACACAAATCTTAGTCAACCAAGAACAAACGGAAGCGTCTCAACTGACCAACCAAAACATTCAAACTGATCTTCAATTGATCAATACATATTCCGTTATTATCAAAAGCCCAGCGATACTAGACCAAGTATCCAGTCAGTTGGGTCTTGATATGTCTGTCGAAGCGTTAAACAGTAAAATCACGGTAGCAACGGCTGAAAATTCGCAAGTGGTCAATGTGACCGTACAAGACGAAGACCCAGCGCTCGCTGTGGACATTGCCAACACCACCGCGAAAGTGTTTGAAGGCGAGATCAAAGAATTGATGAATGTCGACAACGTATCGATTTTGTCACCGGCCGTATTAAAAGAAAATCCGTCACCGGTTGCACCTAATCCAATGCTCAACATGGCGATTGCCGCTGTGATTGGCTTGATGCTTGGAGTGGGGATTGCATTCTTACTGGAGTATTTAGATACATCGATCAAAGACCAACAAGACATTGAAGACATTTTAGGTGTGCCGTTACTCGGCGTGATTTCGCCGATCAAAGAAGAAGCCAAACTAGAAGAAAACAAATCATCTAAAAGAAGGGCGGGCTAACCGATGGCGAGAAAGAAAAAAGTACTGCAGGAAACTGCACGTAAACTAATCACATTTACCACACCACGTTCAGTTGTATCCGAGCAATTTCGCACATTGCGCACCAATATCAACTTCTCGTCACCCGATGCAGAAATCCGCACAATCGTTGTCACGTCTGCAGCGCCATCAGAAGGTAAGTCGACCACGTCAGCTAACTTAGCAGTGGTGTTTGCACAAGAAGGCAAAAAAGTGTTGTTAGTCGATGGCGACATGCGTAAACCAACCACTCATTACACATTTCGTATGGGAAATACCATCGGCTTATCAAGTGTTTTGACCCGTCAAAGCTCGATTCAAGAAGTGATTCGCCCGACAGCGGTTGAACGTCTAGACTTAATGACGTGTGGACCGATTCCACCCAACCCTGCAGAACTCTTAGCGTCTCAATCGATGAATACGCTAATCGGTCAACTAAAAAACATGTATGATTTAATCATTTTCGATGCACCGCCTGTACTGTCCGTAACTGACGGACAGATTTTGGCAAACAAATGCGAAGGCACGATTTTGGTTGTCAGCTCAGGCAATACGGAAAAAGACATGGCGGTCAAAGCAAAAGAAGCGATTGAATCGTCAAATAGTCGCTTGATCGGTGCCGTCTTGAACAATTTCGCCTTGCCAAAAGACAGCTATTACTACCAATATTACGGAAACACAGAGTAAAAAGGCTCTCCTTTTTACTTTTTTTAACGCGCACAAGGAGGACGAATTCATGATCGACACACACGCTCATATTTTGCCTGGACTAGACGACGGTGCAGAGACGATAGAGCAAACAAAACGACTGTTAGAAAAAGCCATTGACGAACAGTTAACCGGCATTATCGCAACGCCACATGCCTTTCATCCAAACTTTCAAACAAACCTCGCAGCATTAAACAGACAAGTAGAGCTGGTTACCAGTTACATAGCAGAAGAACAATTGCCCATTACCATCTACAGCGGCCAAGAATGCCGTCTCGGTGAAAAGTTGCCTGAAAAACTAGTAAATGGAGAAGCATTAACGCTAGCGGGGTCACGGTATGTCTTGTTAGAACTGCCATCATCCGGTATTCCAGCCTATACCGTTCCTATCATTCAGCAACTCATTATGAAAAACTACGTACCGATTATTGCGCATGCCGAACGCAACCAAGGCATTATCGAAAAACCAGAACGCTTGAAAAAATTGCTTGTTCACGGTGCCATGGCGCAAGTAACGGCAGGGTCTGTCGCAGGAAGTTTTGGCAAAGCCATTCAACGCACAGCGATGAGTTTGATCGATGCCAACTTGATCCACGTCTACGGATCGGATGTACACAGCTTAGATAAACGACCATTTCTTTTCAATGAAGGACTCGATTACTTAGAAAAGAAAAACCAGCACGACATGGTAGACATTTTCTTAGAAAACAATGAACGAATCATACGAGATGAACATTTCCACGTTCTAGAGCCAGAAGACATCTCTAAAGGGAAATGGTGGAAAATTTTCACTTGATAACTAACATAAAAGTATTAATTTGTTTATAAAATCCTTCCATTTCCAGTAATTACTATGTTAAAATGAGGGAAGATTTTAAACCAGTTGAGTCAAAAGTACTGGATACCGAAAGGATTGACCCCCATGTCACTGAAAAATCGTGTTTCGTTATTAATCGTCGTCGATTCCTTAATCGTCTTTTTCTCGATTTTTGTCGGCTATTATGTGTTGTACCCGTATAACGATGTCTTGCAAAACAAATTCTTGTTAGCGAGTGCGTTGACCATTTTTATCGCGCATCACGCACTCGCTATGTACTACGGCTTATACCGAAAAGTATGGGAATACGCTTCTATTGGTGAACTAACTTCTATCTTTAGAGCCGTCACGTGGTCCATTATCGCGATTGGTCTAGTCCAATATTTGTACCGAGGCGATGTATTAGTACGTGCACTCATCATCACGTGGATGTTGCACTTGCTGTTAATCGGGGGATCGCGTTTGTCGTGGCGGTTGCTTCGTGATAATAAGATTAAACCTAAAAACACAGACTTGAAACGTACGTTAATCGTTGGCGCTGGAAAAGCAGGCAGCTTGGTTACGCGTCAACTACTCGCCAATCCAGAAAACGGTTTGTTGCCAGTCTTGTACGTAGATGATGACAAAAACAAACAAGGACTTGATATTTACGGCGTCCGTGTGGTGCACGGCAATACAAAAAACATTGCCGACATCGCTGTCGACAACAAAATTGACACCATCATTATCGCCATTCCGTCACTCGGCAAGCAAGAAACCGCCGAACTGATTCAAACGTGCATGGACTCAGGTGTCCGTACGCAAACCATTCCACTGATTGAAGACATCATGACCGGTAAAGTGTCGGTAACGGATATTCAAGACGTCAAAATCGAAGACTTGTTAGGTCGCGATGAAGTCAAGCTGGATATGGACAAAATCGCCAGTCAACTGACGAGTAAAACCATTTTGGTCACAGGCGCGGGTGGTTCGATAGGTTCTGAAATTTCACGTCAAATCGCGCGTTTTGGACCGAAAAAGCTCTTGCTTCTCGGACACGGTGAAAATTCGATTTACTTGATCGACATGGAGCTGCGTCAAACCGTAGCACCGGACACTGAAATCATTCCGATTATCGCGGACGTTCAAGACCGCGAACGCATTTTAGACATTATGAATACATACAAACCAGACGTTGTGTACCACGCGGCGGCACATAAACACGTCCCGTTAATGGAAAGCAATCCGATGGAAGCGGTCAAAAACAATGTCTACGGGACGAAAAACGTCGCAGAAGCAGCGCACATGAGCGGCGTCGGTAATTTCGTCATGGTGTCAACAGACAAAGCCGTCAACCCGCCGAACGTTATGGGCGCGACGAAACGCTTTGCCGAAATGATTGTTCAAAATTTAGCCAAACGTAGCGAGACGAAATTCGCAGCGGTGCGCTTCGGGAATGTACTCGGCTCTCGCGGCTCGGTCATTCCATTATTTAAAAAACAAATCGCAGCAGGCGGCCCGGTTACGGTAACCGATCCGCGCATGACACGTTATTTCATGACCATTCCAGAAGCTTCTCGGTTAGTCATTCAAGCGGGTACACTCGCTGAAGGTGGCGAAGTGTTTGTGCTCGATATGGGAGAGCCAGTGAAAATTGTGGATCTTGCGCAAAACTTAATCCGCTTGTCGGGTTACGCAGAAGGCGAAATTGGCATTAACTTTTCGGGCATTCGTCCGGGAGAGAAGTTGTTTGAGGAATTGTTGAATGACAACGAGATCCAGACAGAGCAAGTGTTTCCGAAGATTTATATTGGGAAGGCGAATCCGGTTAGTGAGGGTGAGTTGACTTACTTGTTGGAGAAGTTGCCTGAGATGCGGAATGATGAAGTGAAAGATGTTTTGGTTTCTTTAGCAAATAGAAAGAATATCGATTTGAAAGATAAAGAACTACTTAATGTCAGCAATTAAGCTAGCGTAGATATTAGTAAGTCAAGGAAGGATGCAAGAAAATGGCAGAACGAATTTTACTTTCATCCCCTCATATGAGCGATGAAGGCTTTGAACAGGAATTTGTAAAAGAAGCATTCGACACCAATTGGATTGCACCACTTGGTTCAAACGTCAATGGCTTTGAAGAGGAATTAGCAGCGAAGGTTGGTTCGAAATCCGCAGCTGCGTTATCATCAGGTACTGCAGCGATTCATCTTGCGCTAATTGCGGCCGGAGTGAAAAAAGACGATATTGTTTTTTGTTCAACACTAACCTTTTCAGCAACAGCAAATCCAATCATTTATCAAAATGCCATTCCAGTATTTATCGACAGTGATTACGAAACATGGAACATGTCTCCGAAAGCGTTAGAAGAAGCTTTTGAAAAATATCCGCAAGTGAAAGCAGTCTTATTAGTTCATCTATATGGTGCATCTGCAAATCTAGATGAAATCGTTGCGTTATGTAAAAAACACAATGTTGCTTTAATTGAAGATGCTGCAGAATCCCTAGGAACTTACTATAAAGGCCAGCACACAGGCACTTTTGGTGATTATGGGATCTTTTCTTTCAATGGCAATAAGATCATCACCACTTCTGGTGGCGGTATGCTTGTCTCTAACAATGAAGAGCGCATTGCAAAGGCTAGATTTTGGGCGACTCAATCTAGAGATCAAGCGAGACATTATCAGCACAGTGAATTAGGTTTCAACTATCGCATGAGCAATGTAGTTGCTGGAATTGGCAGAGGACAGCTTAAAGTATTAGACGATCGAGTGGCGAAGAAAAATTACATCTATAATTTTTACAAAGACAATTTAAGCGATCTTGAAGGCGTAGAATTCATGCCGAATAATGAATGGGACCAACCGAACCATTGGTTAAGTGCTATGACGTTGACCGGAAAGATTCGCCCGATTGAAGTAATGGAAGCATTAGAAAAAGAGAATATTGAGTCTCGTCCAGTTTGGAAGCCGATGCATTTGCAGCCTTATTTTGAAAAGTACGATTGTGTAGGTACAGATGTTTCTGAGAAGTTATTTGAGAATGGGATTTGTTTGCCGAGTGATTCGAAGATTACTGATGAACAGTTAGAAAGAGTTGTAAAGATTATACGAGGGTTGTGGGAATAAGGATGAGCAAATCTAAAGCCGGACTATATCAACGATTTTTTAAACGACCTATGGACTTTGTCCTTTCGTTAATAGCGATTATTTTTCTAAGTCCAGTGTTAGTCGTAGTTGCTATTTTAGTTCGAACAAAACTAGGAAGTCCAGTTTTGTTTAAGCAACAGCGTCCTGGATTGAACGAAAAGATTTTTTCGATGTATAAGTTTCGTTCGATGACGGATGAAAAAGATGCTGAAGGAAATTTGTTGCCTGATAACATTCGGTTGACTAAGTTTGGTCGATTCTTAAGATCTACATCTTTAGATGAATTACCAGGACTGTTTAATATCTTAAATGGTGATATGTCTATTATTGGTCCAAGACCTTTGTTAGTTCAGTATTTACCTTTATATAATGATCAACAAAAAAAGCGTCATGATGTAAGGCCTGGTTTATCTGGGTTAGCACAGGTGAATGGGCGAAATGCGATTAGTTGGGAAGAAAAATTTGAACTAGATGTAGAATATGTTAATCAAATTAGCTTCATTGTTGATTGGAAAATAATTTTTCTTACATTGAAAAAAGTTTTTATTAAAGAAGGTATTAGTTCAAATACGTCTGTTACAATGGAAGCGTTTAGAGGATCTGAAAAGCATGAGTAAATCTATAAAAGACAAACTCCTTATAATTGGAGCAAGTGGTCATGGGAAAGTTGTAGCTGATGTAGCTCTTAAGATGAAAAAATGGCAACGCGTTGCTTTTCTAGATGATGACAAAACTTTAAAAAAATCTCTTGGTCTTGATGTGATTGGAGATTCAAAAGATTTGAAGATATATATTGATGAGTGGGATGTTTTTGTTGCTATAGGCAATAATTCTATAAGAGAAAAAGTTCAAGAAAAATTAGAAGCTCAGAATGCAAATATTCCAGTGTTAATACACCCAAATGCTGTTATTGGAGAAGAAGTCGAGATATCTGAGGGCACTGTAGTCATGGCTGGGGTTGTCATAAACTGTTCTACAAAAATTGGTAAGTGTTGCATTATTAATACTGGTTCTACTGTGGATCACGATAATCTAATAGGCGATTATGTTCATATTTCTCCTGGAGCAAATCTTGCAGGTACAGTTAAGATTGGAAAGAGTACTTGGATAGGAATTGGTAGCAGCGTAAACAACAACTTGAATATTTCGAAAGATATCATAATTGGCGCTGGAGCTACAGTTATAAATGATTTAAATGATTCTGGAGTGTATGTAGGTGTTCCAGTAAGGAGACTTTAAATGAATGTTTTATTTTTAACACTTTTGGATTTCAAAACAGTTGAAGAAAATGGGATATATACAGATTTAATGAGAGAATTCATTAAATCTGATCATAACGTCTACATAATTTCTCCTACCGAAAAGAGAAAAAATGAAAAAACACATTTAATATATGATGAGAATTGCACAATACTTAAATTGCAAATTGGAAATATACAAAAAACAAATTTAATTGAGAAGGGTATTAGTACATTTACTCTAGAAAAAAAATATACTACTGCCATTGATAAATACTTTAGACAGATCAAATTTGATTTAGTTCTTTATTCTACACCACCTATAACGTTGCAAAAAGCAGTAGAGTACGTCAAAAAAAGAGATAATGCTTTATCTTATTTATTGTTAAAAGATATTTTTCCTCAAAATGCCGTAGATCTTGGAATTATAAAAAAGAATGGTATTCATCGTATTCTTTATTCAGTTCTTAGAAATAAAGAAAAAAAATTGTATATGACCTCAGATTATATCGGCTGCATGTCCGAAGCTAATAAGGTGTTTTTATTGAAACACAATCCATATCTTCAAAATGAGAGGATAGAGCTTTGTCCTAATTCAATTGACCCTTCTTATACAGAAATTAGTGAAAGTGCTAAAGAAAAAATTAGAGAGAAATATAAAATACCAAATAATAAAACTATTTTTATATATGGTGGAAATTTAGGGAAGCCTCAAGGTGTAGATTTTTTAATTGAGTGTTTAGAATCTAACAAAAAAAACAGAGATGCTCACTTTATAATTGTAGGTTCTGGAACAGAATATTATAAGTTAGAAAAATACTTTGAAGTAAATAAACTACAGAACGCACAGTTGTTTAGTCAGATGCCTAAAACAGATTATGAGGTGTTAGCCAATTCCTGTGATGTTGGGTTAATATTTTTGGATAAGCGATTTACAATACCTAATTTCCCATCAAGGTTACTTTCGTACATGCAGGCGTCAATGCCGGTTTTGGCAACAACTGATGTTAATACAGATATAGGTGAAGTAATCGAAGAAGGTCAATTCGGTTATTGGTGTGAAAGTAATAATGTTGAAATATTTAACCAGAAAATTGAGTGTTTTTATCAAAAAGAAGCAAGAGATATACTTGGTAAGAATGCTAGACAGTATTTAGAGAATAATTATACTGCAAAACATTCTTATGAAATAATCATGAGACATTTTAAATGAATTGAAAAGAGGCTATTTTATGTTTAAAGATAAGATTTTATTGATTACAGGTGGCACTGGATCATTCGGTAATGCAGTATTAAACAGATTTCTAGACACAGATATTAAAGAAATTCGTATCTTCTCAAGAGACGAAAAAAAACAAGAAGATATTCGTAAGAGACTTAATAATTCAAAAGTAAAATACTATATTGGCGATGTAAGAGATATCAATAGTATTAACACAGCGATGAAAAATGTGGATTACGTATTCCATGCAGCTGCACTTAAACAAGTACCTTCATGCGAGTTTTTCCCTATGGAAGCAGTAAAAACAAATGTATTAGGAACTGAAAATGTACTCAATTCAGCTATTCAAAATGATGTAAAAAAAGTTATTTGTCTTTCTACTGATAAAGCCGTATACCCAATTAACGCAATGGGAATTTCTAAAGCCATGATGGAAAAAGTCACGGTAGCTAAATCTCGAACTGTTGATGTAACTGATACCAACATTACAGGGACTCGCTATGGGAATGTTATGGCTTCTCGTGGATCCGTTATCCCTTTGTTTATTGAGCAGATTAAAGCTGGTAAACCATTAACAATCACTGATCCTGAAATGACGAGATACTTAATGTCTCTTGAAGATGCAGTAGAACTAGTACTGTTTGCTTTCCAAAACTCAAACCAAGGCGATATTTTCGTGCAAAAAGCACCAGCTTCTACTATTGGCGAACTTGCACAAGCGCTTAAAGAGTTATTTAAAGTGGATAATCCGATTGAAGTTATTGGAACGCGTCACGGTGAAAAATTATATGAAACGCTTCTGACGAGAGAAGAAATGGCCGTGGCGACAGATATGGGCGGATACTACCGTATTCCAGCTGACAACCGTGATTTAAACTACAATAAATACTTTACTGAAGGTGAAGAAGAAGTATCAGAAGGTTGGGAGTATAACTCACACAATACACATCGCCTAAACCTTCAAGAAATTAAAGAACTTTTACTGAGTCTATATGTAGTTCAAGAAGAATTAGCAAAAATGGGTGTTACACAATGACCAAGATTTTAGTGACAGGTGCCAACGGATTTGTCGGTAAAAACTTAGTAACAGAACTAAAAAATCAAGGTCATGAAGAGATCTATCTTTTTAGCAGAGATAACTCTTTTGAAGACCTTGAGCGATTTACAAAAGACTGTGACTTTGTCTTTCATTTAGCAGGTGTTAACCGAACCCAAAATGAAAGTGAATTCATGGAAGGAAATCAAGGCTTAACATCAAAATTACTTCAGCTTCTTATCAATAATGCCAATAAAGCTCCAGTGCTAATTACTTCATCTATTCAAGCCGAGAAAGATAATCCTTACGGGAAGAGTAAGAAAGCCGGAGAAGAAGAATTATTGTCATACGCTAAAGAAACAGGGGCTAATGTATTTGTCTACAGATTACCAAACTTATTTGGGAAATGGAGTAAGCCAAATTACAATACAGTTGTAGCTACATATTGTTACAACATCGCGAGAGATTTAGACATCCAAGTGAATAACTCGGAAGCACTTTTAGAATTAGCTTATATTGATGATGTGATGGAAGAATTCCTTAATGCTTTAAATGGGAATCCAACTATCGTAGAGAATTTCTGTGTTGTTCCAGTTACGTACAAAGTTACACTTGGCGACTTGGCAGACAGGATTAGAAGCTTTAAAGAAAGTAGAAAGTCTTTAGCGGTGCTTACGATGAGTGATGAATTGACAAAAAAACTGTATAGCACGTATTTAAGTTTCTTGCCAGAAGATAAATTTTCATATGATTTAAAAATGAATGTCGATAACCGCGGGTCTTTTACTGAATTTCTGCGCACACCAGATCGTGGACAAGTGTCCGTGAATATTTCTAAACCTGGAATCACAAAAGGCAATCACTGGCACCATACAAAAAACGAAAAGTTTTTAGTAGTTAGTGGAAATGGGTTAATTAGATTTAGAAATATTGACTCAGAAGAGATCATTGAATACTACGTAAATGGGGATCAACTTCAAGTGGTTGATATTCCAACAGGCTATACGCATTCAATAGTGAATGTAGGAAAAACAGACTTAGTAACAGTCATGTGGGTAAACGAGAGCTTTGATCCAGAAAAGCCGGACACTCATTATTTGGAGGTATAAAGATGAAAAAATTAAAAGTCATGACGGTTGTAGGAACAAGACCGGAAATCATTAGACTGTCAGCAGTTATCAATAAATTAGAAGAGTCGAATGCGATTGAACATATACTTGTACATACAGGACAAAACTATGATTATGAATTGAATGAAGTGTTCTTTGAAGACTTTAACTTAAGAAAACCTGATTATTTCTTGAACGCTGCTAACGGTACGGCTGTTGAAACAATTGGTAATATTCTTGTGAAAATCGATCCGATTTTAGAAGAGGTAAAACCAGAAGCGTTACTTGTTCTGGGCGATACAAATAGCTGCCTATGTGCAATTGCAGCGAAAAGAAGACAAATCCCAATCTTCCATATGGAAGCCGGAAACCGCTGCTTCGATCAACGTGTTCCAGAAGAAACGAATCGTAAAATTGTAGATCATACAGCAGACATTAACTTAACGTATAGCGACATTGCACGAGAATATTTGTTAAGAGAAGGCCTTCCAGCAGATCGGATCATTAAAACAGGAAGTCCAATGTTTGAAGTTCTGAACTCAAGAAAAGAAGACATTGAGAAATCAGAAATCGTTGAAAGATTAAATTTGAAAGAAGATAAATACTTTGTGGTATCTGCACATCGCGAGGAAAATATTAGTTCAGAAAAGAATTTCTTGGATCTTTGTGATAGTTTAAATGCAATTGCAGAAAAATACGAGATGCCGATTATTATTAGTACTCATCCTAGAACTCAAAAGATGATTGATGAAAAAGGTATCAAATTCAATTCATTAATTCAAACGATGAAGCCGCTTGGATTTAATGATTATGTGAAGTTGCAAATGAAATCTAAAGCAGTTCTTAGTGATAGTGGGACGATTAGTGAAGAATCTTCTATTTTGGGTTTTAAAGCTCTTAATATTAGACAATCTCATGAGCGACCAGAAGCGATGGAAGAGGCTTCTGTAATGATGGTAGGGTTAGGAAAAGAGAGAGTATTACAAGGTTTACAAATTTTAAATACGCAAAAAAGAAACACTCTCAGAAAAGTAGAAGATTATAAAATGCCAAACGTTTCAGAAAAAGTTCTTAGAATAATAATTTCATATACGGACTATATAAATAGAATTGTGTGGATGAAAAATGAGAATATTAGTTAATTGTTTAGCTACCAGTAAAGGTGGAGCACTTTCGATTTTAACTAATTTCTATAATCATATAAAAAATTCGAAGGAAGAAAAAGAAAATGAATGGATATTTTTACTTAATGATAAATATATTGAAGAAACAGATAATATTAAAGTAATAATAGTTAACAAAGGAAAGCAAAGTCCTTTAAGAAGATTGTACTTTGACTTTATAAAAGGCAAAACTTATATCTCAAAGTATAATCCAGATGTAGTTTTTTCTTTACAAAATACAATTTCTTTTGGACTTAAAATACCTCAAGTCTTATATATGCATCAAGCAATACCATTTCAGCAGGAGAAAAATTTTTCTTTTTTTAAAAAAGATGAAAGAACTTTTGCTTTATATCAACATGTTATTGGACGTGTAATTATTAGCTCTATAAAACGAGCCAACCATACTATAGTTCAAACAGATTGGATTAAAAGAGAAGTTGTCAGTAAATGTGGCATTGACCTCTCTAGTATTTCTGTAGTTCTCCCAAATATTGAAAAGCTGCCAGAAATAAAAAAAATAAAAAGAAATGAAAAAAGTTATACAAATTTTTTCTATCCTGCCGCTAAAAGTATTTATAAAAACCATGGATGTATATATGAGGCTACACGGATACTTCAAAATGAAGGGATAACAGATTATAATATAGATTTAACAATTAAAAAAGAATCTGATACTCAAAATATTAATTTTCTAAACGAAATTTCTCGTGAAAAGGTTAATGAGAAATATCAATATTCAACATTAATTTTTCCTTCTTACATTGAGACGTTGGGATTGCCGTTGTTAGAAGCAAAACAATACAGTTCTATTATACTTGCTTCAGATATGCCTTTTTCAAAAGAGGTTTTAAAAAATTATGAAAACGCCTATTATTTTAATCCACACAAACCTGCACAGTTGGCCAAACTAATGAGTAAAGTTATTTCCGGAGAGATAACTCGAAAAGAAACTTTTGAGAATAAAGACATATTAGAGACTGACAGTTGGAAAGATGTTTGTGAAATTATTAAAGATGAAGGGAGAACTAGAATTACGAATAATACTTAGATTAAGGAGAGAATTTTTTGGGGAAGAAAATTTCTGTAATTATAGTTAGCTACATGAATTTAAATATAATAAAAGATTGTTTAAGCTCTATTTATAAATTTAACGATATTGGGAATGAACTTGAAGTTATTATAGTAGATAATAGTCCTGAAAATACAATTATTAATTATGTGAAGAAAGAGTGGGAAAGTGTAATTGTGGTGAAGAATGAGAATAACGGTTTTGGTGAAGCTAATAACGTTGGAGCCAGAATAGCTCGTGGTAATGTAATTTTATTCTTAAACCCAGACACAATATTAGTGGAACCGTTATTTTCATTTGCCTTAGAAAAATTTGACGAATCTAGAGAAGTGGCATTATTTGGTCTCAAATTAATTGATAAAAAATTTAAAAGAAATATGTCATATTATTTAATAGATAGCGCTGGTTTTGTACCATCTCAAATAAATAAAATCTGTAATAAATTAGATATATTTATAGATGGGAAAATGTTTATTTCCGGAGCGAACATTTTTATTTTAAAAGATATCTTTTTTGAAATAGGTATGTTCGATGAAGAAATTTTCATGTATTACGAAGAAAGTGATCTTATTAAAAGATTAAGAAATAAAGGCTATAAAACTGCATACTTTAAAGAAAAGCGCATAATACATTTGGAAGGAAAATCATCTAACAATAATTTCAATGCACTCGAAAGAAGAATGAATTCATTAAAATATTATTGTATGAAGTATGATCAAAACTTTAGCGAATATTTAGAAAAAGAAATTAATTATTTGAGATTAAAGACTGTAGTATACAATTTATTTAGAAATGATGTTAGAAATTTAAAAAAATCTATTAAAATATTAGAAAGTTACAATAAATAACTATTAGAAATGAAGTGGGGTAGAAAATGTTATATATTCTCTCTATAGTTTTAGTTTTGATAAATCTTCTATACGCATTTGTCAAAAAGAAGAAGAATAGTCTATCTTTCGGATTAATGCTCCTAGCATGGATTTTATTTTGGGGAAGCTATAATAATCCCGATTACAGTGTGTATCAATCTATTTACAATTCAAAAGGAGAATATACAACCGATAGTCTGGAATATGGCTTTATTACTTTGATAAAGCTATTCAACATTATTGGTTTCAATTATGAAATGTTTTTAATGACAATCTCATTATTGTCTTTCTATCTTATACATTCAACCGTTAAGTTATTTACTGGAAATTACAATTTCGTATATTCATTGTATTTCATATTCCCTTTATTTTTCGATATAGTACAAATCAGAAATTTTTTAATGATGGCTATTTTCATATATTCGGTAAGATTTTTAGTAGAAAGTAAAAAAATCAAATATTTAATATTGATTATAATTGCAAGTACTATACAAATATCAGCTTTAGCTTTTCTACCGTTTATGATTATTAATACTAAAAAGAAAAACTATGGAATTGGAATAATCTTTTTAATTAGTATTTCGATTTCAATTATACTTTTGTTAAACAATAAAGAAATTCCTTATTTAGAAAAAATAACAGATTTAACTCAGAGTGATAAGTTGTCATTCTATTTTGAAACAACTACTAACTATGGCTTTCTTTTATACTGGTTTGTTCATATTTTAACTTTTTCTATGATTATTTTATCTAAAAAACTTTATAGGAAGTTCGAAATAAATGATCTTAGAAAAGATATTAAATTTCAATTTATTAATTTAGTATATTGGATTAATGTATTAGGATTCATTTATTTTCCTCTTTATCTCTTAAATTCAAACTTCACAAGAATTATGAGGAACTTAATGATTTTGAATTATATTGTGATAGCTATAACGAGTTATTCAATAAAAAATAAAGCAGAAAGTAAAATATATTTTTTAATCGTCGTCGTTTATATGGCGATAATTTACATGATATTGCAATATCCGTTTTTTAGCAGTACGATAAAACCCATTTTAGAAAATAATTTAATGTTTAAATTTTAATTAAAAGGAGTTTTGATAATTGAAAGGGCTTTTTATATATTATAAAGATATTAGTAAAAGCAAGGTCTCAGGTATAGATAAAAAAGTAAAATCTCAAATAAATGTTTTTAATCAAGAAAAATTAAATTTTTCATTTTCTATCAACTCCTCTAGTGGTGGAGCAATAGAGAAGTTGCTCTATAGATTCCCATTTTTTAATACATTTCAAAAATGGGAATATAAAAATGAGTACGATAATATTGATTATTTGTATCTTAGACGTCCTGCAGCTTTTACAAAATATACGATAAACGTTTTAAAGTTAATCAAGAAAAGGAATCCAAGTATAAAAATTGTTTTAGAAATTCCTACCTATCCATATGATAAAGAATTAACTATTAATAAAAAAAATATTCCGTTGTTAATTAAAGATAGACACAACCGAAAAAAGTTAGCTGGAATTGTCGATAGAATAGCAACTTTGACTGGTGATAAAGAGTTGTTTGATATACCAACTTTAAAATTTGAAAATGGTGTCGACTTGTCTTCGATAAGTATGAAGAAACCTACAGTTAAAAATGGTACAGTAAATTTAATAGCGGTAGCTATGTATGCTGAATGGCATGGATACGATCGAATTCTTGAAAGTATTGGCCAATACTACAGTAGTGGTGGTAAAAGAGAAGTAGTTTTTCATTTAGTGGGTAACGGGAGTGAGACTCAAAAATATAAAACAATTGTAAAAAAATACAATATTGAAAAAAATGTAATATTCTATGGAGAAATGTCAGGTGAGGAGTTAGATAGAGTATACGATAAATCGGATATAGCTGTAGATGTATTTGGGATGTATAGAAAAAATAATACAATTTCGTATTCTTTAAAAAGTAGAGAGTATCTAGCAAAGGGATTGCCTATAATTTCTGGATGTAAAATAGATTTATTTGAGAATCATAATATTAAATATTTCAAAGAATTTTCAAACGATTCTTCTAAAGTACCTTTAGAAAGTATTTTTGATTTTTATGATGACATATATTCTCAAGAAAAGTCTCCTTTAGAAATAATAACAGAGATAAGAGAGTTTGCTGAAAAAACTTGCGGTATGAATTCAGCGATGAAAAATGTTACTGATTACTTTAAAGAGAAAATTTGAATTATTCTAAAGGATCATAGTTTCTATAAAGCTGTAATCGTTTGTTTACATGAATAGTTTATTTAAATTCTAAATCTTCTAAACTTTCATCTATGTGCTCTACTTCGTCAAGTTTTATATGATGAAGTAGAGAAAATAAAGGTGTTTGTCTATGTATTGTGAATTTATATTATTTAGTTTTTAGTACAATAGCATAATTTGGTTAGCTTATATGGTATCCATCTAGATGTTGAGAATGTACGCTGTAATGTACTGGAGATATTGATATTCTGTTTCTCAAGAGTATCCCATATCATAGTCACTTACAATGTCAATAAACGGGATTTACTAGATAGCGAATATTAAACTTGAAAGACTAATATTCGCTAAGTAGTCTACCTCGTTTGAAAAGGACTGAGGTAGTGTACTGTGAAGGTTGCTTGCTGTTTGAATAACTAGTATTATATTGGATTCGAGTAATTGTCTAATTTTATCAATATATTGAATTTAAATTAGTCAGAATGAGAGTTGTGGAATTTAACTACTGGAAAGAGATACTTTATTAAAAATTTCTAGGAGTGATTTGATGGAAAAGTTGTACGCCTATGAGCGTTTGTTAAATAAACAGGAAAAATTATCAGTAATTGGATTGGGTTATGTAGGTATGCCCCTAGCAGTTGCATTTGCTGAAAAAATTGACGTTATCGGATTTGATGTTAATGAAGAAAAAATTAACTTATATAAAAGTGGAATAGATGTTACCAATGAAGTTGGAAATTATGCTATTCAAAACACAACGTTAGACTTTACTTTTGATGAAACAAAGTTAAAGGAATCTAAGTTCCATATAGTAGCAGTTCCAACTCCAATAAATAGCGACAAAACACCTAATCTTTCACCAGTTGAAGGAGCAAGTAAATTAATTGGAAGACACCTTACAAAAGGATCTATAGTAGTATATGAATCTACAGTATACCCTGGCGTTACTGAAGATATTTGTATACCTATACTAGAAAGAGAATCTGGTTTAACTTGTGGAATAGATTTTAAAGTTGGTTATTCTCCCGAAAGAATTAATCCAGGAGATAAGGAACATAAGTTAGAAAATATAGTGAAAATTGTATCGAGTATGGATTTAGAAAGTCTTGATGAGATTGCAAAAGTATATGAGATAGTTATCAAAGCAGGAGTACATAAAGCTAAATCGATTAAAGTAGCTGAAGCTGCTAAAGTTGTAGAGAATAGTCAAAGAGATATAAATATTGCTTTTATGAATGAGCTAGCTATGGTATTTGATAGAATGGGGATAGATACTAATGAGGTACTAGAGGCTATGAATACAAAGTGGAATGCACTAAAATTTTCTCCAGGATTAGTTGGAGGACATTGCATTGGAGTAGATCCTTACTACTTTCTATATGAGGCTGAAAGATTAGGTTATCATAGTCAAATTATTCTCTCAGGAAGAAAAATTAATGATAGCATGGGGGAATTTGTAGCAGACTCTGTAATTAAAAAGTTAATTTTAGCAAACAAAATTGTAAAAAAAGCTAAAGTAGTGGTTTTTGGTATTACTTTTAAGGAAAATTGTCCTGATATTAGAAATTCTAAAGTATTTGATATTATAAAAAGGCTAAATGAATATGGAATTGAGCCTATATTTGTAGATCCTCATGCAAATATAAAAGAAGCAAAAGACATATATGGAATCAATTTAGTGAAAAAAGAAGATATAAGAGAAGCGGATTGTTTAGTATTTGCTGTAGGTCATGAAGAATTTAAGGCTTTAAAAATTCAAGAACTGAAGAGTATGACAGAGAACAAAAATGATGCAAATAAAATCTTAATAGACGTTAAAGGGATTTTTGACAAAGATTCATTTCTTGATAACGAGTTTGAATATTGGAGTCTTTAATTAACATTATAGATTGGAAAGAGGTATTCTTCTGTCTAGATATTTTAAAATATTGATAAAAAAGCTGGCTGATCTGTGGAATAAAGGTGCATTTCATATAATCATAGGAAGCTTCGTAACAAAATTTGTGTCTTTTTTTGGGACAATATTTCTCATTAGAGTAATGTCTAAAGAATCCTATGGTCTACTAAGTTATATGGAAAATATTTATGGTTACCTATTTATATTTGCTGGAATGGGCTTGGGTAATGGCCTTTTACGGTATGTTATATTAGGGAAAAATATTCATGAGAAATTTACTTATTATTTGTACACAGTCAAAGCAGCTTCAATTTATAACTTTTTTTATGTTGCTATAATAATTTTAGTGTTAACTATATATCCCCATCCAGCAGAATTTGAATCAATTAGGATAATGCTAATAATAATGGTTATTTTTACATTACCATTTGAATACTTATTCATAGAAAACACTTTAAATTTTAGAGCGATGTTCGACAATAAATTATATGCTGGAGTGGGACTAACTTTTTCGATTTTATTAATTATCTTCCAATATGCTGGAGCTGTGCTATTTGATTTAGAAGGAGTAGTTTTTTTAAAAATCACAGCAAATATAATTATGGGATTGGGAGTATGCTATTTTTCTTATAATTATTATTTTAAGGGAATAAAAAAGACTAAATTAGAGAAAAAGGAAAAAAAAGAAATAAACATATATTCTATTCAGTACATGTTTACCAGCGGTGCATGGTCAATATTTATGCTGAATGACATAATGTTGTTAGGAATATTGTCAGGAAGTGCATTATTAGTAGCTGATTTTAAAGTTGCTTATGTTCTTCCAGCTAACTTGGCAATTATAAGTACTGCCATAGGTATTTTTATTGGCCCCTACTTTATAAAACATGAAAATGATAAAACATGGGTATGGAAAAATTATAAAAAAGTTTTATTTATTGTTTTTTCATTGATAGCTCCAATTGCATTGTTTTTATTTATTTTTGCCCCTCAAATAGTAAGCGGATTATATGGTTCTGAATATATAAGTACTGTTCCAATAATGAGAATACTAATATTTTCTTCCCTTATAAATGCTACTTTTCGTTTTACCACAGCCCACCTTTTATCGTCTATGGGCCAAATAAAATATAATTTGTATATATCAATTGTAGGGATACTCTTGCAGGTGAGCATCAATATATTTGCAATTCCTACATTTGGAATAAGTGGACTAGCAATAACTAGTGTGTTTGTAAACGTGTTTATGGCGTGTTCGTTGTTCTATATATTTAGAATAAAATATAAGTAAGTTAAGTTTTTTCTGTAATCTCAGAGATATAAGGAAAAGAGGTTTAAAGATGAAAGGTATAATATTAGCTGGAGGTAGTGGAACAAGGCTGTATCCTCTTACAAAAACTATATCTAAGCAATTGTTGCCGATATATGATAAACCCATGATTTATTATCCATTATCAGTATTAATGTTAGCTGGAATTGAAGATATTTTAATTATTTCAACTCCTCAAGATATTCCGAATTATAAAGATTTATTAGGTGATGGGAAAAGTATTGGAATTAAATTAAACTATGCAGTTCAAGATTCTCCAGATGGCTTAGCACAAGCTTTTATTATTGGAGAGAATTTTATTGGTAATGATAGTGTTGCTTTAATCCTGGGTGATAATATTTTTTATGGACATGGATTTACTAGCCTATTAGAAAATGCAGCGTCAAGAAAAGGTGGAGCTACAATTTTTGGGTATAACGTAAAAGATCCAGAGAGGTTCGGAGTAGTAGAATTTGATGAGAATGGAAAAGTTAAATCTATAGAAGAAAAACCTGAATTTCCAATTTCAACTTACGCAATAACTGGGCTATATTTTTATGACAATCGTGTAATTGATATTGCGAAGAAAATTAAACCTTCAGCACGTGGTGAATTAGAAATAACAGATATCAATAAAGAGTATCTTCAGTTGGATGATTTACATGTTGAATTATTAGGCAGAGGTTTTGCATGGTTAGATACAGGAACTCACGAAACACTTCTTGAAGCATCTTCATATATTGAAATGATTGAAAAGCGTCAAAGTCTAAAAATAGCTTGTCTTGAAGAAATCGCATATCGAAAAGGTTATATAACTAAAGAACAGTTAATCACTCTTGCAGAACCATTAAAGAAAAATGAGTATGGCCAATATTTACTTAGACTAGCTGACCAACATGTGGATATATTAAAGAGAGAAGAGGTATTAGGGTGAATTTTATTAAAACAAAATTAGATGGAGTCTTCATTATTGAACCAAACCTTTTTGGCGATCACCGCGGGTGGTTTACTGAGACATATAATAAAGAAAGCTTTAAAAAAGCTGGATTGAATTTAGATTTTGTTCAAGATAATCACTCGTTTTCAGCATCTAAAGGTACTTTAAGAGGTTTGCACTATCAATTAGCACCTAAATCTCAAACCAAATTAGTGAGATGTACAAAAGGTTCGATTTTTGATGTGGCTGTTGATATAAGAAAAGGAAGCGCCACTTATGGCGAGTGGTTTGGCATTGAGCTCACAGCGGAAAATAAAAAACAATTGCTAGTACCTAAGGGTTTTGCGCATGCTTTCATGACTTTAGAAGATAATGTGGAAGTTCAATATAAAGTAGATGAATTGTATTCACCAGAAAATGATCGTGGAATTATTTGGAATGATCCAACAATAAGTGTGGAGTGGCCATTAAACTTAATGCCAATTCTTTCAGGAAAAGATGAAAAAGCCCCCTTGTTAAAAGATGCAGATAATAATTTTACGTATGGAGTTGAGTAAATGAAAATCTTAGTTACAGGTTATAATGGGCAGCTTGGATACGATGTAGTTCAAGAGGGATTAAAACAAGGATTAACTATGGTTGGCATCGATAGAGAAGACTTAGATTTAACAATTAATACGGATGTTGAAACTTTTGTTCGCGAAATGCATCCAGATGCAATCATTCATTGTGCAGCATATACAGCCGTTGACAAGTCTGAGGAAGATCGCGAGAGTTGTTGGAACGTGAATGTGAGCGGGACTGAGTATTTAGCAGCTATTGCGAAAGAAATAGATGCGAAATTCATTTACATCAGCACAGACTATGTGTATGACGGAGAAGGTCAAACACCTTTTGTTGAAACTGATACACCTAATCCGCAAGGTTATTATGGAGTAACCAAGTATGAAGGCGAGAAAAAAGTAAGAGAATTAATTGAAAAACACTTTATCATTCGGACATCTTGGGTTTTTGGAATGAACGGCCAAAATTTTATTAAAACAATGCTCAAGCTAGCGGAAACAAGAAATGAATTAAACGTAGTGGGAGATCAGATTGGTTCACCTACCTACACATACGATTTAGCAGTTCTTTTAATTGATATGATTCAAAGTGAAAAGTACGGATTATATCATGCCTCTAACGAAGGGTTCTGTAGTTGGTCAGATTTGGCTACAGAGTCATTTAAACAAGCAGGAAAAGAAATCAAAGTGAATGCTATTAATACTGAAGAGTATCCGACACCTGCTGTACGTCCCAAAAATTCACGCATGTCCAAACAAAAACTACTAGATAACGGTTTTAAGCAATTACCTCCTTGGCAGGATGCCGTGAAGAGGTATGTTGCAGAACTTCAATTAGAGGTGAAAAGTTAATGGGGACAGAAGTTTTAGTAACGGGTGGAGCTGGATTTATCGGTGGGAACTTTGTTCAATATATGGTAGAAAAATATCCTGATTATGAAATTTATAATTTGGATTTACTAACTTATGCTGGAGATTTAACTAAACATAAAGAAATCGAAAAAAAATCTAATTACCATTTTTTAAAAGCTGATATTGCTGACGAGAAGATAATTAATGAATTATTTAGTGTTCATAACTTTGACTATGTCATTCATTTTGCAGCCGAAAGTCATGTGGATCGTTCAATAACTGATCCTGGTATTTTTGTGCAAACGAATGTTTTAGGTACACAGGTATTGTTAGAGGCAGCTAAAGAATTTGGAATAACTAAATTTGTGCATGTATCAACTGACGAAGTTTATGGTGAATTAGATTTCGATCCTACTACATTTTTTACGGAAGATACCCCTATCCAACCGAATAGTCCATATAGTGCTAGTAAGGCATCATCTGACTTATTAGTTCGCGCATATCATGAAACATTCAATTTACCGGTTAATATTACACGATGTTCTAATAACTATGGTCCTTATCACTTCCCAGAAAAACTTATACCTTTGACTATTTCTCGAGTGTTAAATGATCAAAAAGTACCGGTTTATGGAGACGGTAAGAATATTCGTGATTGGCTTCATGTAATTGATCATTGTATAGCTATCGACTTGGTAATGCATAAAGGTGAAAATGGCGAAGTATATAATGTAGGCGGTCATAACGAACGAACGAATTTAGAAGTTGTAAAAACAATTATTAATACATTAGGTAAATCAGAAGATTTGATTGAATATGTGAAAGATCGCTTAGGTCACGATAAACGCTATGCAATAGACCCAAGCAAGTTAGAAAGCTTAGGCTGGCAGCCCACTTATAAATTTGAAACAGGAATTGCACAGACAATTCAATGGTATCTTGATAATAAGGGCTGGTGGGAAAGAATTATTTCTGGAGAATATCAGAATTATTTCGAAAATCAATATTCAAAATAAGTCTTAATGAAATCGCGCCCCTGTGAGCGAGACAATTCAGTCTATACAAAGAAGTTGAATAACGAAAACGCCATCTTCAATGGTAAGCGTCCAATATCGAACACCTAGTTTCTTCGAAAAGAAAATGCCTTTCCGATTTTTTGTCGGAAAGGCATTTTTGTTATTTTTTCTTTTGGATATAACAATCTTTTGGAAGTTCCTTCGACCAGGGCATGAGATGATCGATGTTCAGGTCCGCCGTCATATCCAACTGCGGAAGTTCTTCGAAAAGAAATTGAAGGTAGAAAAATGGATTCAAGCCATTCTCTTTGGCTGTCTCTACGAGACTGTAGATGATGGCACTTGATTTCGCCCCATTCGTCGATACGGCAAACAGCCAATTCTTTCGTCCTATGACGAACGGTTTAATCGACCGTTCCGCGCGATTGTTGTCGATCTCGATACGTCCGTCTTTCATGAACGTTGTCAACTTGTTCCATTGATTCAACGAGTAAGTGATGGCTTTGCCGGTTGCCGATTGCGGCGCATGATTTCTTTTTGTTCAGTTAGCCATACCAAATAAGCATCCAGCACAGGCTGACTGTCTTTTTGTCGTATTTTCAATCGTTCTTTTGCATCTGAGTATTGCGGAACGAAAAAGCCACGTGTGCGGAGATTTGAGCCACCAATTGCGGAAAATGTGGCCATTGAATGCATAGAAGAGAGCCACCGGCTAGATTTTGCCAGTGACTCTCTTCTTTTATATGGTCAGCGAGGAGCGACTAGACTATGTCGTTCACGCATTGAGATCTCGCCATCGATCAATATCTTATAGGAGTCGTGGACAATCCGATCAAGAATCGCATCGGCCACCTGGGCTTGACCAAGTTTGGAATGCCACCCTTCGGGTGAGAACTGTGAACAGAAGATGGTAGAAGTCCGTTTGAGCCTCGCATCGATTATTTCTAAAACATGGAGTACTTGATCTTGAGATAGCTCACTCAGAAGCCATTCATCCAATATCAATAAATCGATGGATCTGTATTTTTGAATCAGTTTGCGAAAACTTCCATCTGCCTCATGTTTGGCAACTGCGAGTTCATCCAATAATTCGGGCAAGCGAATATATTTCACCTTGTAGAACTGCCGACAGGCCTGAATGCCGAAGGCATTTGATATCCACGTCTTCCCGTTTCCTGAAGCGCCCATAAGGATAATGTTATGATGCTTCTGAAGATAGGAGCCGGATGCCAGCTCTAAGATTAGCTGCTTATCCAACTTACGGTCAGCGTGATACTCGATCAGTTCAACGGCTGCGCTCGAGTCATCAAGCGTCGCCTGTTTGATCAGACGCTCCAGTTTATTGGACCTTCTGCGATCATATTCTGTATCCACCAATAGGTTAAAGCGGTCATCAAAATCCATGCCTTGGAAGTCTTTATTTTCATTCTGTAGTTGATATAAATCCGCCATTCCACTCATCTTCATGTCCATTAACTTTCGTAAGGTTTCTTGATTGATCATTTTTTATCCCTCCCAAAATAGGTAGCGCCTCTGGTGAAACCATAGTCCTCTTTCTGTGGTTCCCGAACTAGCTGTTTATCCGCTTGCTTTTTCTTTTGTCTCTCCAAGATGCTTTTCAAAACGGCAACGGTTGGATGCGAGGATATCTCGAGTAAGGTCTTAGACGCTGCCTCAAGCTCTGTGTCAGTTCTTTTAGAAGCCGTACTTCTCAATCCGTTTAATATGTTCAACGCCTTCTTTTCGACATTCGTTTTCAGGATATGTTCAACCAGTCGCTCCATATTCGGTCCAATATTCCTCGCCCATTTCCGGTTGTTTTCTGGATTATGATCAAGGTAAAGTCGATGGTGGTCTGGCATGTGATCGGGATTTGTGGCATATGGATCCTCTGATTTCTTTTTACGAGGATGTGATGCAATGCGCACATCTTTAAAGTACAATTCAATTACATCCGCAGTGATTCGGACATCGACATCCTCGCGGACGTATTCATAAGGGACGGAATAAAACTTATAGTCCACTTGAACATGGTAATTCGGCTGGACTTTGGCAGTTGCCCATTCCGTCATCTTGAACCTTGTTAGGGGCAGAGGATGAAGGTGGCTCTTCTCCTCTTCTTCAAACACTTTGAATCGAGAACCTTCGCGCTTCTGAAAGTTCATCGTATTGATTTCTTCCAACTTTTCAAAGATCCGCGCATTCAAATCCTCTAGATGAAAACACTGGTAGTTTCGTAATGATGCAATGATCTGTCTCGATATGTATGAAGAAGGACAAGCTCGAGAACCAGTCGTGCCATAAAATAGAACCAAGGCGGACACGTTTGAGAACCAATTCGGACATCAGAGAACCACTCATAAGAATAAGAAGGCCGCCCGAGGGCGGCTTTTTATTCTTATGAGTGAATCCCTAGTCTTTCACGCATGGAAATCTTTCCGTCAATGAAAATGGAATGTGAACTATGAATTACCCGATCGAGAATCGCATCGGCCAATGTTGCTTCGCCAATTTGTTCATACCAACCGCCTGGTTCAAACTGAGAACAGAAGATGAGAAACCGCGCCCCTGTGAGCGAAAAAATTCAGTCTATACAAAGAAGTTGAATAACGAAAACGCCATCTTCAATGAAATCAACCGATTTCGAAGATGGCATTCGTATATTTATTGAGGTTGATAAATAGTCATAATTGAACCGTGCACAGGGACCATTTGGGAACTGCTGGAAAAAAACGTTCCCTCTTATAAATAAAAACCGGATCTGGTGTGTCACCCTGGGTTGGAAACGATGCTTCGAACCTGTACACTAAAATAAAACAGAACCGGCAGGAACGGAGTGGCAACATGGATAGTAAAACCTGGGTGGATTATATCTCAGCGATGGTTAATTTATATGGCATTGTGCCCTTTGAGCAAGTGGCGAACGTGATTTCAAGCCAAAATAAAGAGAGCATGGAAAAAAACGCGCCCCTGTGAGCGAAACAATTCAGTCTATACAAAGAAGTTGAATAAAAAAAATGCCATCTTCAATGAAATCGACAGATTTCGAAGATGGCATTCGTATATTTATTGAGATTAATAAATAGTCATAATTGAACCGTGCACAGGGACCATTTGGGAACTGCTGGAAAAAAGAAAACGTTCCCTCTTATAAATAAAAACTGGATCTGGTGTGTCACCCCGGGTTGGAAACGATGCTTCGAACCTGTACACTAAAATAAAATAGAACCGACAGGAACGGAGTGGGAACATGGATAGTAAAACCTGGGTGGATTATATCTCAGCGATGGTTAATTTATATGGCATTGTGCCCTTTGAGCAAGTGGCGAACGTGATTTCAAGCCAAAATAAAGAGAGCATAGCAGTTGAGGAAATCAAGGCGTGGATTCAAGATCCATTTGCAGGAGGACTAGCAAAAGCGGCGCTTCAGAACCGGTTCGTCTATGAATACGGTGGAGGCTTTTTTGTCGGGGAATGGATCATGGAATTCGAAGCGTTTGATGAACACTGGCTGGCGCAACAAGTAGAAATCGCGCCCCTGTGAGCGAGACAATTCAGTCTATACAAAGAAGTTGAATAACGAAAACTGTATTTCGCAACTGAAAACTGAGCCACAACGCAATTTAATTTTGAGCCACTTATGAATGGCTGTTTTCGAGCCATTTTTGCGTTTCTCTCATTCGATAAGAAGGACCGACCATATTTACCACATGCGATTTATGCGTTAGGCGATCCGTTAATGCGGCAGTCAAAATGGGATCATGAAACACTTCTTCCCATTTCGCAAACGACAGATTACTCGTGATAATGGTCGAAGATCGACCCGCGCGCAATGACAAATGCGTAAAGAGTAATTCAGCTCCTTCTTTATCGAAGGAAATGTAGCCCAATTCATCAATGGTGACGAGGTCGTACTTCTCAAATCGCAATTCGAAAGAGCGTAAGGTCCGTTCGGACCGGCTTTCCTTCAATTGATTGATCAAACCGCGCCCCTGTGAGCGGAATAATTCAGTCTATACAAAGAAGTTGAATAGAGAAAATGCCATCTTTAATGAAATCAACCGATTTCGAAGATGGCATTCGTATATTTATTGAGGTTGATAAATAGTCATAACTGAGCCGTACACAGGGAACAACTGGAGAATGTTTTCCAGTAAATCCATAAGAAGAGCAAATGATAAACGCTACATCACCGGCGGTTCCATATCCTCCACATGCGGATCTTCTTCTGCGTTCTGTGCATAAGTCAGGCAATACATACAATAGGCTGTGTTGTTTTTCTCGAACGGCTCTGGCAGCAAGTCCCGAAGCAACTCCCTATCTAGAAAAGCCGGAGCAGGGAGAGTATCGTTCCAGTAAAGTGGAAACGAACAATACGGATACAGCTCCAATCGCTCCACCATCGGTTTTTGGGTTTGAATCGGATTGCGGTGGATATAACTACTGACCGTGAGAAGGCCAAGACGTGAATCGACTTCTTTCGCAAAATAGCGCTTTTGGTATATTCATCCAATGTGGCGATAACGCTTGGCATAGTGTACGGTTCCCTGGTAGCGAGAGAACTATATAGAGAAAAGCTATTTCAATAAAACCGATGTATTTTTCAGATAATATTCGTATAATTAATGTTCATGATAAAATTTGCTTTATAATTATTCAGATTTTTCTTTTTGTTTATCTAAAAAATTAAGAGGCAGTTTGTAATAGACTGTTTGTATATAAACAGGCATAAATATTAATAGAAGTAAAAACTCTAACTCGTTGGAAAAATCATCTACGTATTCAAAGCTGTTTGTGTTAAAAGAGGTATAAATAGATGTAAATAAAAGTGCTGCTGTTGTGACGGTTCCTAAGATTTCATATATATTCAATAGTTCTTTTCTATATTTTTTATATTCCCTTAAATCAGGAATTTCATTAATTTTTATTGGTTTTACATAACCGAAGAAATATCTAACCACCCAAAATCCTTTTTTTCGGAACATCCATTTTAATTGTTTTCTTGACTTTCTGCGAATTTTTCTTCGTAGTATAAGTTCGATTTCATCACTTTTTTTAGCAAGTTTAAAAGCTTTTCTTTGATAATTAAATTTCTCATAGAAAAAATAGAATAATAGGGTGCCGAGAAATGAAAAGAAAAATAAACCAACAAAAGAAATCTTTGTGAAAGTGGCTTCCTCACCGAATATTATAATCATTTTCGAAGAAATAAAAATAAGAAAAAATAATAGAATTGTGAAAGTCAAAAATCCACCTCTAATAAGTTCACGCGTAATAATAACAATTTTTGACTTATTTTTAATAAATGTGCTAGATATTGCATGGTCTACAAGCATTGAGAAGATAATTACTGATGCGAGCCAAAATGGATCGTAGAAGAAAAATCCAAAGAGTAAAATTCCGCCAGCTTCAAAACCATTCCTAACTAAAAGAGCAAATGCTGGGATAAAGAAAATAAAACTGCATAGGATAATAAACCATAATATGGCTGCTTTTGTATCTTTATTTATGTTATGCATAAAATTCTCCTTTCTATGGAGTTAGTTAGTAAATATAATACTTTCATCTGTGAGAACTTACCAGGTTATTTTTAAAAAATAGCGCCTCTGTGAGCGGAACAATTCAATTTATACAAAGAAATTGAATCACAAAAACGTGCCCCTGTGAGCGAAACAATTCTGTCTATACAAAGAAGTTGAATAGAGAAAATGCCATCTTCAATGAAATGAACAGATTTCGAAGATGGCATTCGTATATTTATTGAGATTAATAAATAGTCATAATTGAACCGTACACAGGGACCACTTGGGAACTGCTGGAAAAAAACGTTCCCTCTTATAAATAAAACCGGATCTGGTGTGTCACCCTGGGTTGGAAACGATGCTTCGAACCTGTACACTAAAATTGAGAAAAAAACGCGCCCCTGTGAACGAAACAATTCAATTTATACAAACAGATTGACTAGAGAAAATACCATCCTCATTGAAATCAATCGATTTCGAAGATGGCATTCGTATATTTATTGAGGTTGATAAATAGTCATAATTGAACCGTGCACAGGGACCATCTGGGAACGGCTGGGAATTCAATGTGTGCACCGATTTTGTTCGGCCGATTGTCTAGCCAAGGGATAACTTATGGTATGAAGGTATTCTGTTCTAATAGTGCAGCAATCTCATCCAGAGAATAGCGATGGTTCACCACATCTACTATGAAATCCTCTTCCACTTGAGGAGACGAAAAACGCATGTGGTAGCCATTGTATCGGAAAAAAACGGCAGTGCACATAAGTGCGGTTCGTTTATTGGCATTGTAAAACGCGTGATTTTGAGCGAGTGATTCCAGCAAAGAAGCCGCTTTCCCATGAACGGAAGGGTAAGCGTCCTCGCCAAACAACGATTGTTGCGGTCTTTTTAACGCGGAATCCAGTAAAGTATGATCTTTCACGCCTGTTTGTTCATCTGCGGAATGTTCCAATATGACTTTATGATTAATGAGAATCGCCATTTCAGCAGTAAGAAAAAAAGGACTCATCGATCAACGAGTCCTTTCAACGCTTTGTGATGAGCTTCCATCTCTTCTTCAAGCAACGTGAAAAAATCGTTGGGGATGCCATCCGGCAACTCAATCATTTGAGGAACCTTTTTAATAATCACCTGATTGCCAACCAATTTAATCTGTACTCTATCGCCTTTTTTTACGTTCAAAGCCTTTAATGTTTCATGTGGAAGCGTCAGACCCAGTGAGTTGCCGATTTGTGTGATACGTCTTTCTGTAACAGTCATTAGAAGTCCTCCTCACATTTTAACTCAATAGTTATAACTAATTCTATTTATTATAACGATATTAACGAATTTTCAGCTCTTTAACAAGCAATTACTCTCAAAATCGCGCCCCTGTGAGTGAGACAATTCACTCTATACAAAGAATTTACATATCGAAAAGGCCATCTTCAGTGAAATCAACAGATTTCGAAGATGGCATTCGTATATTTATTGAGGTTGATAAATAGTCATAATTTAACCGTACACAGGGAGTAAATGGGTGATTTTTTCCAGTAAAGCCATTAGAAGAGCAAATAATCAATGTTACATCAACGGCGGCTCCATATCTTCCACATGCGGATCTTCTTCCGCATTCTGTGCATAAGTCAGGCAATACATGCAATAGGCTGTATTATTTTTCTCAAACGGCTCCGGCAACAATCCCTTCAACAACTCCCGGTCTAAAAAAGCGGGAGCAGGAAGCGTATCGTCCCAATACAGTGGAAACGAACTGTACGGATACAGCTCTAATCGCTCCACCATCGGTTTTTGGGTTTGAATCGGATTGCGGTGGATATAACTACTGACCGTGAGCAGGCCAAGACGTGAATCGACTTCTTTCGCAAAATAGCGTTTTTGATAAATCCGTCCGATGTGGCGATAACGCTCAAAATCGCGCCCCTGTGAGTGAGACAATTCACTCTATACAAAGAATTTACATATCGAAAAGGCCATCTTCAGTGAAATCAACAGATTTCGAAGATGGCATTCGTATATTTATTGAGGTTGATAAATAGTCATAATTTAACCGTACACAGGGAGTAAATGGGTGATTTTTTCCAGTAAAGCCATTAGAAGAGCAAATAATCAATGTTACATCACCGGCGGCTTCATATCTTCCACATGCGGATCTTCTTCCGCATTCTGTGCATAAGTCAGGCAATACATGCAATAGGCTGTATTATTTTTCTCAAACGGCTCCGGCAACAATCCCTTCAACAACTCCCGGTCTAAAAAAGCGGGAGCAGGAAGCGTATCGTCCCAATACAGTGGAAACGAACTGTACGGATACAGCTCTAATCGCTCCACCATCGGTTTTTGGGTTTGAATCGGATTGCGGTGGATATAACTACTGACCGTGAGAAGGCCAAGACGTGAATCGACTTCTTTCGCAAAATAGCGTTTTTGATAAATCCGTCCGATGTGGCGATAACGCTTGGCATAGGACATGGAATACCGGCGATTGACCAGACTCATGATTTTGTGAAGAGGATCACGCTCGGCTTTAATCAACATGTGGTAATGGTTGGTCATAAAACAATAAGCGAGAATCTTAAATGGGTAATCCATATAAATGTGCTGAAAGGCGCGTTTCAGTTCGAACATGTCTTCTTTTGTTTTGAAAATCGGTTGCCGGTTATTGCCGCGCATGATGACATGGTAATAAGAATGAGGATTAAATTCTCGTTTTCGTGTCATGGCTCACCTCATCAGCGAACTGTGGGTATGCGAAGCACTGATTTTCCACTCGAGCGCTTCATCGACCGCCGTGTCCGTGACCTGATCGTCGCCTGCGACGTCCGAAATCGTCCGTGCCAGCCGCAGGATTTTCATCGTGGCACGACTGCTTAGTTTTTCTTGGAAACTGACTGTCTCAATTCGTGCCAGCTGTGCTGTGCTGAAATGGGTCTTTTCTTCAAACAGCTTGATCGGCACAATGGCATTGGTGTAATTGGCCCCGTAACGGATGCGTTGACAAGTACGTGCAGATGCTGTCAGCTTGCGTAGTTCTTCTGACGTAACGGCAGTTGGTTGTGCCAACACACCCTGATTTTTCATCTCCAGCACAAAATCCACCCGGTCGATGATAGGACCGGTGATTTTCTGCATGTACTTCAACCGTGCTTTATCTCCGCACGTGCAATATTTTTCGAGAGAGCCGTAATAACCGCACGGACATGGATTGGTCGCGGCGATTAAGTTGATCGCTGCCGGAAACTGGTCGGATCCTTCCACACGATTGACAACGGCAAACCCGCTTTCGAGGGGCTGACGTAACGTATCAATCACACGACGCGGAAAATGTCCCAACTCATCTAAAAACAGGACTCCCCGGTGCGCCAGCGACATTTCGCCGGGCTTCGGATACCGGCCACCGCCAATAATTGCCCCTTCAGAAGATGAATGATGCGGACTGCGAAAAGGCGGACGTTCTGATAGTGATCGTGCTTGTTTGGCCAACTGGTAAATGCTATAAACTTCTAACATTTCATCATGCGCCAAGTCAGGCAGAATCGTGTGAAAGGCATTCGCGAGTAAGCTTTTCCCGCATCCTGGGGGACCGCTCATCAATACGTGATGACCACCAGCCGCCGCAAGCAACAGCGCGCGCTTCGCCTCGTCGTGACCACGAATTGCAGAGAAACACACGTGAGGAACCCTTTCATGATCTTCGTAAACTATTTCGGGTGCTAATAGCGTGAGGTCTTCATCAAACAAGGAAGGTTTTCCGCTTAAGTGGGAAAGTAAAGAAGGCATGTCCGGCATACGAATCAAGTCAACATCCGCAGCTTGCGCAAAAAGAGAAATTTCAATGGGAGGAATGTAAATGCGTTTAAAGCCGAGCAATATGGCTTGGTGAATCGTTGGAATCATGCTGTGAAACGTGGTCAGTTCACCGTTCAACGTAAGCGCGGCAATAAAACAAGTCTTATCGGGTATGTCGAACGGTTTTTTGGTCATCGCTTGCAACACGGCTAGTAGCATCGCCGCGTCATAAGAAGTGCCTTGCTTTTTCACATCGGCAGGCGACAAGTGAATGGTGATTTTCTTCATATCAATGTCTTTTTTGAGAGCGTGCAAGCAATTCAGAATCCGTTCTTTCGATTCTTTGATCGACGCATCCGGCAAGCCGATGATGATGCATTGTTCTTTGTCTTCTCGCACGGTCGCTTCAACGCGAATGACCTGACCGGTTAATCCGCTCATGCCGACACTGTAAATGTAATTACTTATGAGAATCCCTCTTTTCTTTGGAATAGTTGTTTACTGTTTCAGTATAGTAGAAGATAATGCGGTTGTCTAAATAATCTGAAATTATAGAGAGTAGACTCTGAACAGGTTTATCTGCTCATTTATGAAATATGCTAAAGTGAAATGATTACAGAAAAAATGAGGTGCGCTGCATGAAGAAACTAAAAGAGAATCCGGATTTTATTCCTTGCATAGCAGTTCAAGGCGACGAGATGCTCGGCGGCTTTCCATTCAACTGGCATGTCACTCGTGCCATTGAACGGATTCAAAATAATTTAGAACAAGTCGAACGGTCGGTCGTACAGATTGGTCCACCGGGGATAGGAGCGGATTCATCAAAGTTGGATGAAGAGTTCTTGCCAAAAGCAAACCTCACCCGTCCAATCATCATGGTTCGTATGCGTCCAGAATTTTTCCGATTGATCGACGGCAACCACCGCGTAGCAAAAGCGAGGCGAGAAGGCGTAAAAGAACTGCCGGCCTATTACTTAACGCAAGAACAACACCCCCAGTTTTTCACATCCATGGAGATGAACAAGCGCTACGTGGAGTATTGGAATGGCAAGTTGAAAGATTTTAAGAAAGACAAAGGGCGTTGGGGAGTTGTCGGGGAAGTCCGGGTTTGAGTGGGCGCCTGCGATGGATAGAAAAAGTAGGAAGAAGCAACATACCCTGTTGCCAGTTGATGGGAAAGAGGTGAAACGATGAAGAAGCTGAGCAGTCAGGAAGAGTACGAATGGATTCGTGAAGAAACGGTAGAGATGTTATTGGATAAGCGGCAAGGAATCCGAGTGGAGAACTTCCTGCCCAATCGTTTCACGCATTATTGCAAGATGATCCATCCTTTGTACCGAGATCCACAAATTCAAGATGAACACCTATTATGGAGCGAATGCACACCGAAACAAGCGGAGGCCATTCAACTTGGTGAACGGGTGAGACTTGCAGCGCTTGCTAAAAAGTATGAGGTAGACTGCTCAAAAGAGTTGTCAGCGGCGTCACTGATGCAGAAGTTAAACGCAGTTCCCCGTTATTTGATTACAGGCGATGAAGGGGAAATCGAGCCGGACAGTTTGAACGCCTTGGTTCGGGTGCTGCACCAGTTCAGTGGAAAAGAGAGCTGTTGTTTTTGGTATGAAGGGTTGAAGATGGAGGAGTATGCTGCTGCTTTGTTTCATGGCAAGTTGAGTGAAGTCATGGAGTTGTCAACACGTGCCGGCTTGCGAGGGACGCCGACTTATTGGTGGCCAGCGAATAAAGCGTGGTGTGTTTATACAGACACGGACCTGGATTTTTCCGTGATTGCCGGCAGCCATGAGCTAATTGAAGCTTTAGTGGCAGACGACTTCCTAGAATGCTTCGCGTGTGACGTAGCTACCCTGATGATTTGAATGCGTTGTAATCCTTATAAAATTTAAATTTAAGTCCCTGGGAAAAACATTTCGCGTCCCTGGGGAAGAAAAAATTCTAAACGGTTTTGACAATTCACGACAATTGCATGAAAGAGAAACTCCATTCCTGTGAACAAAAGGTTCTAGGAAATGGAGTTTTGCTATTTATGCAGGAAGTGGAATTGTCATGAATTGTGCGGTTCCCTGGGAGCAGAAAATCTGTTCTTCTTAGATTAATGAGCGAATGAGAAAACGAAATCGATTATAAGGCGAAGCCCGCTGGTGGTTCGGTTTTTCGGTTTGTCGAAGGTCACAGTAAATCGTTCCAGGCGAAAGATGAAGTTTTCGTGCCATGGCGGTGACGGAGTACCCTTCTTTGAATAGTGACTGCACCTGCTGGATTCGCTTCCATCATTTTTCTTCATTCTGTAAAAACTTTCACTGGGCAATCCGAGTCATCACAAAACCATTCGTGAAGAAGGACTTGAAGATGAACATGCCGGTCCGAAACGGGCAAATCATCCACGTTCCGATAGTACCGGCTGTGGGCACGATGCGAAATGTAGTGACAAGAAGGACATCAGGCTGAAGAGGAACGGACTTCGACGATGAAAAATAAGTGTTCCTCGGTCTATTCCTGATAAAGAAGATGAAGGTTTCCATCTAAATGGGAAATCACGTCTGCCATCGGGATACTCATTTCGTTCAACGACCTTTCAGGTTTTTGGTATTTCTATATCCGAAAAGCATTCAAAAAAAGCATCCTCAAAAGAGTGTAAGAACCAATCCAGTTTAGCGTTTACAGCAATTCTCCTACAAGTAAAAACATAAAAAAATCACAGGAAGAGCTTTAAGATAAGGTGTTTTCATTGAATACTGCAAATATTTTTGTCGCTGGTCGAGCATATTCCTGGGATGGTAAAATACATAGTGTTACAATTATCTTGAATTAAATATATTAATGCTACTATTTTACTGAAAGAATAGTGAATCGGATTATAAAAACTGGGAGGTAGGAAAATGAAAGCAGCAGTATGGTATGGAGAAAAAGACATCCGGGTGGAAGAACGTGAACTAAAAGTTTTGCAGGACAATGAAGTAACTGTGCGTGTAGCGTGGGCTGGCATTTGCGGTTCGGATCTGCATGAATATCAGGAAGGTCCTGTTATCATCCCTGTTGAGGAAAATAATGAGTTGACTGGCCAACAGGCTCCTCTCACAATGGGACATGAATTTGCGGGGGTAGTCGAAAAAGTTGGGAAAGACGTGACATCTGTCAAAGAAGGAGACCGTGTTGCGATTAACCCTATGTACACATTCGGCAACAAGCCGGAAGATGTGGATGCCTATGATGGTTTCCAATTCATCGGTTTGGGCTCTGATGGTGGATTTGCCAAGTATGTAAACGCCGGTGAGAGTTTTGTCTATAAATTGCCAGAAGGTATGACATTGCAGGATGGCGCGTTGGTCGAACCGACAGCGGTGGCTGTACAAGCCGTTAAAGAAGGCAATATGCAATTTGGTGACACCGTCGCAGTATTCGGTGCAGGTCCGATTGGTTTGCTTACCATTATTGCTGCTAAAGCGGCTGGCGCAAGCAAAATCTTCTCATTCGATCTGTCTGAAGAGCGCTTGCAAAAAGCCAAAGAACTGGGAGCTACCCACGTCTTCAATTCAGGCCAGGTGGATCCTGTAGAAGCGTTGAAAAATGTAATCCCTGAAGGTGTGGACGTAACTTTCGAAGTGGCCGGTGTCGCACCGACATTTAAACAGGCTATTGATGTAACGCGTGCACGGGGCACAATGGTCATTGTATCGATTTTTGCACGCCCGATCGAATGGAATCCTATGCAATTGACCAGTACAGGCGTAAAAGTGACATCGTCTATTGCCTACACGCCTACAACATTCCAGCAAACGGTTGATTTGATCGGTACAGGACAGTTGAAACCACAAGGTGTCATCACTTCCCAGATTGAATTGGACGACATCGTGGAAAAAGGGTTCGAAGCACTGACTAATGACAAATCCCAATCAAAAATTCTCGTTGAATTAAGCGGGGAAATGTAATTTTATAAGTGAGAGGCATCCGGACACCCGGAAATCGCGCCCCTGTGAATCGCGCCCCTGTGAGCGAAACAACTCAATTATACAAACAGATTGAATAGAGAAAATACCATCTTCAGTGAAATCAATAGATTTCGAAGGTGGTATTTGTATATTTAGTGAGATTGATAAATAGTCATAATTGAACCGTACACAGGGGCCATCTGGAGAATATTTTCCATAAACCGCGTCCCTGTATGCGAAACAATTCTACCCATACAAAAAAATATATAAAGAAAATGCCACCTTCAGTGAAATCAATCGATTTCGAAACTGGCTTTTGTTTATTTATGGAGAAGGATAAATAGTCATAACTGAGCCATACACAGGTAACAATTGGATAATACATGCAATAGGCTATATTGTTTTTCTCAAACGGCTCTGGCAGCAAGCCCCGCAACAACTCCCGGTCTAAAAAAGCGGGAGCAGGAAGCGTATCGTCCCAATACAGTGGAAACGAAATATACGGATACAGCTCCAATCGCTCGACCATCGGTTTTTGGTTTGAATCGGATTGCGTTGAATATAGCTGCTGACAGTCAGCAATCCAAGCCGCGAATCGACTTCTTTAGCAAAATAGCGTTTCTGGTAAATCTGTCCGACATGCCCATACCGTTCATGAAGAAACTAAAAGAGAATCCGGACTTCATTCCTTACATAGCAGTTGAAGGGGACGAGATGCTTGGTGGCTTTCCGTTCAACTGGCATGTCACACGGGCCACTGAATGGATTCAAGCAAATCTAGAGATCAAGTTGAACGATTTTAAGAAAGACAAAGGCCGCTGGGGAGTTGCCCGAGAAGTCCAGGTGTCAGTGGGTGAAAGCGGATGGAATGTAGCATGGTTGTAAGAGATGGTGTCTCAGGAAAGGAAGAGTTTTATACGATTGTGAATTATGCAGTTCGCTGGGAGTAAGAAACAAAATGGAGACGAAATAACAGAGAAGGCCCTTCCGATGAAAATCGGAAGGGCCTTCTCTGTTTGATCAACGAAAGATGATGGCGATTGTTGAGCGGAAAAGCACCTTATTTTATTCGATTAAAAGAAAATCTGTAAAGATGTAAGTGAAAAACCGAGTATATGCAACAAATAGTAAAATAGCACCAAAAAGTTATTAAAAAAGTATTTAAAATAGTTAGACTTTTTAATGGGTATAAATATATAATAAATTGAGTGGCAAATAGGAAGAAAGGCATGTTAGCGGAATGGAGTAGGAACGACCATCAAAAGATCTAGCTATAGTCAGTTGGGTAAGAGAAATTATCCACACAACTTTGTTTTTCGATGCTGCGAGAAGGTAGACGAAGGTTTTACGGAAAAACAGACCATCGTTCATTAGCCGATCGGCGTCTGTATTTCATCCAGCAAGACAACCACATGACAACCATGCTTGGCTGCAACTCGAAGGAGGTGAGGAAGATGTGAAGAAAAGAGTAACGTCAATAGAAAACCCCCGGGTGTGACAGTCTGGACAACGGTCACCCGAGGGAGAATAGCTGGAGTATACCAACTACTTGTTAGTATACTCCAAAAGACTTTAAACTTTAAGGGTTAAATTAAAAGGAGGACTACAAGTGAGACAGAGAACAACTAAAAACAGTGAAATGAAAGCCGAGTATGCCATCAGTTCCGAGACGATTGTCATCTTGCCGGATTTTGATGAAAATGGATTTTTGAACGCATTGATTTGCAAGAAAGATGGAATTACGCAGGCTGGCTTGAGTCCTTTCAACTTGATCGACACCAATTTACGGTTTCGCGGTTCTAGCATGAGAGGGGCATTGGATGGAGCTCGGACTCTCTTGGATAAAGCGTACATGAACCCAGTGATTCTCGATAATGAACGCGACATTATTTTGTTTCCCAGCAAGTCGCCGTTCCGAGAAGACTGTGTTTGGTTGTCGCTCAGGCACGTCAGAACTTACAAGCGTTCAGGAGCTAGCCATACTCGAGTCGAACTGAGCAACGGCAGCACCATTCGCCTCGATGTCAGCTTCCACACGTTCAACAAGAAAATCCAGCGGGCCTACGAACTGCGCTACAAAATGCAAGCGCAAACGATGCGGTTTGAAGGGCAAGTGGTGGAGTCTGGTATTGGGTATCATTTGACGAAAGGGAAAAAAGATTTGAATTATGTAGGTGTGAAAGAAACGTATTAGATCAGGGCAGTTCTTTTTCATTCGATGTCATTCATTGAAATAGAGCTCTAGGTCAAGAATAACGCAAGTGATGCATAGCAATCCTATACAAAAGAAGCTGTATCCGGAGATTCAAAACAGGTAATCATACCCTTTGGACAACACAATTCCGTCTACACAAGAAATTTGCATATCGAACATGCCATCTTCTGTGAAATCAATTGATTTCGAAGATGGCATTTTTATATGTATGATGAGTGGTAATAGTCATTCTATCACCAGCGGCTCTATCTCTAATCGCTTCACGACCGGATTGCAGGGGATGTAATGACTGAACGTATGAAAAATAATAAAAAGCACTGAAAACTACTATATTCAAGAATGTGATTACCTGCTAAACTAAGCTAACTAACAATATTTGGATGAATTAGCTCGGTGGGTGATGGTGTTCAACGAGAGGGTTCAGCGCGAATAATTGGGACGAGGAGGAAATAAAGATGAAAAAAATGGGTGTGGCCATCATGTCGTTGATGGTCGTTATTAGTTTTACCGTTAGCGCAGCCCCAATGCCAACAGATGCGGCAGCAGTAAAAGCAAAAACATATGCCAACTGTACAGCAATCAATAAAGTGTACAAAGGCGGCATTGCCCGCACATCAACCGTAAAAAACAAAGGCGGCAAAACCAAATACAAGCCATTTGTTTCAAAAGCGTTATACGATGCCAACAAAAAAAGCGACCGCGACAAAGATTTGATTGCGTGTGAGCGGTAAGAAAGAATGTTAAAAAAGCCTTCTCAGAAATCCTAGGATTTCTGAGAAGGCTTTTTTGTATCGGTAAGAGAATAGGTCAAATGTTCTAATTATTCTCAAAACGTAAAGTTTCTGTGCTAAAGTTGAAGTATAACTTGTTATGGGAGTTGAGACGAGGATGGCTCGAATTTTATCTCTTCGCACAAAAATTTTGTTGTTTGGTACGTTTGTCATTTTGGTGAGCACCACCATGTATGGCTCGATTTTGGCTTATAAAGAAGTAACCGAAACAAAAGAAGCGATTGGAATACGCGCATTGGAGACGGCAGTGACCATCGCGAATATGCCGAGCATTGTCGATGCCATGGACGATGAGCATCCTGAAGACATCATCCAACCTATTGCCAAGTACATAAGTAGTCAGCTAGAAGCAGAATTTATTGTGGTTGGTAATATGGACAGCATTCGGTATTCTCACCCCAATCCCGCTAAAATCGGCAAAAAAATGGTAGGTGGAGACAACGACCGCGCACTGCTGCATGGTGAAAGCTACGTTTCGGAAGCTACCGGTTCAATGGGACGGAGTTTAAGAGGAAAGGCTCCGATTTATAACAACACAGGCGAACGAATTGGAATTGTTTCGGTCGGGTATATGAGCGACGATATTTACGCCGTGATTTTAAAGAACATCGCTGAACTGGTTCTTTTTGCGTTGTTGGCTTTAATCGTCGGGGTTATCGGCAGTTTTTTACTAGCCAAAAACATTCGAAAAGAAACGATGGGGCTAGAACCGAGAGAAATTGCGGCGTTGTTTCGCGATCGCGAAGCGCTATTGGCTTCTATTATTGAAGGCGTGGTGGCGATTGACCAAGATGGCAGAATCACGTCGATGAACCAATCGGCACAAGCCATGTTGAATTTAGATGAACTCCCGTTAAATGCCCATATTGATGAAGTGCTGCCTGATTCTAAAATGAGAGAGTTTTTTAAAGCGGGACCTGCTGTTCGAAACGAGGAAATGCTTTTAGAAAACAAAGTGCTGATTTTAAACCGCACCTTTATTTATGGAGAAGACGATGAAGTTGTCGGCATTGTTTCTACGTTTCGTGATAAAACAGATATTCAAGAAATGCTTCGTGCACTATCCGAAATACAACAATACTCTGAGAGCTTGCGTGCACAAACGCATGAATACACAAATAAGTTATACGCTGTGTCGGGTTTACTTGAATTAGGGCAGACTGAAGAAGCCATTGATTTGCTGCAAATGGAAAAACGAACGCACAAAGTAAAAACCGAGCACATGCTTGAACAAATACACGATAAGAAAGTACAAGCCATCTTGCTCGGTAAAATGGGCAAAGCGTCAGAACAAAAAGTGGAGTTTTCAATTGATGCAAACAGCTCATTAACTTCATTGCCTGCGCATATTGATATTTTGAAGATTATTAACATTTTAGGGAATTTAATCGACAATGCCATTGAAGAAGTCACAAAGAAAATGACCAAAGAAATTAGTTTTTTTATCACGGATATCGGCAATGATGTAGTCATTGAAGTCGAAGACAACGGCACAGGGTTTTCAGAAGAAGAAATCAATCAATTGTTCGCGATCGGGTTTTCAACCAAGTTAGAGAAAAAAGACAGAGGGTATGGCTTAGCCATTGTGAAACAAGCAGTGGATGATTTAAAAGGCACAATCGAAGTGTATTCCAATCATCAAGACAAAACGGTCTTTACGGTGTTTTTACCAAAATAAACAAAAGGGATTGATTTCATGAATGTATTGATTACGGAAGATGACTTTCGAGTGGCTCATATTCACGAACAATTTCTAGCGGGAATCGATGGCATTACGGTCATTGGAAAAACGTCAACTTGCAAAGAAACGTTGGACTTTGTTGCAACTCAACAACCAAATTTGATTTTACTGGATAATTACATGCCTGATGGGTTAGGCATTGATTTGATCGACAATATACACGCTATTAGTCCGCAAATCGATATTATTTTAGTGTCTGCCGAAAACGAAATGCGTTATTTTGAGAAGGCTTTACGAAAAGGGGTAAAAGGCATCATTATTAAACCCGCAACACGCGAAAATTTTGTCGCAACGATTGAGAATTACGTGGCCAAACAAAAATTATTGGAAAACCGAGAAGTGGTCGACCAAGAAGTCATCGATCAGTTTTTTGGAACACCTTCTACGACGAAGCCGACAGAATTTATAAAAGGCATTGATCCGCTTTCTTTAGAAAAAGTTGAAACCATTTTAAAAACTGAACAAAAAGGCATCACAATAGAAGCAATGGGCAAAAAAATGAAAGCTTCTAGAACGACAGCGAGAAGGTATTTAGAGTATTTGGTGTCTACCGAGAAATGTTATGCCGAACTAGCTTATGGCATTGTGGGAAGACCCGAGCGGCATTATTATTACAAGCGTTAACTCTCGTGAACTTTATGAACAAAATGAACATTACGGCTTTTAAAGTTTCAATTTGAAAGCGTATACATTCAGATTATTCAGAGTTAACATTCTATTTGTAGACAATATAAAAAAGGGGATGGGCGCATGAAGAAGAGATGGCTAATAGGGATGGTCGCATCAGCAGCATTGGTAGTTGCTGGATGTGGCAGCGATGACGCTGCAGATGAAAAAAAGGATGGAGCAGGAAGCGGTGAATCGGGAGCATTTGAACCAACGAGTGCCATTGAAATTGTGGCTCCAGCTGGAGCTGGCGGCGGTTGGGATACAACAGCTCGTGAAGTGGCTCGCGTATTTGGTGAGACCGGCATTGTGGATGAGAAAATGGCAGTTGTAAACAAAGAAGGTGGCGGAGGCGCAATTGCTTGGGCGTATATTCATGAAAAAGACGATAGCCCTTACAATTTGTTTGTTTCGTCACCACCGATTATGTTTGTGCCATTAAATGGCCAATCGGAATACGGACATGAAGACTTTACACCTTTGTCGAACATGATTGCCGATTACGGTGCATTTGCTGTCAATGCAGATAGCGAATGGGAAGACTTGAATGATTTGTTTGAAGATATGAAAGAAGACCCGGAAAACGTGACGATAATTGGCGCTTCTTCACCGGGCAGTATGGATCATATTCAATTTGTTCGAATTGCTAAAGCAGCCGGCGTTGATCCAACAAAAATCAAATACGTATCAGACCAAGAAGGCGGCGCATTGACGGCGTTGTTAAACGGTTCTGTTGATGTCTATTCAACAGGAGTTGCTGAAACGGTTGAACAAGTAAAAGCTGGGAACATTAAAGTTTTGGGCATTACGGCTGAAGAACGGTTAGAAGGAGATGTGCTATCGGATTTCCCGACAGCGATGGAACAAGGCATTGACGAATCGTTCGTTAACTGGCGCGGATTCTTTGGACCCCCGAATATGGAGCCTGCGGCGGTCGAGTATTACGAAGCGAAATTTGAAGAGTTGAGTGGTTCAGATGAATTTGCTGAAGTTCGTAAAAAGTACGGGTGGAACGAAATGTACATGAACGCAGCAGAGTACGAAAAATTCTTAGATGAAGAAAAAGTCGCCATTAAAGAAGTACTGGATGAATTGGGATTAGGAAGCTAAACGAGTAAAACCGGTTTTTGTAAACCGGTTTTACTTTATTAAAGTCTACACGTATCGGAGGCGAACTTATTTTGATGTCGACCATGAATCAACGAATTGGGTTTTTGCTTTTTCTGATTGCAGCGGTTTATTTGTATTTTAGTTTTCAACTACCCAACTATCCTTACACGCCAGTAGACGCAGATGTGATTCCTAAAGGCCTTGGTGTATTGATGCTCATCTTGTCGGTGGCTCTTTACTTTTCACGCGCAAAAGAAACGGCAGAAGAAAAAAAGAAAAGAGACATTCCAACACGCGAATTGCTAGTGATTGCAGCCGTATTTGCGATGATTTTTGTTTACATTTTGCTTTTTGAAGCCATTGGATTTGTTGTCATGACTGCTTTATTTATTTTCTTTAGTTCGTGGTTTTTGGGATATCAAAAGTGGAAAGTCAACATACTGGTTTCGTTATTATTTCCGATCGTTTTGTATGTCATCTTTGTAAATGCGCTTGGCATTTCGTTACCAAGCGGGATATTGCCATTATGAGGGGGGCTTGATTAAATGGATGCTTTTCAAGGTCTACTGGCTGGTTTTCAAGTCGCTTTAAGTTGGGAAGGTATTTTGTTTGTCCTGATCGGTGTTATTGTCGGAACATTAATCGGCATGATGCCAGGACTTGGTCCAATCAGCGCCATTGCGATTATGATTCCAATTACATATGGAATGGATCCAGCACCAGCGCTTGTGATGATGGCTGGTGTCTACTACGGCGCCGTATTTGGAGGATCAACCTCCTCTATTTTACTAAACGCTCCTGGCATTTCGGGAACAGTCGCTACTGCTTTTGACGGCTATCCGATGGCTCAACAAGGCAAGGCCGGAAAAGCTTTAGCGATTGCTGCGATTGCTTCTTTCTTTGGCGGGACAGTATCTGTTATTTTGCTGATGATACTGGCGCCGGTTTTATCAAGTGTTGCGATTTCGTTTGGACCTCCTGCTTATTTCGCGCTCATGTTAATGGGACTGACAGCCATTTCAAGTTTATCAGAAGGTTCGACGATCAAAGCGATGATTTCTGCTGTGGCAGGCATCATGGTTGTAACCATCGGAATTGATCCGCAAACAGGAACGCAACGCTTTACGTTTGGCAATATCAATTTATTGGATGGATTTGATTTTCTTATTATTGCGCTTGGCTTATTTGCCATTGCTGAAGTATGTATGTTGATTTTGAACAGAAAAAATTTAAGCTTGAGCGAAGATCAAAAACTCGGAAGCTTAAAGTTAACAAAAGAAGATTTAAAAGAAATGAGCGGCCCCATGACGCGTCAATCAATGGTTGGCTTTATTATTGGGGTGCTACCAGGTGCTGGAGCGACAATTGCTTCGTTTATCAGTTACATTTTCGAAAAACGAATAGCCAAAAATCCTGAAGAATTTGGCAAAGGATCGATCAAAGGCCTTGCTGCTCCTGAAAGTTCCAACAACGCTGCCACAAGCGGTGCGTTTGTTCCATTATTAAGTTTAGGAATTCCAGGTTCAGGAACGACGGCTGTCATGCTAGGTGCATTTCTTGTGCTCGGCGTCCAACCAGGTCCGCTGTTAATGACGGATCGACCTGAAATCTTTTGGGGCATTATCGCCAGTATGTATGTAGGGAATATATTCTTATTGATTCTCAATTTGCCGTTAATCCCGTACTTGGCCAAAATATTGAGTATTCCAAGACCGCTGTTAATCTCTTTAGTGATTATGTTTAGTTTAGTTGGTGTGTATTCGATCAGTTTCAATACGTTTGATTTGTATATGTTGTTAATTTTTGGAGCTTTAGGGTTTGCCATGAGGATTTTCTCTTTTCCAGCACCGCCTTTTATTTTAGCTTTTATTCTAGGAGGCATGATGGAACAGTCATTTAGACAGTCAATGACGATTTCGAATGGCAATTTAAGCATTTTTGTCAATAGCCCACTGCCATTAGCTTTAATCATTGTGTCGCTATTGTCTCTGTTTGTTCCTGTGTTCTTGAACTGGAGAAGTAAGAAAATTGCTTCTAAAAATACGGGTCTGTAGAAAGTGAAAAATAGGTAACGAGTATACTTTGTAGGAGGAAGATAGATGAATAAGCCAGATCAGTTGATCGTCGATATTGCAGATTATGTATTGGATTTTGAAGATTACAGTGAAACTTCTTTAGAAACAGCAAGGTACATTTTGATGGATACTTTAGGCTGTGGGTTTCTAGCGTTGCGTTATCCGGCTTGCACCAAACTACTTGGACCGATTGTGCCAGGCACAGTTGTTCCTAATGGCGCGAGAGTGCCAGGGACTTCTTTTGTACTAGACCCGGTTCAAGCGGCTTTTAATATTGGAGCAACGATTAGATGGCTTGACTATAACGATACGTGGTTAGCTGCTGAGTGGGGCCATCCGTCTGATAACTTGGGTGGCATATTGGCTACAGGAGATTACGTAAGCCGGAAGCGCATAGCAGAAGGAAAAGAGCCATTCACCGTAGAAGATATCTTGAAAGCCACAATTAAAGCGCACGAAATACAAGGGATTTTAGCACTCAATAACAGCATGAACAGAGTCGGAATCGATCATGTCTTTTTCGTGAAAATAGCCACTACTGCAGTGGTAACCGGAATGCTTGGAGGCACCAAACAAGAAATTATCAATGCGTTGACAAATGCTTGGGTCGATAATGGGCCGCTACGGACGTATCGTCATTTTCCAAACGCAGGATCTAGAAAATCGTGGGCTGCAGGAGACGCTACAAGTCGCGGCGTTCGACTGGCGTTCATGGCTTTAAAAGGCGAAATGGGCTATCCAACTGTTCTCTCAACTCCAAGATGGGGATTCCAAGACGTTGTGTATGGAGGCAAAGAATTTACATTAGAACGACCGTTTGGTTGTTATGTGATGGAAAACATCTTGATTAAAATTTCGTTCCCAGCAGAATTTCACGCACAAACAGCAGCAGAATGCGCGGTTGCTCTTTATCCAGACATCAAAGATAAATGGGACGACATTGAACGAATTGAAATCACCACTCATGAATCAGCCATTCGCATTATAGACAAAAAAGGACCGCTGCATAACCCAGCTGACCGCGATCATTCGCTGCAATACATCACGGCGATTGGACTGATCTACGGCGACGTGGTAGCAGATCATTACGAAGAAGAAACAGCTAAAAACCCTATGATTGATAAATTGCGAGATAAAATGCATGTAGTAGAAGATAAATCCTATACAGAAGATTACATGAATCCAGATAAACGTTCGATTGCCAATGCGGTTCAAGTATTCTTTACCGATGGCAGTAACACAGAAAAAATTGCAGTAGAATACCCAATTGGCCATAAATTCAGAAGAGAAGAAGCTATACCGAAATTGAAAGAAAAGTTCCAAGCGAATTTAGCAACGGTTTTCGCTGATAAACAAGCCACTGAAATTTACGAGCTTTGCAATCAAGAAGACAAGTTAAACAACATGAGCATAGCTGAATTTATGGGGAAAATGACCGTCTAGGAGGGATTTTGTGTCTTGGTTAGTAAATGAAGAATTGCGTCAAGAAGAGTTAGCCAATCAGTTTTTACAATTGGTAAGAGACGAACCCATTTTAAAACTTGTCGGTGCGCACGATGCCATGGCCGGATTGATGGCCAAACGCACTGGATTTAAAGCATTGTATTTATCCGGTGCTGCTTATACAGCAAGCAAAGGATTGCCCGATCTTGGCTTGATTTATTCGACTGAAATAGCAAATCACGCCAAAGACATTATCAGAGCTACGCAATTGCCGGTATTAGTAGACATTGACACCGGCTATGGAGGCGTACTTAATGTAGCACGTGCTGCAAGAGAAATGCTCGATGCCGGTGTCGCCGCAGTGCAAATCGAAGATCAATCCATGCCGAAGAAATGTGGACATTTAAATGGCAAGAACTTGGTGTCAATTGAAGAAATGGTCCAAAAAATTCAAGCAATCAAGAAAGTAGCACCGACGCTTGTAGTTGTCGCAAGAACAGATGCGCACAGTGTTGAAAATTTAGATGGTGTTATACAAAGAGCAAAAGCTTATATGGATGCAGGAGCAGATGTGATTTTTCCAGAAGCTTTGATTGCAGAAGAAGAGTTTTCAAAAGTCAAAGACGCAACAAAGGCACCCATTTTAGCAAACATGACGGAATTCGGCAAAACGCCTTACTATTCAGCAGAGCAATTTCAAAAATTCGGCTGTGACATTGTCATTTATCCCGTCACCTCATTGAGAGTTGCGGCTAAAGCGTATGAGCGAGTGTATCAAGAAATTTACGAAACTGGCAGCCAAAAAGAAAAGCTAGAAGACATGCAAACACGAAAAGAACTGTATGAAGTGATCCAATACCATGATTACGAGGAAATGGACAAAGAAATTGCTAAGACAACTTCAGAGAACTATCATGAGTAATTGGTGTGTTTAGAAGAGAGCTGTGTTTAACAGCTCTTTTTTCTATAGATGGATGTTTAATTAGATCATAGGAGGGATACGATGATTGATTTGAGAAGCGATACTTTAACAAAACCTACAGCTGAAATGAGAACCGCGATGGGGGAAGCAGAAGTGGGGATGATGGACGCAGTGGCAAGGATGGAAAAGGCGAAGATCCCACGGTTGCGAAGTTAGAGCAAGTGGCTGCGGAAATGACCGGAAAAGAAGACGCCTTGTATTGCGGTAGTGGCACAATGGCGAATTATGTAGCGTTGTTAACGCATTGCAAAAGAGGAGAAAAAGTGTTAGTTGGCACGAACAGTCACTTGTATAAAAATGAGAAAGCTCCATTTATGAAGGACTGGGGTGGACTCGATCCCGTATTTTTTGAAGAAGATAAACAAGGCTTTCCTAATGTAAGCAACGTGGAAGAAGAATTGGGAAATGCGGACATAAAGCTCATGTGCTTAGAAAACACGCATAATTTTATGGGAGGAACGTGTTTATCTCCACAGCACATGAAAGCGCTATGTGATGCTGCGCATAAAAAAGGCGTACCGGTACATCTAGACGGAGCAAGAATTTTTAATGCAGCTGTTTATTTAAACGTACCTTTAGAAAAACTTGTAAAAGGTGCAGATACGCTCATGTTTTGCTTGTCTAAAGGACTGAGCGCTCCGGTAGGATCGGTATTATGTGGCAGTAACGAATTTATTGCTCAAGCAAGACAAGTGCGGAAATTACTCGGTGGCACGATGAGACAAGCAGGTGTGATCGCAACTGCAGGAATTGTTTCGTTGAATTCATTAGTGACTAGGCTCGAAGAAGACCATAGAAATGCTTCTTTGTTAGCAAAAGAAATAGCTAGAAAAGGTCATGTTCAAATCGAGGTAGAGAAAACACAGACCAATATCGTAAAACTAGACTTGTCTCAAACAAAGTTTTCGGCAAAAGAACTCGAGCAGCTGCTTTTTGACAATGGCCTCAAAGTGAAACGTGTTTCAGACCACTATTTAAGACTCACCACATATCGAGAAATCCAAGAAGACGATATTTACAGAGCAGCAGCGATTTTTAATGAAAGTGTTGAAGAATTAGAAGAGAAGATTAGAGTGAGCGACGGGTAAGGGAGCGAACACCCGGATTAAAAGTTCCCGAGCCATGGAAATTTGCATACTACAAAAAAATTCTTACGAATTCATTCCAACCATAACCATTGCACGTCAGAAAATCTGCTTTAAACTGGAGAAAGGAGGCGAACGCAATGACAACGAAAATGTTTGCAAGCGACAACAATTCAGGAGTTCACCCGCTCATTTTAGAAGCCATCGTTCAAGCGAATCAAGGACATGTTGCGGCTTACGGAAACGATCCGTACACGGCAGAGGCTATTCAAAAATTCAAAGCTCATTTTGGTGAAGCGTGCGAAGTGGCATTTGTTTTTAATGGCACGGGTGCCAATGTGACAGGATTAAAAGCAATGGTGCGTTCGCATCAAGCCATTATTTGCACAGACGGCGCGCACATTAACTCAGACGAAGGCGGCGCACCAGAAGGGTTTATTGGAGGGAAACTGCTAACGTCTCCGTCAGCGGATGGCAAACTGACGATTAGCCAAATCGAGCGTCAACTGCATCACATAGGCAACCCGCAGCGAAGCCAGCCAAAAGTCGTTTCGATCTCACAATGCACAGAACTCGGAACGGTTTACACAATTGACGAAATCAAGGAAATCACTCGTTTTGCCCACGAAAATGGACTGTATGTACATATGGACGGAGCACGACTCAGCAACGCAGCAGCTCACCTCGGTTGCAGTTTTGCCGAAATGACAGTAGATGCGGGTATCGACATGCTGGCGTTTGGGGGAACGAAAAATGGCTTGATGATGGGCGAGGCGGTCGTCTGTTTCAATCCGGAATTGGCGTCTGAGATCACATACATTCGAAAACAAGGCATGCAACTCGGCTCTAAAATGCGCTTTCTGGCGGTGCAATTTGACCGATTGTTAACGAATGACCTATGGCTAGACAATGCCCGAAGTGCCAACCATATGGCGCAGCTACTTGCAGAAGGGTTAGTCAAATTTCCAGAAATCACGCTTTCTCAGCCGGTTCAGTCAAATGCGATTTTCGCTTTATTGCCAAAAGCACAAATCCAACACCTTCAGAAAAAACATTCGTTTGCGTTATGGAACGAAGAAAAAGATGAAATTCGGTTGGTGACTTCTTTCGATACTGAAAAAGAAGACATCGCGCACTTTCTTGCGGATGTTAAAAACAGCTTTTCATGAGGGACTTCTGTTTTTTCGATGATACCGGTTAAAAAAGCGAACATCCGGGTTAAATAATTCCAAGCACACAAAAAAGCTAAACTCGTCTCCTAGATCAACAATTATCCGAGGAAGAGTCTAGCTTTTTTTATAAATTTTTATGCGATTTTTTTCTGTTTTCTACCAAATACCAATAGGCCGCCCATTAACGCCATAAACGCACCAAGCATCGTATACAAAGCTCCGTTTGTAGCGGTTGTTGGCATTTCATCTCCAGCCATTTCGACTTGCCCGCGAATTTCGCCATCCGGATACTCTTCTGTATGAAGATTGACGTAAATGTCACCCGCGACCATCGCTTTTGTGAAGTCTTCCCAGCTCATGTCTCCGGCAAGGTCGGCTTCGGTCAACGTGCCCGTTGCGACTTCTCCGTCATAATCCATAGGTGCGTCATTTTTAAATAACATGATTTCTACAGGACCATCTTCTCCAGTAGCGCCACTGTGAAAATGTCCTGCCACCGCGTCGTCCAACTCATTAGCGTTAACCGTGAAATCCAACGACATGCCATCTTCGCTAAACATAATACTTGCGTCTCCTGTAGCATCGCTTTCGATTTCCATGGTTTCTTGTTCTGGCGTCAACTCTGCCATGAATTCTTGTCCTTCGTGTGCTGCAAAAACCGATCCTGCAAACCCTCCGATTGCCAATACTGAAACGACTGGTAAAGCCATGAATTTTTTCATACATCAGTCTCCTTCTTGCAAATTTCGCCAGTAGGCGATAACATATTATACAATAAATAATTAGGTAATGTTGGAATTTTCTGATAAAATCCTATATAAAAACCTTGATTTACCAATTTAGAAACGAGTAGATTTTGTTCTAGCGAGTAAAGGAGTGTCAAAAAATGACCAGAAAAATAGGCATGGTACTCATTGTAATAGGCTTGCTGTTTGCCGGCTGGAATGGCTATAAGTGGCTTTCTGAAACGGCTTCAGGGCAGCAGGAAATCAGTGAAACCGATATCGTTAAAACGGATGACGTTAGTCCTGTCGCGGTTCCGACAGAAGAGCGTATTGAAGAAAAAACAGTTCCGGAGCAAGTTGAAAAACCGCTAGAGCCAAAGCTACGAACATATGAAGAATACAAACGCGGTGACGACATCGGCTGGTTGCTGATTCCTTCTCTCGATAAAAAGTATCCAGTGTACTGGGGCACAGATGAAGATACGTTAACGCAAGGAGTCGGCTACCACGTCAGCAAGTTTACGCTTCCTCCAGATGGTCAGCGCCACACCGTTTTATCTGGCCACAGAGACACGGTTTTTCGAGAGCTTGGCGAGTTGAAAGAAGGCGACAGCTTGTTTATCCAATTTGAAGAAAAGCAATACGAATATCAACTAACAAAAAGCTGGATCACCGCTGCAGAAGACCGGACCGTGATTGTGTCAAAAGATGAAGCGGTACTCACGCTTACCACTTGTTATCCGTTTACCTTTTTAGGCGCAGCTCCGGATCGCTATATTATTGAAGCCCCTCTGGTAAATGTGACAGAGATGAATTTATAAGAAGAGTTGCTGTGAGCAAAAAAAGTCTATTTGTCCAAATATAGCAATAGAAAAAATGCCATCTTCAATGAAATCAATTGATTTCGAAGATGGCATTTGTGTAGGTAGTGATGTTGAACTGTGAATACAGGACCATTCGAGAACTACTGAGAGACTCTGAATGGTCAGCAGTTTAGTAAGCGCTCCAACCAGCATCTGCAGCTAGCACCACACCGTTAATGGTTTTGGACTCATCGCTTGCTAAGAACAGCGCGATGTTGGCGATGTCTTCTGGCAATGCAGGAGGACCCATCAAGTCAACGGCACGCGTGGCTTGTTTAAAGCCGAACATGTCGTAGCCATCCATTGATTGCGTGAGTCCTGTTTCGACTTGTGCTGGAGCAATGGCATTGCAGCGAACGCCTTGTGGCCCGTACATTGACGCAATGTTTTTTGTCATGCCAGCAACTGCGTGTTTGGCTGCGGTGTAGGTCAAGCCGCCTCGTCCGCCCGTAAGTGCCGTAATAGATGCAAGGTTAATGATCACACCGCTGCCTTGTTCTGTAAACAACGGCAAAATTTTACGCGATCCGCGCATGACGCCACCAACGTTAATGTCCATCACGCGGTTCCAAATAGCGTCTTCTACGTTATGAGCCGCTTGAATGTTGTCTAAGACACCTGCACAGTTGACCAAAATGTCGACTTGGCCAAAATGAGCTACGGTGTCGTCTACCATTTTTTGAATGTCTTCTTCAGAAGCAACGTTTACTTTTACGCCAAACGCTCCAAACCCTTGCGCCGTAAATTCATCGACGGTAGCGGTTAACGCTTTTTCATTAAAATCTGCAATTGAAATCTTCGCGCCTTCTTTTGCATAAGCTGTTGCAATTGCTTTGCCAATGCCATTTGCGCCACCTGTGATGATGGCTACTTTGTTTGCTAAACGCATAAAAAAACCTCCTAAGTGTAATACCTCTAGTATACGCCATTTGCGATAGATTAAGTCGTTCTGAAAGCATTGCGTAAAGTAAAGGCTTTAGAAAGGGCCTTATTTTTACTAGTTAGGCTTTTCTGGAGAAATTTGTCGTTCATAGATATTAAAAAAATATGTTAAATACTTCTAAAGTAAGATAAAATAAGTAATAGATAAAAACCAAAGGAGGCATTTTATGAAAAGCACCGGTGTTGTAAGAAAAATCGATCAGTTAGGTCGTGTGGTGTTCCCTGTAGAACTGCGCAGAAACTTAAATTTAAGAGAAGGCGATGCGATGGAGATTTTCGTTGACGGTGACTTTATTTTGATGAAAAAATACCAAGCGACAGGAGCCTGTGCCGTAACCGGCGAAGTGTTGGACGAAAACAAAGAATTCGCACCGGGCCTGATCTTAAGTCCAGAAGGCGCTGATATGTTATTCCAGAAGTTGAAGAGCGAACGCGCGTAACACGGCGAGGAATATAAAAGGGAACGTCCGCTGAGACGTTCCCTTTTTGTGTTTCTATTTTTTCTCCAACCCAATCGCAAAGCCCAAATACGTTAACGCGTTACGCGCTTTAAACGTAGTGGTCATGGCCAAACGCTCGAGTTCGATTTGTGTCAGTTGGTGCTTGCGCAAATCGCCGGTTTGGGCGATTTCTTCTTTTTGAGTAATGACGTGAACAAAGCTGCGTTCCATTTGATCGCGTAAAAGCAGCGCACGAATGGTTGCAATGTTTTGAACGGCCGATTGCTCGTAGCCAAAAAGTTCTTTTGATAACCAGTATAACGCTTTTAATGCACCGTTTTTGCTGTCTTGAATAAAAGGCTTGAGTGGTTTTTTGGGATCTTCGTCTTCAAACCAAATGCGTTGCATGCCGGCACGTGGATTTTTTAAGTCGAGTTCATAGTACGAGCCCACAAACTGAGCCACTTTAGAAAACAGCGTGAATGATTGTCGGTAAACGGTCTTTAGTTGTTCGTTGCGTTCAGAACTGGGTTCTTTTTCAAGCGCTTCGTAAAGATTCCAACGCAGCGCAGTAAATTCCGTAATCATGGCGTCCATAAACGTTTCCAAGAACAAGGCTTGTTCGGTGTCCGAACCTTTGTGGCGATAAGTCAATGTATCGATTTTCATCGTGCCTTTTGGATCGATTTCATTGTTGTCATTCAAAAGTAACCGGTGCTCAGCACACCAGTCGCGGTATTCGCGCTCGCGGCCTTCGAAAAAGTTTGGCTTGTAGTTGCCGGTCAAATCAATCGGCCCGATTTCTTCAAGCATTTTGACAGCAAGTTTCAAGCGGTCTTCGTACAAAGCCTGTCCATTAACATTGGTGATTTTTTTGATGCCGCTTTGCAATAGTTCACGTGACAAGTGAAGTGCTTCGGCACGTTGATCTTTATCGCGTAAAAAAGTCGAGTAAAACAATAATCCCCATCCGCGTTCAGCTTCTAAACGGTCGTACGATGGATCATTCTCGGCTTCGGTCATTTGCTCCAATACGTCGAGACCATCGAGAGAGCGTCCCACGTATATCAGTGCTTCCGCGTAATTCAGGCAAATTTGGTTCCAAATCGTGGGTGGCACTTTGCCTTTAAACTGCGCATACAGACTTTCAAATAGGAAAAGTTGGCGCTGTTTCATTGCGCTGTTCCAGTCTTTTTGCAACTGGTGCTCAACGCCTAGCTTGCTGCATTCAAGTAAGATGGCAAGCGGGTAAGCCGCTTGACCTTCGAGACGTTTTTTCAAGTGCTCGATAAGGGGAGTTAACTTATCTGGCTCAGTGCGCGTTTTTTGAAACTGCTGCAACAAGTGTTGAGCGGCTTGGTAAACTTCTTTCACTTCAAATTGCCCATAATCGTCTGATTGGGCAATTTCTTCTAATGTGGACATCAAAAACCCTCCTTGAATCGGTGCATCTGTTTTCATTGTATCGAAGTTGAACCGATAGTTCACGCTTTTGTCGGAATTTTTGGGTATTTGGTTTGGACGAGATCCGATTAGCGGAGCTTCTGCACGGTTCTAGAGAAATACGCACGGTCCGCGGTGGCTTACGCACGTTCAACGAAAAATATGCACGATTGAGTTAAAATCGTAAAAAAGTCATGTCCAGCAGTAGACTTTACTTTTTTCACTAAGTTTTTAGTGCTTTTCGCGCGCGAAAAGCAAGGCATCTTGTTCTTTTCTTTTGAACTGGAAAGAGTGATCGGGTTTGTGAACCGCAAACACGAGACTCGGTGCGCATTATGCACGGTTCTAGAGAAATACGCACGGTCCGCGGTGGCTTACGCACGTTCAACGAAGAATATGCACGGTCGGACATAACTTATGCACGCTCAGTAAAAAATACGCACGATTGAGTTAAAATCGTAAAAAAGTCATGTCCAGCAGTAGACTTTACTTTTTTCACTAAGTTTTTAGTGCTTTTCGCTCGCGAAAAGCGAGGCATCTTGTTCTTTTCTTTTGAACTGGAGAAATTGATCGGGTTTGTGAACCGCAAACACGAGACTCGGTGTGCGTTATGCACGGTTCTAGAGAAATACGCACGGTCGGGTGGAACTTATGCACGTTCAACGAAAAATACGCACGGTCGGACACAACTTACGCACGCTCAGCGAAAAATACGCACACGCGCATGAAAAAGCAGTTCGAACTTATCGCCAAGACGTCATCGTTGTATATCTCTGCAAATGAGTTTATATTAAATGAGGCGTCAATCGTTGATGCGTCAAGTAATGACGAATCACACAGATCTAACAAAAAAAGGAGCACGACATTCATGCAAACAACACAAACCTTTCAGAAAACAAACGATTTTAATGACATTGTCAACAATCGTCGATCGATCAAGCAATATGATCCATCGGTGAAAATCAGCCGCGAAGAAATGAGTCAAATCATTGAGCAAGCGTCTACAGCGCCATCTTCTATTAATATGCAGCCTTGGCGTTTTGTCGTGATCGATACACAAGAAGGGAAAGAAAAAATTGGACCGCTTACTTCATTTAACGTTGAAAAAGTGATGAGCGCTTCTGCGGTCATCGCGGTCTTTGGTGATATGAAAAACATCGAATACGCCAAAGAAATTTATGGCAAAGCCGTTGAACTTGGCTACATGCCACAAGACGTCATGCAAGCGCAATTGGATTATTTCAAGCCTGCTTATGAAAATGCTCCTTACGATAAAATGAAAGACATCGTCATGCTGGATTCAGGCTTAGTAGCCATGCAATTGATGCTTGTTGCCCGTGCGCATGGCTACGGCACCAACCCAATCGGCGGTTATGATAAAGAAAACATCGCAGAAGTGTTAGACTTAGATAAAGAACGTTATGTTCCAGTGATGTTGATGACAATCGGCAAAGCCTTATCAGAAGGCTATCCCTCGTACCGCTTGCCTGTTGAAACCATTACCGAGTGGAAATAACTTGAAAACCGGTTGATTTCAGCTTATGTTTAGAGAATGGTCAATGAAGAGTGAATGCGCCTTTCAATTGACTTGATCGATAAAAGAGGAGGTCAGTAGATGGCATGTTCATTTTCAAAGCAAGAGCAAATCTTGCAGTTATTCAAAGGACTAACCAATCAACTCAGTCCAAAATTTGAACGCTGTACAGGCATTAGTGCATCGCGCTACGAATTGCTTTACCAGCTTTACAATACAGACGAAATCAACCAATCAACTCTTCAAAAAGCCGTTAACATTGATGGTGCCGCTGTTACGCGTCACTTGAAACAACTTGAATCAGATGGCATGGTGACAAGAAAAAGAAGTTCTGCCGATAACCGTGTGATTTTTGTTAGTTTGACAGCCCAAGGGCGCACTCAAATTATTGGTTACCGGAAAGAAAATATGGGCTTTGTCAACCAACTGCTCAATGATTTTACAGATGAAGAAATCGAACACTTGTCTGGCATGCTCAATCGCATGCAGCACAACATAAGCGAGTACTAATAGCTCCACCAAATAAAAACACAAAGGATGAATCCCAATGATTATTATTCACGCCAACTTACAAGTACAACCTGATCAAGAACAGGCATTTTTAAAAGCAGCTCGAGCAGTAGTAGAAGGATCCCGAAAAGAAACAGGCAACGTCAGCTACGATTTAAAAAAATCAACTGACCGCGACTGCCATTACACAATGGTTGAACTATGGGAAGACGCAGCCGCAACTCAAGTTCACAACAAAAGCGAACACTTCCAAGCATTCTCTAAACAAGCAGCCGCATTTATGGCAGCTCCCATTGAGTTGAATGTGTACAGCGCGGAACCTATCAACATGTAATCGGTTTGATCTCAAAAGAGCGGCTCTGTGCTGCTCTTTTTTTTTGTAGGGAAGCACTAGTTATTTGGAATCACGCGACTTATACTAAGTAGAGATAAAAAAGTGGGAATTGATGTGATGAGAAAATTGAAAACAAAGCACATACCGGTCATTTTTTGGGCGCTGTGCATTTTAGTGGCGACCAATAACTTCAATTTCCAAGCCTTGCTGTTTGCGCGTGAAATAAACTTTGATCTTTATTTATTTCCTGACTTCTCGGATTTGTTTGATCTGAGCAGCATCCACTTAGACAGTCGATTGTACGTATTTCAAAAAATAGGACATGTCATATCGTTCGCAATATTATTTTGGCTTGCCGCTCGCAGTATTGGCGACAATACAAAGGCGATTGTGTTGTGCAGTTTGTTTGCGTTTTTCACAGAAGTTTTGCAGTTGTTTTTTCACCGAACCGGCAGACTAACAGATGTGTTAATTGATATTGGCGGCATTTACTTAGCCTACCGCTTGAGCGGTTATATAAAAGAACAAGGCGGCTTGGTGCCAGCTTTTTGGACAACGCTACAAAAAATCGGAGATGTGTTTTCAGACGATAAATCCAACTAAAACCGATGACTTTCTTCTATAGAAAGAGTTGGTTTTTTTGTGTTTGGCCGTTTTCACGCAGAAGGTGTAAAGTACAGTCTAAACCCGGGGGCATGATCAAAACGGCTTCCAGCTAAATTTCTCTAAAACCCTGAATTTGTATTGCGCACTAGAATTTTCCACTATATAATAAATCAACCACATTTATAGGGGCTATGGGAAAGGCGGGAATGATGACGGGATGAAAGCGAACAAAATCGAAACAGCGACACAAGTAATAAGTGCGATCCATCAATTATGGCAAGCACGTTCAATTCGAGAGGTGCGTGAATTTATTGGGCAACTCGAAACAGAAGATGAATTTTTTAAGTTAATCAAACTCGCGGATCAAGCGGATTTACATACATATAGTCATCTCCTTGCAACGCAAGCGCATAAACGCTTCCAAACGTTGCGCACGTTTACGTGGCAATGTGCACGTTTGCTTGAAACGGGTCGCAGCTTAGAAGCTGAAGAACGCATGAGCAGCCGACTGCAAGATGTCGAATCTGGAAATGATTCAGAAGACGAATTAGCAGCGGCACATCAACTGCTGCTGCGTATATTTGCGCAGCTAAATCGTTTGCCAGAAGCAAAAGCCCAGTTGACACTTTATGAAAAGCACAAGGGATTTGTCTGGCCAGACTTGGAAGGCTTTTATTTTATTCATAGTGGGGAATGGGACAAGGCAGAACGCGTACTCGAAAAAGAAATAAACAGCACTGCGACGGAACGCAATCATTATGTGAGGTTGCTGTATGCCGATGTGTTAGCAATGACGGGACGGCAAAAAGAATCGTTGGCGGTACTCGAACAAGGTCAACAGTTAGCGCCTGACAGTTGGACATTCCGCGCAGATATTATTCGCACCTTGTTTTTCCTTGGGCATTACCAAAAAGCAGTAGAAGCGATTGCGCTTTACACGAAAGAAAATCCGTATCATGGGTACCGAAAATCATGGATTCACATGACAGCCGACTGTTTGTATAAACTCGAACGCTGGGAAGCATTAAAAGACTGGGTCCAGCAACATCAAAGCGTGCTTGAAAAAACAGTATTCGGCAAAAATGAAATTCGGCAAGATGCTGAACGTCGTGAAATTCGCTTGACGCCAAACATTCAAAAACTCAATTATTGTGTGCCGGCGTCGCTATCGCTCATGCTCGAAGCCTATGATATGAAAAAAGGGCAAGACGAAATTGCCGAACACGTTTTTGATGTAACGGGCTCGGATTTACAGACGACGTTGGCGTATATGGAGTCGCTCGGATTTACGGGACGGTATTTTAAAGGCACGCTGGATCTTTATAAAAAGTTTATTGATGCAGGTATTCCAGTACTCCTCAGTATGCTGATTGAAAATACCGCACACGTTCAAGTTGTTGTCGGATATGATGACCGCTTGCAAGCGTTACTCATTCAAGATCCAAACGATTTAGGTCCATTTTTATTGTCGTATCAAGATCTTGCAGATACGTATAAATTAACGGATGGATTGAGTATGGTGTTCTTATTGCCAACACAAGAATCGTTTTTGACGTTAGTAAACAAAAAAGAACATCACTTTTTCACTCAGCTGTTTGAAATTTGGGCAGACGAAGAAACCGGTGATGAAAAAGATCGAGCCGTCGAATTTTTAACACACTATCCAGAAGAACGTTACGGAGCGGTAGTGGGGCTAGTAACGCAGTATTCAGAAAAAGCAAAAGAGCTTCATGCGTCGTGGCTCGAAAAGTTGTACCGAGACCTTGGGAAAAAAGATGCGGAAGTGGCGTTAGTTGCGGCACATATGCATTTTCGAAAAGAAGAATACGCGCAAGCGCTTGTGAGTTTAGAGTTTGTGTCAGAAAAGAAAAGTTCGTATGCGTTATTTTTAAAAGCTGCAATTTTGATGAGTCAAGATGAACACATGAATGCAGTTCCGTTGTTGAAAAAATCCATTGAATTGGATCATTACCAGCCCATTGCCTATAGTCATTTGGCTCGTTGTTATTTAGAAATAGACAAAATCCATCAAGCGTTTAAATGGTCGGGCATTGCACTTGACCAAGAACCGACAGACGTTTATGCACGCATTACGCATAGCTTGATTCAATTTGATTTGGGTGCTTACGAAAAAGCGTTGTCGCGTTTTCGTGAATTGTCACAGGAACAACCAGACGATGGCTATTTTATATACGAAACGGGTCGTTGTCTCGTAGCGCTAGGTGAAGAAGAATCGGCCATTCAAGCTTTTGAACGTGCAAAAAAAATAGATGCAAAAGAGCCGTTTGCGTATTTGCGGATTGCTGAAATGCACATGGATGCAAAACAGTGGCAACAAGCTGAAACCGTGCTTCAAGAAGGCATCGACAACAGCGATAAAACCGATTTGCTGCATATGTATATCGGACATATTGCTATGGAACAAGAGCGGTTTAAAGATGCAGAAGTGGCTTACCGAAAATCACAGAAACTAGAACCGTCTGATTTGTATATCATCACGCATATCGCGCACGCGTTGCTCAAGCAAAATCACATCGATCAACTTAAAGCATTGGTGATGGAACACACGGAAAAAGACGATACGGCGTATTTCAACCGAACAGCTGCTATGCTTTGGGAAGAATCAGAAGACGATACAGTAAAAGCGCTTGCGCTAACATTGCTCGAAGACGGCTTAGAGCGCCTTGGGGTGACACGTTACTCACTAGCGGAGCAATATGCAGAGTTTGGAGAAGCCCCGCAATTTCGCAGTCGCATATTGGATCGTTTTAAAACGATCCGTGCAAACAAGGCAGATTCAGTGCTGCTGTGTTTTGAAGGCAGTGTTTATGAAATGGAAGATCATCAGCGATTTGCGCAAGTGTTGTATCAACAAGCTATCGAGTTGGACGGTTTTTATATGGCGCATTTCCATTTAGCGCGTTTGGCCGAACAACTCGACGAATGGACTAAAGCACGCGACCATTTCGCAGCATGCGCAAAGACAGAACCGAGTTTTACACCAGCTCAAGAAGGCTTAATGCGTTGTTATGTGGCACTAGAAGACAACAACCGTGCGTTGAAAGCAGCGTTACATGTACTTGAACACGAGCCATTATCAGTAGAGTTGCACGAGCTGTTTGAACTTATAGACAATGAGTCAAAACGACAGCAGATCGAGGAAGTTTTAGAAAAAGTGTCGGCACAAGTACCAGAAGAATGGCTGTTGTCCGCTAAGTCTCATTTGGCAGAAAATCAAGGAGATGTTGCACGTGCAGAGTCGTTGTTACTAAAAGCCGAAGCTAGTAACGGTGCATTGTCATCTCGTTATCAACATGTTCAATTTTGTGTCAGACAAGGTGATCACAAAAAGGCGGTTATGTTACTAGAAGAGTTGATTGTTGAAGACCCAACAGAAGAAACGTTTTACGCAGAATACGTTCGGCTACTCGTGGAGCTGCGAAAAACAAGCAGACTTCATAAGCAATTGAAAAAACGTTTATCAGGTGAAGCTTTAGCTATGGCGGAAACCTATAGCGCCACTCAATTAGTGATGTGGCTAGAAGCTGAAGAAGGCGACTCGGAAAATCTGTTCGGTAAGTTGCGCGGCAAATCGCGGCGCTTTATGATGCTTGGAAATATTATTGCCTTATACAATGACGCCATGAAAAAGTACAAACAAAGTGTTGTGCCCGTGCTTCACTTAGCTGAATTTTACATGGCGCGCGATATGCCTGGAGAAGCAGTTCGAGTGCTGGGTCAATTTCTGAAACACCAAGATCACGCAGTGGCTGAAAAATTATGGCTAGAGGCCACTCTTCAACAAGCAAATCTGGAGCAATCGGACAAATTGCTCGATAAAGCCACCAAGCTAGCGGAAAAACTTAGCAACAAACAGCCGGAAGATGTGGATGTGTGGTTATGGCAAGGGGATATAGAAGTGATTCGCGGCAACGTGGACGGTGCAGAAAAACGCTACGAACGCGCCATTGCCTTGAATCCGTATCGCAGTGACGGTTATGTGCGCTTAATGCACGTGCTCGCCGAAAGCCGTGGCGAAAAACCAGCAAGCTTTGAAAAACGGTTGCCAGAAGCGTTACGAGTAAACGAGTGGATTTGTTTAACACTCGCAACTATGTCGATTACCACAGGCGACAGTGTTTCAGCAATCGCTCGTTTGCATGCGTTGCAACGAGAACTGCCTAGCTATTTGCCAGCCAGTTATGAACTGGCACGTGCCACCATGGCAGGCGGTCAAGTAACGCAAGCAAAACAATTACTCACGCAATTGTTTAAAAAAGAAGGCGGCGAACAGTTTGTTGCCACTGCCATCGAAGAGGAATTGTTTGAAGACATACTAGAAGATGTTTTTGCTGTAGAGGGTTAATAAGCATTAAAGCCAACGCTGTCATGGGTTTTCATGGCGGCGTTTGTTTTAGTAGACCAGCGTCCGAAAGAAAGGGTTGAAAGCAACTTTCATATCCTCCATACTAAAATAGGAGTATGGTCGTGTGTAAAAAGACTAACCCAAGGAGCTGTAAAACATGAAATCACTAATCAAAACAATCGTAGTGACTATAGGTGTACTGGCATTGCTTGTTGCCGGCGGTTATTATTTCATTACGCAAAATGCCGCAGGAGAGAGCGCCATCACAAAAGTGGCCAAAGAAATCGCAAAGCACGACGATAGTGAGACTTCAGCAGAACAACAAACAGTAGCACAAGACGGTGAATGGAATGACAAAGACGCAGATATGAAAGAAGTTACACTACAAATCTACATGCACCAAATGACACACCAAAAAATCATTGCGACTAAAAAGAGGGGTGTGATCGAGATGAGTCCTGTGAACATCGAATCCCTATTACTGATTGTTCAAGAAAACGCAGATCATTACGAACACGCAGACTTTTATGAATCGACATTAGCAAAGTGGCAAGAAGGCAACTTCTCCAACGCTGTAACTGTTCACAACACCATCTGGGATTGGCACAATGGAACTATCGGAAGAGCTACAGGATTAATGAGTGCTGAACAAGAACAGGAATTTGTGGAACAACATTTTAGGTAAACAAAAAGGCGTCCTTAACCAGGAACGCCTTTTTTTATGCATTATTATTGATGTGCTCTCAAGTTGTTGTAATTGGGCACCACATACCGGTCAACAAATAGGTGGAAGAACCATTCGCCACCCGCGAGCACTACGGCTGAAATTAATGCAGGTGTCACCATCGCGAAATTGTCACCTGTTAGCAACCAGCCAATTAACCAGATGAATAAGAACGTCATCACAAAATCAACAAAAACGGCAATGCTGTTGCGCGTTTTTTGGTTTCTGGGACTGCCAGCATTTAAAAAAATCAGCAAGTCGCCCACTACATAAGACAACGGAGTTAAAGACAAGCTGATCAGCAACGCATTAACAATGGATACGTGGAACATCAAGCTTAGAATAACGGACAAAACAACAGCAATCAGTACAAACTTAACCACAAGTGCAACAAGGTGTCTCACGAGCTTCGCCTCTTTTCATAAAATTCACTATATCAAAAACAAAAAGCCGCTCTTTTAAAGTCAAAAAGAGCGGCTTGCCAACATTAACGCGAGTTCATTTCATTCGGGTGCGGTCCGTTTCTTTTTTCTTTATTTAAAGCGTTGATGGATTCCATTTCGTCTTCGGTCAACTCAAAATCGAAGACATCAAAGTTTTCTTCGATGCGTGACGGAGTAACCGACTTTGGAATCGCAATTGTGTTGTTTTGCAAATGCCAGCGCAAGACAACTTGAGCTGGTGACTTTTCTTTCGACTCAGCAATTTTAAGAACGGTCGGATCTTTCAATACGTCTCCACCTTGTTCAAGCGGACTCCACGCTTCCACGTAAATATCATGCTTGGCACAAAATTCCTTCAAGCTCTTTTGCGCCAAGTAAGGATGGCATTCCACTTGGTTCAATACAGGTGGAACCTCGCATTCGTCTAGCAAACGCTGCAAATGTTCAATTTCAAAATTACAAACGCCAATCGCTTTTACGCGACCGTCTTTGTACAGTTTTTCTAACGCTTTATACGTGTCAACATAGTCATCAAATTCAGGGGTCGGCCAATGAATCAAATACAAATCCACATAGTCAAGACCCAAACGCTCAAGACTTTCATCAAATGCCCGCAACGTATTGTCATACCCTTGGTCCGTATTCCACACTTTTGTCGTAATAAACAAATCTTCGCGAGGCACTTTTGCATCTTTCAACGCACGTCCTACACCAATTTCATTTGTGTAAATCATCGCTGTATCGATCGACGTATAACCCGTCTCCAGCGCTTTTGCAACAACTTGCGTCGCCTCGTCATTTTCCACTTGCCACACGCCAAAGCCCAGCTGCGGCATTTTTAGTCCATTATTCAACGTAATAAAATCCATTAAGCATAGCTCCTTTTTATGTAAAGTCGATTGAACTTCTAGTTTACCCCGTATCCCTGAACATTAATCATCTTAATTTTGAACTTATTCGTGGGAAAACCTGGGAATACTGTCTGAATCAGCTTAAATACTATCCAACTTGGTAAGAATACTGTCCGTTTGAGACAAGATACTGTCCGAATCCCGAAAATACTGTCCAAGTGCTGAAAAGAAGCTCTTCTAGCGGAAAGCGCGAACTCGCGCTTTCCTGGGTTTGGGCATCTAATGCGGTTGTAAACTTATTTGTGGGAGAACCTGGGAATACTGTCCGGATCGGTTTGAATACTGTCCAAACTGGTAAGAATACTGTCCGTTTGAGACAAGATACTGTCCGAATCCGGAAAATACTGTCCCACTCCCATTTTCACGAAATTGCGCACATCCCCTTTGCTTATTCAAAAGATTATTTTGCTTCACACAGGGTAAAGGATATCAACTAAACCAATGGAGGGATTCACGATGACAAAAAACAATCCACAAGGAAGAAACATGGATCACCAAAAAGACGATAACAAATCGACTGCTGATAAAATTCTTGAAAAAACGAGCGAGATGTTGAGCGGTGGCGACGAAGCGTGGGAATCGTCTGGAAAAAACGAAGCGCACGACAACACGGACACAAAAACGGATTTTCAAAACACTCCCGACGAAGGTGCAGGCGATGTTCCGACTGAAGACAAAGTCATTCGCGATGTAAAAACAGGTGAAAAAACCGTTATCAAAAACGACAACAAAAATTGGTCACGTTGATCACTAGAAGAAACCCCTTTCCGTTCTGCGAAAGGGGTTTTATTTCATTAATTGTGATAAACTTTTCTTAAAGGTAATTATTAGAATAGTTAATTTTTAATGCAAAATAAAACAAGCTTTAATTCATCGAGAGGAGTTGAACGATGTGGTCAACAGTATGGAACAAATTCAACAAGATGCGCTGCACCGCTACTTGGCATTTGAAAAAGAACGCAAAGCAGAAGACCAAGCAGTGGCGTTACAAGAAAAAATGATAACGCGGTCGAGCATTATCAATCAACACGACAATTTAGCGGTTGAACGCATTATCAACAAAAGTGATTTGTTTCCTATCGCGTATTTGCAAGCTGGACTTGATGTCAGCAAAGCGGTATGCCGCATTGCCATTCGAGGACGCACGGGGCAACTCGAAGGCTATGGTACCGGGTTTCTTGTGGCTCCTAATTTGTTGCTGACAAACAATCATGTTTTAGAAACAGCAGAATCCGCGATGTACGCGGTAGCTGAATTTAATTACCAAGATGATGTCGATTTTATGCCACTTGAAGTGATTAGCTTCCGACTCGACCCTGATCTTTTGTTTATGACTGATAAAGCACTCGATTTCACGCTTGTTGCGATTGAACCCAATAACTCCAATGCGGTTGCCATTTCGGATTTTGGCTACTTGCCGTTACTTCCAAAACCGGGGAAAATTTTAGAAGGCGAGTATGTTAGCATCATCCAACACCCAAATGGTGGACCTAAAGCCATCACTATCCGTGAAAACGAAGTGAAATTCATATCATCTGATTTTGTTCAGTACGTTAGTGACACGGAACCCGGGTCATCGGGCTCACCCGTTTTCAATGATCAATGGATGGTTGTGGCGCTGCATCACGCCGGAATTCCAGATCCAAATGACAACAAGGTCTGGATTGCAAACGAAGGCATTCGCATCAGTTCGATCATTCAATACGTGGGTGAAAAACGGAGCAGCTTAGAAAAAGAAGCGTCGCGCAAGCAAGTAGATCAATTACTGGCAGTCGTTATGCCAGGGACGATGGCGCCGCCGATGGAAGTTGGCGTGTTGGATGCAAATTGGTATGCCGATGCAACGGGATATGACCGCGTCTTTTTAGGCAGTCGATTTACTGTGCCGTTGCCAACTTTAAGTGACACGATGATGGAAGATGTTGCGAAAACAGCAGACGGCAACGTCGTGCTGGATTACACTCATTTTTCGATTGCGATGAGCAAGTCGCGTCGTCTCGCTTTTTTCACGGCGGTCAACATCGATGGCAATCAGCTCATAGACGTTAAGCGCAGCAACGACCGTTGGTATTTTGATCCGCGTATTGACCAAGCCTACCAACTGGGGAACGAATTTTATAAATCAAATGATATTGATCGAGGGCATCTTGTGCGGCGCCGCGATCCAAACTGGGGCATCGATGCGGTAAGAGCCAATGAGCATACGTTCCATTTTACCAATAGTTCACCACAACATAAGAACTTCAATCAAAAAGTATGGCTTGATTTAGAAGATTATTTACTTGATAACGCGCGTGATTACAATATGAAAGTGTCTCTATTCACAGGGCCCGTATTCGGTGACAGTGATCGTGTTTACCGAGGTGCGCAAATTCCAAATCAGTTTTGGAAAGTAGCAGTCATGGTAAAAGATGGAGAGAAAATGTCAGCTACGGCTTACTTACAAACACAAGAAGATTTGATAGGTGGCGATTTGGAGTTTGTGTATGGCCAATTTGAAACGTATCAAGTGCCAATCACAAAAATTGAAAAGTTGACTGGGCTGGATTTTGGCGAACTAAGACAAGCCGATCCATTAGCAAAAGGACAAGTCGCGCGAGTTCAAAAATCAGGAGATCTTTCTTTATGACGGTGATTTTAGAACTTGAAAGAGTTACGCGTAGAAGAGATGAAAAGCTGCTATTAGATGGTGTGGATTGGCAAATACAAGAAGGCGAGCATTGGGTGTTATACGGCTTGAACGGTGCTGGAAAAACGTCTCTGCTCAATTTAATCAATGGCTATTTTTTCCCAACACAAGGGAAAGCAACTGTACTCGGCATGGAATTTGGCAAAACGTATTTAGCAGAGAAATTGCGCAGTCAAATTGGGTTTGTGTCTGCATTAATTCAACAAAAATTGCCGGCTACTGACAATGCATATGAAGTGGTGTTGAGCGGTGCATTTGCGTCTTTCGGGTTGCATCAAGAAACAACCGCAGAGCTTGACCAAAAAGGGATCCACATTCTTCGTGAACTTGGGTGTTTGGAGTATGCGAATCGACATTACCATTCGCTGTCACAAGGTGAAAAGCAACGTGTATTGATTGGACGTGCGTTAATGGCAGACCCCAAACTGCTTATTCTCGATGAACCCACAGCGGGACTGGATTTTATTGCACGAGAAGAATTGCTCGAGTCGATCGCCACCATTGCCAAAAAGGCACACAGTCCCACAATCATTTACGTCACGCATCATATCGAAGAAATTTTACCGGAATTCAATAAAACCTTATTGTTGAAAGCGGGTCGCGTTTTCGCTTCTGGAGATACGGAAAAACTCGTTACTAGCAAACAGCTTACCGCATTTTTTGAACTTCCGGTAAATGTGACGTGGAAAGAGGGTCGTCCGTTACTATCAAAAATTAGAAGTGAAAAAGAATGAATGAGTAAGTGCCAGATTTTAAGTGAAATTTGCTTAGAGCTAATCATATACGAGTTCAAAGAATTTCTAGGTAAGAGAAACCATGCAGAAAAACGCTAGTCGCGTTCTTTTCCCAAAACAACCCTGTCCGTCAAGACAACTTCTTGACGGACAGGGTTTTCGTTTTATAAAATCCGACTAAAAAGTCTGAGCTATCTGTAAACTATGCTAAACTAGGGATAGACAGCTTAGATTCTCAGACGTTTTAAAATCATTAAACTGGAGGGACTTTCTATGGCAGAAGGCATTCACAAGATTTTAGAAAAACGTGGAATTCAAGTACCCGAAGCGCATCAAGAAATGTTGACACAACAAATGCAAGCCGTGCAGAAGTTGCGAGACACGGTAGACAATTCGCAACTAAAGGATTTTGACATGGCATTGACGCATGTTCCTGGAGGTGAGCGATGATGACGAACGATTTAGCCGCACAATCAATTGGAGAATTAGCACCCAAATTACGTGATAAACAAGTGTCACCCGTAGAAGTAACAAGCGCAGTATTGGCGAACATGGACGCGTATGATGAGAACATTAACGCTTTTATTCGCATGCAAAAAGACGAAGCAATGGAATCTGCAAGACAAGCAGAGCAAGAAATTCAAAGCGGAAATTACCGTGGCTTTTTACACGGCATTCCAATGGCGTTAAAAGACATCATGTATTTTAAAGACGAACCAGCAACTATGGGTTCGGAAATTCATAAAAACTTCGTTCCCACCTATGATGCTACGGTAGTTTCGAAACTGAAAATGGCAGGTGTGACATTTCATGGCAAGCTGAATATGCATGAATATGCGTGGGGAGCGACAACAACCAATCCGCATTACGGCGCTTGCAAAAACCCGTGGGACCTCACCAAAATTCCAGGTGGTTCGAGTGGTGGATCAGGTGCTGCAGTCGCTGCGAATATGACGATTGCGTCGCTTGGCACAGATACGGGTGGGTCGATTCGAATTCCAGCAGCGAGTTGTGGCATTATCGGACTAAAACCGACGCATGGCCGCATTAGTAAATACGGTTGTTTTCCACTCGCGTGGAGTCTCGATCACATTGGCCCCATGACCAAAACAGTTTTTGACGCTGCGTTATTGTTAGAAATGCTCGGCGGATACGATCCAAAAGATCCAAGTTCTGTCGACCGACCCACTCAAAACTATTCTGGTCAGTTAACTGAAGACGTGAAAGGCATGGTCATCGGTATTGAAGAACGTTATTTCTTTAATAATGTAGACAATCGCGTCAATGAAGCTGTACAACATGCGTTGCACCAATTAGAAAAACTAGGTGCACGGATTGAACCGGTTAAAATTCCATCTCTAGCACAAGCCGAATTTGCTGAACTCGTGACGATCACGACAGAAGCAAGTGCCATTCATCATGACAATCTCATAAAACAACCAGAGAAATTTGGAGAAGATGTTCGCTTTTTACTTGAAGTAGGCGAGTTGATGTCAGGTGTGGATTATGTACAAGCGCAACAAATTAGACGCAAATTAAATCTAGAGTTTGCAGCAGCTTTTGAAAAAGTAGATGTTTTAATTTCTCCGACATTGCCGTTTTTGCCTTCAGCTATAGGAGACAGCGTCGTTGATATTAACGGCAAATCGCTAAGCTTTTTAGATGAAGTGATTCGGTTCACAGGCCCTGGAAACTTGACGGGTCTACCTGCATTAAGCATTCCGTGCGGCGTTAAAGACGGCTTGCCAGTAGGTCTGCAAATTATGGGGCCTGCGTTCCAAGAAGAAAAAGTATTGAATGTTGCGTATGCAATAGAAAAGTTAGAACTTATGAAAGGGCAAAAACCTGATTTAATAAGTTGAAACGGAAAGCGCAGTAAGCGCTTTCTTTGTTTTATGAAAAACCAAATGAGAGAGGATGAACACTTTGTCCAAGACGCATACATTTCCAGAAGACCGCGTTCATTACACATGGGAAAAAGATCCGCAACCGGTGCTAACGATCGACAGTGGAGACCAAGTGGATTTCTTCACGCGAGAAGTAGCAGATGATCAATTTGATGAAAACTCCACAACAAAAGATATCGAAACGCTTGATTGGGCAAGAGTTTATCCGCTTGCTGGACCCGTTGAAATTCGAGGCGCCCAACCAGGAGATACGTTGGAAGTCGAAATGGTAGATTTGGTGACAGGCAGCTGGGGATGGATGTCGATTTTGCCAGGACTGGGCTTGTTACCAGACGAATTTCCAGATGCCTATTTGCGCATATTTGATTTGAGCGATGGTGAATTTATTCATTTTACGGATACCATCAAAGTCCCCATTACTCCTTTTTTAGGCACAATGGGTGTAGGACCAGAAAAAGCAGAAGGGCAAGTAATTATGCCACCGGGCACATTCGGCGGCAATATGGACACGCGTCACTTGACTGTTGGCACGAAATTGTATTTACCTGTGCAAGTAGCCGGTGCCATGTTTAGTTGCGGAGACGCTCATGCGGCACAAGGAGACGGTGAAGTTTGCGTCAGTGCCGTCGAATGTTCGGCACACGCATCATTAAAATTCCGATTGATTAAAGGCAAAACAATTCCAGCACCACAATTCCAAACAGCGGGTGCCTTGACTCCAAAAGTTGACCATAAAGGCTTTTACGGAACAACCGGTGTGGGTCCTGATTTAATGGAAGCTTCGCGTGATGCTATTCGCGCGATGGTTGAGCACATTTCGAGCACGTACGCTCTTGACCCCAAAGATGCTTACTTATTATCAAGTGCTTGTGTTGACTTGAAGATTTCTGAAATTGTCGATGCTGGTCAATACATCGTGAGTGCGTTATTACCGCTAGCTGTTTTTCATGAATAGCAATAAAGAAGATATGTATTTTTTTAAGTTATCTGTATTTTTAGTTAATTAAACGATAAACTTAATACAGGTAAAAAGTCACTGCTACGTCGCTAGTCAACTCCTTCATACTTTTTCAGGAAGAGGTTCTTCACATGAAAGATATATATTTTGAAAAAGAGTATGCCCAGTTGTATGAAACCATTGAACAAGGTCAATGTGAAGAATATATTTTCACACATGCGCTAGGAACGATCCATTCCTTATTTATTAAACGTGAAATCCCCATCAAGTTAGATGGACACGTTTTTTACGATTTAGTGACACCCTACGGTTACGGTGGTCCGCATGTGGTTGAAGGAAAAAAAGAAGAAATTCCAAAACTGGTGAAAGCATTCTGGGATGACTTTGGAGAATACTGTCGTGAAAACAGCGTTGTTTCGGAATTAGTTCGCTTTCATCCTATTCTCAAAAACCATTTGGATTTTGCTGCTTGTTATGACTTGGTGTTTAAACGCTCTACTATACAAACGCGATTAGAAAGCATTGACGACCCAATTTTGACAGAGTATTCGCCTTCATGCAGAAGAGATATTCGGCATGGATTAAAAAATGGAGTAGAGTATCACATCTTGCTGCATCCTACAGAATTAACCGAGTTCAAGAAACTTTATTATTCCACGATGAAGCGAAATGCGGCTGAAACGGTTTACTATTTTGATGATGCATATTTTCAAAATTGCATAGAACGCTTTACTGAACAGTTAGTTGTTGTAGAAGTGACTTATCATGGCAACATTATTGGAATGAGTTTAAATTTTTTTAACGACGATTATATTCATGTGCACCTCACCGGAACATGTCAAGAATATCATCACTTAGCACCTGCTTATATTTTGCAATATGCCCTCGCGTTATGGGGGAAACAGCAAGGTAAAAAGTTAATTCATCATGGGGGAGGACGAACAAGTCGGGCAGATGACACACTTTATCTGTTCAAGAAAAAATTTGGACGTCATGATGAATTGGAATATTACACCGGTCAGAAAATATGGGATCGCTCCACGTATGAGCGGCTGGAGCAAGCCGCTCATTTAACAAATGACAGAGATCGATTTCCGGCATATCGAAGCCGTCAGTCCCACGTATCTACAAAGTAAATAGAGAAGATGGTGAGCATGATTAAATTAGTAGCAGATAGTGGAAAAGAGCCGCTGGATTTGATATATCCGGATATTTATTTTTTACCGGAATGGGGAAAGTTTTACGAAACAAAAGAAGAGCAAGGCGAGCATGCTGTTTTTGAAGTGGAGCATGAATGGGGTCATATTTTTTATCAATTTATTGTTCGTCCAGTACCAGTCAGACTAGAAGGGCTGACGTATTTCGATATTATTACTCCTTACGGCTTTAGTGGACCCGTTATTTTATCTGGAAATCCTGAAAAAAAACAGCAATTGATTGAGTTGTTCGAAGCCCAATTTGGAGACTATTGCAAAGAGCATAGAATCGTGACCGAGTATGTTCGGTTTAGTCCATGGTTAAAAAATCGGTTGGATTTTAAAGCGCTTTATGATTTTCGCGATAATGGTCATGTGCAGTTTATTGATTTGACAGGCGAAGATTTTTTTATGGATCAATTTGCTTCTGTTTCAAGAGGACAAGTGCGAAAGGCTTTGAAGAACGATGTGGAAGTTGAATTTGATTATACAGGTGAGCATGTAGCGGAATTTCACCGGCTGTATATGATGACCGTTACTAAAAACAACATCGATCCGTATTACGTGTTTTCAATAGAATCACTGCGTCAGTCATTTGAGGTATTTAAAGGAAAGCAATTTTTTCTTTTTGCCAAGCATGACGGACGTTATATTTCGTGTTCGTTTATCCTTCATTACGGTGAATACGTCCACTATCATTTGACAGCAAATGATCCTGCATATTCATCTCTTTCTGGCAATAGTTTAATTGTTTACGAAATGTGCCGATGGGGAGTCGAACATGGCAAAAAAGAAGTTCAACTTGGTGGGGCACCTGACAAACGATTGTATCGGTTTAAACGGAATTTCAACAAAACAGAACCACTAGAATTAATGATGGGAAAACGCATTCACGACCAAGAAGCGTACGACAGCCTGGTCGAAGCGAAGAAAAACACAGTGGGTATTGAGCATGCCGGTTATTTTCCTTTATACCGAGGGTAGTTGCTAAAAGGCGCGGTTTGTTGGCTTTGACGTGCGGAAAATAGATCACGAAGTGCAGTCGGCTTAACTACGTCCGATAACAGGAGGGTTCAACATGAAAGAAATAGGTGGCTATTTTGGATTAGGGGATTTGGTCGATCAACCATTTTATAAGGAATTGGTGGCACTCAATAGTGGCAGTAATGCCTTGCTGTATTTAATCAAAGCACGCCACATGACAAAAATCCACATTCCTTGGTATTTATGCGATTCGGTTAGTGACTTGATCACAAAAAGTGGTTGTCAGTTTGATTATTATTCAGTAGACGAGCAGTTTCAACCCATTTTCGATCAACAATTGGGTGCAGGAGAATACGTATATGTTGTTAATTTATATGGTCAAATTACAGATGAAAAGATCAAAGCTTTAAAGACGCGCTACCCCCAGCTAATTATGGATCATAGCCAAGCTTTTTTTCAGCGACCACTAGAAGGAGTCGATACCATCTACTCATGCCGTAAATATTTTGGTTTGCCAGATGGAGCTTATTTGGCAACTGATGTACAGCTCACTGAATCACTCGAGCAAGATCAATCAAAAGATCGAATGGCGCATGTACTCGGTCGCAGTGAAAGTTCAGCTAGTGATTATTATGCTGAGTTTCGTGACAGTAACGATAAACTGTCACATGTACCGCTCCGAACTATGTCAAAAGTGACGAGTCACTTAATGGGCGCCGTCGACACAGATCGTGCGATTCAAAAACGAAATGAGAACTATGCTCGTTTGCATGAATTGCTAGAAACTGAAAATCCGTTAAAGCTAACAACGCCAACGGGTCCGTTTGCATATCCGTTGCTAGTAGAAAATGGCATGATCATTCGAAAAAAACTAGCCGAACAAAACATTTACATACCGCTGTTGTGGCCAAATGTTCTGGAAGATTGCCCACAAGATAGCATCGAATATCACTATGCTTTAAATATTTTGCCGTTGCCTTGCGACCAACGTTACAACAAAGAGGATATGGATTATTTAGTGAACATGTTGAAAAGTCAGGTTGTTTACAAAGAGTAGAATATCAGCTCGCAAGATGCTTGTTTACCGATCTTGTGAGCTGACTTTTTGATATGTTTCAGTTAAGTAGTAAACTAGAAGAGTAGATATTAGCTAAGGAGATGTTCGGATTGAAAAAGTTACAAGATAAAGTAGTCATTATTACTGGCGGTGCTGGTGGTATTGGCGGAGGCATGGCAAAAGCAATGGTCAAAGAAGGGGCGATTGTTGCGATTGTCGATTTAAACGAAGAAACAGGCAAAGCAATGGAAAAAGAACTTCAAGCTATTTCACCTCAATCGTCGTTTATTAAAGCCAATTTGATGGAACGTGAAAAACTTAGCAACATTATTGATACAGTCATTGAGAAGTATGGTAAGTTAGATGTTTTAGTAAACAATGCGCATGCGTCTAAACAAAAACTAATCGAAGATACTACGCAAGAAGACATTGATTTGTCTTTCGGTACGGGCTTTTATCCAACGTTCTATTTGATGCAAGCAGCACTTCCTTATTTAAAAGAAACAAAAGGAAGCATTATCAACTTTGCCTCAGGAGCTGGTTTAGAAGGGCATTCGACACAAGTTGCTTATGTGGCTGCCAAAGAAGCCATCCGCGGCATTTCGCGCGTGGCTGCAAATGAATGGGGTCAGTATGGTATCAACGTCAATGTGATCAGTCCAGTAGCGGACTCACCTGGTGTACGCGAATGGGCCAAAGCACAACCGGAATACTACGAAAAAGTAAAAAACAACATTCCACTCGGTCGTTTTGGTGACTTGGAACATGACATCGGACCGGTTGCTGTATTTTTAGCTTCGGAAGATTCGAAATACATGACCGGCCAAACATTGATGGCTGATGGTGGATCGATCATGTTGCATTAATTTTTTAAGTAAAACCCAGTAGGAACCTAATAGGTTTCTACTGGGTTTTTTTGAAGTATAAATGAATAGTCGACTTTTATTTTTGAGCGATCAACTTTTCATAGATTTTCTATGAACACGCGATATGTTTATTTTTTCAGCTCGTTCCAAAGTACGTTTAAACTTTCCGACATATGGTATGATTTAGAGTAGGTCAGCTTTGCGGAAGAGACATGAATAGACAAATTTACTTAGCAATTTTTGAAGCTTGTTTGGTCGCTGTTCTAGGACATGTCTAGTGGGTGCAGACTAAGCGTTATATTATTTCATTTATTGGAGGTTTTATTATTTACACAATAGGATTTGTTATCAGTCACAAAAACAATGAAAAACGAAGAGCGCTTTTGCCAAAGGACATGCCGAATATTAAAAACATCGAGCAATTGTACTTTGAAGTAGGATACGGCGAAGCACTTGGTTATGCAGATGCGGAATACGAAGTTTCAGGAGCACAATTTGTGTCACGTGAAGAAGTGTTACAATGTGACGCGATTGTTGATGTGAAACTGGGCAATGCGGATTATTTTGATCAACTTACACCTGGGAAATTGTTGATTGGATGGGCTCATGCTGTTCAAGATATCGCATTTACCGATTCCGTTCTTGCAGGTGACCACACAGTTGTCGCTTGGGAAGAAATGTTCGAAGATGGGCGTTACATTTTCTATCGCAACCGTGAAGTTGCGGGAGAAGCAGCGATTTTACAAGCTTATCAATATTGCGGCAAAATGCCATATGAAACAAAAGTAGCAGTTCTTGGGAATGGACATACAACAAAAGGCGTTCTCCGCATTCTTCATGGCTTAGGGGCAGATGTTGATGTTTATGGGCGTAAACTAGAATCATTGTTTATGAAAAACATGGGCAATTACGATGTGTTAGTTAACTGCGTAATGTGGGATACGAATCGTACAGATCGTATTATTTACAAAGAAGATTTAGTGCGTCTTAAAAAAGGCGCTATGATCGTTGATGTAAGTTGTGACCCGAACATGGAAATCGAAACTTCGCGTCCATCTACGATTGATGATCCGGTTTATACGATTGATGGCATCATCCATTACACGGTAGACAATACACCAGCTATGTTCCCGCATACGGTAACAAAAGTATTGAGCGAAGGTTTTTCACCAATGGTCGATCACTTTGTCGAAGGCAAGTGGACGAACATGATTCAAAAATCAATGGTCATTGAAAAAGGCCATATTTTAGATCGTCACATTAGAGAGTTTAGAGAAGCAAGAAACCTAGTAGTGAAATAATTACTATAAAAAAAGCGTTTGGCGAGAGAGTTATCGCCAAACGCTTTTTTATGGTTGAATAAATTCAGTGGTTAAATAAGTTTTAAACTTATCAAACAAATAGGCTTGTCCTTTTGTATTCGGATAAAATGTATTTTGCATAAAAGCCACTTGAGAAATGTCTTTTGCGTGTATATCAGTTGCCATTACGTTGTAAAAATCGAAGACATAGACATTGTCTCTTTTGGCAAGCTCTCGACTCACGCGCATATAAGGGCGCATCGTTTTGTTTTTTTCCACTGAATTGGTCGGGTTGGGTGTTCGAATCAATACTTCGCTTCTACCTGTAGCAAGAATTTCATCAATCACGGCTTGATAATCTTTGTCGTACTCATCTACTGAAATTTTCCATGCCCCAAGAGCATCGTTCAATCCAGTAGAAATGACCACCAAATCGGGTGTGTATGTTAACACATCACTTTCGATTCGCTCTTTCATATGGGAAATTGTATTGGCGTTCATACCAGCATTAATGGTGGTGACTTGGTTTGGGTATTGGTCATTAAACCATTCGGTTAACAACAGAACGTGATTCGGGTTGCCATCTGGCAATGAGTCTGCAGAAGTAACGTAATCACCAAGAAAGACGATCGTTACAGGGAGGCCTGTTGCAAGTTTTTCAGAAAAGCTTACAGGCTGTGCTTGCACCGTTTCAATTTCCGGCAGAAAAGCTGCTTGTTGTGAGTATTGTACGTTTTTTAAGTTTTTTTCTCCGGCGATTACGATAATGATTAGTGCAATAAATAGAAAGAAGCTGGCTTTTTTGAGCATCATAAGACCTACTTTCACGTTGAATTAGTTCTATTCTAGCACAACTTAAGTAGAAAAGGCTGAAATTTCAGATTTTAATAGGTACTTAGCAGTTAAATGGATTGGAACATGGCTTTTTTAGTTTTTAAACAGCTGTAGAGTGGGTAACATATTAGAGATACTAACATTCCCATAGCAGGAGGCGTTTAAATGGAGAGAATAGGCAACAGACTCAAGAGTTTAAGAGAAAAACGTCAAATGAGTGTAGACGAAGTAGCAAAAGCACTAGGCTTTGCAAAATCGGTAGTGTGGGGTTATGAAAGTGCTAAAAAACAAGTAAGTGTATCTCATTTGGAATTATTTGCAGATTATTATGATGTCTCCGTAGATTATCTATTAGAGCGAAACCAAAAGGCTAATACGCTAGATTTACTTCAACTTCCGCTTTCCAACTCGATCAAAGTAGTAGTAGATGACCAGTATGTTAACAAAGAAGAACTAGCTGAAGTGACATCCTACTTACAAATTAAGCGGCGATTACAAGAAGAAAGTATGTGAACAACCGGACAGCCGGAGGCAATAGAGGCTGTCCGGTTGTTCTGTTATGATTAAAAGAACAAGTGAGTTTTGGAGGAGATACACATGTCAGCTGCAGTCGCAATGATTTTGTTGTGCATTGGGTATTTAGTATTTACTATTGATAAAAAACAAGAAAATGTTCCAGTGCCCGCCGTACTCGTCTTAATCGGGATTGGTCTGTCTTTTATCCCTTATTTTACAGGGAGCAGCGTGCCAGAGACATTGATTTATGATGTCTTTTTGCCGGGATTATTGTTCGTATCGGCGTATCAGTTTTCTGCAAAAGCACTAAGAAAAAATGCAGGTATTATTGGCTTGTTAAGTACAGTGGGACTAGCTTTAACCATTTTGTTAATGGGACTGACTATTTATTGGATAGGCGGCTGGTTTTTTTCAATTTCGTTAATGGGCGCATTCGTAGCTGCAGCCATTTTGGCACCTACAGATCCCGCTTCTGTGGTGTCGATTTTAAAAAAGTCTGCACCAGATAAAAGCATTGCAGACATTGTTGATGGAGAATCGATGATTAATGACGGGACGAGTATTGTGTTATTTACGGTATTGTCAGGCATGTATCTTCAATCTCAAACATTTAGCGTGTTGTCTGTATTAGGTGATTTTCTTTATGTTTCAGCAGGTGGCGTTATTTTAGGTGTAGGTTTTGGCTGGTTATTGAGTAAAGCGGTTCACGTTACACACCATAAAGATTATCAAGTGATGTTGAGCATCATACTAGCATACGGTACGTTTCAGCTGGCTGAAGGTTTTGGGTTTTCAGGTGTACTTGCGACCGTCTCAGCTGGAATTATGCTATCATGGGAATTTTCTCATACCAATAAAGAAGATCATTACCGTGAAGCATTAGCTGGATTTTGGAGTGTTGTCGAGCCATCGCTATTGTCTTTGTTATTTTTGCTGATTGGCATAGAAGCAACGCAATACTTATCGTGGAATAATTGGCTATTGGCGGCTTTCATTTTGTTTGCGAGCATTGCTGTTCGGTTCCTAATCATTAGTGGCACGTTTCAGCTATTGGCTGGACGAAAACACGAAGCTATTTGGAAAAAGTCATTGTTGATTTCATGGTCTGGAATACGCGGCTCTATGTCAGTGTTCTTGTTGCTTCAATTAGGCGTAATGTCTAGTGGAAATGGAGCAGACGATTTGATTTCACTTAGTTTTTCAGTTGTTATTTTGTCTCTTATTATTCAAAGTCTTGGCATTCACCCGCTTTCTAAATTAGTAGGTAGTAACTGACAAGCGTTCAGACTGTAGACAAAGTATCTCAAAAATGAATAGCCGTCTATAAATCCAACCGGTCTAGCCACTTTGCTTTCTGGTGGGCTCAGCTCGAGTCTTTTTGTCACTGAAAAAACCATGCTATGGAAAACTCTATCAGGATGAGTTGATGAACCCATTCTTTTGTCTACAGTCTAAGCTCCTGTCAGAAAAACTGACAGGAGCTTTTTATGTCTTAATAGAATTGCTTATGAAAATTCAATTTTCTGTTATTTTTCTATGAAAAATAGCTATACTATAGAAAGGTGTTATCATTAAGCAAGAATGGGTTAGCAAATAAGGAGAGGAAGGTGAAGACATGCGAGTAAAAAAAGCAATTATTCCTGCTGCGGGTTTGGGGACTCGATTTCTTCCAGCAACAAAAGCCATGCCAAAAGAAATGCTGCCAATCGTAGACAAGCCGACAATCCAATACATAGTTGAAGAAGCGATTGCTTCGGGAATTGAAGACATCATCATCGTAACTGGAAAAGGAAAACGAGCAATCGAAGACCATTTTGATCACGCTTTTGAATTAGAAGATAATTTGTTTAAAAAAGGGAAAATCGATATGCTCGATTCGGTACTGGAAACGTCCACTGTCGAAATTCATTACATTCGACAAAAAGAGCCATTGGGGTTGGGGCATGCCATTTGGTCGGCTCGCCGATTTATTGGCAATGAGCCGTTTGCTGTGTTACTTGGAGATGACATTGTTGAAAACGAAGAGCCGTGTTTAGCTCAATTGATGAAACAAAATGAAATTACAGGAAAAAGCGTTATTGGTGTTCAACAAGTGCCAGAAGACGAGACACATCGCTACGGGATTATTAAACCGATTTCAGTAAACGACAAATTGATCAAAGTAGATACCTTTGTGGAAAAACCACCAGCAGGCACAGCTCCTTCAACCTACGCCATTATGGGTCGGTATATTTTGACACCTAAAATTTTTGATTTTTTAGGAGAACATCAGCTTGGAGCGGGAGGCGAAATTCAATTAACAGACGCTATTCAAAAATTAAACGAAGTAGAATCTGTTTATGCGTTTGAATTTGAAGGACGTCGCTATGATGTCGGAGAAAAATTTGGATTTATTGAAACCACTATTGAATTTGCTTTAAAACGACCTGAACTAAAAGAGCGGTTGTTAAAGCTCTTCGAAGAAAAATTAAAAGAATCAAAATCGTAACGAAAGAAGAACAGCTGTGTCATCGTAAGAAAGTTCTTCTTCCCTTAAAAAGCAGCAACCGGGTTTGGACCGTTGCTGCTTTTTAATTCGATTCTCAGTTATTAAACTGGAATATAAATGCAAGATCTATTTTACTTAGCACAAAGTAATCTAAAAAATCTGATTTTTTAGTGTTTAGTTTGTAAAGATATGATATGCTAAAAGTAAATAGAGCAGAATTGTAAAGACATGGAAATGAGAAACTGCAAATTTGCCTTTGCTTTTCAATAAAGCTTAGGACAGGGAGGCAATTTTAACGTGAACGATATTTATTTTGAACCCAACTATGGTCGTTTATACGAACAAATCGAGCATGGCACATGCGAGGTTTTTGACTTTGAGCATCTGCACGGCAAAATCAGCTACATATTTATTAAAAGGCCAATCCCAGTAGAAATCAATGGAGAAACGTATTATGACATAACAACGCCTTATGGCTACGGAGGACCGCGTCTAGTAGAATGTGAGCAAAAGAATAAAGTCGAAGTAGTTCAAGCGTTTGAGCAGGCGTTTGAAAGATACTGTCAAGAAGAAAACATCGTAAGTGAGTTTGTTCGTTTTCATCCATTATTTACAAACGCTCAAGACTTTCAAAGTGGCTATGAGTTAACATTCCGCCGTCACACAACAGGAACAAACTTAAAAGACTTTGAAAATCCAGTTAAATCAGAGTTTTCAAAGTCTAAGCAAAAAAGCATCAAAAAAGCGTTAGCTGCAGGTGTGGAATTTCGTGTGCGGGAAAATCCGGCTGATTTAGAAGAGTTTAAATACTTGTATTATTCCACAATGAAAAGAAGAAATGCAGATTCAGTTTATTATTTTAATGATCAGTACTTTGATAAGTTATTGGAAACGTTTGGTCCGAACATCGTGTTGGTAGAGGTTCTTTATGAAGAAAAAGTAATTGCTATCGGCTTAAATTTAGCTTATGGGAAATTTGTTCATATTCATTTATCAGGGACGTTAGAAGAATATCATTATTTGTCCTCTGCATTTGTGATGCGATATGCATTGGTGATGTGGGGAACTGAACACGCGATGGAGCTTATCCATGAAGGTGGCGGAGTGACGGGGAATGCTGATGATCCTTTGTATTTATTTAAAAAACAATTCGGTAAAAATACAGAATTCGATTACTACGTCAGCAATAAAATTCAAAACTCTAAAATTTACGATTTGCTATGCGAGAAAATGGATGTGGACAAAGAGGGATTTTCGTTTCCAGCTTATCGTTCAGCCGTTCTTGTAACAGCCAAAAAATGATTAGTGGCTAAACAGTATTCCCTAAACGAAAAAGGAAGTCGCAAAAATTGCGATTTCCTTTTTAGCTTGTAGACAAACGAATAGTTATTTTAACATATTTGGATTAGATCCTGCGCTCCAAGTGGACGCTTCGGGGCTACAGGATGTAGGTTATGCAACTGGCGCAACAAGACGTCGTGCTAGTTGCTAAGACGTCGCTAGCGCAGCAATGCAGGAGCACCTCTCTACCCGCCGCCTTGCGCTTTGGATTTTGGAGTGGCCTGAATACCTAGCATATTGAACTCTTTTTAATGGGACCCGACTAGCAGACTGCTTATCTCGATTAAAGCTACACGTTTCCAACCGGTCCGGCCACGAAGACTCCCGTGGGACAGCGAAAGCTGAAGACCCCGCAGGCACGTCAGTGACGAGGAGGCTGAAGCTGAGCCCACCGGAAAGCGAAGTGGCCGGACCGGTTGGATTTTTATACGGTTATTCATTTTTAGGATACTTTGTCTACAGTCTGAAAGGAAGTCGCAAAAATTGCGATTTCCTTTTTTACTTTTACTTTTTAAGGCGAATGTTATAATATTTCTTATGAAGAAAATCGATTTTCGTAGAAAAGGATTTGTATTATGATTGCTTATAAGCGCATGTCATGGATAGCTGTTTTTGCTTGGATGGCTGTTATTTTTTATTTGTCACATCAACCGGGATCAGCTTCAAGTAATTTAAGTTCAGGTATTGTCGCGGGTTTACTAGACTTTATCAACCAACTCGCGCCAGAAATCGATTTGGATGTGGAAGTCTTTCATACATTTATTCGAAAAAATGCACATTTTATTGCTTACTTTATATTGAGTTTAGTAAGTTTGAATGCGTGGACAAGCAGTGGCTTTCGCGGTGGAGCACGTGTGCTTTTAAGTCTCGCTACAACAGTCTTGTTTGCTATAACAGATGAAATTCACCAATTATTTATTGACGGACGAAGCGGCGAAGTGAGAGACGTATTAATTGATAGTGCCGGAGCAAGTTTAGGTGTTTTGCTGTATCTTGTATTTGGTAAAGCATTGCATTGGTCGAAAAAAGCAGATAATAGCCGTAAAAGATGAACTGATGGTACTACTAATCAGGTTATTTAGATCAAAAGTTGCATTACTTTTTTGTATACTGGTACATATGAATCTAGTAAATGTTAAAAATACAGCGTAAAATGACACCTAACATAAAGAATTATGGTAATTATAAGGAGTAATAAAATAATGATTGTTTTGGCGTTATGTAAAAAGAGGTGGATTAAATGTGGGCGATAGTAACGGGCGGAATTGTTTTTATGCTAACGATTGTTTTTTCTTTGGGAAAAGCAAGTTCAAAGCGTGAAAAAGTAGCACATGGCCATCGTGAAGAGTTACTTGCACGACAAGAAAAAAGAGCTGCAGATGATGTAGTCATAGAACCTGAACAACAAAACGTTAAGGTTGAGAAAAAAATGATTCCTGAAAAGAAAATATATAAAGAAAGCAATACAAAGCATCCTTCAGAATTACATTGAGGGATGCTTTTTACTGAATCTTGTTGAAATTTGAATTTTCAGTCATTATACTTTTGTTCTATGTGATTTTTCTGTATGATAAAGAAGCATGGAAGATTGCACAAAAGGAGGTATCGTGGATGACTGCAAGAGTGGGTGGATTTGTTTTTCTCGTACTTCTAGCAATTGCTGGATTTAGTTATTACTTGTTATCGACTGAAAGTCAAACGCAAGAAAATGGAACTGAAAGTGAACAAGAAAGTTATAACAAGAATTTAGAAAAATCAGAGGATAAAACAGCTGAACTTCAAAAGTCTATTGATGAAACGCCAGCAGGAGGCACTTTGGAAATTCCAGCCGGTGTTTATCAAGTCAGCAAAAACCCAGAGTTGAAAGCAGTCACTGAATACGGCGACAGCTATTTTGCTTTAAAGATTTCAAAGCCCATTACGGTTATAATGGAAGAAGCGGTATTTCAAACAGATACAGACGATGATTATGGTGTGTTTTGGGTCAATGAAACAGAAGATGTTCACTTAAAAGGTGGATTTTTAATGGGAGAACGGTTGCCAGAAGACGGTACATTAATTTCTCATATCGGCATTTTGTTTTTGTACACAAACAATAGTTCGATCGAAAACACATACTTAAAAAATTTTTCGCAAGGTGTGCATCTCAATCATGCTGACTACAACATGATTCTAAAAGTCACATCTGAATTTAATTATGGATCGGGAATTATCAGTTATGACTCGGATCAAAATGTGATTGATTCGTGCGTTGTCCGAAATTCAGGAGATGGGCATGTCTCTTTATACGGTGGAGGCGAAGACAACCATGTCGTCAATTGTATGGTGACAGAAGATCGCAAAGGATTTGACGACCAGCAAGGTATTACTGTTGAAGGCGAAAAAGGAAGTTTGATTGAAAACAATACAGTAAGTGGATTTTATTACGGAATCGATGTGAAAAATGCATCAGAATCGAATGTTATCGAGTCAAACATCGCGTTTAACAATGAATACAATATTGCTGTAAGAGGCGGCGACGGCGGCAACAATCTCCAGTTGCCAAGCTATGATACGCGCATTCTAAATAATCTAGCTGTCGATCCACGGGGCGATTCATCTAATGGGATTTTTGTTGATGCGGGTGAAGGACATGTCGTAATTGGCAATACGCTAAATTTTAATAACTTAATCATGCCCGAAAAAGAGTTAGCTATTTATGAAAGTCAAAATTATTTTGTTGAAGAAGACAAGGAGTGAACACGTTTTCGTGAAAGCTTTTATGAGCTTTACGAAAACGTGTTTTTATGTTTGATTAAAAGTGCGGTCAGCTGTTTTTTATGAAAACTTATACTGTTGCGTATCTAGCTAATGGTACAATTGGCATAATAAATGCTTTGAAACAATAGAGGAGGAAACAGCAATGGCAATTTTAGTTTGCGGAGGCGCAGGGTATATTGGCAGTCATACCGTAAAAGAATTAGTGAATACATACGACGTGGTTGTATTAGATAATTTGACAACAGGCTTTGAAAAGCTGATTGACAGCAAAGCGACATTTGTAAAAGGAGACCTTGGCGATCAAGTAGTGTTAGATGAGATTTTCACAACATATAAAATTGATGCTGTGTTTCACTTTGCGGCAAATAGCTTAGTGGGAGAGTCTGTCGAAAAACCATTAACGTATTACCGCAACAATGTAGGAGCAACGCTGGTATTGCTTGAGAAAATGATCGAACACGGCGTAAAACGTTTTATCTTTTCTTCAACAGCGGCAACGTACGGCATACCAAACACAGACATCATCACAGAAGAAACCGCGACCCATCCAATCAATCCGTACGGCCGTTCCAAACAAATGATCGAGCAGATTTTAGCGGATATGGCACACGTTTATGACTTCCACTATATTGTATTGCGTTACTTTAACGCAGCAGGCGCACACGAGTCTGGCGAAATTGGTGAAAGCCACGATCCAGAATCGCACTTAATCCCAATTGTGTTGCAACATCTTCTAGGACAGCGCAAGAAAATTTCGGTATTTGGCACAGATTATGAAACAGCTGATGGCACATGTGTGCGTGATTACATTCACGTGACGGATTTAGCGCGTGCGCATATTTTGTCATATGAAGGAATGGCTGACGGGCGTGTTGCAAATAACGTGTATAATTTAGGAAACGGAGCGGGGTATTCGGTTAATGAAATCATTCGAACTTGTGAGCGCTTATCCGGCAAGCAAGCGACGATTGACTATGCACCGAGGCGCGCAGGTGACCCAGCTATACTCGTTGCTTCTTCTCAAAAAATTAATGAAGAGATAGGCTGGAAGCCAGACTTTGATTTAACGGCTATTATAGCGAGTGCGTGGAAATGGCATTCAAAATAAGACATGACAAAACCCTCTTGAACTTATGAGTAGCTCAAGAGGGTTTTGTAAACTGAAAATAATTTTCTTAATAATTCAAATTGTCTATATTTAACCATTTAGTCTATGCTAAACTAATAAAAAGAAACCAAATGTAAGCATATAGTAATGGTTTTGTCTGCTATATGTCACATGCTAAATTTTTATCATAAAGATCCAGCTTCTTGTTGTTGATACTAGTTTATAGGTTTTAAACGAAGAGGAGTAAAAACATATGATATTAAATCCAATGGTCAGCATTGTCTGCACTAGCTACAATCATGGAGATTACCTAGCAGATGCTATCGACAGTTTCTTGATGCAAAAAACAGATTTTGAAATTGAAATTCTACTGTACGACGATGCCTCTACAGACCACGGTCCTCAAGTAATCAAACAGTATGCAAGTGACTATCCTTCGCTGATCAAACCAATTTATGAAACCCAAAATCAGTACTCACAAGGTGTGCGTGTTGAATTATTTAACCACAACCGTGCTAAAGGAAAATATATTGCTGTTTGTGAAGGCGACGATTATTGGACAGATCCTTATAAATTGCAAAAACAAGTAGATTATATGGAAGCTCATCCTGCTTGTAGCATGACTGTTCATGCGGCTGATCGAGTGTATTCGGATAAAAAGAAAGTACTTTCTACGGTAAGGCCAGAGAAAGAAGACATTATTTTGCCAATTGAACGCGTGATCGAAGGAGGGGGCGACTTGGTTGCGACCAATTCTATGGTTTACTCAAAAGAAAAAGTCGCTGTTTTGCCTCCCTTTTATTTGAATGCAGTAGTAGGTGATTACCCATTAGCTATTTTGGCTGCACTGCATGGTACGGTTAACTATTTAGATGAAAACATGTCAGCTTATCGCGTAGGGGTTCCGGGCTCTTGGACAAACCGCGAATTGGCGACAAGTGAAAAGCGTGTCAAACATTATCAAGATATGGAGCGCATGTTCGATGAAATCAACGCGTATACACATTATAAATACACCGATTCATTAACAAAAGCAAAGCTCGGTTATGAGTTTTCCTTGTTATTAGAAGAAGGAAGATTTAATGAGGCTAAACATGGAGAATACCGCACGATTTATTTAGAACTCAGTATTAAAAAGCGAATGATTATGGAATTTAAGCGATGCTTCCCAAGAATTACTGAAAGTATTCGGAAAATAAAATGGAAAATGATTCATTAAGTCTAAGTGAGTGTGAATAGGAGACCGTTATATGGAACCACAACCTTCTTTAAAAAAGAAAACAATCGGCGGTCTGGTATGGAGCTTTGGTGATTTGATAGGCAATCAAGGCATCCAGTTTGTCATTCAAATTGTATTAGCACGCATGCTGTTGCCAGAACATTTTGGATTGATTGGCATGATTTTGGTATTTATCGCATTGTCGAATTCAATTGTCGACAGTGGATTTACGCAAGCGTTGATCCGTGAAAAAAATGCGAGTCAGACAGATTATTCAACGGTCTTTTACTTTAACTTCTTTATTTCTGTTTTAATTTATATAAGTTTATTCTTTGCAGCTCCTGCAATTAGTAGATTTTTCGATGAGCCTCAACTGGTGTCTATAGTCCGTGTATTGACGATCGGAATCATCATCAACTCTTTTGCTATCATCCCCAAAGCCATGTTTGCCAAGGAAGTAAATTTCAAAGCACAAGCTAAAATCAATTTGAGTTCCAGTCTTTTATCCGGAGGTTTTGCTATTGGGTTAGCGTTAACGGGATTTGGGGTTTGGAGTTTGGTGTTCCGACAGTTGTCGATGAACGCCATTCAATCGCTGTTATTTACGTTATCAAAAAAATGGATGCCTTCGTTAGAGTTTAGCTTTTCTTCATTTGGTCGACTGTTTGGATTTGGCTGGAAGCTTCTCGTATCAGGGTTGATTGATACGTTTTATACAAATGTGTATTTCTTAATCATTGGCAAGCAGTATTCTACAAAACAACTGGGTTTTTACACAAATGCTTCGCGGTTTAGTGAAATTGTCTCTCAAAATTTAGCCGCTACGATATTGCGGGTAACATACCCTGTGCTTAGCAGCATTCAAGATGAACATGAACGGTTAGCACAATCGTATAAAAGCATTACAAAACTTGCAGCTTTTCTAATTTTTCCCGTAATGGTTGGAATGGCAGCTGTAGGAGAACCGTTAGTCCTATTGGTGTTTGGAGATAAGTGGGCAAACATGATTTTGTATTTTCAGCTATTATCGATCGCAGGGATGATGTACCCCATTTTGGCATTGGATTTGAGCATTTTTCAAGTAAAAGGACGTTCCGACTTGTATTTGAAACTAGAAATTATCAATAAAGTCTCGTTAACCATCTTACTTGTTTTAGCTATTGTATTTGATTTGGGAGTTATTGGATTGATTGGCGCAGCCATTTTAAATACCTATATCGAGTTTTTCGTTAACAGTCATTTCTCAAAACAAGTAATACCTTATCCAGCTAGAGAAAAACTGAACGATTTGTTGCCGGTATATGTGCTGTCGTTTTTGATGGGTGGAGTAGTATGGACGTTTGGTTCGCTACTAGATACAAATTTGCTTATTCAACTGCTTTTACAAGTTACTGTAGGAAGTGTGTTTTATGTTGTGACGTGTCGCCTTGCGAACATCAAAGAACTAAAAACAGTTTATGGGCTAATCAAGCCGCTATTGAAAAAAATCAACTAAAAAATGGCAAGCAGATCGACTGCTTGCCGTTTTGTACGTCTTCTATTTTTATGACCAGCGATAAGCAGGGAAAAGCTCGTTTTCTGAATCGGCATTTGTCACTCGATTTAATTGGTCATACATAGCTTTATCCCACACTCTACTGCCAACATAATAATCAAACTCTGTGTTTTTACCAAACCTCTTTTTAAATAAATACAGGGAGTCATCGTGACCAGGATGAACCCCGCCACCTGAATGGATATATTCCACGCCATTTTCTTTGGCCCACATGACAATGGCGTAAGTCATGACGTAAACAGGAGACAAATGATTAATATCACCTTCTACAGTGCCTGATAAGTGTGTATGGATAACGGAGCCTGAGTGAAAATGCAACTCTGCACCAATCACTTGGGAATCGAAGATAGCTTCGACCAATATAATTTGTTCACCTAAATTATCCATCATTTTTGAGAAATAGACATCGTCGAAGAAATAAAAGTCTTCGGCACCGACTCGTTCCATTGTTTTTGTGTAGATGTCTTGAAAGTGATTTAAGTCTGTTGGATTTCTGGTGATGCGGTAAGTTACACCGTCTCTTAATGCTTTCCGAATGCGCTTGCGTGTCGAACTTGAAAATTCTTCTTGCACTGGATCTTCAAAGCCTTTTAACGTGATGCCTGTGGTATTTCGCCTAAAATGAACGGTGTAGCAGGAATTGAAGTCTTTAGCATTACAAGCAAGTGGATGAAATCGAACAAATTCACTGACGATGTTGTGTTTCTGACAATAATCCTTAAATGCTTTGCAAAAATGGCTAACCAATTCATCTTTACGTGCTTCTTCCACTAGTTTTGTAATGACAGGACCTCCGTAACCGTAAGGCGTCATCAAGTCAAAATAAGGACCACCTTCTAAAGGGATAGGGATTTCTCTTTTAATAAATTGATGATAAACCGACCCAGTGGGATGTTCGAATTCAAAAACTTCACAGTTTCCACCTTCTATTTCTTCGTATAGCTCGGCATAATCTTTTATAAAAAATAAATCTCTCAAAATAAAACCCCATTTCTTTTTGTTTTATAATTGGTTTTGTCAGCAATCGTTTCACTAAGTCAAAATAAATGTGTGACAAACGAGAAAATTCTTTTAAAATATATCTAAATATTCAAATAAAATAGTCATCTTATTAATTATAGCGAAGAACAAGAGCAAATACGAGGAAGTTCTTCATTTTGTTGGTTAACTTTACGGAAAAGGCTTGTACTTTAGAGAAAGAAAATCAATATAAAGCCGGTTTAAAAGCAAAATATTCGGAAAAGTATGCATTTAAAGAAATTTTGGCTTATACTAGAAGTAATTAACGAGAAAACAGTGTCAAAACCTTTCGGTAAGGTGTTTAAGGTGAGGGAGAGGTGTTAATGATCTACAAGAAATTTAGAAATATGCTGCTATACATGCTGGGGATATGTGGACTGGTTGCTGTTTTGATCATGGGACAACATTCTTTCTTCGCAGAAGAGAAGAATGGTGCAAAAACACAATTCGGAGCAAAGGGTGATGGCGTGACAGATGATACGAAAGCAATTCAACGAGCTATTGACGAAACGCCAATAGGTGGAGAACTACACATACCACCAGGTATCTACAAATTATCCAAAAATCCTAATTTAAAAGCCAGTACGGGATACGGTGACAGTTATTTTGCTTTGAAGATCTCCAAACCTATTACCATCCGTATGGATCAGGCGATTTTTAAAACAGAATCAGCTGGTGAATACGGAGTTTTTTGGATTATGGCAACAGCAGATGTCCATCTCAAAGGCGGTTTTTTAATGGGAGACACACTGCCAGAAACGGGATCGCTAGTTTCTCATATTGCTATTTTACTTCAAGGTAGCCAAGAAAGTCTGATTGAAGACGTTTATACAAAAAACTATTCACAAGGCATTCATTTGCACCACGCCAACAACAATGTTATTCGAAATGTAACGAGTGAATTTAATTATGGTTCTGGTATTATTAATTTTGCATCGGACTATAACACAATTGAATCTTGCGTGGTCAGAAATTCAGGAGATGGTCATCTTTCTTTATTTGGTGGAGGCAAACACAATCTAGTAAAAGGCTGTATGGTGACTGAAGATCGTCCGGGCTATACTGACCAGCAAGGAATTACAGTTGAAAGTGAAAAAGAAAGCAAGATTGAAAAAAATGTAGTTAGCGGCTTTTATTATGGCATCGATATCAAGAATGGAGCAGAATCTACTGTTATTAAAGGCAATCTGGTTTATAACAATGAATACAATATTGCAGTGAGACCGGGAGATGGAGGGGAAAACTTGATGGCTCCGAGTCATGCTATTAGTATCTTAAACAATCTTGCAGTAAATCCGCGCGACAGTTCAGAAAGAGGCATTTATATTAATATTGGAGATGAGCACATTGTCCAAGGAAATACCGTTGAGGAAAACCAGCTGATTCTGCGTGATAAAGAGTTGAGGAATAGATATTTAAAAGAAAACTTTATGGTTTCTGATACAAAGTAAATTTAAGTTCAAGTCAATATAAATGGTAGTTGACTATTTACTTTTACGGTATTTATCCTAACGGTAAGAACATACAGAAATTTGTGAGCCTATAGTGCCACTAGTGAAAATAGAACACAATCCACAGTAACTAAAAAAGAAAACGACTCGATTGCGGGAGGCATGGCCACTTATGACGAACGAGATACTAGTGAGTATTGAATGCAATGCTTACAATCATGAAGAATTTATAGCGGAAGCATTGGATAGCCTGCTGATGCAGAAAACGAATTTTGCCTATGAAATTTTAGTGCATGACGATGCATCTACTGACCGAACTGCTGATATTATCAAAAGCTATGAACAAAAATACCCGGATATCGTTAAACCAATTTATCAAACCATCAATCAATATTCACAAAACATCTCTTTTGAATTGTCCAATATGGCGCGTGCAGAAGGTAAGTATATTGCCATTTGCGAAGGTGATGATTATTGGACTGACTCAGAAAAACTACAAAGACAAGTCGACTATATGGAGACACATCCAGAATGTAGCATGTGCGTGCATGCAGCAGAAAAGGTCTCTGCAGTAACTAAAAAAAGAGTGGATGTTATTCGTCCAAGTCATAAAGACAAAATTTTTTCTGTGGAAGAAGTGATTGAAGGTGGAGGGGCACTGTTTGCCACCAATTCAATTTTGTATTCCCGTGAAAAAATGCCCGAAATGCCAGCGTATTATATGAATGCTACAATTGGTGACTACCCGCTAGCAATTTGTGGAGCGCTGAGTGGAACGTTTTATTACATGGATCGACCTATGGCTGCATACCGAGTAGAAGTCAAAGGGTCTTGGACAGATACCAACTTGAATGACATTTCCGCAAAGCAAAAACACCTTCAAGATGTTGCAAACTTGCTCGATGAAGTAAATGTCTTTACGAATTTTAAGTATGATCAAGTGATTAAACGTACTAAAAAGCGAGACAGTTTTTACGTCTTACTCAAGCAATTAAAAATTAAAGAAACCTTGAAAAAAGGATATCGACAGTTTTATGCAAAGCCTGAATTTTTTAAGCGGATCTTTAAACGAATCATCATTTGAAAAGAATAAGAAACCAACAAAAGACAATTTTGACAGCTGGCACCATCAGCTATTCAAACTTGTCTTTTGTTTTGTTCAATTTTAAATTAGTAAAATTGATCTATACACAAGCTGAAAAGTTACCCTTTATAAAGATATCCAATAAACAGTAAATATCTAACAGTTATATGAAGAATCTTACTTAGAACTCCAACTTAAAAACAATCAATTTATTGATTTAATAAAAAAGAGTGGAATAATTTGCAAAAAAGAAAATAAAAAATAATCTAAATTATCTGTTATTTAAGACATGTAGTGTGTTAGAATGAAAAGCAAGTACTAGAAATAAGCACAAAGTAATGTATCTGAAATGGAGGTAACTTTATTGATTTAGTAAATAGATTTAATTTACCTACTCTTATAGGTAAATGTATGGCGTTTTAAGAATTGTGAATAACCTTTTTTAAATAAAGATAGGAGCAAGCTGATGAAACAAGAAAACTCATTAAAGAAAAAAACAATCAGTGGACTGCTTTGGAGTTTTGGAGACATGATAGGCAATCAAGGCATTCAGTTTATTATCCAAATTATTTTAGCACGACTATTGACTCCTGCTGATTTTGGACTGATTGGAATGATTTTGGTGTTTGTGGCGCTGTCGAATTCACTTGTTGATAGTGGCTTTACGCAAGCATTAATTCGTGATCAAAAAGCCAATCAAACGGATTACTCAACAGTCTTCTATTTTAACTTAGTAGTTTCCATTTTTATTTACGGTATTCTGTTCTTTTCAGCACCTCTCATCAGCAATTTCTTTGATCAGTCTCAATTAAAGTCTATTATTCGAGTGCTGACATTAGGTGTCATCATCAATGCATTCTCGATTATTCCAAGAGCGATGTTTACTAAAGAAGTAAATTTCAAGGTCCAAGCAAAGGTCAATGTAGCAGCAAGTGTTTTGTCAGGAATAGTTGCTGTCGCTATGGCATTCGTGGGATTTGGCGTATGGAGCCTTGTGGTTCGCATGTTGGCATTAAATTTAGTGCAAGCATTATTGCTAGTGTTCACTAGAAGATGGATGCCTTCACTCGCTTTTAGCATGGCATCTTTCAAGCGGCTGTTTGGATTTGGCTGGAAGCTCCTAGTCTCAGGATTAATAGATACAACCTATAACAATATATATTACTTAATTATCGGTAAGCAGTATTCGGCTGGTGCACTCGGCTACTATACCAATGCTTCTAAATTTAGTGATGTAGCGACACAATCTTTAACGGCGACCATTCAGCGAGTGACCTACCCCGTATTGAGCGGTATTCAAGACCAAGAAGAACGACTAAAACGAAGCTTTAAAAAAGTCATTAAGCTTTCGGGATTCTTGATCTTTCCACTGATGGTTGGGTTAGCAGCAGTTGCAGAGCCATTAGTTTTCCTGATTTTCGGAGAAAAATGGATGACTATGGTGCCTTATTTTCAGCTTTTGTGCATTGCGAGCATGTTGTACCCTATTCATGCGTTAAACTTGAATATTTTGCAAGTTAAAGGACGTTCTGATTTATTTCTTTATTTAGAAATTATTAAAACCATCATTCCAACAATCTTAATAGTGGTTGTGATATGGATGGATTGGGGAATTACGCTGCTAGTAGCTACAATAGTGCTGGATTCGCATTTATCTTTATTTATTAATATTTATTTTTCAGGACGTGAAATAGCATACGGCATTAAAGAACAAGTGCTGGATTTATTGCCAATCTACATGATTTCGTTAGGAATGGGAGCGATTGTTTATGGTGTAGGTGCGGTCGTTCCGTTCGCAGAGCTTTTAACGTTACTTCTACAGGTTGGAATTGGTGCAGTGCTCTACATCACGGTATCTAAATTATTGAAAATTGAAGAATTTGCTACTGTTTACGAGCTATTATTGCCACTGATTAAAAAAAGTAAGCGTTGAGACGAAATGATTTGTCACAATACAAATTCAGACCCTTGGGAGGAAATGAAATGGCTAAAGTTTTTCAACAACCAATACATGTGACGCGGCCTTTACTGCCAGATTTCGAAAAAGTTACCGATCGATTAAAAACAGTTTGGGAAAGTAAACAGCTCACGAATTTCGGTGCACAACATGATGAACTGAGCACGAAACTTCAGCGTTATTTAGAAAGTGATCATATGTCCATCTTTTCTAACGGTACGCTCGCATTATTACTTGGTTTGAGAGCATTAGAGCTAACCGGTGAAGTCATTACAACGCCTTTTACGTTTCCAGCAACGGTTCAAGCTTTAGATTGGAACAATTTAACACCTGTGTTTTGTGATATTGATCCTACTACGTTCAATATTGATGCCGATAAAATTGAGTCCTTGATTACCGACAAAACAACGGCGATTTTAGCTGTTCATGTTTTTGGAAATCCATGTGATGTGGAAAAAATACAGGCCATTGCGGATAAGCATCACTTAAAAGTGATTTACGATGGAGCGCACGCTTTTGGCTCTAAACTTAATGGTCTACCAATTAGTGGCTTTGGTGATATGACCATGTTTAGTTTTCATGCAACAAAGCTCTTCAATACGATAGAAGGCGGCGCTTTAATCTATCGTGACCCAGCACTTGATAAGCGACTGGGGCTACTGAGAAACTTTGGCATTTTAAATACAGAAGAAGTCGTGTTGTCAGGGTTAAATGCCAAACTAAATGAACTGCAAGCAGGCGTTGGGTTAGAAGTATTAAAAGTGGTGGAAGATGAGCGACTGAAACGCCATGCTGTTAAAAAAGCATACGAAGAACACTTGGCAGCAATCGAAGGCATTCGTGTATTAACAACACTTGAAGGTGAATCTAGCAGCTACCAGTATTTTGTTATTCGCATTGATGAAACGCTGTTTGGTCAATCGAGAGATTACGTTCACAAAGAGCTTCAAAAATACAACGTCTTTGCGAGAAAGTACTTTTATCCTTTGTGCAGTGATTTTGAATGGTATAACGAGTTGCCATCGGCACACCCTGAAAACTTACCAAATGCTCAAAGGGCTGTGCAACAAGTGTTAGCTATGCCTTATTACGGCGCATTGCCAATCCAATCAGTAGTTGAAATTTGTACGATTATTCGTGAACTTTATGTAAAACAAAAAAGCTTATCTCAACTATAAGAAATGAGGGACTGATCATGAAAGGAATTATTTTAGCTGGTGGGACTGGGACACGTTTGTACCCGCTAACCAAGTCCATTTCAAAACAAATGTTGCCGGTATACGACAAGCCCATGATTTACTATCCATTATCGGTTTTAATGCTTGCAGGCATTAAAGAGATTTTAATCATTTCTACTCCGCGAGACGTTGCTGGATTTTTGAGTTTACTTGGAAATGGTCAAAAGTTAGGGATTAAACTGGAATATGCTATTCAAGAAGAACCCAATGGATTAGCGGAAGCGTTTACGATTGGGGAAAGCTTTATCGGTGATTCTCCAGTTGCGCTAGTACTAGGAGACAATGTGTTTTACGGTTCTGACTTTGGGAGTCGTTTGCAAGAATCGGCAGAACTCACAACCGGAAGCATTATTTTTGGGTGTCATGTAGCAGACCCGAGAGCTTACGGGGTAGTGGAAGTAGATGATGAACTCAATATCGTGTCGATTGAAGAAAAACCAGAACAACCCAAATCGTCTTATGCGATACCTGGTCTGTACTTCTTTGACAATCAAGTGGTTAAAATAGCCAAACAAGTGGTGCCTTCAGAACGAGGAGAAAAAGAAATTACTTCTATTATAAACGAATACTTAAAGCAAGGTGAATTACATGTCAATATTATGGGGCGTGGACTTGCGTGGCTAGATACAGGGACACATGAAGCTTTGTTAGAAGCTTCAAATTTTGTAGAAGCGATTCAAAAAAGACAAGGCTTGTATGTTTCGTGCATTGAAGAAATTGCTTTCCGAAGAGGGTATATCTCACAAGAAGATTTAATCGAGCTCGCTCAGTCATTGAAAAAAACAGATTACGGCCAATATTTATTGGATATTGCCCATGAAAAAACACTGTTACCGAATAAGTTATAAAGGAGCACAACTATGGAAAATATTCTTGTTACGGGTGGAGCGGGATTTATCGGAGGAAATTTTGTTCAATACATGGTCGCTGCGTATCCGAATTACCATATTTATAACCTAGACGCTTTAACCTACGCTGGAGATTTATCCAAACATCAATCCATCGAAAACAATGAAAACTATAGCTTTGTCCAAATCGATATTGCAGATCGTCAAGCAGTAGAATCGTTGTTTGAGCGAGTAAATTTTAGTTATATTGTGCATTTTGCTGCTGAAAGTCATGTGGATCGTTCGATTACGGAACCAGAGATTTTTATCCGAACCAATGTATTGGGAACGCAAGTATTACTTGAAGCTGCAAAACGAGCAGGCATTAAAAAATTTGTTCATGTTTCGACAGATGAAGTGTATGGAGAGCTAGAATTTGATCCCGACACGTTCTTTACAGAAGAAACGCCGTTGCAACCAAGTAGCCCGTATAGCGCAAGCAAAGCATCGTCGGACTTGTTAGTGAGAGCGTATTACGAAACTTATGGATTACCTGTCAATATTACACGCTGCTCGAATAATTATGGACCTTTTCATTTTCCAGAAAAATTGATCCCGCTGACTATATCACGTGTATTAAACAATCAACCTGTGCCGGTCTATGGAAATGGTCAAAACGTTCGAGATTGGTTACATGTTCATGATCATTGCACAGCGATCGATTTGGTGATGCATAACGGGAAAATTGGTGAAGTTTATAATATTGGAGGCCATAACGAAAAAACCAATTTACAAGTTGTTCAAACCATTATCCAAGCTTTTAAAAAATCAGAAAATCTCATCGAATTTGTACAAGATCGATTAGGACATGACAAACGATATGCAATAGACCCAACAAAAATTGAGCAATTAGGTTGGAAGCCTGTATACGATTTTGAAACAGGGATTGCCCAAACAATTAAATGGTTTGTAGAAAACGAAAATTGGTGGAAACAAATCATCAGTGGCGAATACCAACAGTATTATGACAGGCAGTATGCGCAGAAATAAAAGAATGCGCATGACCTGACTTGCCGGTGGACGAGGAGGAATTGGATGATGGCAAATCAGCCGACAATCAGTGAATTTATAACAGCTGCATATCCAACTGAAAAAACAGTCAAAATACTAGAATACAATGCTGAAACGAGTAGCTTGAAAAAACAACTAGCATTTTCAGGCTATGAAAATTTTATAGGTATTTGCACACAAAAGCCTAAAATTAGTCGAGATCCTAATTTGTATTACACTGTTGAAAAAACAATTACGTATAAAAACAATGCAAACGTATTAGTTATAAACAAAGCTGACTTTTTAGATTTGAAAAATGCGTTTCATTCGTCAGCTGAATTGATTGTGTATATGCCTTTAAACATCATCGATCGCGCTAGTTTTTTACCGCTTTGGGCTTATAAAATGGCACGAAAGAAAAACTGGGAGTTCTCTTTTGAAACTTTTCTCGACAATACCGATAAAGCAAGAACAGGAATTGTTTTTAAACGGAACTATCCACAAGAAAAAACAGCACGACAATACTTATCGCCTGAGCTTGGAATAGAAGGGTTTTTTGAACTTCTCAACAAACGTCAGTTGGAGTATGTGGTTTTGCGTTGGTTTGATGAACTTCCTTTTCTAGATCTCGATGAAGATGTAGATTTACTTGTTTCCGATAAACACATCGAACTCGTACGCGACTTATTAAATGAAACGGTTGGCATTTTACCATTTGATATTTATAGCGTTGGCGGACTAACAGGAAGTAATTTTAAAAACATTGCTTATTATCCTCCGTATATCGCTGAAACAATTGTTGACCAACGACAATTGTGGAAAGACAAGTATTACGTTCCGTCAAGCTTTCATCATTTTCTCAGTTTGATGTATCATGCGGTGTATCATAAAGGAGAAAAATCAGGGATTCCCGTAAGGTCTGGAGAAGTTGTTAAACAAATTCCACAAGACCACGATTATCCGGGAATTCTAAAGCGATTAGCTGATGAAAACAAGATCCAGCTTGATGAAGTTAGTCTTGAATCCTTTCACCGCGTATTGGATGAACACGGCTGGGCTCCTTCAACAGATACAATCCGCAAATTGATTGGCGTTAGCGGTAAATGGCTCGAATCGATTATTCAATCGAGTGAACATAATTTCGAAAAAGACGGAGAGTTGATGGTCTTTGTAGTGCGCGAATGGGCAGAAGAGCGACAACTGACAAGCAAAATTGTGGATTGGTTTGAACGCAATGGCTTGTGTCTTGTACGAGCTGTGAAACTAAATGAAGAACAAAAAAGAAACGCAACTCAAAATTTAAGAGGTGGAAATTGGGGGCAAGGCCCATGGGCTGTTAGTGGAGGCAAGCCATCCACGTTGTTGGTGATGTATGACTATCATCCCAAACAACTAAATGCAAAAATGAAGAAAAAATATCCGCATGTGTCAAATGAGCATTATTTGTTAAAAGAACAACTACGTTCAGAGATCAATTTTACATTGGCTATAGATCAACGCGCCAATCCACTTCATAGTGCAGATGATGAAATTGAAGCGTTAGATTATATGGCGGCGATAACACCGGATTTGTTAACAGAAGTCAAAAAAATCATTGTAGAGTGGGATGAGGCATATCGAACACCTGAAAAAGTGATTGCAGACGTTTCTGAAAAAAAACGACGAGCCAAAGTAGAAGTGATTCGATATGAAGGCAAGAAAGCTGTGAAAAAAACGTATAAAGCAGGCAAAGAACGATTTTTAAACCGTGAAAAATTTGTTTACGGTGAACTGAGCAAAGAATGTGATTTTATACCGCCTCTACTGAGCAGTGGTGACAATTATATTATTATTCCTTATTTGAAAACAAATCCGTTATCGGAAAGTTGGCATATTAAAAAGCAAATTTTGAAACGAAAATATAAGCAAGAAATTTTCAGCATCAATGAATTTTTCTATAACAAAGGATACGCGTTAATAGACTTTCATCCGGGAAATCTTCTTCTTACTTCTGAAGGATTAAAGATTATCGATTTTGAGTTTTTGTACCGATACGACAACTTACCACTTAAGGTTACAGAATCGTTTGATCTCAATGGCTTTCCGGAAGATTTCACTGCAGACAGACCGTATGGAATTTTTCCAAAGCAACGCCGAAACATGTGGAAAAAAATTTTATATTAAACGCGATTAGAGGAGTGGCTTATGGCGTCTTTGAAAAATCAAGCAGTAACTAGTGTAAAGCTCACTTCCGTATCTATGCTCGTCACTAGCATTTTGCAAATGGGTCAATTGCTGATTTTGGGGAGGGTACTTGGACCTGAAGTTTTTGGCTTGATTGCCATGGTGCAAATTGTCATTCAGTTTTCTCAATTATTCCTTGAGATGGGCATAACGGATGCCATTATTCAAAAAGAAAAAATTACAAAAATCGAATTATCTAGCTTGTATTGGTTTTCGATTTTCATCGGATTTGTTTTGTTTTTGATTTTGTTTTTAATGGCTCCTGCACTTGCCTTTTTGTTTAATGAACCTAGTTTAACTGCCATGATTCAAGTGGTAGGTGTTAGTTTTATCATCTTGCCATTTGGTCTTCAATTTCAGACACTAGCAACAAAAAAATTAGAATTTCTACAAATCACCAAAAACGAAATTTTAGCGACGACCATCGGTGTGCTGGTAACGGTTTACTTGGCGGTTTCTACAGATCTCGGTGCATGGTCTTTGGTTTATGGTCATATCGTTATGTCGTTATTTAGAAGCGTACCTTGGGTGATTGGCGGGTATCGCAATCCAAAAACAAGACCACAACTGCTCTTTTCTTGGACTGCAATTAAAGGATTTGTTGCATTTGGTTTGTATCGTCTTGGTTCCACGAGTATCAATTATTTCACCACAAAAGTTGATCAAATGATCGTTGGGGTTGTTTTAGGATCCGTGGCACTTGGTTATTACAGCATGGCCATGAATTTGATAATGCAGCCAGTGCAAAAATTAAATTCTATGATTAATCGAGTAGCTTTTCCTGTATTTTCAAAAATTCAATTGGATAAAAGTAAATTAAGAAAAACATATTTGCTGATTACCAATTTATTGACTAGTTTTAATGCGCCTTTACTTGCAGGCGTCCTTGTATTAGCACCCTTTGCAGTTCCAGTTTTGCTCGGTGACGAATGGATCGGAAGCACGATCATTATCCAAATTCTTTGCTTATACGGATTGTTTAAAGCGTTAGGAAATCCGAGCGGTAGCTTGTTTATCGCGGTAGGAAAAGTAAGATGGAGCTTCTACTGGCAACTGTTTCAATTAGGCATTATTCCAGTTGTCGTCTTTCTTGCGAGCTTATCTGGCAGTATCGCGGTAGTAGCTGTAGCAGTGGGACTGCTACGAATGATCTTGTTTTACGTCAGTTATTTTGTGCGAATTCGTCAAATTATTGGTGAGTGTTTAAGTGAATTAAATCGATTGATTGCAAAACCGGTAGTACATTCCGCAATAATGGTAGCTTTTTTATATGGCATTAACAAGCTATTAACAAGTGTAGAGCCGATTGGCATTGTCGCGGTCGATGTTATTAGTGGAATATTGATTTATGGGGTTTTATTTAGCGTAAATCAACGAGACCTTGCAAGTGAAGTTAAAGGATTTTTTCGAAAACGAAATGCAGCTAAACAAAGTTAGCGACAGCGGCTTAAAGTAAACTAGTTATAAAATATCAAATAATCTAAATAATCTGTAATATTAAGACTATTGTATGGTAGAATAAGAAAAATAAAAGATTTAGGTAAGTATATAGTCTTGTGTTAAAAGTGTTTTTTGTTTTTTGAAAGTTAAATCGGTCTTATACAGTCTTTAAGTCGTATTTAGCATCAGTTGGAAAGGTGGAGGTAGTTATGAAGCTAGAATCGAAAATTTATGTCGCCGGACATAGAGGTCTTGTAGGATCAGCTATTATTAGAAACTTACAAAAAAATGGATATACCAATATTGTTTATCGTACTAGCAAAGAGTTAGATCTTACAAATTGTCAACAAGTGGATCTTTTTTTTACACAAGAGCAACCAGAATACGTATTTCTAGCAGCTGCTAAAGTAGGCGGAATAGTTGCAAATAACGATTTCCCTGCCGATTTTATTCGAGATAACTTAATGATTCAAACAAATGTAATCGATGCGGCTCATCGCAATGGTGTCCAAAAATTGTTATTTCTTGGCAGTACCTGCATTTACCCTAGACTTGCCCCACAGCCGATGAGAGAAGATTCTCTATTAACAGGTGAACTTGAAGCAACCAATGAGCCATATGCAATCGCTAAAATTGCGGGCATTAAAATGTGCCAATCGTATAATCGTCAATATGGAACTAACTTTATTTCTGTAATGCCAACTAATTTATTTGGACCAAACGATAATTTCGACTTAGACAGTTCACATGTCTTGCCGGCATTGATTCGGAAATTTCATGAAGCAAAAATAAACAATACACCGACAGTCGAAGTGTGGGGAACAGGAACACCCAAACGTGAGTTTCTGTATTCCGATGATTTAGCGGAAGCTGTAATTTACTTGATGAATACTTATGACGGCGATGAATTAGTCAACATAGGAATGGGAAAAGATATTTCGATTAAAGAACTAGCAGAAAAGATTGGTAAAACAGTTGGCTATGATGGGGAAATTGTGTTTAACACGTCAAAACCTGATGGAGCCCCAAGAAAGTTAGTAGACATTGGTCGAATAACAAGTCTTGGGTGGGAAGCGAAAATTCCATTAGATGATGGCTTAACGATGGCTTATACGTGGTTTTTAGAACATATAGAGAAAAGTACATTATCAATTCATTGAGGGGGAGCATCATGAAAAAGGCATTAATTACAGGAGTTAACGGGCAAGATGGATCATTTCTTTCTGATTTTTTATTAGAAAAGGGCTATGAAGTTCATGGCATTATTCGAAGAAGCTCTAGTTTTAATACTGGACGTATCGAGCATTTGTACATTGAAGAGTTAAAGTCTAGTAAAAATTTTTATATTCACTACGGGGATATGACAGATACTTCCAATATCATCCGGCTAATTAGCGAAATCAAACCAGATGAAATATATAATTTAGCAGCAATGTCTCATGTCAAAGTGTCATTCGAAACACCTGAGTATACAGCAGATGTAGACGGTATCGGAACGCTACGGATTTTAGAAGCTGTTCGAATTCTGGGATTAGAGAAAAAGACGCGTATTTACCAGGCTTCAACGTCAGAACTATATGGCAAAGTCCAAGAAGTTCCACAAAAAGAAACGACACCATTTTATCCTCGTTCTCCATACGGCGTAGCGAAACTTTATGGTTTTTGGATCACTAAAAATTACCGTGAGTCTTATAATATGTTCGCCGTGAATGGCATTCTTTTTAACCATGAATCTGAACGCCGTGGCGAAACTTTTGTTACGCGAAAAATTACTATGGCTGTTGCGCGTATTGCGAACGGTAAACAAGACAAGCTCTTATTAGGGAACTTGGACGCTCGGCGCGACTGGGGTTACGCAAAAGACTATGTCGAATGCATGTGGCTCATTTTGCAACATGAAACACCAGAGGATTTTGTTATTGCAACAGGCCAAATGCACACAGTCCGTGAGTTTGCGACATTGGCTTTTAAGCATGTAGGTATTGAAATTGAGTGGCAAGGTCAAGGTGTTGAAGAAAAAGGAATTGATCCAAAAACAGGGGAAGTCGTAGTAGAAGTCAATCCTGAATATTTCCGTTTGTCAGAAGTTGAGCAGTTGATGGGAGATCCTTCAAAAGCGAAAAAGCTGCTTGATTGGAACCCAACAGCTACGTCTTTTGAAGAATTAGTAAAAATAATGGTTACGCATGATTGTGCATTGATCGATAAAGAAAAAAGTGCCATTTCGGAACAGTAAGCAGAGTGGGCTTTTTTACGAGTGGAGGGATACATATTGACAGAAGGGTTAACTGATAAAGTAAGTGTCATTATTCCAACGTATAATCGTTCAGAACTGCTAATAAAAGCAATTGGAAGTTTAAAAAACCAAAGTCATCAAAACATGGAGATTATTATTATCGATGACTTTTCTACAGATGATACAGCGGCAGTTGTTAAAGAGATGACTGATGAGCGTATCATCTACCTGCAACACGATACCAATAAAGGTGGAGCGGCGGCTAGAAATACTGGAATTCGACGAGCTACTGGAGATTTTATCGGCTTTTTAGATTCAGATGATCAATGGCTTCCCGAAAAATTAGAAAAGCAACTGGAAAAATTTAAAGAACAACCTGGTATTGGTGTAGTTTATACAGGTGTTCAAGTTGTTAATGAAAACAACTTGAATACTCGTAAAATTATTCCGGAATGCCGTGGCCGTATTTTGTCAGAGTTGTTTAAATCCAATTGCATTGATACCACTTCATCTGTATTGGTTAAAAAAAAGGTGTTAGATAAAGTAAATGGCTTTGATGAGAAATTACCTAGCTGTCAAGATTGGGATTTGTATATTCGGCTAGCACAAGTAACTCAATTCGATTTTGTGAAAGACAGCATGGTGTTGTTTTATCACCATAGTGGAGAGCGTATTACAACCAATAAACGATCAGTGCTTAACGGCCATTTAAGCATTTTTGAGAAGTACAAAGAGTTGGCTGAAAACCAGCGGAAAACGACGTATCACCGTTTTGTGTTCATTATTTGGAAAGTCATTTTTCGAACAGGGATCATGGATCAAAACAAAGAAACGATACGACTATCTAGACATGTATTGCTTGAAGGATACAAAAATAATCGCATATCTGTAAAGTTTCTGTATTATTACTTGATCACTTTTTTACCTCTGAAAATGTTAGGTTATCTCTATAGACAATCCAAGAAAACCAACGGCGAATCTCGTCTGCTGTCTGTCAATGTCTCTTCTTAAACCAAAGAGTATGGACTGGGTATTATTGGATGGTTAGAAAGGGAAAAACGAATAAAGGAATGAGACGATGGAAGAGCATATCGAAGCTGATTATCGATTTGAAAAAGTCCTGTACATCATCGTCAATCTGCTAGTTGGAATTTCACTTGTCTATTATTTGCTGCGTATAGATCAAGTGTTTAAGACGGACGATCCGTGGAACCTGTTTATTTTACTGTTGTTTTCTTGTAAGTTACTCATGGACATGTATATCTTTAAAATTGGTTTTGCTTCTTTTTCGTTGGTGCTTTTATTTTTACCAGTCGTTAGCATATTAGGTTTTGCTCCGATTGGAGAAGTGCAGCCTTTGTTTAATGATCGGACTCACCTTATTGAAAAACATTTCTACGCTTTGGCATTTGGCGCGCTTTTCTTTTATTATATTTGGTCAATTTTGCTTTGGCTAACAAACAAAACTTATCGCAATTACGATGCCAAAATTTTAAGTTATTTTTCAGGCACGGTTCATAGTTTGTTGGCTACCTGGGTTTTCAGTGCGTTAGCGATAATTGCTTCAATTATCTATTTGCCTGATTTACCGGGTCTCGCCTATAAAGATCTGTCACCAAGCTTATTGCCAGGCAATGCATGGAACTCGGTTGTTGTTATTTCTTATTTCTTCGTGCTTATGGGGGTGAAAGAAAGTGCCATTCGGAAGTTTGCGCTTTTCTTTGTGCCTTTTTGGTTGTTAACTCATTACGCTCGTGTGGATATTTTAGGCTTGTTGCTTATTTTATACTTGCTTTTAACTGCTACAAAAAAACTAGATGTTATCAAGTCGCGTTTTTCAGTCAAAAAAGCAGCATTAATTGGTGGAGGCTTATTGGTCTTTTCTTATTTAGGGTTAGTGCGACATACAGGGCTTGTTTTTGATGCAGAAGCGCTCTTGGAATCTGTATCCATGCTTATTAATTACCCAACAGTTCAGGATCTTGTTTACTCAACGGCAGCCGCGATGGAAGTAACGCAAGTCTATGGTAATTTTTATACGCTCATAGATTATATTCCACAGTTGATCCCGTCTTTCTTTGGAGTTGAAGCAGATAGTCCTGAAGCAGCCCATCTTGTCGCTTCACTCATTCACACAAACTACGGGTTGTTTGCTTTTGGAGAATTTTATTTAAATTTTAAAGTGATTGGGATGGTACTAGCACCTTTTGTTACATACATGATTTTGTTCTTACCTGCTTTGATCTTAAAGAAAATTTTTGGTAATTTTGGTTTGGCGCTGGGGTATTACTGGATTGTTTTAACCGTGGCAAGAGTGCTTTGGTATGGCTTTATCTATTATATTAAGCCGCTAGTCATTATTCTTCCCGTTTTTATCATCATCTACTTTATTATCGCGTCGTTTGAAAAGGATTTAGTGCACAAACCGGCATTAAAATCCACAGATCCACATTAATAGCTTGTGCTCTTGCCAATTGTAAAACGCAAGCGAATGTCAATTAGATGAGAGGGGATTCGACATGACTAGAACAAAAAAGGGAGAGTTGATTTTTGTTGGACCATTACCTCCGCCGATACTCGGAGAAAGTATTGCTCTTCAATCTCTATACAATTCAGAAAAACTTCATCGTCACTATGACGTCAAAAAGATTAATTTAAACCGCAAAGACTTTGAACGACCGGGTGCGCTTTCTTTTGAAAAATTATTCCGTGACTCTTTTGCGATTATGTACACAGCGTATTTATCAATTCGTATGAAGCATCCAATTTTATATATTTCTATTTCGCAAACAAAAATGGGCTTGTTACGCGATTGTGTAATGATTCAAGCCTGCAAAATTATAGGGCATGGCAAAGCAGTGAGTCATTTACATGGCAACAATTTGGGTGGAACGATTGATGCCACTACAGGAATGACACGGAAATTTATTGTTAATTCGTTAGAAAAAATTGATGTCGGCATTGTACTAGGTGAAAAATTAGCATCCAATTATCGAGGGCATGTTAAGCGCGTAGAAGTAGTGTCGAATGGCATACCGGCAGATTTTATTTTAAAAAATGAAGTGGTTCCAAACAAGAAAAAAGGACCGCTTTCTCTATTGTATTTGAGCAATCTCATGTTTGAGAAAGGCTATGTTGAATTGATCAAAGCCACAACTGCTTTAATCCAAGAAGGGTATGATTTGCGATTAGATTTAGTGGGGGGCATTCAAAACGAACGGGAATTCCAAGAGGTAAAACGCTATATTGAAGACAACAACATGAATGAGCTTATTCAATATCATGGGCTGAAGCAAGGAGAAGAAAAAAAACGCTTTTTCTTAAAGTCGGATTTGATGGCCTTGCCAACAAAGTACAGAGTAGAAGGACAGCCAATGTCGATTATTGAAGGCATGGCTGCAGGGTTACCAATTATTTCTGCAGATCGAGGAATTATCGCAGAACTGATCAAAGATTGTGGTGTGGTGATTGAACCTACTGTCGAAGGCGTCAAAGCAGCAATTAAAGACTTAGTGGTTGATGATGCAGAACGAATGCGGTTAGGGAGAATCAGTCGTGAAACGTATGAAGCGTTTTATACAGAAGACAAATACACCGATTCTTTGGTTGCGATTTTCGATGAACTTTAAATGGAAACAACGTGTTTTATGCGTGTTGTCCAGGAGAGGAAGAGCCTATGTTACGCAAAAGGAAAATTACGTTTGTTATCAATTACTTTTACCCTGATTTAGCGGCAACTAGTCAATTAATGACAGAATTAACGGGACGTCTTCAAGACGACTTTGATATTACGGTCATTGCTGCTCAGCCTGGATATGCAGGAGAGCGACGTGCTAGTAAAAAAATCTTTGAAGAAGCTCATTTAGAAAATATCAAAGTGGTTCGGATCCAATTACCTGAAGTGAATAAAAATTCCAAAAAAAGTCGCTTGAAATACATTACTTCTTATTTTGCGTTAGCGACAATTGCTTTGCTTAAAGAAAAACAAACAGATGTTATTTTTACCATTTCGCAACCTCCTGTATTGGGAGGCTTGATTGGGACGATTGGGAAATTTCTGAAGCGTTCTCGCCATATATACAGTATCCATGATTTTAACCCAGAACAAGCACAAGCAGTGGCATACACAAATAACCAACTAGTCTTTAAAGTAGCCAAAGCTATTGATAAATTGAATTGCAGTTATGCCGATCAAGTGCTATTGGTTGGCGAAGACATGACGAAAACATTGAGAGAACGTTTTAAAGGACAACAAGTACCAAGTCATACGGTAATTAGCAATTGGACCGATGAAAAAGCAATAGTGCCACTTGATAAAAACGAGCCGTTAATACGTGAATTTTTAGAGCTGCATGAACTGCAAGATAAATTCATTGTTATGTATTCTGGAAATTTAGGTCTGTATTATGATTTGGAAAACTTGATTAGAGTAGCTAAAGAATTTGTGGACCAAAGAGATATCGTCTTCTTGTTTATTGGAGAAGGTGCAGTTAAAGAGCGTCTTCAACAATATGCCTTCGACCATGAGCTTAGCAATGTAAAATTTTTGCCGTACCAACCAAAAGAGTTTCTTAAGTATTCGCTGAATGCTGCGGACGTTCATTTGGTTGTCAATCAAAAAGGGATAAAAGGCGTTTCTGTGCCGAGTAAAATATATGGAGTTATGGCTGCCGGGAAGCCGGTACTAGGTGTTCTTGAGCAAGACAGTGAAGTGCAGCGCCTGTTATTCGAAAGCGGAGCAGGCATCGTTATTGAACCACAAGATTACCAAGGAGTTGTTCACGCGATTACTTATTTGCGAAGTTTAAAACCAGAAGAGTTAAAAGAGATGGGCTCTAAAGGTCGCGTGTATTTAGAACAACATTTAACGCGTGACACTTCGATCAATAAATACCGCCACGTGCTCCAGTCAGTAGCAGATCCTTCTGGTTTGGAAAAGTCACATCAAAAAAATTCTTATAGCAATGTGGCGACTAAAAAATAAAAGAAGTCACTAGAAAAAACCTACGAAATCATTCGATTTCGTAGGTTTTTTTGTCTGTAATTTCTAATTTGAAGAGTAAAAAGAATAGTTGATGAGTTGGAAATTCACATTAACAAGAAAAACGAGTTGAAATTTCTAAAAAATTAGAAAAATGAAAAAAATTGAATAACCTTGATACGACAAGCTTTTGTATTGAAAATGGGTATATATATCTGATATTTCTAATTAATTAGAAAATTTGGTTGAAATATTAGGTATTTATATATATAATAGGGACATGAAGAGCGGATTAAACGAATATTCTAGTTATTTAGTTAGTCATTTAGCTGAATAGTACTGGTTCTTTATTTTTTTATTTACCAATTTTGAAAATCTATTATGTATAAAGAACTATATAAGACTATGACCGGATAGGAAAAAGGAGGGCGTAATATGAGATTAGTATTACTATCAGGAGGTTCTGGAAAGCGGTTATGGCCACTCTCGAGTGACGCGCGGTCCAAGCAGTTTCTTAAAGTGCTTAGTGATGAAGATGGCAACAAAGTATCAATGGTTCAACGAGTTTGGAAACAAATCGAAGAAATAGGGATGGCTGAAAATTCCATTATAGCGACGAGTAGTTCTCAAGTCGATATGATTAAAACTCAATTAGGTCAGGACGTGCACGTTGTTACTGAACCTGAAAGAAGAGATACTTTTCCAGCGATTGCATTAGCAGCAGTATATCTTTATTCTGTTCAGAAATGTGGCGTAGATGAAGTTGTAGGAATGCTGCCAGTAGATCCTTATGTAGAAAATCGCTTTTTTGATCGAGTTCAAGATTTGGAAGCTGCTTTGTTAGCTTCTGGAGCAGACTTGGCATTAATGGGCGTAAAGCCAACTTATCCTTCTGCAAAATATGGCTATATTATACCGGACAATCAAACACATAATTCTTATTTGACTGTTGATTATTTTAAAGAAAAACCTACTGAATTACAGGCAGAACAGTTAATCGAGCAAAATGCTTTATGGAATTGCGGGGTTTTTGCTTTTAAATTGGGCTATATTATCGACCTCTTAAAAGAAAGAGGAATGCCTGTCGAGTATTCTCAATTGCTGAGAAATTACCACCGATTACCTAAAAAAAGTTTTGACTATGAAGTAGTGGAGCGTGCAAATCATATTATCTCTTTGCCTTATGACGGCTATTGGAAAGACTTAGGTACGTGGAATACGTTAACAGAAGAAATGGCCGTGCAAGTAACAGGTAAAGGTGTTATTGGAAAAGGCGTAAAAAATTCTCATATCGTCAACGAACTTGGTATTCCGATTACTTTATTAGGACTAGATAATGTCGTTGTAGCAGCAAGTCCAGATGGAATTTTGGTTACGGATAAAGATGCCAGTACTAAAGTAAAAGAATACGTAGAAGGCTTTAACGCTCGACCAATGTACGAAGAGCGGAGATGGGGCTGGTATCGCGTATTGGAATATACGAGATATGCTGAAGGCAACGAAGTATTGATCAAGCGACTCGGAATCAATGCCGGTAAAAACCTGAGTTACCAAATGCATTACAAACGAAGTGAAGTGTGGACAATTGTAAAAGGTGAAGGGATTTTTGTTTTTAATGATCAATTAAGTCATGTTCGAACGGGTGACGTCATTCATATTCCACTCGGCGCTAAGCATACATTAAAAGCTACAACTCATATGGAAATTATCGAAGTACAAACTGGTAGTGAATTGATTGAAGAAGATATTTACCGGACTTCACATGAATGGGATGAAATTGAAGCCCTTTGCAAAGTAAAACTAACAGCTCGATTTGGATAACGTAGCAAGATAAACGTTTAAGATCAGACGCGATTTATCATTTCTATGATGGGAGGAAATCTCATGTATAAAGAACCCGTTTTTTTAAAACCGGTTTTTCAAGAACGGATTTGGGGTGGAGGGAAACTTCAGAAATTATTCGATTACGATATCCCTTCACAAACGACGGGAGAAGCGTGGGTTATTTCTGCACATGAAAATGGTCCGTCGATCGTAATGAATGGTCAGTTGAAAGGTATGAGTTTAAAAGAAATTTGGCAAGGCTATCCGCAATTGTTTGGATTTGATATAGCAGATAGTGAATTTCCATTACTTGTGAAAATTCTCGATGCAAATGATCAATTATCTGTTCAAGTACATCCTGATGATTTCTATGCAAAAGAACTTGTATCACAGCCTAGTGGGAAAACAGAATGCTGGTATATATTGGATTGTGATGAAGGCGCTGAAATCATTATTGGCCATCAAGCAAAATCCAGAGAAGAATTTCAACGTCTAGTCGTTAACGGAGAATGGGGAAATCTTTTTCAAAGTTTAAAGGTGAAAAAAGGTGATTTTGTCTATGTTCCAAGCGGAACCTTGCATTCAATCGGTAAAGGCATTGTGATTTTAGAAACACAACAAAGTTCCGATATCACATTCCGGCTTTATGACTATGACCGCGTTGATGGAGAAGGTAAAAAACGCGAACTGCATTTAGAACAGGCGATGGCAGTTATGACATGTCCACATAAAGAAGTGGTGCAAGACAATGTGAAAGAACAATTAAATAATTTAGAATCGACTCGTTTAATCCAAGGAGAATACTTTACCGTTTATCATTGGAAACTGGGTGGAAAAGCTGAGATACCTGTAAAAAATAGTTTTCTATTAGTTAGTGTCATCAATGGTGTTGGACAAATTGTCACAGAAGAGAGTATATCTACTGTAAAAAAAGGTGATAACTTTATTGTGCCAGCAACAATTGGAGATTACTTTATTGACGGCGATCTAGAATTGATTGTTTCTCACACATAGAACTGTTATTAATTAGTTGAATTTTTCGAATTTTAAGATCGGTGATGCAGATCTTTGTTAGTCGTCTGGAAACAGCTTTTCAAAACCGGGAGCATGTTTATTCTAAAGCAGTTATGAAGATGTTGGAAAAGCGAAAGGTGGATGGTGACTCAATGAAAAAAGTAACGAAAGCAATCATACCAGCTGCAGGTCTTGGAACTCGATTTTTACCAGTAACGAAAGCAATGCCAAAAGAAATGTTACCAATCGTCGATAAGCCAACAATTCAATATATTGTAGAAGAAGCAATTGCTTCGGGGATTGAAGACATCATCATTGTGACTGGTAAAGGAAAACGCGCGATTGAAGATCACTTTGATAAAAATTTTGAACTAGAAGATAATTTATTTAAAAAAGGGAAGTTCGACTTGTTAGAAAAAGTTCAACACACGTCGAATGTGGAAATTCATTATATTCGTCAAAAAGAACCTAAAGGATTGGGACATGCGGTCTGGAGCGCTCGGAAATTTATTGGAAATGAACCTTTTGCAGTGTTATTAGGAGACGATATTGTAAAAGCTGAAAAGCCATGTTTAAAGCAACTGATAGATCAATACGATAAAAAACAAGCTTCTGTTATAGGAGTTCAGCAAGTACCCGATCATGAAACACATCGTTACGGCATTATCGAGCCCAAAGCAAATGAAGGACGCTGCTACGAAGTTAGTAATTTTGTTGAAAAACCAAAGCCAGGAACAGCTCCTTCAAATTTGGCTATTATGGGACGGTATATTTTGGAACCCGAAATATTTGACTTTCTTAGCACACAACGTGCAGGAGCGGGTGGAGAAATTCAATTGACAGATGCGATTCAAAGACTCAATGAAGTAAAGTCTGTTTATGCTTATGACTTCGAAGGCAAGCGCTACGATGTCGGAGAAATGCTTGGGTTTTTGAGAACCACAATTGAATTTGCGTTAGACAGTCCAGAGTTCGGCCAAGATGTAGAAAACATCATTAATGAACTAATGGCTGGAAAAACAGCTGCACCACTAACTTAGTTTGGGGGCATCGGTATGAAAATTGCAGTTATAGGTACGGGTTATGTCGGGTTGGTGACGGGTGTGAGCTTGTCTGAAATCGGTCACGATGTAGTCTGTATCGATGTAAATAAAGAAAAAATTAAAAAAATGAGACAAGGCATATCACCTATTTATGAGCCAGGATTAAGTGAAATGATGATGAAAAATAGTGCCGCTAAACGCTTGAGTTTTACAAATGATCACCGAACGGGGATGCAGCAAGCAGACGTTATTTATATTGCTGTAGGAACACCAGAAGATCCAGATGGTTCTGCAGATTTGTCTTTTGTAGATGAAGCATCTAAAAACATTGCTGAGTGCATTGATCACAATGTGATTGTGGTTACTAAAAGTACAGTTCCGGTCGGGACTAACCATCGGATTAAAGAAATCATTAATTCGCGTTTGATGGGAAGGTTTACTGTCGAAGTGGTTTCTAATCCTGAATTTTTAAAAGAAGGCTCAGCTATTTATGATTCATTTCATGGAGATCGAATTGTCATTGGAGCGGAAAACGAACATGCATTTGGAGTCATCGAGCAAATAAATCAGCCATTTAATATACCTATTTTTAAAACGGACATTAAAAGTGCGGAAATGATTAAGTATGCATCTAATGCTTTCTTAGCAACCAAAATTAGTTTTATCAACGAAATTTCTAACATATGCGAATTAGTGGGAGCTAATATAGAAAGTGTTTCAGTTGGTATGGGCTTGGATCAACGAATCGGTAGTCAATTTTTAAAAGCGGGAATTGGCTATGGCGGATCGTGTTTTCCAAAAGACACAAAAGCTTTGATCCAAATTGCGGGGAATGTCGAATATGAATTCGAGTTACTAAAAGGTGTTGTAAACGTTAATAAAATGCAACAAGGAATACTAATTCGAAAACTAAAAGAATGTGTGTCTGATATTTCTGGTAAAAAAATTGCAGTGCTTGGTCTTTCGTTCAAGCCCAATACAGACGACTTGCGAGAGTCTGCTTCTATTTTAATAACAGAAGAATTAATCAAACAAGGCGCTTTAGTTATGGCGTATGATCCGATTGCTATGGAGAATGCGAAATCTATTCTTAATCCGTTAGTTTGCTATGCATCATCAATTGAAGAAGCCGTTGAAAACAGTGAAGCAGCACTAATCATAACAGATTGGGACGAAATAAAAAATGTAGACTTGACTGTGTTTGCTAAGATGAAAAATCCACTCGTGATCGATGGACGAAATTGTTTTTCAATTAATGAAATGGCGAAGAACAAAGTAGAATATCGTTCGATTGGCAGGCCGTTTACGCCACAGTTGGTCGAAGCTGCGCCCATCTAAAGAGCACCAGGAATCTACAGAGAAAGTGGTGATTTAAATGACAGTATCTGCTCCTGAAAAAGAAAAAACGAATGTGAAAACAAGATACAACGAGAACGTATTTGAAAGCGTTAAAACCAATACTGGCAATGGTTATTTGTATACAAAACGTATTTTGGATGTGATCGGTTCGACAATGGGACTGATCATGTTGATGCCTCTATTTCTCGTTATCAGTTTGTTGATCAAACTAGAAAATCCTACAGGACCTGTTTTTTTCAAGCAAAAAAGAATTGGCAAACACGGAAAAACGTTTGACATGTACAAATTTAGATCGATGGTTTGCAACGCAGAAGAGTTGAAGGCTTCTTTGCAACAGCAAAATGAAGCGTCTGGACCTGTATTCAAAATCAAATCTGATCCAAGAATTACTAAAATTGGAACATTTATTAGAAGAACGAGTATTGATGAATTGCCTCAATTGGTTAATGTGTTAAAAGGAGAAATGACTATCGTAGGTCCACGACCTGCCTTACCTGATGAAGTTGCGCAATATACAAATTACGAAAAACAACGAATCAGCGTAACTCCGGGACTTACTTGCTTTTGGCAAGTGAATGGGCGAAGTAATATTAGCTTTAAAGAATGGGTCGAAATGGATTTGGATTATATACGAAATCGAACTACAGCAGTAGATATTAAATTGATCTTCAAAACCATTCTCGTGTTGTTCGGCTCAAAAGACGCGTATTGACGGAAAGCGATTGCTTTTAACAATCGTAGATTCATCTAACGTTCTCCCACTAATTGTTGACTTCTGTCAGTCAATTCGATGAAAGGACATTGATAAACAAGGAAATGTCCTGTAGCCGAGTCTAGTCTTTTATACCGTTTTGTTATTGAAAGGAGGCTTGGCGAAATGAAAGAAACCATTAGCATGCGTGAAATTTATGAAATTCTAAAAAAACGTATTCGTTTAATACTGGTCATTGCAATTGGGATTATGATTATTACGGCAGCAGTCTCTTATTATTTGCTGACGCCTGTTTATCAAACCTCTACACAGTTGCTAATTAACCAAGAACAAAACATCGTCACGCTTACTACACAAAGTATTGAAACTGATTTGCAATTGGTTGGTACATATAGTGAAATTATCACGAGTCCCATCATACTTGAACAAGTAATTAGCCAGCTGGGATTAGACGTGTCTTATGAAGAACTTCAAGAAAAAGTAAACGTTGAAATTACGGAAAATTCTCAATTGCTTACAATCGTAGTACAAGATGCAGATCTTGCTTTAGCTGTCAGTATCGCAAATAACACAGCTGAAGTGTTTAAGGCTGAAATCATCGAACTGATGAATGTAGACAACGTTACACTGCTGTCACCAGCAGTAGTTACAGAAAACCAAACGCCAGTGTCTCCCAATCCACCATTGAATATTTTGTTAGCGGCTATTATAGGGTTGATTGTCGGTGCAGCTATTGCAATGATTTTACGTTATTTGGATACTACGCTTAGAAATGAAGAAGATATCCACAACGTATTAGGACTTCCTGTCTTAGGAGCTATCTCATCGATGAATGAAGAAGACATCCCAGCAAACGAGCCGATTGCTTTTAAACGTAGGGAGGCGCAAAAAGAGTGAAAAATAAAAAGGAATTAGCAACAAAAAGTAGGAAGTTAATGACGATTACTCATCCGAAATCACGTGTATCTGAGCAGTTTAGAACGTTACGGACGAACATTCATTTTACTTCTCCAGACGGCGATATTAGGTCACTAGTGGTCACTTCAGCTTCTCACTCAGAAGGTAAATCAACCACTTCGTCAAATTTGGCGATTGTATTTGCACAAGAAGGCAAACGTGTTTTGTTAATTGACGCAGATATGCGAAAGCCAACGATGCATCAGACTTTTAAAATTCCAAATACACGGGGATTATCGAATGTATTAGCACGTCAAATTGCTTTGAAAATGGCCATTCAATCGAGTGGTATTGAAAATCTTGATTTACTGCCTTGTGGCTCGATTCCACCTAATCCGGCTGAATTATTGAGCTCACCCAATATGGATTTTCTTTTTGATCATGCACTCGATACATACGATTTGTTGATCTTTGATACACCGCCTGTGTTATCTGTTACGGACAGTGTTATTTTAGCAAACAAATGTGAAGGAACCATACTCGTAGTAAATTCAGGGAAAACGGAAAGAGCGCAAGCACTTAAAGCAAAAGAAGCCATTACGGCCGCTGCTAAAATACGCTTACTTGGTGTAGTTATTAATAACGTTGAAAATCAACAAGAAATGGGAGATGCTGCTTATTACGGAGCAAACGAGTAACAAGAGCTTTCAAATCGAATGTAGCAGAGTTAAATTAGTGTGTGTATAAAAAAACAGGCTGTTCCTAATTGTCATAAAAAATGACGGTTTGGAACAGCCTGTTTTTTGGGGGACTAGTCAAAAGAATTATTTTTCTGTTCGTTCTTGTAAAATGACAGGTCGGATAGTTCCCCAGCTTGAAACGTCTACGATGACTTCTAAATCGAGTGCCGACTCGAGTTGTGGACCCAATCCTTGTTCAACGTAAAACTGCTCTAATTGAGGCGCTGTGACGTTACCGTCGTAAGCAGTGCCTTTAATCGCTCCGAAAAACGAGTCGTTGTCAATGCGATCGATAATGGCATAGCCATCATCGCCAGTTGTCAGTGTAAAATAAACAGCACCGTCAGTTGCATTAGATGGAGCTGTTAAATCAGGATATTGCAACATGACATACTCTCCGTAGAAAGGATCAAAGGGATCGTAAGGTTCGGCTCTTAACACATATTGCTCACCAAACCAAGAAGCAGCGTAATAACTCATGAGCAACACCATAACAATTACGGTTTGAACGATTGGAAATAGCCAAGGTTTCATGACTGTCCACCTTCTTTCTTGCGGTTAATCCACCAAGCTGCTCCAGACAGCAGAAACAGCAATATCGCGCCAATGAGGAAGAACAGAGACATGTCGAGACGTTCCCACGCATAAATGATGTAAATAACAAATTGAACGACGATAAAGTAAAGAAATCCTAACCCTAAAGCTTCATTTTTGCGTTGAGCGATGAGCAAGTAAGAAAGTCCAGTCAGCTCAGCCAAAACAGCCAAGCCAATCGCTGTTTCATCAAATAGCAATAGCCCGATAAAGCCAAGAGTGGCTACCCATATGAGTGAACGAAACTTGAGGGAACTAAATACCAGTAGCCCTGCTCCAACAAGCGCAAGCACAATTGCTTCTGTCCAATGACTTTGATCGATTAAATCAATAAACGATTGTCCGCGAATGGCTAAATACACGACAAGCAAAATGCCAGCAACCGTTAAATAGAGTGGACGAATCAGTTGTTTTTTGTTTTCCGGACTGCTCACAAACAGTAAAACCAGCGCGAACAAAGTCCAAATTGGCCATAAGAAGCTTTCGTAATCGACCAATCCCCAAAGCATAAAGCCTGAAGCAAATAACAGCAGCCAACTAAATACAACAGATGCAAAATCTTTGCTAAAGTAGAACCAAGCTACTGTGATGATGATAAAGACGCCCCATTCGATCCATCCAACATCAGGCAAGAATGACACTAAAACGAACATTCCAAAGATAAACGCAATGATGGGATACATCACGTGACGCCAGTAGAAATAATGAGCAAGTGCTACCAAAAACATCGCCCATGGCAAAACAGAATTAGCTAGTGGGAAATGGAAAGTCTGAGCAGCTGTTAAAAGTGTAGCACCAAACATTGCAAGTCCAATCACTCTAAATAAAATGGGGTAGCCAAAAGCTTTTTTTTCTGAAAAATGAGCGGTAATGTAAAATAACCACATCAATGCGAGCATGAGCAATACTTTTGCTAAATCCGGTATTGATTGCCAATTGGCTGCAATAAAACTAAATACAGCAAGTGCAAAGAAAATCAAACCGATCAATACTAATAGAGGAATTTTTTTCGGAGCAGGTTGGCGTTTTTCAAATACCAAAATCCGGTTAACTGTGTCTTGGTCTAACAAATTAGCTTGTTGCCATTGGTGCAGTTTTTTCTCCGTGTCCATGGTCACTCCTCCTTTATTCTTACTGTAATTATAGCTCTCGCGCGAGGGAATAGATAGCGGATAACGGGCATGTTAGCTTAGTCTTAAAAGACACAAAGCAGGGAATGGAAAAAGAACTTTACATCTATCCCAAACGGCAATGCCACTATGTGTTTGAAAAGCATCTCCGGTACTGACAAGACGATGAAGAATAGACAACAAAATCTGTTTAGCATTCAATCCAAGGTCAATTCTGTTGCTTCCTCCACAAGGTAACAACTTATTGGGAAAAATAATAAAACGTTAATTAATAAATAGGCCACCTTTAGTCATCTTGGTAGCCAATCAGCTCTTTATGAAGGATGTATAGACAGCTCTAGATTATACTATTCTAAGAGCTTTGACAGTAAATAAGTGAAAGTGGACAGTATTTGGTCTGGAACGGACAGTATTTTTAGAATTTGGACAGTATTTTAATGAGTTTGGACAGTATATCCAAAAAATGGAACATATATACGTGTTTATCGAGCAAAACTCATAAAGAAAACAGACTTTTTTTAATGGGCTTACTATAATGGAGTAAAGGAGATTTTTTATGAAATATTTCGCTGTGTTGTTACCAATGAAAGACGTTGCCAAAAGTAAAGAGTTTCGTCCGCAGCATTTAAAGTTTCTAGAAGAGATGCGCAATACTGGAAAAGTGGTTGCGAATGGGAAATTTACGGATGGTTCTGGAGGATTGGTTATTTATAAGGCTGAATCGCGTCAAGCCTGCGAAGCATTGGTGAAGGAAGATCCATACGTTGCAGGCTCCGCTAGAAAGTACGAAATTTTTGAGTGGGATGCTAGTTGGGCAAATGAATATGAAAAGTAGCATTGACTTAAAGGGGGAAATCAAGTGCATGAACTGAAGGGCGTTTTGCCTGTGTTGCGCAATATGAAGGAATTTGAACGCTTGTTGAAGAGCGATCACGAATACATTATTTTTCTGGAAATCCGCTTGGCGCAGTTAAAACAATTAGTGTTGGTAGCAAAAAAAGCGAACAAAAAAGTTATTTTACATGTTGATTTGATCCAAGGGCTAAAAACAGATGCTTATGGCTTTGAGTATTTAGTAAGAGAAGTTAAACCAGATGGAGTAGTGTCAACACGAAGTAATGTGATTGCGTTAGCAAAGAAAAATAAGTTGCTGACGATTCAACGGTTGTTCTTACTCGATAGTCAAGCGCTTGAACACAACATTAAGTTGATCAATCAAGTCAAGCCAGATTATATTGAGATTTTACCTGGAATTATCCCGTCTGTCATTAAAGAGGTTTTTGATAAGACAGGTATACCTGTTATTGCGGGAGGATTGATTCGAACACAAGAAGATATTCAACTGGCTTACAACGGTGGAGCAAAAGCCATTTCAACATCCCAACCAGAACTGTGGAAAATATAATAGTTGACAGCGTTTTCATTAACTGATAACTTAATACTTACAAGTTAAGAACTGTGTTGGAGATAACGGAGACCTGCACTGAAACAACCACTTTTTCTGTAAAAGTGTGTGATTCAGTGTGGGTCTTTTTGTGTTCTTTAAAAGAGTTCTGAAGCTAAAAAACAAAGGGGTGCAAAACGATGACGGAATTTTTAGCAGAAGTAGTTGGCACAATGATTTTAATCATTTTTGGAACAGGCGTAGTAGCAGGTGTGGTGTTGAAAGACTCTAAAGCAGAAAATAATGGCTGGGTTCTTATTACAATTGCATGGGGACTAGCGGTCACTATGGGTGTTTACGCAGTAGGGAATTTTTCGGGAGCTCATTTAAATCCTGCAGTAACGCTAGGATTCGCTGCGGTGGGTGACTTTCCTTGGGCTAAAGTACCGATTTATATCACAGCGCAAGTTCTCGGTGCCATTATTGGTGCGACAATTGTTTTCTTCAACTATTTACCACATTGGAAACGGACTAAAGAAGCTGACAAAAAACTGGGCGTGTTCGCGACAATTCCAGCAATTCGCCGTCCCTTCTCCAACTTGGTTAGTGAAATTATTGGGACTGCCGTATTGGTTATGGGCTTATTGTTCATTGGAGCCAATGACTTTACAGAAGGCTTGAATCCGTTAATCGTAGGTGCGTTAATCATAGCAATCGGAATGTCACTTGGTGGCACAACCGGGTATGCGATCAATCCAGCACGTGACTTAGGTCCACGTATTGCACATGCGTTGTTACCGATTCCTGGCAAAGGAAGCTCAGATTGGTCATATGCGTGGGTGCCGATTGTCGGTCCTATTTTTGGAGGGGTATACGGCGCGTTGTTTTATAAAGCGTTATTTACCGGTGTTTACGAATTGCCGTTTTGGATAATGAGTGGTGCCTTAATACTAGTGTTATTTGGAGCAGCAAGTGTAGAATTGAAAAAAGAACATACAGTCGTTGATACAATAGAAGAAAGCATTTCATAATTTATTAAAGGAGGAAATCATTTTGAGCAAAGACTATATTCTATCGATAGACCAAGGAACAACAAGTTCACGTGCTGTGTTATTTAATCATAAAGGTGAAATCGTCGAGACAGGGCAACAAGAATTCGAGCAATTTTTCCCGAAACCAGGCTGGGTTGAACACGACGCCAATGAAATTTGGACATCTGTTTTATCGTGTATCGCAGAAGTGTTACGTAAATCGGATATCAGTCCGAGTCAAATTGCGGGTATTGGGATCACCAACCAACGTGAAACAACAGTTGTTTGGGATCGTCACACAGGCAAGCCAATCTACAAAGCCATTGTTTGGCAATCGCGTCAAACAGACGGCATTTGTAACGAGTTAAAAGAACAAGGCTTGAACGAATTGTTCCGTAAAAAAACCGGTCTTTTGGTTGATGCTTACTTTTCTGGAACAAAAGTAAAATGGATTCTGGATAACGTGGAAGGTGCACGTGAAAAAGCAGACAAGGGTGACTTGATGTTTGGGACCATCGATACATGGCTGGTTTATAAGCTATCAGGTGGCAAAGCTCACGTAACAGATTATAGCAATGCATCACGTACTTTGATGTACAATATTTATGATTTAGAGTGGGATCAAGAACTACTAGACATTCTGACTGTGCCAAAAAGCATGTTACCAGAAGTGCATCAGTCGTCTGAAGTATATGCCAATACGGTAGATTATCATTTCTTTGGTCATGAAGTACCAATTGCCGGTATTGCTGGTGACCAACAAGCGGCTTTGTTTGGACAAGCGTGTTTTGAAAAAGGCATGGCAAAAAACACCTACGGAACTGGTTGCTTTATGTTAATGAATACTGGAGAAGAAGGTGTCGTTTCAGACCACGGTTTGTTAACAACTTTGGCATGGGGCATTGACGGCAAAGTTGAGTATGCACTAGAAGGCAGTATTTTTGTTGCAGGTTCTGCAATTCAATGGTTGCGTGATGGCTTGAAGATCATTGAAACGGCTCCAGAAAGTGAAAACTATGCAATGGAAGTAGAATCAACAGAAGGTGTTTATATGGTTCCAGCATTTGTAGGTTTAGGAACGCCTTACTGGGATACAGATGCACGCGGAGCAGTTTTTGGGTTGACACGCGGAACGACAAAGGCTCATTTCATTCGAGCGACACTTGAGGCGCTCGCATATCAGACAAAAGACGTGGTAGATGTTATGATAGAAGATGCAGGGATCGAATTGAAAACATTACGAGTTGATGGTGGCGCAGTAGCCAATGATTTGTTAATGCAATTCCAAAGCGATATCCTTGATGTTCCCGTGGAACGTCCAGTTATTCAAGAAACAACCGCACTTGGTGCAGCTTACTTAGCAGGGCTTGCAGTTGGATTCTGGAAAGACAAAGAAGAAATCGCTCAGCAATGGAAAGTTGACAAAACGTACACTCGCAACATGTCGACTGAAAAAGGCGAAAAGCTTTATGATGGCTGGAAACATGCGGTAGCAGCAACACGATCTTTTAAACCCACAACATGACCTAAAAGTTAATAACGAGAGATATACGGCCGGAGACTTTGAGAGACCAAGCCAGTTTTGCAGAAAAAATTCTGCAGCTGTGCCTGGATCTCTCTTTTTATATGGAAAAATGGGTATACACGTTACAGATCTCTTTTTTCTATCGCTATGACTAGCGAACATTAACCGGTAAGAATCAAATTTAGTATAAAAAGGAGCAATAGACTTATGAAATTTTCTAGTTTAAACAGAAACGAACGTTATACACAAATGAAAAACACGCAATTAGACGTGTTGGTAATCGGTGGCGGAATTACAGGCGCTGGAATTGCGCTTGATGCGACAGTACGGGGCATGAATGTTGCTGTAGTCGAAATGCAAGATTTTGCAGCCGGCACTAGCAGTCGTTCAACAAAATTGGTTCACGGCGGGTTGCGTTACTTAAAGCAATTTGAAGTGAAAATGGTTGCCGAAGTTGGGAAAGAACGCGAAATTGTGTATGAAAATGGACCGCATGTAACAACTCCAGAATGGATGTTGCTGCCATTTTACAAAGGCGGAACTTTTGGTCCGTTAAGTACAAATCTCGGCTTACGCGTGTATGACTTTTTAGCAGGCGTAAAAAAAGATGAACGTCGCAAAATGCTGAGTAAAGAAGAAACTTTGCGCCGCGAACCTTTATTAAAGAAAAAAGGCATTAAAGGCGGCGGTTATTACGTTGAGTACAAAACAGATGATGCCCGCTTAACAATGGAAGTGATGAAAAAGGCTGTTGAAAAAGGCGCAATGGCGATGAACTATGCAAAAGTAAAAAGCTTTATTTACGAAAATGGAAAAACAATCGGCATTCGTGTAGAAGATCAAATTGACGGTACGATTCACGAATTGTTTGCGAAAAAAATCGTCAACGCAGCGGGACCTTGGGTAGATACACTGCGTGACAAAGATCATTCAAAATTCGGGAAAACCTTGCTCTTAACAAAAGGGATTCACTTAGTTTTTGATGGTCGCCGTTTCCCGATGAAACAAGCCATTTATTTTGATATGCCAGACGGTCGAATGGCCTTCGCGATTCCGCGTCAAGGCAAAGTCTACGTAGGGACAACGGATACGGTTTACGATCAAGACATTGCGCATCCAACAATGACAGAAGAAGATCGTGATTATGTATTAAAAGCGGTTGACTTTATGTTCCCTGAAGTGAAAATCACAAAAGAAGATGTTGAATCAAGCTGGGCTGGCTTGCGTCCATTGATTCACGAAGAAGGCAAAGACCCTTCTGAAATTTCACGTAAAGATGAAATTTTTGTTTCAGAATCTGGATTGATTTCAATTGCGGGCGGTAAATTAACAGGCTACCGTAAAATGGGTGAAAGCATTGTCAATTTAGTTGCTGAGCAATTGCAAAAAGAAGAAGGTAGTAAGTATCCGAAGAGCTCCACAAAACGTTTGCCGATTTCTGGTGGCGAAGTAGGCGGCTCGATCGGCTTTGAAGCATTTAGAAAAGACCGTGTTCAACAAGCAAGCGGCATGGGACTGACAGCTGGTGTGATGAATATGCTTGTCAGCCGCTATGGTGCAAACGTCGACAAAGTTCTTCATTTCTACACAGTCGGACAAGATGCTGCAGCAGAAGCTGGACTCGATCCTATCGTTTATGCAATGTTGCGTTATTCAATGGAATACGAATCTGCATACAAACCAATCGACTTCTTTATTCGTCGTACCGGTGCTTTGTTTTTTGATATCCATTGGGTACATGCCCACAAAGAAAAGGTTATTGCTTATATGAGCAAAATGCTCGTGTGGAGCGATGAACAAACAGAAGAATATCGTGCTGAATTAGTTGGCCTACTCGATGAAGCCACTCATCCTGTTGCTGTTTCTTCTCAAAGTTTAAACTAAATAAAGTCAATCCCGTCTATTGTCAACCATGACTGTAGACGGGATTTTTAAATGGAACCCGTGAATACAGCAAGTTCTAAATTCGTGGTATAGTTAGAAAAAATTAGCCTGACTAGTAGAGGAGCCGATCTAATGAACTCGATTGAATTAGTGAAAAGCTACGAAGATACACCGCATCAATTAACAGGACATGGACCTAGAAATATAGCCGTTTTAAAAAATGTCTTCGAGTCAGTAGACGGTACGATCAACAGTGATAAATATGGCAGTGGTCTAGTCATTGAAGGGTTTCAAAAAAAAATGGCAAATTTCTTAGGAAAAGAGGCAGCTGTGTTTTTCCCGAGTGGTACCATGGCACAGCAAATTGCTTTGCGGATTTGGTGTGATGAAAAAGACTGTAAAAAAGTTGCTTACCATCCACTAAGTCACTTAGAAATCAATGAAGAAGACGGGTTGAAAAAATTGCATGGAATTCAGCCGATATTATTAGCAGACAAAGATCGCGTGATTGAACTAGAAGATGTAACGAATATGAAACAAGATATTGCTTGTTTACTGCTGGAATTGCCGCAACGTGAAATTGGTGGGCAATTGCCGAGCTTTCAAACGCTTGTAGAAATTTCGAAATATTGCCGTCAACAAGGCATCAAGCTGCATTTAGATGGCGCACGAATTTTAGAGTGTCTTCCATACTACGAAAAAACAATCAAAGAAATTTGTGTTTTATTTGATTCGGTGTATTTGTCTATGTACAAAGGAATTGGAGGAATCGCAGGAGCTATTTTAGCAGGTGATCACGATTTCGTGGCACAATCAAAAATATGGAAAAGACGGTATGGTGGCGATTTGATTTCGATGTATCCATATATCATGACAGCAGAAAAGTACTTTGCGGAGCGTAAGGATCGTATGGCCGATTATTACGTGCAAGCCAAGGAATTGGCAGCGCTTTTTAATGCGTGTGACGGAATATCTACTATTCCTGAAGTGCCTGTGACGAATATGTTTCATGTTCGTTTTGAAAAGCAAGCACAGGAAATCGCTCCGATACTAGCGCAAGCTCAAGAAATTATGAATGTAGGAGTAGCTGGTTATTTAAACAATGAAGAGCAAGGTTGTTCGTTTGAAATAAGTATTGGTGATCAATACGAGCAGATTCCAAAGCAAAAAGTAAAAGTGCTTTTTGAATGGTTAGACGAAAAATTGAAAACCTTAAATCTGTAAAGTAAAAAACACTCTTTTTTATTCGAATAAACATATTCTATAGTCAAAATGGGTAAAGAAGTATATTGAATGGTAGCGGCAGGTTGCCAAACTGATGACTGGAGGACGAGCAAATGAGAAGAATGAATAGAGGAATGATTACCTCTCTAGGTGCTATCGGCGTGGCACAAGCGCTAAAAATAGTGACACATAAAACCGTAACGGGTGAGTGGGATTGGAGACAAGCCTTTACTACGGGAGGCATGCCAAGTTCTCACTCAGCGGGTGTATCGGCACTTGCAGCCTATGTTGCTGCAAATAAAGGTGCGCGTCATACTGAAACGGCACTTGCGATCATATTTGGTGTCATCGTTATGTACGACGCACAAGGCATTCGTCGTCACACAGGAGAAATTGCGCGATTGGTTAATGAACTAGAAGACAGTTTTGTGAAATTCTCAGGTGAATTTCCAAGCTTTGAATTTGTTCAACGTGAAAAAGAATTGAAAGAATTACTTGGCCATCAGCCTGTGGAAGTTGTAGCAGGCGCAGCGTTTGGTACAGTTCTTGGACTGGTGTCAGCAGCACTCGAAAACCGCGAGCGTGAAATCAAAGAAAAAGAAGTGCTTTCTAAACACCGAGTTTCTCACAACGGACACGGTCGCAGGAAGACGCGTTCTCATTAACAAAACCAGCCATTCCTTTAAAGAATGGCTTTTTCTATGTCTAAATGGGTCTATTCCAATTTGAGCTTTACCTACTGGTGTGAATACGTTTCGATTAGAAGTGCATTAGCTAGCTATTCAAAAAGCAATCATTTTGAGTAATAACCACATGACCAGTCGATATCAAATAACAATAGTTTAACTAGTTAGATTTATTACAAATGGAAAGACTTCATGACAACTTGCAACCCTGAGTAGTTGTTTGACGTTATAAGGTCTATAATGGTAGAAATTAAAGAAATAAATGTTAATTCATCAGGAGGTATAGCCATGACATGTAACAATTGTGGAGCCAAAAATGCAGAAGGCTCAAAGTTCTGTAAAGACTGCGGTCAATCGCTAGTTCAGACGCGTAGCAAAAAACAGAAAAAACGTAAGTTTATCTATGCCATTGTACTGCTTTTAACATTGTTAGGAATCGGTATAGGATCTGCACAGTTGATGAAAGATGATGTAGAAACAGCAGAACCCCCGAAACAAGAGCAGGCAGCTGAAAAAGAACCACAAAAACCAGTAGAACCTGACAAACCGCTTGAATCAGAAGATAAAGATGACGTTATACCAGGTGTGGTTGAGAAAGTTGAAGAACCAGAAGAAACGGTTCCAGCTGAAGAACCAACAGCGGGTACTGTGACAAAAGTAGAAGATGTCGTACCACCTTCTGAACAAGAAGAAAAAGTAGAACCCAAGAAAAAAGAAAAAACAGCTATTATCAAAGAATCACAGCAGAAAGTTTACACCATTTTAACTGAAGGTGGACAAGGATCTGGTTTCTTGTTTTCTGATACGGGAATGGTTGTAACAAACGCGCATGCTGTGGCCGGATTTACGGACGTAGTCGTTCGCAACATAAACGGTCAAGATCATCCGGGAACTGTTGTGGGGATTTCTGGAGAATCCGATATTGCTTTAATACATGTAGACGCATTTGAAGGCATTACGCCGTTACAAGCTGAAATGGAACCAACTGCCGTTGGAACGGAAGTCATCGCTCTGGGTAGCCCAGCTGGTATGGAAAATACAGCAACATTGGGGTATATCACCGGAATCGATCGTGACTTTTACCAAGAATTTACGTATGAAGATATTTATCAAATTGATGCAAAAATTGCACCAGGCAGTAGTGGCGGACCTCTAGTAGATGCTACAACTGGAAAAGTAGTAGGCATCAACTCACTGGTAATTGAAGAAGGCGATTCAATTGGCTTTTCAATTCCTTTGTATTCTATGCATGAACAATTATCAAAATGGGTTTCATCGCCAATGACAACTGTAGAAGTTGCAGAAATCTTTGGCGTCTATGAAGATTTCGATAAATACGAAGATGAAGATTACGAATACGATGTTGATTTAGAAATGAATTTCAACGAAACCAATTTAAGTGAATTTATTGGCGATTTCCGTTATTACTACGAGACAGCATTGAAAGAAGAAGACTTTTTCTATATTCAAAACTTGCTTGTTTATCAAAGTGACATTTATAACGGAATCTCTGAGTACATTACAGATATTTCAGGTAAAGGGATGGCTTTCGACTTTACCAAGCTAGAAATTTCAGGAATCGAGATTTTTGACGATCATGCCATCGTCACGACAGAAGAAGCTTTCAATTTTAAAGACGCAGCGGGCAAAGAATCTCTACAAGAACGCAACAAAACCTATACCATTGTAATGGATGAATATGGTTTTTACTATGTGTCCGACATTGTTATTAACGAATAGAAACTACAAAAATTTAGTTAAATAAAAAAGAAATTCCCGAAATGGGAATTTCTTTTTTTATTCACTAGAAACCAAGTCTGCAACTAAAATATAACGATCTGGGGCATATCCAACATAATCGAAAGGATAGCAAGTAGACACAGTCAAAGTAGCTTTTGGTTTTGGCACAATAACCGTTCTGTCGTCTTCATCAACAATTCGCACATAGCGAACTTTGTAAGTAAAAGTTCCAGCGTGTGTTTTGACGATGAACAAATCACCTTTTCCGACTTGCCCAAGATCACGGAAAACCGTATCGCGATGTCCAGACAAAACCGAATTATCGTTTTCGCCAGGCATTACACTTTGCGCAAAATGCCCTACCCCTTTTTCCAACTCATCTTCGTCTGTACCGTGTATAATCGGCAGACTGGCATCCAGCTTAGGAATGATCAATTCACCCATCCAATCGCCAATGTCAGGCGATTGTGGATAATCAGAAAGAGTCGATTGTTTTGGTGTTTCTATACTTTGACTCTGACTTTCAGTGGCTGGTTCTGGTTTTGCAGCTTTGTCTTCTATTTCAAGAGAGAGATTTTGCTTTTCGGTTTTGCCACTAAAAGCGTTTGCTTCAACGCTTCCAGTTTTGTAAAGCATATACCCTTTTACAAAAGTAGCAGTATTCGTCGTACTGAACCACAAGCCAAAAATAATAAAAATACTAGAGAAAAAAAGAAGAAGTGATTTTTTATATATTCTTTTTTTGTTGTGTGCGTTCTTCATTCATCTACTGTCGCACGAGCGCGACGGAATAGTGCCATACCGATAAAGAGAATTGCTAATCCTACTAGTGTGTTTGTCGCGAAATCTGAAGCTGTTGCAGGCAATTTACCACCTTTTTGCGTTTGGTTTGTTGTTGGTGGAGTAGCAGTAACAGGTTTTTGAACTGCGGGCGGTGTTGTGATGATCGTTTCTACAGTACCTAAGTCTTTTCCTGTATCTACAATCAATTCAGAACCAAACATTTCTGCAGTCAATAAAATATCAGCTAAAAATACGTCTTTAAGGTTGTAGATTTCAATTAACAAATCCGCACCATTAGTTGACTCGAGTGTCATCAATGTTGCCAATGAAACTGGTGTTTTCTGGCCGTCTTTGACAAAGAAATAAGTGGTTCTGATTTCAAGTAAATCAGTCATATCGCTATAAATATCCATCAATTCAGCAATTTGTTCTGCTGTTAACTCATCAGCCGTTTCAAATTCACCGATTGCGATCATGCGATCACTTAGTTGTGTTAGTTTTTGTTCGAAAGCAGGATCTTCAAAGTCAAGTGTATCCATGTGAGCAACTAACTTTTCTACTTCTTCGTCTGTCAAACCAAGTTCAGTGAACAAGCCGCTTAAATCCATATCTAATCCATCTAGTTCTGTATAGAAAAGAAGGGAAGACTCTAAGTCTTCGATAAAGTCATAGTTTGTTAGAGAATCGGATTGCTCTTGCAGAAATGCTTCAAGTTCTTTTTCAGATGCAAATCCGAATCGTTCCATCAATTCTTGAAGGTTTGTCGCATCAATCGGCGTACTCGTAGAGCCATCTAAATAAAATTCAACCGCGTCTTCCACATCTTCCATAAAGATTAAGTACACGCCGTCAAGAACGTCTTCGCCTGATTCGAGGTCGCCATATTCAATCATCAAGCTATTTAATTCAGCGCGGGTCATGTCTAGTTTAGTTAGTAATGCTTCTACACCTTCTTGTGTTAAAGGTGTTCCCAATTCATCGACTGTATAAAATTCATTTAACGACCAGCCTTTGTTTTTAAGGTAGCTTAAATAATCTTGCTTTTCCCATTTAATTTCAGTTAAAAATTGATCGAATTTAGCATCATTCGATTTGATTGCAAATGCAGAAAGCGGAGCTGTACTAAGTAAAAAGACAAAAACTAATAAAAACATGATCAAACGTTTCATTTTCTTCCTCCTGTGTATAAAAATTGGAATATCCATACTATTATAGAATTACTTAAGATTTTATAATATAGGTATATATATTCATATAAAGTGTTTTTTGATGCAATTTTTAAAGCTAAAAAGTATTTTTAGATAAAAAAACGACAAAAAGAGCTGGAAGTTGAATTTCCAGCTCTTTTTATCATCAGTTATGACTTACTTAGGAATGATTAATACTTGCCCAACACGAATGGAATTGACATCTGAAATTTTATTGGCAGCAGCAATTTTTGAAACGGTGGTTTTGTATGTGCGCGCAATGCTATAAAGTGTATCTCCTGATTTTACTGTATATTTTACCGTCGTTGCAGGTGGAGGTGTCGATTTCCCAGGAATTTTTAATACTTGGCCGACACTGATTAAATTATAATTGGTAATGTTGTTGGCTTTAGCCAATGCTGAAACGGTAACTTTGTAAGTTCGTGCAATGCTGTAAAGTGTGTCTCCAGCTTTCACTGTGTATTTAGCAGAAGGAGCAGGAGGCGTTACAGGTGGCGACGGTGTTTTTCCAGGAATCGTTAGCACTTGACCAACACGAATCAAATTGTAATTAGTAATGTTGTTTGCTTTGGCCAATGCTTTAACTGTGACATTATACTTTTTAGCGATGCTGTAAAGCGTATCTCCAGACTTTACCGTGTACTTGCTGCCACTCACAGGTGCTGAAGGCAAGTTCAATATTTCAGATACCGTTACAAACTTATAGCCTTTTGCTTTTAACTTACTAATCATGTTTGGCAAAGCACCGGGAGTTCCAGATGCTCCTGCACCTGTATGCATTAAAACGATAGAGCCAGGCACGATGTTGTTCAGAACTTTATTGGTAATTTGTGTAGAAGAAACACCTTTCCAATCGACCGTATCAATATTCCATTGAATGGTATGTGTATATCCCGCGTCGCCAACAGCTTTTAATGAAGCTGAATTAGATACGCCAAAAGGAGCTCTAAAAATAGGCTTTGTTGTTTTTTTTGTTATATCTTTAATGGTTGACTCTGTTGTAGCAAGTTCGCTTTTTATCTTAGCTGCAGAAATTTTTGTGAAATCAGGATGTGAATACGAGTGGTTTCCAATTTGATGCCCTTTATTATTAATGTTTTTAATCCAAGATGGATGGTTTTTGGCACCGGATCCCGTTAAGAAGAAAGTAGCTTTTACACCATTTGCAGACAGAATGTCTAAAATTTTGTTGATATTTGTGCCATCTGAACCGTCGTCGAAGGTAAGTGCGACGACTTTACTATTTGTATTCGCTTTTGTAACGTACGTAGAGCTTGCTGCATGCGACGGACTAGAGAAAGATAACACGGTGAACAAGACTAATAATAAAGCGGCTGAAATTTTCATCCATTTAGAATACACCTTTCTCACCCCTTTGTTTTTTTTCGCTGCGTGTATATTAGCGTATGTATGGGAGAGAATCGTCTTTACCTACAATATACCACAACTAAAAGTAAAAATCCTATTTTTAAACTGAATATTCAGATATAATGGTAAGCCGTAAAAAATCCGTTCATTCCTCTACAGAATGAACGGATTGCTTTTATAAATCTGTTGGATCGTAAATAACTGTAATAAGCTGATTTGTACTTTGACCTGTCGAGTACGTATTCCAATGACTGCAAAATTGTTCGATTTTATGATCATCGATTTCTGGATTCAGAATTTCGTTTATTACTTCATTGGTCGATTTTACGATAGGGCCAGGAAAGTACAAGTTGCTTTCTGCCCAAATTCCTTGCGTTTTTGCATATTCTTCGAGGTCATACGTAAAGAAAATCATTTTCTTGCCAAGCAACGAATATTCTACAGGAATAGAAGAATAATCTGTGATTAAAACATCACTGACAACTAACAACTCACTGAGGTGTGGATAATCATTTACTAACAATACACGGGAATGTTTTTTGAGATTCGTAACTTCTTGAACAGAAGGATGAAGTCTAATCAACAATACGTATTCATCATTCAATTTTTCTAAAAGTTCGTCTATATTTAGTTGAATTTCCATACGACTTAATGCGTTTTTTCGGAATGTAGGTGCGTACAAAATAACCTTTTTTCCTACAATAGCGGGATACTTGCTTTGCAGGTTAGCATGTGCAATGTCTTTAGCAACCGAGTCAAAATAAAAATCGGTTTGAGGAACACCCGTATAGATAAAATGACTTTGATCAACGTGAAAAGATGTAGAAAAAATATCGGCCATTTGTTGCGAGCCAACAGGGATATACTGAAAACGATCATACACTTGTTGAAAACGTAGTTTTGCGCGCTCACTTCGTCCAGCTGTTTCCGGGTCACTCCAACCAAATTTCTTGATTGCTCCAGCTGCATGCCACAACTGAATACATTTAACTTTTTGTCGAAATTTAATAACGGAAAGAACGCCTGCGTAATTATCAACAAAGACATATTTTGATGTAGCTAAGTGGTAGATCGATAAAAACGTATCCACGATATTGGACGTTTCAAAGCTATAAATCTTTTTGTTGTCAGTAGGAATCCGTGCAAAATCAATTTTACATTTACTTTGGTTAATGAAGATCAGTGAATGATGTTGTGTTTTGGAAAGCTCTTTTGCAATGAAAAACGCGTTATCACCAAAAGAAGAAAGAAATACTGTTTTATTTCTTAATGGGAAAAGCTTAAACAGCGCAAATAAAATATTAAACAAGAAGAGATAAATGGATATGCCTAGTTCTTTAATCATTTGCTATTATAAAGGTCTGTTTTGATTTTGGTGGTTGAAATACCTTCTGTGCGCGGCAAGTAAAGAACTTCGCAATAATCCATCAGTTCATCAAACTTGTTTTCCCAGTCTGAACCCATTACGAAAAGCTCTACCTGATTATTGGTAATATCCGCCACTTTTTGACCCCAATTATGTTCAGGAATTACTTCATCCACATACTTTATCGCTTCTAGTATCAGCTTTCGTTCTTCGTAAGAGTGATAGGCAGCTTTGCCTTTAATGGCATTAAACTCATCAGAAGATAAACCAACAATTAAATAATCACCATTTTCTTTTGCTCGTTTCAAAATATTTATATGACCATGATGAATCAAGTCAAAGGTTCCATAAGTTATTACTTTCTTCATGTATATCTTCACTCCAAGAATGCTTATTTTCGATTTTTTACAATACGCTATAACATCATCTTATATGTTATCATGTGTAATAGCTATTGAAAATATGGGTTAAGTATGTGTCATTAGACGCTTTTAAAGAAGAAAAGTTGCTTTTTTAATATATGTATATTGCGCTTTATTGTAGTATAAAATAAAAAGTGGCAAGATACTATTCTTTGCAGTAAATTCTTATCCGAGCTACATACTTCAGAAAGAAGATAGGTGAATTGCTTGAGTTTGATTCAGAAGATTAAAAGACTTAAAAACAGCAGCTATACGAGAAGACTTTTTCGTGCAGTATTCGTGATTCTAGGAAAGCTTCCTAAAAAGAAAAACCTTGTGGTATTTGAAAGTTTTCACGCAAAACAATTTAGTGACAATCCTCGTGCGATCTACGAATATATGAAGGAACATTATCCACGTCATAACTTGTTATGGAGTGTGGATAAAAGTGCAGTCAAACTCTTTGAAGAATTTAGACTTCCGTATATCCAGAGATTTACATTAAAGTGGTTTTGGACCTTTCCTAGAGCACAGTACTGGGTCAACAACGTTCGGTTGCCTCGGTGGATGCCAAAACCAAAAGGAACAGTGTATTTACAAACGTGGCACGGAACGCCTCTGAAAAAACTTGGGCTTGATATTGAGGAAGTTCATATGCCTAACACAGAAACCGGTTCATACAAAAAGAATTTTATTTTAGAATCTGAGAAATGGGATTATTTAATTTCTCCAAATCCATATTCTACAGAGATTTTTAAGCGTGCTTTCCATTATAATGGAAAAGTCATTGAATCAGGATATCCTCGCAACGATGTGTTGACCAACTACTCAGCTACGTTAATCAGTAATCTCAAAAAAGAGTTAGGCATTGCTGAAGAAAAAAAAATCATGCTTTACGCGCCTACTTGGAGAGACAATGAGTTTTATCAAAAAGGAAAATACAAGTTTGAGTTTCAATTTGATTTACAAAACTGGAAAAAAGAATTTGGCGATGAATGGGTACTTTTGTCACGTATGCATTATTTAGTTGCTGAAAACTTTGATTTCTCGGCCTATGAAGGAATGGTCTACGATGTATCAAGCTACCCTGATATCCGAGATTTATACTTAGCATCGGATTTACTGATTACGGACTATTCATCTGTCTTTTTTGACTACGCTATTTTAAATCGTCCGGTTATTTTCTTTATGTATGACCTAGAAAACTACCGTGACCAGTTACGTGGGTTTTATATCGATATTGAAAATGATGCGCCAGGGCCGATCGTACAAACAGAACAAGAATTGTTTCAAGCGATTCATGTATTGAAAGACTCCAATATTCAGCTAGATGCAAAATTTACTGAGTTTAAAAATCGATTCTCGTCTCTTGAAGATGGGCATGCGACTCAGCGAGTAGTAAAAGCTTTTTTAAAGTAAAATTAAACACAGTCCATATTTGATTTTAAAGATTGAATAAATACAATTGAAAAAGAAGGTATAACAGTGGAAATATTTAATTCTAAATTACAGATAGTTAAAGAATCTTTAGCAGAAATTTCTTTTTTTATGTTAGAAACGGAAGGCGTTTATGCATTACAACTTTCGAAGTTAGAACAAACACCAATCGAAGTTGGTGTTTATGAAGCAGAGGATCAAGTTTTGTTTGTAAATCAACTTTTAGAAGAATGTATTATTGGATATGTACAAAACGATAAAATATATATAACTAAGTTTAATCATGGAGATAGCGCTGATTTTTATATAAGTAAAAACTCAATGGTATTGAACTTCGAGATATATTCAGAGTTGCTGATTTTTAAACAAACAGGTGACACAACATTTTCGATGTATGATCATACCGGAAATTATATCGACAGTATTCATGATTTAGCAACATTTGGAAAAACTTCTCATGTCACTCAAATTGACTTAGGGCTAACAACCGTAGAGTACAGGTTTTTGAATATCGGAAAAATCAATTGTGGTCAATTTTATATGTTTGTTATTTATGATTTATTTAGAAAAGAGCTTGTTACACAAAAAGTTATTTTCACTGTACTTTTAAATAAGCCGAACTTGGACTTTAACTTGTCAAGTCCAACTTCACTGGACTTTCAATTAGAAGATATAGAAAAAAATATAAATTTAAAGAAATTAGCTGGAAAAAGCGTCAAAATTGCAGATAAAACAAAACTAGAAAAGTATCGCAATAAACATTTGTTAGGTGTTTTAAAAGTAAATGGTATTAAATATTATTTACACAACAGAACCAAAGGTATTTACATGACCCAAGGGAGACCTACGAAAATTTCAAGCTTTCATCCAAATCTTAAAGTTAAATTTTTAGGTAAAAATTTGTACATTTTCGGAAGGAATACCCATTACGCCTACAAAGCAAGCGGTGTTTATGATTATTTGTATGTTGGGACTGAAGGGTCTCCGCTTACTAAGTTTGTTCGTCCACTCAACTTTAAACTTGTTCGAAGATACGGCTTTTTCAAAATACCAATTGCAAGTTTGAATGTCAATAATCGTATTCATACAAATTTATACCTCGGTGATCAACATACAGTTTTGCACAATTTGAAATTAAATGTTCGACCAAAAAGAAAGAAAACATTGGATTTTAAATTAGTTGATGACCAAGTGAATATTGTAAGGACTAATTTGCGTGGAGATGTAACTTCCACAATTTTATCAAAATCTGAAGAATATACTTTTATAAATAGAAACTTAATTTTTATTGCTCATGCTCTTTCTAAATGGCTTCCACGAAAAAAAGAAAATATCAATTTGTATTTTGAAAAGAAAAGCATGAAAGCCGATGAATCTGGAATTAGAGTTTTTGAACAAGTTATGAAAGAATCGGATTTACAATCTAAAAATTTTTTCATTTTAAGCAAAGATGCGGAAAACTATAAAGCGCTAAAAAACCAGTATAAAAGAGCAATTGTCAGTAAGTTTAGTTTTAAACATTATTATTTGATTTTCAGAGCTTCAAATCTTATTTCTAGTGAATTATCAAATCACTTATTAAACGATCGCTTGTATATCGATGTTATTCGAGAAAAAATCAACTCCATTCCATTAACATTTCTTCAGCATGGAATTATGTTTGCCAAACCAGTTGATAATCCAATGGCTTTTGGTTTCCATAAAGACAAAAATGTTTTTAATATGCGCAAATCTGTTATTAGTTCAGAGCTTGAGGCAGGGGAATTTTACAAAATGGGTTATGATAGAGAGGATTTAATTCTGACAGGACTGGCAACTTTCGATCATGCTAAGCTTAATGAAGATGCTGATAAAATTGCATTCATGCCTACTTACCGATATTGGGAAGAAGGTTTGATTTACAGAGGATTAATTGAGCAAACTACTTACTATACTCAAATTATTCGAGTTATTGAAGCTTTTGAAAAAAATGGTTTACTTGATAGATTGCTAATTGTTCCACATAATAAGTTTTCTGAGCACATTTATGAGAATATGCAAGAGTACCAACATATCATTAGTAATAATCCATCAGAAGCATTGAAAAACTCTGTTGTTTTTATAACTGACTATTCTTCTGCGATTTACGATGCAACGTTTAGAGGTGCATATCCAATTTTTTATTGGGAAGAAAAAGAGTATTTAATCAATCAATACAAAGCCATTCCACCAGTAAATGATGAGAATGCACCAGGTGCTGTTATTTATGATCTTGATGATTTGATAGAAAAAGTCAAAGATGTCATCGCTCAAAATTACAAAGTAGAAGATGAAATTATGGAAAAATTCCAGCAAATTAATACGTTTATGGACAGAAAAAATATACTTCGGATTGTAGAATCTCTTAAACAAGATCGTATTTTGTAGTTATTCAGCAAGCTTTTCAGAAGCTTTATTAGCACTACTAGAAGCTTTTGTAAGTGTTTAGAGAAAAGTTAGTGAGGAATCAAAATGAAATCAGCGATAACAGTAATAAAAGAGCAAGTTAAATTTTCTTATTTGATCAGACGATTGTCGATTTACGAATTGCGAAGTTTAACTAGAGGAAATTATTTAGGTGCAGCTTGGGAGATTATAAACCCAGCTATTCAAATTTTAATTTATTGGTTTGTTTTCGGATTCGGAATTAGGCAAAGAGCAGACGTGGGTGATATTCCGTATTTTCAATGGATGTTTGCGGGAATTCTTGTATGGTTTTTAATTAATAATAGTGTAATGAAATCTACTAAGTCGATCTATAGCAAAATTAGGATGCTCGCCAAAATGAACTTCCCCATGAGTGTCATACCAAACTATACAATTTTTGCGCAATTGTATCCTCATCTGGTGTTATTGACGATCGGTACGATTGTATTGCAGTTTATCGGTTTTCCGATTTCAATTTATTATTTACAACTGCCTATCTATATCGTTGGGTTATTAATGTTTCTATTCAGCTTGTCTCTTATCACTTCGACGTTGGCGACGATTATTAGAGATGTTCAGATGCTTATGCAATCCATCATGCGTATGTTGTTATATTTATCACCCATATTATGGCCGCCAACTTCATTACCAGATTCATGGCAAGTATTTTTGAAAATTAATCCGTTCTATTACGTCATTGAAGGCTATCGTTATTCCTTACTCGGGGAAGGTTGGTATTTCCTTGAAAATCCAACGTATACCTTATACTTTATAGGAGTATTGGCAATAACATTTCTTGTTGGATCTTATCTTCATGTAAAATTCAGAAGTCAGTTTATTGACTTTTTATAAAAATTGGATGTGAAATCTTTGGGTAATTCAGTCGAAGTAAAGAATGTCTCTAAGCGCTATAAACTCTATAAAAAGCAGTCTGAACGAATTTTGGATTTGCTTGTTCCCTATAAAGATTATGGGGAAGATTTCTTTGCTTTACAGAATGTTTCGTTCACTGTCGAAGAAGGTTCAATTGTTGGATTGGTGGGCATTAACGGCTCAGGTAAATCGACGTTAGCGAACATTATTGCAGGTGTTATTCCCGCAACAACGGGACATGTTACGAGTAACGGAAATGTTGCTTTAATTGCAGTGAACGCAGGTCTTGATGGGAAACTTTCAGGACGCGAAAACATCGAACTTAAATTGCTGATGCTTGGTTTTTCTCAAAAAGAAATTTCTGAAATGGAAGATGAGATAATCGATTTTGCAGAACTAGAAAAGTTTATCGATCAACCGGTTAAAACGTATTCCAGTGGAATGAAATCACGTTTAGGCTTTTCTATTTCGGTTCGTGTGAATCCCGATATTTTGATTGTGGATGAAGCTCTGTCGGTAGGCGACAAAGCCTTTTCAGAAAAAAGTTTAGACAAGATGATGGAATTTAAGGAAAAAGGTAAAACGATGTTTTTTGTCAGTCATTCGATCTCGCAAATGAAAAAATTCTGTGATCATATTTTGTGGCTGGAGTTTGGTGTGGTCAAAGAATACGGTCCTACAAAAGAAGTCATTAACAAATACGAAACGTTTTTACAAGAGTATAAAGCATTATCGAAAACAGATAAAAAGAAATACCGACTGAGCGCTCTCAATCGTCAATCTAAAAAAAATGAAAAACCTGTAGAAATCCTCTAGGATTTCTACAGGTTTTGTTATGCGGTCTAGCTTTCTTAGAAATGTGTCCATCGAAGCGCGGTTCAGCAAATAGTAGATAAAAAAACAGGCAACTCGTATGTGAGTTGCCTGTTTTTTATTTAGTTTCGTTGTTTTTTACGGAATTTCGCGACTACTTCATAAACAATAGGTACAATGACCAATGTGAGCAAAGTAGAACTGATTAATCCACCGATCACGGTAATACCGAGACCTTGTGAAATTAATCCGCCGCCTCCACCTTCTGCTCCAATCGCAAGTGGAATTAATGCACCGATTGTTGCGAGTGCTGTCATTAAGATTGGGCGTAGACGTGTCACGCCACCTTCGAGAAGCGCTTCGCGTGTAGTTAAACCAGCCTTTTCCATGTGGATAACACGGTCAATTAACACGATGGCATTTGTCACAACGATACCAATCAACATCAATACACCGATCAACGCGTTGACACTCAAGGCTTCTCCTGTAATCCATAATGCCACTAGTACACCAATAACCGTAAATGGTAGCGAGAACAAAATAGAGAACGGAGCGAGTGCACCACCGAATGTGACAACCAGTACGAAGTACACGATGGCAATCGCTGCAAGCATGGCTAAGCCAAGCTGTGTGAATGATTCATTGATTTGTTCAGTAACACCGCCTTGATCTGTTGTTACACCTGCTGGCAAATCAAGGTTTGCTATTTTTTTATCAATTTCAGTAGTGATTTCAGCTGCATTGTTGCCAACAACATCTGCAGTTAGCGAAGCAAACATTTGGCCGTCTCTACGATTGATGGTATCAGGCGATTTGCCTTCTTCTACTGTCATTACTTCCCCGACAGTTACCGTTGTTCCAAGTGCTGTTGGGATTTCTACAGCTGTTACGTCATCAATTCCTGCGTATTCGGTTTCTTCTGTTTCAATGTACACGTCAATATTTTTGTCTTCATATTTGACTGTTGTTAAAACAGGCGCTTCGCCGACGCTGCTCAGCGCCATGCCGATTTGAGCTGCGGTCAAACCACTTTCGCTCAAGCTTTGCTGATTTGCGACTAATGTATATTGGTCGTAAGCATCAGTCAGGCTAGATTCAGTGTTTTCCAACTCACCATGGTCTTCCATGATTGGTTGAATTTGATCGATTGCAGATTGAATGTCTTCTATATTATCTCCGTAAACGAATAATTCTAGACCGCTTGCACCCATTGCGGCAAAGTCTAAACTTGCCCATTCGCCAGATTCAGTAGAGCTATTTAACTCTTCGATTAACTTGTTGCTTTCATCGCTAAATGCATCAAATTCATCGTCGTATTCAATGTAGAACAATGCGGAATTATCTCCGCCTCCGCCCATTGCGGTCAAGGGATTTCCTCCACCCAGTGAGTACTGGTATGATGTGACTCCATCACGGCCATCAATAGCTTGTTCTGCATTCGATGCAATGGCTTCCACATCTTCGCGTGTTTGACCAGGTTCTGGACTGTACGTTGCCATGACCATTTTCTGTTCATCTTCAGGCAAGAAGCTAACGCCAATTACCGGTATTAAGAATAAACTGGCTACAAGAACGATAGATGCCCCACCAAACGTGATGAGTTTATGGTTTAATGCCCATTCTAATATTCGTTTGTAACTTGTCGCCATTTTGCCCGGCTTATGCTCTTTTTGTGTAGATTTAGGCAAGTCCATCTTGTTTAATTGCTTGCGGTACATCAAATGCGCCATCATGGGAACGATGGTTACAGCTACGAGTAACGAAGCTGAAAGTGCAAAGACAACTGCTAAAGCAAAAGGTAAGAATAATTCGCCGATTTGTCCGCTAACGAGTGCAAGCGGTAAGAATACGGCAATGGTTACAATAGTAGATGAAAAAATCGGTAAGAACATTTGAAGCGTTGCTTCGCGAATCAAGTCTTTGCCGCGTAATTTTTCATCAGGCAAAGCCATGCGCCGATAGATGTTTTCAATCACAACAATCGAGTCATCAATCACACGACCAATCGCGACAGTTAAAGCACCAAGTGTCATAATATTTAGCGTAATATCCAATTGATTTAACAAGAAAATCGCCATTAATAATGATAACGGAATCGAGATGATCGAAATCAACGTGGTTTTAAAGCTGCGTAAGAATAGCAAAATAATAACTACAGCAAATAAAATACCGAACAACGCTTTGCTGAGCATGGTTTCTACCGATTGTTCAATCGGCTCGCCTTGGTCAAATGTAGATGCTACAGTCAAACCGTATTCATCTTCCATATCTTTTACAATTTCTTTCACACCGTTTACAACTTCAACAGTGTTTGCATCTGGTGATTTAACAATCGAAATTCCGATCGACTCTTCACCGTTTGTGCGTGAAATCGATTCCGCTTTACTAACAACTTCAATTTCAGCCAGGTCGCTTAATGCGACAGTTGGAATTGCAGTTGGTGCAGCTGCAGGTGGTTGTGCTTGAGCGCTGTTTTCTGCATCTGCTGGTGCTCCTTGACCTTGCGTAGCGCCTGGTTCAGCTGGTACAGCTTGAGGAACGGCCGGAATTTGTAGGTTTTTCAAATCATCAACAGTGGTGACGTCGCCGTCAATAACTAAGTTTTTTAGTTCTCCATCAAAGTTTGTTAATCCTAAAGGAAACGTTAAATTCGAGCCTTGGATAATTTGTTGGATGGTTTCTTCTGTTAATCCATATTGGGCTAACGCTTTGTTATTAAATTTCATCGTTACTTTTTGTACACGCTGTCCAGAAACTTGTGCATCCGATAAACCTGTGACACCTTCAAGAGCAGGGATCACGTTTTTTTCAACATTCGCAGTAAGTTCTTCTAATGTACTATCAGGGTCACTAACGCTTAGAGATAGAACAGGAAAAGCATCTAAACTAAGACGCGAAACTTGAGGTTCGTTTGCTGCCTCAGGAATGGTAACTTGGGATAAAGCATCTTCTAATTCTCTTGTTGCTTCGTCCATATCGACTTCAAAATCATATTGAACTTGAATCGTAGAAGCATTTGCCATCGAGGTAGAAGTCGTCAGTTCAACGCCATTCATATTTTGAATGCGTTGTTCCATTGGAATGGTCACTTCGTCCATAATTTCATCTGGTGCTGCCCCGGGATAAGTAGTAACTACGGTTACAGCTGGTAATGTAATGCTTGGAATAGATTCTTGTTTCATTGTTAAGCCTGCGTAAAGACCTGCAACCACAACCATTACTGTTAAAATCCAAATTGCAAACTTATTGTTTAATGAAAAATCAATCATTTTTTTCACGTTTTTGTCTCCTTTGTATTAAATAAATTTCTCAAGATAAATGACTTCATTTTTAATAGAAGGAAACTGTTTCATGTAAACGAGTAAAGCTTCGATTAAAAATGCTTCTGCATCTTTTTTTGCAATTTCCTTTTTTAACAAATCGAGTGAAGCCAATAGTTTTTCAGTGTGCTCTTCAGAGGCGTTCATTTTTTCATAAACGTGATTGAATGCTTCTTCACGTGTTGAAATTTGAGCACGAGCTTTGGTTAAAACTGGCTCCATATTTTTTAAATTATCTACAACGGCATCAATCGCAGACGTGATAAAATTGACGATTTTTGGAATGGGCACTTGTTTTTCTTCAAAGACTAGCGCAAAAATGTATTGCTGCATCAATCCTTCAAGCATGGCCACTAAATCAGGTAAGAATAACTTAATGTCTAATCCATAAGTATCTAGTAAAATGGTTTTATGTAGTGTCACGGTCGACTGTCTCAATTCTATAAACACAGCTTTGAGTTGATCGCTTTCAGCAAGTGTGAAATCTTTAAACACCATCATAAAAAATTCGTGATTCGAAAGTGTTCTCTCGATTTCAATTGCTAACTTCTGTTTGAAAACATCCTTGTTATCAGCATCGAAATTGGATGTTGAATTCAAAATTTCTGCCATAATTGCTTGGTGGTGTTGCTTTAAAATTTCAATAAAAAGGCTTTCTTTCGATTCAAAATGTTTGTAAAAAGCCCCCTTAGAAATTTCGGCAGCATGCACTATTTCTTGTACAGAGCTTTGGTGAAACCCTCTTATCGAAAACAGATGTACAGCTTGCTTCATTATTTCTTTTTTTTTGTCCATTCAAGCCCTCCTAAACCAAACGGTCACTTAAAGTGACCAATCAGTCAACTTTTCTAGATTATCGCTTTAAATAGAGAAAGTCAATTTAGAGCCCTCATATTTTGTCGCAGTTTGAAGATCTTAATTAGTCAGTTTAAACAGCATTTTTTCAAAAGTGATTGAGCAGTCTATGCAGTCGGGTATAGATAAATATGAGAGTAAACTCGATTTTCAGATAGAAAGGTGTGTTGGATTGTGCATAAGCATATTGGTGAACCGATTGTTAAAAAGCGATTAGAACAGCCTTATGTCGGTATTCCTATAGTTGCAACTGTATCAGAACAGGATCGCGTTAATAGCCTGATAGCAGAGTTAGTTGATTGGTTAAAGACAAAAGAAATTAAGCCAGCAGGAAGACCGTTTTTTCGCTACTGGTGTGCGGAAGGTTTGGAAAAAAAGTACAAAATGGAAGTAGCTGTACCAGTCATGAGGATGGTAACAGGAGACGCACGCGTAGTAGGCAGTTGTATACCAGGAGGTTGCTATGTTACTGCAATTCATAAAGGTCACCCCGATGATGTAGAAAAGTCACTCAACGCACTAGAACAATGGGCATTGAGAGAAGAGCTGAATATCGACAAACGTTGGGAAGGAGAGGCTGAAATTTGGAATGGGCGTTTTGAGTTTTTTGTGCCAATTTCTAAAGAAGCATCTGATTGGAACAAGTGGGCAATTGAAATTGCGTTTCTACTAACACCAGACGATGCAGCTTAACTAAGAAAGACATCTCTTTGTGCACTGGATGTTTCCAATGCACAAAGAGGTGTCTTTGGTTTGCCGTTAAGACTTATTTTTTTCACAAACGTTGGAATAGTAGTAAATCATTTCATACATGCGACTACGTTGCTTTTGCAGAATTCCAATCAATATATGGATTTCTTGTCTTTTTCAAAAAATTTTCTACAAACAACACCGATCGATCAAGTAAATTCTTTTCGCAACCCTTCACTAGTAAAAGCTCTCCTTTCTCATCACATAAAAATTTTACCACCTTCAACTTTATACGACAGTATTTTTTGGAGAATATACATTATTCAGATTATATTGTGCCGAATGCAATTTATTTAGCTCTTTGAAACAAAATTTTTCATGAAGGCAAACTGCATAATGGTCCAGTGGCTCTACTTAATTTTTTCTCTTATTCTGAATGTACCCGGGAATCCACGAACGTTCAGAAGGAAACACTCATGAAAAATTTTGAAGATGTAGCGATTCAATATGCACCTATGATTTCGGCACTTATTCGAAAGCTCCATATATATCGTGATTTTGATGCTTTTCGTCAAACAGGCAATATTGCTTTATGGCAGGCATGGCAACGCTTTGAAGACGAGAAAGGGAATTTTACGCCGTTTGCCTACCAAAGTATTCGAGGAGCCATGCTTGATGAGTTAAAAAGAGAAACCAAAAGAAATGAACAGTTAATTCCTAAAGAGTACGACGTACAAGAAAAGTTCGCTGAAGAACTCAATGACAGCTTGCCTGAATGGTTGCACATGTGCCGATTGACGGTACAAGAAAAACAATTACTAGAAGCTCTTTATGTGCAAGGTTGCACATTGACTGAACTAGCTAAGCATGAAAACATATCACTTGCTGGAATGAAAAAGCGACGTGAACGATTATTGAAAAAGTTGAGACACATAACTCCGCATCCTTTCCAAACGTATGATGTGAATACTGCTAACCGTTCAATAGAATCGTACGAGGAAATATAGTAGGTGATAATTGAGTGGAATCGGTATGATAGTCGCGTATCGCATTGTTGGTTAACTGAACGGTGAGATTTCTGAAGCAACTACAACCAACTAAACCAGCAACCTCTCTTTAGAGTGCTGGTTTAGTTCAGACTGTAGAAAGTATCCTAAAAAGGAATAACCGTGTAAAAATCCAACCGGTCCGCCCACTTCGCTTTCCGGTGGGCTCAGCTTCAGCCTCCTCGTCACTGACGTGCCTGCGAGGTCTTCAGCTTTCGCTGTCCCACGGGAGTCTTCGTGGCCGGACTGGTTGGAAACGTGCAGCTTTAATCGAAATAAGCAGTCTGCTAGTTTGGTTCCATTAAAAAGAGCTCAATATGCAAGGTGTTCAGGCCACTTCAGCATCCAGAGCGTCAAGGTGGCGACAGGGAGAGAGGTGCTCCTGCATCGCTGCGCTAGCTTCGTCCGCTGAAAGCATCCGTCTGGAGCGCAAGATCTAGCCCGAATACGATAAAATAACTATAACTATTATGAATATTCTTTTGTCTACAAGCTAAAACTAAACCAGCAACCTCTCTTTAGAGGTTGCTGGTTTAGTTATTTGTTTATTAATTGGTGAACAAACGGAAGAACAGATTGTTCTTTTAGTTTGGCTTCAAACATAACATCAACATCAATTCCTTTTAATACGAGCAACAGTTCTTGAAAATCTATTTCAGAAACCAAATTATGATGACGAAGGTCGGTAAAACCTTCTTTTCCTGTACTAATATGGACTTTCGGTGTTCCAAATCCTTTCCAAGTTTTAAGGATTTCAGCAAAGTCCACCGGCTCACCATCATTATTGCAATTGTGGTGATGAATATCAAAGCAAATCGGAACGCCACATAGTTGATGGACAGCTAAAACATCTCTGACTGTGTACGTTTTGTCATCATTTTCTAAACGAAGTCGTTGGCGGATACTAGGAGATAGCTGTAAGTAAACTTCAGCAAATCTTTGCTTTGCAGTATCTTTATCGCCATATGCACCTCCAGTATGAAGAATAATGTCTGTGCCGCTTAGCAATTGAATTAACTTATCATGGTATTCAAGGTCTTCAATCGACTTTCGAACAACGTCAGGTTTGGGTGAATTGATGACTGTATATTGACCTGGGTGAACGGATATTCGCATTGCGTGCTTTTCGACAAAAGAGCGTATTTCTTTTGTTATGGCGAGTACATCTGGGTCTTCCCACCAAATCCAGTCGTTTATGGGATGTGTTGAAAGCGGAACGATAGAACTAGACGCGCGATAAAAATAAATGTCATGTGCTAAATTCCACTGGATGACGTCAAGCGTCGTTTGAAAGTTTTTTAAGGTTAGTTCTTTTATCTTTTCAATGCCTTCAATTTCTGCAGTTGCTACACGCAAAGTTCTAAAAACTGTTTTTAGTTCGGTATTCATGCAGGCATAGCCTAATCTCATACAAGTTCAACTCCTTGTTTTTCTATACCCCTTGAATCCTATTGGCAGTCCTTTTTTAACACAACTAATTAAAAAGATTAGTCAATCTTAAATGTAAACACTTTATCTTCTTTGAAAAGTCCGTTTTCAAAATTGCGCTCAGCAAAAGTAAGTGTATTGTCGTGAGAAATTAAAACGACAGTTGCAGAACGAGTACCGTAATCAGGTGTTTTGATAAACATAGGAGACAACATTCTTTCCAAATCTAACCCAACTCCTGTATCCGGAAGATGAGAATCAGGAGCATAATCAGTATTTGACAAGATTGAGAAAATTTCTTCTACATCTACTTTTTCTGTCTGTGCCATATAAAGAGCCAGTTTTTCTTTTCCTTTAATTACTTTTGGCCACGGCGTATTCAAAAAGTGGTTGCTAAGCCCATGTATGCCTGGAGGGATTTCGTAGGATTCGTTTTGGATATTGTTGTAGTAAATGAGTTTCGTTGAATCACCAATTATCAGGTTAAATCCCGCATATAAATCAGGATCGATTGATTTTATATATTCTTCAGGAGATTTTGTAGAAGTTAAAAAGTTTTTAACAACAGCTCCTCTAGAAAGTTGTGCTGTTTCTAAATTAGTAGCATCTCGAAAGTTTGTTAATGCGGCAATGCGTCCTTTTTTAGTCACGCCTAGCCAAGTGCCCATTTGTGTTAAGTCACGACCCGCTAATACAGTAGGTTCATCTTTCCAAAATTCAGCAGCTGCAGCAGGGCGACTATAAAACTCATCGCGATTTGCGGCAATAACCATTTTATAAGTAGGGTGTTGGCGAAATTGTAAATTGACTAAGCACATATAGAATCCCCTTTTTGATTCATTATATACAATAGTTGTTTTCAATGGTAGAGATAGTACTAGGGCTCTTGTATATTAACCCGTTCAGTTGAGAGACGCAAAAAGACAATTAAAACCCTTATTAGACCGTTAATTCGCACCTGAATTAGCGGTCTTTTAAATGCCGTCATATCAAGGTTCGTGTAGAAATAGCACCATTTCAACAATTGAATTGACAGAACATTCAAATGACTTACAATAATTATTGTAAGGTGTAAAATCCCTTGCTAAATCGACTGTTAATTCAGTTGCTAATTCTATTTGAAAAGGAGAGAGAAATTATGCGATTTATTCAACCGAAAAAGCAAAACTTACAGAAGGTCAATTGGGCATTACCAGACAAAACAATTGCGATTGTAAAGCATTATGCGGAGTACACGGGATATTCAGAGGAAGAGGTGTTATCTGCCTTCCTTGAAAACATCTTAGACGATCCGCGATTTATCACGTATGTAGAGAATAAACGAAACAACAAGCGCATTCTTAAGGATTTGGGGTTGATTGCTGATGATTTACAAGCGTCTCCTGAAGTATGACGAAAAAGCCATCCGTATCATCCATCCTGTATCGGCGAAACAACTGACAGATCGTACAAATGATTATCCGTTACTTGTTCCGAGAGATTTTGGCTTTAAACATTCAAAGGATGTATTCAAGCCAATTGAATTTGAATGGAAAGGAAAAATGTTCGAAATTCAATACAATACGTGTTCCGATCCACTTTGTAAAAATCACGGGTTGAAACAAGAAAAGTTTGGCATCAAATCAAAACCAAGTAGGTTCAAACTTACCGACGCTGGTGGCGAAAAGGCAATTCTCTGTAATCCAGATAGAGTAGAACCAGACAGTCCGCCTACTTGTGGAACTAAAACTGTAACTTTCTCAAATTGGTCGATAACAGAAGAAATCGAACGGCTCATCCGAATCAATTCGGTTGTACCAGTTGATAAGGAATATGAGTTTCACCGTCCTCATTGCGTAAATGAAACTCACACACCTCAGAAAAATCCCAAGTCATTCTATAAGCGTGGAACGAACGCTGCTAAGGCAGAACAGTTCCAATGCAAGGAGTGTAAAAAATACACCAATGTATCTCCAAACAAAAGCAGAAACACAACTTACAATCAAAAACGGAATGAAATTCTGCCCTTGTTCGCTAAACAGTTGGTTAATAGATCATCAATTAATCGAACGTGCGAAATTTTGGGTATCGGAAAAGGAACTTATTATCAAAAATTGGAATGGCTGTATCGCTGTTGCTTAGAATTTTTGGAAACAAGAGAAACTAAACCACTGGCAAACAAACATTTTCCAGAGATGTGGATTACAACGGACAAACTTCATTATGTGTTGAATAACGTATTGAAGAAAGGCAAAGGGAAGAATCGTGGTATCTTGATTGAGGATAAGCAATTGCTTACTTACATCGTAGCTTCTGCGGATAAGCGTTCGCGTTATGTATTCCGTTCTGACATTAATTTTGATTGGGAAAAGAGTCTGGATGAAATTGCTTCTGACACTCACCAACTCAAAGAAGATCATTTGCATTCGTTTTCCAGAAAAAATGAACGGTTTGGCATATATGCCGTTGCTCCCTGTCCTCCTACCAAGAATGACACGCAATCGATGGGAGAGTATCATCGTGGGTTGAATCAGTTTGAGCAGCGTAGACACTATGTAGACGGATTACACGTAAACAATGGATATAATTCTTTGGCTCATTTCTGGCTTCTGCGAAATATGCTATCGGTGGATCGTTGGAGGTTCATTAGCGATGATGACAAATCTACTAAACCAGCTATTGCGCGTGTTTTCAGTGAAGAAATTCGTTCAGGACACGCTCATCATTTTCTTTGCTTAACGGACAAAACGCTTACCCGAAAACAAGCAAGAGCTGAATTCATCAAGTCGGCACGAGAATTAAAGGAATGGGCAAAAGTGAATGGCTTGAAGTACGACAGCTTAAGCGATATTGCACTTTGGCAACTTCAAGACACGTTGAAAGTTCATAAATTCCATCAGAAACTTGTTGCTCCAAACGGTGAGATTTATTACAGACAAGCTAATAATCGGCTAAAGCACCCAATCGCGACAAGTGATCGTGGACACAGATTATTGGATGTATTGACCGATACGCACCATCTGACAAATATTCAACTAGCTATTTTAATGGAACAGGTCAATGACAATGCGATAAATACGTTCTTTCAGATTGTCAGACGAAGACTTTTGATTTTAGAAAGACCATTGGTTACGGCCAGGGGCGATGGGAAAAGTTATATCTATTCCAACTTCAATCCGAAATATGCGCAAATGGCAATCACGATCCTGAGGACTTATTACAACTTCTGTAAACCTTTTAAGATGAACGGAGAAAAGAAAACACCTGCCGAACGCTTAGGCATTGCCGACCGTGTATATACGTGGGAAGACATTATTTATAAACGTTAAAACTTCGATAGCTTAGCCAAACTTTGGTTGAGCTTTTTCTTTTTGAATATTGAATATTCTTTTCTGAATAATAAGGTAGAATAGTAAGTAAGAGGAAAAAGAAGGTGAACCTTAAAATAACAAAAGGGGGAGGATTAATTTGAAAAAAGTAATTTTATTTTTTATCTTGGCACTTATTTTAAGTGGTTGTACAAGTCAAGATGAAGATATTTTTTCGGAAGACGTTACTAGTGAAATCAATTATATCTTCGAAGGAAGCAACGAAAACTGGGGAATATCTTACAAGGTAGATGTTATTAATAAAAAGAAAGGCGAAAATCAAGTAGATGAATATGGAACTGCTAAATTTATTGGCGAAGGTCAAACTCCAGAAATGATAGATTACAAACTTGCTACTGAAACTGATATTAATAGCTCTGAGGGAGTTGGCATACCAATATATGATAGAATCGGTGATTTCGCACAAGGTTCTTGTGGGAATTGCGTACCTATGCAAGGTGACGAAGAACTGGAGTTAGAAATTATCTGGAACGGCAAATCAGAAAAAATCTTATTAACTACTAACGAATGATATCGCCTTAGCGGTGTCATTTTTAGAAAGACCACTGGTCACAAGCCGTGGCAAATCATTCGATGAAATTTAATCAAACACATATCTGTTCCATTCTAAAAGTTAGTCTAACCTTTCTACATAAATTAAAGGAAACGTTATTATTATCAGAATAATAAGGCAGAATCGTTAATAAGAGGAAAAGGACAGGAGGAACGATTATGAAAAAGATTATTTTATTAATAGCTTTAATATTCATTTTGAGTGGCTGTGCAAATGGAGACAGATATAATTTCACTGGAAGTAGTGAAAACTGGAATGTTTCATATGAGGTGGATGTCAAAAATGGTGATCGTGAGAGAACTAATGGAGTTATAACATTTATTGGCGAGGGAACGGCTCCAGAATTCATCGATTACAGAATGGAATCTAATTTGGGAGGAACAAAAAGTACAGGTGTTTCTGTAAAGGACAAAGTGGCGAATCTCGGCAATGATGCTTGTGAGGGTTGTTCCGTTATACAAGAAAATGAAGAGATAACAATGGAAATTGAATGGGATGGGCAAACCGAAAACTTAATATTAAAAAATAACGAATGATATCGCTTTAGCGGTGTCATTTTTTTTGCACAAAAAAATCATTCCCGATCTTCGGAAATGAATCATCTTTTACTATTATAGATTTGTTCGGCTACTACTTCAGGCTGATAATGAAAGTAGAAATATGGGTCTTCCTGAAACAATTCCACGAATCTTGAATCAATCATTAGATTTACAGTTTCTTCATCACTGAGTTGATATCTGGCTTTTATTTCTGATATCAACAACCCAATGTATTCTTCTGCTGCTTCTTGTTCAAGTTTATTATTTGGATTTAGTTTGAGTACTGGTCTCTTTTTTTCGTATGCCATCTTAGCTAGTTCTTGTGACGGATAATGGGCTACCAGTTCACCGTGCTTGTCGATTAATTCGCGGAGCTTGAAGTCATTAAGTACTGATATAGCTTGTTTGTCGGATACTTTGTAGATTTCCATTAAATCTTCTTTAATCACTTTGATAAATTCTTCAATATCTTTTTGCTGTTCGTTCATTTTTGATGCCTCCTTTTGATTAGTGTATACCCGAATGAAAGATTTGTTAAATAAGTATAAACAAAAAAGCCGTCGATTTCTCGATAGCTTTTAAGTCGCATTCCGCGCTGACGGTAAAAATACCGTCCCAAAGTTAAAAATTTGGCATTCCGCCCTGATGAGAATCACAATTAAGTTACTCATCCCAAATGTAAACACGTACAAAGGAGGTGTTTACTAATTAATAATTTACTCGAATATTTTAATAAGTCAACCAAATAATGAAATTTATTTTCCACTTTTCAGTTTTTCGATTTTATCTTTCAGTTCTTTTATTTCATTTTCTAATTCTGTTTTTCCTCTATATTCAGTTGGCAGTGTTCTTTGAAAGATAAGTTCTTTGATATCTTTAAAAGTTCGTGAATTAACTTCTATATTTCCAACTTTCTCTTCAAAAGTAATTCTTGATGTAGAGATCATTTGACAACTGTCTAGAATAAATACTGATTTTTTATCAGTGGCACTTTCTTCTTCAGTAAGCAAATAATGCCTTTTACTGCCACCCACATTATTTTTATAGTGGTATGCATTTTTAATAAATCCATAGTTTTCTAATATAGGCACAACAAATATTCTATTCCGACCATAAACAGAAAGAATCATAACGGGACCGATAAAAGAAGGCTCATTCTTATATCCTAAACTAAGATTAGCCAGTACTATATTTCCTGGTTTCAATTTTGGTGTTTTTCTTTTTATATCTTTGTGCGTTATATAATCAATCATCGAATTAATATAATCGGATACAAAATAAAAATCATCTTTAACCCAAATATTTTCTTTTTCAAGCTTCAAATAATCCCTAAATATACTTTTTAAAATAATCTTATCTTTTCTATATAACAATTCTTTCTTTTCTAAATCTTCTCCGAAAATAAATGGTTTGGTTTTTATTTTTTCTATACTTTTAACTATGAAATCCTGATTTTTTCTCACTTTGCACCACCTAACAATAAAAAGTTTAACAATATTGATTAATCATAATGAAAAAGAACAGAAAGGCGAGAAAAATGAGAAGAAAAAAATAGCAACGCCGATCCACGATTTTAGGTTTTTTGAAAACCTTGCGAATTGGAGTGCTATTTGGTGTTATAAGTGTACATTTTTTGATTGCTAAAATCCTTGTTATTTCCGATGCTATTTGAGAGTTTTGCGTCTCTCAACTGAACGGGTTACTTGTATATAGAGTAGTCTTTTTTAAAAAACTTAATAAATGATAATATCATAATGATTTTTTGTAAGAAAAAAGGGTTTTTATTAGTTCTAAGGCTATAACTAATCTTTTTTTCTGCTAAACTATAAAAGAGAATCTATATAAGTAAGATGTGATTGGGGGATCTGCGGTGAAGAATGAGGGAACAGCATTGTCTTTTGCACGTATATTAACAGAAGGCATTAAAGAAATGGTAATGGTCATCAGAGTTAACGGAGTTGCTTCTTTCACTTATGAATTTTTGAACAGCGCAGCAATGGAAAAAACCATATTGAATCCTGCTTCGATAGGAAAGACAATCGACGAAGTTCACACTCCAGAAATCGCATTTTTTTTGAAAGAAAGATATGCAAAAGTAGTTAAAACAAAAGAAAGTGCTCACTATGAAGATTTTTATTATTCCAGTGAGAATGCGTTGGTATATACAAAGTCATCACTAACGCCTCTTTATGGAGACAATGGAACATGCACGCATATCGTAAGCCACACAACAGATATTACAAATGAAAAAATGACGAAGAAAAAGAAACAAGCGTCGCATGATTATTTAGTAGAAAATTTTACACGGTCTCAATCTCTATTTGATAACAATACGGACATAATCGTTACAGTTGATACAGACGGCTTTATTACAGGAGGGAATTCTGTAAGCAGTCGGTATAGTGGGTATTCAATAAATGATTTAGTAGGAAAAGACATGTTCGACTTTGTAGTAGTTAAAGATAGAAAACTAGCAAAAGAACATTTTAACTTATCAGTCGCGAGAGAAATGAAAGATCAACGCGCACACTTGATAAATAAATCGGGTAATGTCATTGCTTGTTTAGTCAAGTTTGTTCGAATAACGACTGACCATGATGTGCTTGGCTATTATGTAGTTGCAAAAGATATGACAGAATTAGATAAAAGAGCAGAATTTTATAAAGTGGAAAAAGAGAACTATCAGATTATTGCTGAAAATGTACACGATGTCATCATGCTTGTTGGTCAGTTTAAAGAGTGTTTATATATATCGCCGTCTGCGGAAACTATTTTTGGGTTTCCAGTAAATGCTGATTTTAAAGGCACGTTTTTTGATCGTATTCATAGTGAAGATCGTGCTGTTGTATCCAGTATTTTCGAGTGGACCACTCAAAAATGCATTCGTAGTCAATCACAGTTTCGGTTGCTGCATGAAGAAAAGTCTTGGATTTGGATAGAAGTCTCTGGAACTCCTGTTTTAGCAGAAGATGGGAGCTTAAAGCACATGGTAATTATTGCAAGAGATATTTCGATTCAAAAAGAATACGAGAACCGACTAAAGCATTTTGCATATTTTGATGCGTTGACAGAGTTACCAAATCGTCGCTATTTTCAGGAATACGCGAATGACAGACTAGAACAAAGCCAAGATATAGCTATCATGATACTTGATATTGACGATTTTAAAGAAATTAATGACTTGTGGGGACACGAAATAGGAGATTCAGTGATTCAAGAATTTGGACATCGTTTAACTGGCTGTGTGCAAGGCGAAAATATTGTTGCACGCTTAGGAGGAGACGAATTTATTCTTTTACTAACGAATGTGACTAGCGACAAACGTGTAAAAGAAATGGCTAATGCTATTTACTTAGCCATGGAAACTCCGATTAACGTTCAACACCTTTCTTTCGACCTTTCAATTAGTATTGGCAGTGCACTAGGGTCAGCAGAGAAAACAACTATTTCTGCCATGATGAAACGTGCAGATTTAGCCATGTACCAAGCAAAACAAAAAGAAAAAACACTTTTCACATAAATTAGTCTTGTGTATTAGGAGAATATTTACATAAAAATTTAATTTATATTAAAGCGTGCACTAGCTTCTTCATAATAATGAATGTTTGAATTTTCAGAAAAAATAAGTATTCTTTTAAAATGAATAATGTTATGATTTTGATAAACAATAAATCCTATTTAACATACAAATACTGGTCTTTTTACTAGTTTAATATACGATACTGGCTTACTACTGAATGGATGGGAGGAAGATAAATGAGTTCTATCACTATACTACTCGCACAAGATGATGAAAGTGTTCGAGAACAGATGCGGTTATTTTTACTAAAAAAAGGTTATCGCGTCATTCAAGCTACAGATGGCTTTCACGTTTTAGCGCTGCTGGAAAAAGAAAAGCCGGATCTTATGCTACTAGATATCGAAATGACCGGCATGAATGGACTGGAAGTGTGTAGAAGAGTTCGTCTAAAAACAACATTACCTATTTTGTTTGTTAGCTACCGAAAAGAAATGGCTTATAAAATACAAGGTCTTGAAGCAGGCGGAGACGACTACATAACTAAGCCGTTTGATTTTAATGAATTAGAAGCACGGATACGGGCGGTTCTTCGAAGAAACAGTTGGAAAAAAAATGACGATGATCAACTTGCCGTTTTGAAATATGGAGACCTCCATATCCACGTAGACTCTCGTGAGTTGTACATCAGAGGAGAACAAGTAAAACTTCATCATAAAGAGTTTAAGTTATTGCTTCTTCTTGCACAGACACCAAATCGCGTATGGACTGCTGAGCAATTATATGATCAAGTCTGGGGCTATTACTCTGAAGGCGATATACAAACAGTCAAAGTTCATATTAGTAAGTTACGAAAAAAAATTGAAAAAAATCCATCCCAACCAAAGTTTATCGAAACGGTAAGAGGATTCGGTTATAAGTTTATATGGAGATAAAAGCATTCGGTGTATAAAAACCGAATGCTTTTATTATAAGTGTTGAAAACAACAATAACTCAATTACATGATCGTAAATACATAAGTCGAATGAAGTGTAAGTTTTCTATTTTATTGGAATTTTTAGATTATTTAACCCCTATTTAACCTTTATCTCGTACATTGGTTCTATAATAGATCAGAAACAGGAGGATTGGACTATGGAGACTACCTTTAGTTTGAATAAATTTCTTAAAGCAATGTACAAGAGGAAATCGCTAATTCTTCTTATTACACTTGCCTTTATTGTTTTTAGTGCAGTAGCAAGCTACACCGTTATGAAGCCAGTTTACCAAGCGACTACTCAAATTCTAATTAACCAAAATACAACAGCTAGTCAGGATTTTAATAGCTTAGATATTGATACAAATCTTCAATTGATCGGAACATACAATGTCATTATTAAAAGTCCAGCTATATTAGCAAGTGTTATTGAAGAATTAGAGCTAAATGAAACGGCTCAATCTCTAACTGAACGAATTACTGTCAACAATATAGAAAGCTCACAAGTAATAACTTTATCCGTCGAAGATTCTTCTATGAAACAAGCAGTGCTAGTTGCGAACACAACAGCTACTGTTTTTCAAAAAAGAATCAAGCAAATGATGAAAGTGGATAATGTCAGTATATTAGCTGCAGCTGAAACAACTGCAAGTCCAAAGCCGATTCGTCCAGATCCTGTATTTAATATGGCGATAGGTGCAATTATTGGCTTGGCATTTGGTATTGGTGTAACACTTATTTTAGAGCAATTGAACACAACCGTTCGCTCAGAAGAAGATATAGAGGAAATGGCTGGGCTTCAAGTGCTAGGAGTTGTCAGCCCAGTAAATAACGATTTGAAGATGGACAAACCACTGAATTTGACTGAAAGATTGGAGAAGGATATATATGCGAACAAAGAACAAGACAAAAAGGGTAATGCCGCGAAAATTGGTGGTTCGTACTAATCCTCAATCGATTGCAGCAGAACAATATCGGACCATTAGAACAAACATTAATTTTTCGATTCCTGAACTAGATTCAAAAGTGCTCTTGTTTACATCTCCTGCTAAAGAAGAAGGAAAATCAACAACTGCTGCGAATATGGCAATTGTATTTGCTGAGACGGGTAAAAAAGTTTTATTAGTCGATGCGGATATGCGCCGACCTACTTTGTTTCGAACTTTTCAACTGGGGAACAGTACAGGGTTATCTAATCTATTGTTAAGAAAAGGGAATTTAAAGCATTCAGTAAAAGCGAGTGGCATTGCTAATTTGGATTTACTGATGAGCGGACAAATTCCGCCTAATCCTGCGGAATTGCTCGAGTCAGATGCATTAGACGAATTGCTTGAAGAAATGCGTGGTTTGTATGATTATGTGCTTTTTGACTCGCCGCCAATTCTTTCGGTAACAGATTCTAAAATTCTTGCAAATCGATGCGATGGAACGGTATTAGTCATCAACACAGGAAAGTCAGAAAAAATCAGTGTTGAAAAAGCGCGTGATTCTTTAGCGACTTCAAAAGCATTTATAGTCGGAGTTGTATTAAATAATTATCCAATGACCAATGAAAATTATTATTATCATAACTACAACGAGGAGATGAACTAGAATGCTGGGGAAGGAAGAGAACGCATGAAAATCAATAAACGACAATTGCACGACATTTTTCGTCGTTTTTTGACATCTTTCCTTAGAGGCTTTCGTCATGTTCTTGGACTTGTTTTAACGGAATTCAAAAAACGTGAAGAAAAAATAGAACTAGTAGCTAAGCCAACAGTTCCCCATTAAACAAATAAGGTAGTGATGATTACGGGCGCAAGTGAATATATTGGTACAGAAATTGGACGCCAAGTCGCTCGGTTTCATCCTTCATGTGTTTTATTGCTTGGAAGTGAGTTGGAGTCATTAGCTAGAGTTGAAAATGAGTTAAGCAAACAGATAGAGAAACACACTAAAGTTGTTTTTTTCATCTCCAATATTCAAGATAAAAAAAGGCTTTTTGAACTTATGGGCTGTTATAAACCTTCAGTTATTTTTCATGCAGTGGAGATCAACAAGTTGATTTTACGCAACTAGAAGCAGCCAAACTAGTGTATTCACAGGCTCAAAGCACACGCAACATGGCAGAAGCTGCCAATCGCTTTCACGTCGATATTTTCGTACTAATTTCTTCTGAGAAGGCTGCAAAACCAGTAAATTTAAATGAAGCTTCTAAAAAACTAGCTGAAATAATTGTTGAAAGTGTTTCAGCAACAAGCTCAACTCAGTATAAAATAATTCGACTATCTGAGAATTTCTTTAGAAACGGTCTATCCGTAAAAACAGCTCTGCGGGATGAAAAAAACCTTACTCACACGCATATTATTCAACAAATTCTACACATCAGTGGGAGAGAAGCTTTGTTTAGTAAAGATGATTTGTCTCAATTTTAAAAAAAGAGTTGTGTATACAGAACTTCCAAAGCAGAAGCGACTTAGTCAAATAGAACTAGCACGGTTATTAAAGCAATTAAAAAAAGCCTCAGAAGAATAAGTTCGTGAGTTGGTCATTTCAATTATAAAGCAATAAATTATGAAAGGCTGTGAGCTGATGAGCGAAGAAAAACTTACGAACGCATTTCAATTTGAGAGAGCGATGAGTAGAGATGCCTGTTATATGAATGATAAACTCATTCAGCAACATTCGTTTTTGAATAAGATCTATCCTTATGCTTTAAATACCATCAACTTAGTGACTTATTGTGAAGATCATACGGTTTCGTTGTTATCAGCTAGTTTAGAAATAGGCAGAATCCATAAAAATACTGAATTTGCTAATCGCATTAGTGAAATTTCCTGCGGATTAGACCATGAAGGGAATTTGAAATCATACGCTTATGATTTGACAACACTTCATAAAATTTATAAGCACCCACAAACACGCTTTGTTTTTGAAGGAAGCAAGATTCCGCATTTTAATCAATTAAAGTCATTTGCTATTCAATTGCATAGTGAAAACAAGACCAATGGTGTCATCTCGTGGAAGATGGCATTAGATTCGGAAGGACAAGCTATTTTACTGACTACTTTAATGGAAAATGATAACTTGCTTTAAGTTGTCTTGGTCTACCTAATACAAATAGCATGGAATCAACCCAACCGGTCTGGCCACTTCGCTTTCCTGGGAGCTCAGCTTCAGCTTTCGCTGTCTCACAAGAGTTTCCGTAGCCAGACCAGTTGGAAGCATAGAACTATACTGAAAGAGACTAGATTATTTATCCGTTTTTTTACTTAGAGAATTTTAAACCGTTTAGTAGTCTAGGATTCGGAGCGCAAGCCCGCGGAAACAAGCTAACATTAGTAGCGCAGAATAACGTAGAACGTAAGGAAAAAATGAGTTATTCTCTATTGAATTATAATTATTCTTTTGTCTACAAGCCCAACTACTTGCCCATGCAGGTAGTTTTTCTATGTAATAATTCTATTAAAAGTATGCACTGAGCTGTTTTCAAAGAAACAGAAGGGTATGGAACAATGTAGAGCGAAAGGAGAGTGAAGTTATGGAAATTATAGCGGAAAAAGACTTATTGAAAGATCGTTACGGAAATTATTATATGGTATCCCATGCCTCTAAGAAAGCATTGACGATCGTGAATGAGGCCATGTATCAAGCACTTAAAGAAACACTCGACGAAGAATTAGTAGCGAAAGTAAAAGCGAACTATTTGCATGATATAGCTTGTGGAAAGTATTTTGCAGATTTGGTTCATGAACAAGTCGAACAAATGACGAATTCAGAAAATGGTGGAACAATTTACGATATCGAAGAAGTGAAAAAAGAGTACGATTTGCATATAAAACCACTATATGATGATTCGTTCTATTTATAACGATTAATGCTTATTTTAAGCAAAGACGATTCACAAGTGAAAAAAAGCTTGCCGTTGAATAGGCAGGCTTTTTTTGTGTGCAACCAAACTACAGCTGTCAGCCAAGTCGAAATAAGGTAAGCTAGAGTTATGATTAGTGAAAAGGGTTGAATAAAATGAAAACAACAATCAATGCAAAAGATGTCGCAAAATTGGCAGGTGTCTCTCAGTCATCAGTTTCTCGCGTTTATTTTGAAGGAGCTAAGGTTTCTACAAAAACACGCGAAAAAGTACTAGCTGCAGCAGAGGAATTGGGATATCGACCAAATGAATTTGCTAGAAGTTTAATTACCAATCGAACCAAAATTATAGGTTTAGTGATGAAAGGAGTACAAAATCCTTTTTATCCTCAAGTATTGACTCAATTTGCCAATGCCTTTAAACATCATGGTTACAGTGTGTTGTTTGTTCATACCAATAGTGATGAAATTCAAGCAGAAGACATCGAAACGCTATTGAATTATAATGTGGCTGGAGTCGTCATCACAGATGCTTCGATGTCATTAAATGTAGCAGAAAGCTTTAAAGCCAATCAAATTCCGTTAGTTTTCTTTAATCGTAAACTAAGTCACTCTACGTTTTATTCGGTTTGTTGCAATAATTTGAATGCTGGACGTTCTATAGGTCACTATTTAATGGCAGAAGGTTTGAGAGATGCCGTCTATATTTCAGGTAATGAAAATACATCTACAAGTTTGGAGCGCGAAAAAGGATTTGGCGAGGCGCTAGATCAATGTACGCTAACTTATGCAAAACATACTTCTGATTTTACTTACGAGGGTGGGTATAAAACAGCTCTGAACATTATCAAAAATAACACTTTGCCATCGGCCTTTTTCGTAGCAAATGACATTATGGCTTTAGGAGTTTTAGATGCTTTGCGAAAACACGCAATTCAAGTTCCTCAACAAGTAAAAGTTATTGGATTTGATAATATTAGCATGTCTTCTTGGCCAGCTTATGAATTAACTACATGGGAGCAACCTATCGAAGAAATGGTAGAAGCAACAGTGAATTATTTAATGTCTGAAATTGCTAATTATTCAGGAAGGGTGGAGGCTGTAGAAATTGAAGGAAAGTTGATTGAGCGAAAAACGACATAATAACTATTGACATTTAATAAAAACCGTCTTATTATCTAAATAGTTTCACATTTGCATACGTATTCAAAAAATTGGAGGAATCGATATGGTGAAAATAGTAAAAGCAGGCAAATCGCAAGAAGAAGTAAGTGCGAACGATTCGAAGATTTCACAAATTGTAGCAGAAGCTTTGCAATCTGTTGAAACACAAGGTGATAAAGCAGTTCGTGAACTTTCAAGAAAGTTTGACAAATGGCAACCAAATTCTTTTCGTTTGTCCCAAGCTGAAATAAATGCAATCGTTTCCAATGTGCCAGATCATGTGATTGAAGATATTAAATTTGCTCAAAAAAATATTCGTGAATTTGCAGAAGCGCAACTCGCTTCTATGAATGATGTAGAAGTTGAAAACATACCAGGAGTGATTCTAGGTCATAAAAACATTCCAGTGAACAGTGTAGGCTGCTATATCCCTGGTGGACGTTATCCAATGGTCGCTTCCGCTCACATGAGTGTGTTAACGGCTAAAGTTGCAGGTGTTAAACGTGTAATCGCTTGCACGCCGCCAATCAATGGTGAAATACCAAATGCGACAATCGCAGCAATGTCACTAGCTGGAGCAGATGAAATTTATTTGCTTGGTGGTATTCAAGCAATGGCAGCGATGGCAATCGGAACGGAAACAATTGAATCAGTAGATATGATTGTTGGACCGGGTAATGCCTTTGTAGCGGAAGCAAAACGTCAATTATACGGACGCGTTGGAATCGATTTATTTGCTGGTCCCACTGAAACTTTAGTAGTAGCAGATCATACAGCGGATGCCGAAATGGTAGCGACCGATCTTTTAGGTCAAGGAGAACATGGACCCACTTCACCAGGTGCTTTAATTACTACTTCAGAAGAATTAGCAACTGAAACAGTTAAAGAAATTGAACGTCAATTGGAAACATTAGTAACAGCAGATGTTGCACGTGTTTCATGGGAAGATTATGGTCAAATATTAGTAGTAGATTCTATTGAAGAAGCTCGTATTGAAGCAGATCGCTTAGCTTTTGAACATGTAGAGATTCTTACGGAAAATCCAGATTATTTTCTTGAACACATGACAAACTACGGTTGCTTGTTTCTAGGACCAGAAACCAATGTGGCATATGGCGACAAAGTAATAGGGACAAATCATACATTGCCAACAAAAGGCGCTTCTCGTTACACGGGTGGATTATGGGTAGGGAAGTTTATTAAAACCGTTACTTATCAAAAAGTGACACCAGAAGCGAGTGCTTATATTGGAGAATATGCAGCACGATTGTGTCAGCTTGAAAACTTCGCAGGACACGCTGAACAAGCGCTCCTCAGAGTAAGAAGATATGGCAAGAAATAAGTTAATCTGAGGAGTATGGGAGGTTGTTTCAATGCTTGGTATGATTGGAATGTTTGGAGGCTTGATTTTATTAATCATTTTGACGATGCGTGGAATGAATTTGCTGATCGCGGCACCATTGACTGCGTTACTTGTAGCCGTATTTAATGGGTTGCCGTTATTTCCACAACTTGCTGACGACGGAGCAGCCAATTTTTTAACAAACTATATGACTGGCTTTACAGGATTTATCGCTTCTTGGTATTTGATGTTTTTGACCGGTGCGATTTTTGGTAAAGTGATGGAAGATAGTGGAGCGGCTGACAGTGTTTCAAAATGGATTGTCAGCAAAATTGGTATGAAACGAGCAGCTTTAGCCGTAGTACTGGCATGTGCAGTCTTAACTTATGGTGGGGTTAGCTTGTTTGTTGTAGCTTTTTCAGTATACCCAATGGCACTTAGTTTGTTTAGACAAGCTGATTTGCCACGTCGTTTTATTCCAGCAGCACTTGCCTTTGGATCTACGACTTTCACAATGACTTCTGCTGGCTCACCTGAAATTCAAAACTGGATTCCGATTGAATTTTTAGGAACTTCTCCATACGCTGGATGGGAAGTCAGTATTTGTGTGGCCTTGTTCATGATGATTTTTGGCTATTGGTGGCTGAAGAAAATGATTGCCAAAGCAATGGCAAAAGGCGAGCGATTTGTTTCAAGAAAAACAGATCCTTCTGTAGAAGAACGTACAGAACTACCAAATCCTTTACTTAGTATGATTCCGCTTGTAGTCGTTTTGGGTATCTCATTTTTGTTTCATAACTCATTGGGAACTTCAGCATTAATCATTGCATTAACTGGAGGAATTGCTGCGACTTATTTTATCAATAGAAAATATTTTCAAGATATCAGTCATGCTTTTAGTGAAGGAGCCTTAGGAGCAGTTATCGCAATTGCTAATACGGCAGCGGTAGTTGGCTTTGGGGGCGTTGTAAAAGCTACACCCTCTTTTGAAGCAGCAGTGGATGTCATGACAGGTATTCCAGGTAGCCCATTAATTGGTGGTGCACTTGCCGTAGCTGTTATTGCAGGTTTGACAGGCTCATCTTCTGGTGGACAGGCTATTGCTTTGCCACTACTGGCACCTCATTATTTGGATATGGGTGTCGACCCAGAAGCGTTGCATAGAACGGTCTCTATTTCTTCAGGATCATTAGACTCGATGCCTCAAGGAGGATATGTAGTAACAACGATTCGCTCTATTGCAGGTGAAACACATCGCGATGCGTATCCTGCATTTGGTGCACTGACTGTAGTGGTCCCATTAATTGGTGCCGTTTTAGCAGTTATATTATTCTCAGTAGGCTTATAAGATTAAATTGCCCAGCAAACACAGTGACTAACAGTTTGTTGGGCAATTTGTATTGTACGATGAGGAGCTAAAGGAGTGAACGCAATGGAAAAAATTTCGATTCTTGGAGCAGGTACGATGGGACATTCGATTGCGTTGTCAGCAGCATGGGGCAATCAATTTGTGAAAGTATATGGGATAAATCAACAAGATATTGAAAACGCTGACAAAGGCTTAGGCAAAAAATTAGAAGTCATGGTTGAAAACGAGTTGTTCACTGCAAAACAAGCAAAAGAAATTAGAACACGGATTACTTTTACCACTTTTTTAGAAGAAGCTGTGTTAGAAGCGACTTTTATTGTAGAAGTAGTTCCTGAAGTTTTAGATTTAAAAAAAGAGCTATACAATAAACTTGAAACCTTAGTAGAAGACGATGTAGTTATTGCGAGCAATACTTCAGGTTTTAAACCGAGTTTACTAGCAGCTGATATGAAACATCCTGAACGTTTTGTTGTTACACATTTTTGGAATCCGGCCCATCTTATTCCTTTAGTAGAAGTTGTTAAAGGAGAACATACACATGAAAAAACAGTAGCACGAGCCATGACAGTGTTGAAAAAGATGAATAAGAAAGCGGTGTTGCTGCATAAAGAAATTCCAGGATTTATTGGCAATCGACTGCAATATGCTTTATTTCGGGAAGCACAAGCATTGCTAGATGCTGGAGCGGCTTCAAAAGAAGATATTGATGCAGCTGTAACGTACAGCATTGGGCGTCGTTTGCCGATAACTGGTCCATTGATGTCAGCGGACATGGGGGGATTGGATGTTTTTTCAGCAATCTCTAATTACTTATTTGAAGAATTATCAACAGATCAGCAATCTGGTAAAATCTTGACTCAACTCGTAGAGGAAAACAAATTAGGCGATAAAACCGGGCAAGGCTTTTATTTGTGGGAGCCCGAGGTTTCAGCAATGTTAAACGAAGAGCGCGAACAGACCTTGATTCACTTTTTGAAAAACGATTTAAAGGGAGGGAATTTATAATGAGCAATTACTTTTCTGAACTGAAAAACAAAACCGTGATTGTTACTGGAAGTAGCAAAGGAATTGGCAAAGATATTGCGTTAACTTTCGCGAAGTTACAAGCCAATGTAGTGATATCTGGTAGAAATCAAAAAGACCTTACAGCTACCTTAACAGAATTACAAAAACACAATTCCAAATGCATGGCTGTGTGTGGTGACTTGAGTAGTATTGAAGAAGTAAGAACGTTGATTGATCAAGCAGCGGCTGAGTTTGGAACGATCGATGTACTAATTAACAATGCAGGTATCAATATTGCCAAACCGGCTATGGAAGTTACCGAAGCTGATTGGGATACAGTGTTAGATTTGAATTTGAAAACGGCATTCTTTGCTAGTCAAGCAGCAGCTCGTTATATGCTCGAACAAAAAAATGGACGTATTATAAATATTGCTTCACAAATGGCGTTTGTTGGCTATGTAAAGCGAGCAGCTTATTGTTCAAGTAAAGGTGGATTGGTTCAGCTGACAAAAGCTTTAGCTGTTGAATGGGCACAGCAAGGAATACGAGTGAATGCGGTGGCACCGACGTTTATAGAAACAGAGTTTACTGCAAAGATGTTTGAAAATAAAGAGTTTAAAAACGATGTTGACAGGAGAATTTTACTTGATGGTTTGGCGCAACCTGAAGATATTTCGGGAGCAGTCCTGTATTTAGCGTCAAACTTAGCTAATTTTGTAACAGGTGAAACCATTAAAGTAGATGGAGGCTGGACTGCTATTTAACTCTAAAAAAAGAAAGAGAGAATTTTACTGCTCCTTAAGTTAGTAAATTTATCAAATGATCATACTCGATCGTCTTATCCGCCTAAAGTCTGAATAATATCTAAAATAAGTGAAAACTCTTTTTATTATGTGAATACGCTATATAATAAACAATTATGAATAGAAGGAGATGAGGCAAATGTCCAATTTAAAGAGTGATTCGCTGCAATTGCATAGAATGCATCAAGGCAAACTAGAGATTCGTTCAAAAGTGGCGGTGGAAAACGAAAGAGACTTGAGTCTTGCTTATTCTCCAGGAGTAGCTGAACCTTGTAGAGAAATTGCTGCAGATCCATCAAAGGTTCATGAGTACACGATGAAGAGCAATATGGTAGCCGTTGTCACAGATGGAACTGCTGTTCTAGGTTTAGGCAATATCGGACCTCTTGCATCGTTACCTGTAATGGAAGGCAAGGCTGTGCTGTTTAAGGAATTCGCGGGTGTCGATGCGTTTCCAATATGTTTGGATACAACGGATGCTGAGTTGATTATTCAAACGGTAAAGTTGCTCGAACCTGGATTTGGCGGAGTCAATCTCGAAGACATTTCAGCTCCTACTTGTTTTATTGTGGAAGAAAGGCTGAAAAAAGAAATGGGCATTCCTGTATTTCATGATGATCAACACGGCACGGCAATTGTGACACTTGCTGGGTTGATCAACGCGTTGAAATTGGTAGGCAAAGACGTGCAAGAAACCAAAGTTGTAGTCAACGGCGCAGGAGCTGCGGGAATTGCTATCGTTAAATTACTAAGTAAGTTTGGGTTTGGACAGTTGATTATGTGTGATACTAAAGGTGCTATCTATAAAGGACGTCCCCACGGCATGAATCCATTTAAAGAAGAAGTGGCTGAAATGAGCAATTATGAACGCAACCAAGGTCAACTTGCCGATGTCATTCAAGGAGCAGACATTTTCATTGGCGTTTCAGCAGAAGGCGCATTGACTGAAGACATGGTACGTTCAATGAATCGTGATGCAATTATTTTTGCAATGGCTAATCCGAATCCTGAAATTCTGCCACATTTAGCGAAAAAAGCTGGTGCAAAAGTTGTTGGAACAGGGCGTTCTGATTTTCCAAACCAAGTGAATAACGTTTTAGCATTCCCCGGACTTTTTAGAGGCGCACTGGATGTATTGGCGACAGATATTAATGATGCAATGAAAATCGCTGCAGTCGAAGCCATTGCAGGCTTGCTTGAGACAAATGAGCTTCATGAGGATTACGTTATTCCAAAGCCATTCGATTTACGTGTAGCTTCGGCTGTAGCTGCAGCAGTTGCTAAAGCTGCTATCGAAACAGGTGTGGCACGCAAAACCATTGAAACAGAAGATGTGATGCAAAAGACAGCGAGTTTATCAACAATTGGAGAAAATCATAATTCGTAATAACAAAAAACAGCCAACCTTCTTTTAGTAAATAAAAGAGAGTTGGCTATTTTTAGCTATGCATTAATTGTTTTTCTTCTAGTGGAACAGCAGTTTCACTGTGACCTTCTTGACGGTATACGTCGAGTAAATCACACGGGCGACCTATAAAGTCAGTGTGACCATTTTTAATTTTAACAATCCGATCTGCTAAAATATGTGCATCTTTTTCGTCATGTGTCACAAAAATAGAAGTAATGTTCGCTTTTTTTAGAATGTCACGCAATTCTTTCCGTATTTTTTCTTGTAACTCTGCATCCAAATTGCTAAATGGCTCATCAAGCAAGAGAAGATGAGGATTAGGCGCAAGCGCTCGGGCAATTGCCACACGCTGTTGTTGCCCACCACTTAATTGGTGAGGATACCGCTTTTCATAGCCTTCTAATTCAACTAGCTCTAATACTTCTTGAAGTCGTTTCTTTTTGTCCGCTTTTTTCATGCGAAACAGTCCAAACAAAATATTATCGGCAACTGTCATGTGAGGAAATAATGCATAATCCTGAAACACCATGCCGATCCCTCTTTTTTCAGGCTGTATAAATGTTTTTTCATCACATAAAACTTGATCTTGAATCGTTACTGTTCCGAGTGAAGGATTTTCAAGGCCAGCAAGAAGACGAAGAACGGTACTTTTCCCGCTACCGCTTCGGCCAAGAATGGAAATGACTTCTCCTTTTTCAATCTCTAAAGAAAAGTTATCAAGTGCAACTGCTTTTGTGTTTGGATAAGAAAAACAGAGATTTTCAATGGTTACGAACATATTAATCCAACTCCTTTTCCAAAAACTTATAAAAGACCACAATTGCCAGAGCACTGATACCAACAATCAATAAAGAAGCTTGAGAAGCTTCCATGATCTTTTCATCGCTCGCGTACTGGAAAGCTTTCGTAGATAGTGTATCAAAGTTAAATGGTCTTAAAATTAAAGTTAGTGGGATTTCTTTTAATACATCGATAAAGACTAGAATAAATCCGCTAATGATTGCGCCTTTCATCATTGGCATATCTACTTTAAAGAATGTTCTTGTAAGTCCTGCTCCCAGAAGCCGCGAAGCATCTTGGAAGTCGGTTCCGATTTTATCATAACCAGTCTCAATCGAACTATACCCAATGGCAAAGAAACGAATGATATAAGCTGTTACGAGCAAGATAATGCTGACGCTCAGTACAAGTGTCGTATTCATGCCTGCTAGTTTGTAAAGAGGTGCTAAAAATTCATCTAATGCCACAAAAGCAGTAACGACAGCGACTGCAATAACAGCTCCAGGAATAGAATAACCGAGAACCGTTAGTTTCGGCAATAATTTAGCTACTCGTCCTTGGACAAGACGTGCGAAATTGCCGACAATCAAGGCGAAAACAATAATCGTTGCAGCACTAAATCCTGCTACAAAGACTGAGTTTCTAATGTAGGATAAAAATTCATCGACTGGAATGGTTCCGAAAGTTAAAATCGTCCAATCGACTAGTTGCGCAATGGGAATGAAAAATCCTACTGACAAGATTCCTAAACCATAGCTTGCGGCAGCAAATGCTTTCCAGCCGGTTAACTTAATGAGCGGCAATGGCCGAACTTTAGTGGAAGAATAGCTATATTGGCGTCTGCCACGAAGAATTTTTTCAATCAGTAAAATCAAAATAACAAATCCCATTAAAGAAGCTGCAAGTTTAATAGAAGTTTCGATATCTCCTAACCCAAACCACGATTGGAAAATCGCTGTTGTAAACGTCTGAATGCCATAATATTTCACGACTCCATAATCATTCAACACCTCTAAAACCACTAAACTAGCACCCGCAATTATAGAAATTCGCGATATCGGAACAACTACTTGGAAAAATGTGCGCCATGGACCTTTGCCTAGTAGTCGTGTGCTTTCGATTAACGAAGCAGATTGCTGCGCAAGAAAAACTTGCGTGATGGTATAAACGTAAGGATATAAGAAAACCGTATAAATGAAAATGGCTCCTGGCAAATTCATGATATCGAAATGAGCAGGATTTAGTTCCATATCGAACTTTTCACGAAGTGTCGTTTGGATAACTCCCGTGTAGTTAAATATTCCATGATACGTATAGGCTCCAATAAATGGCGGAATGGAAAGCGGAAGAATCAGTGCCCATTTTAAAAATTTTCTGAAAGGGAACTGATACTGAGCAATTAGCCAAGCCAGGCTTAGCCCAATGAAAATCGTTGAAATAGCAGTAGCTACCACAAGAATCAAGGAGTTTTGAACAAAGGACCAAAGAACAAATTCCTTCATATGCTCCCAATTTTCATTAGATGGAGTAAATAAACCTGTCACAATCGTCATGTTTGGCAAAAACAAGGCAGCGATAATGACTAAAGCTGCAACCGTCCAAACGTTTATATTTGCTAACCTTCTTTGCATGGCTTTAGCCGCCTTTCCAATCGCTAGAAATCCCTTGCCGTTAAAAACTACAGCAAGGGAAGATCTCGTTGATTATTTCCAGCCTACCTCGTTAAAGATCAAAATTGACTTAGCATTATTGTCTCCTAGTGCAGAAAGTGGGATATCTTGCTCTTTAAAATCACCCCATGATTTAAGCAACTCAGAAGGTTCAACTGCTTCGTTTACTGGGTATTCGTAGTTTGCTTCTGCAAATGTTTCTTGTGCATCAGGAGCTGACAAAAACTCAAGTAATTTAATTGCATTTTCTTTATTTTTTGACGTTTTTACAACACCTGCACCACTAACGTTAACATGAGTACCGGTTGTTTCTTGGTTCGGGAAGAAGATGCCTAGACCTTCTGCAATTTCAACTTCAGCTGGATCTTCAGAATTTAACATTTGACCAAAGTAATAACTGTTCATAATCGCAACATCGCCAATTCCAGCTGCAATTGCTTTTGCTTGGTCACGATCTCCGCCTTCAGGATCGCGTGCAAAGTTATTGACAAGTCCTGCAGCCCATTCTTTGGCTTTTTCTTCACCTTCAATTTCGATAAATGAAGCGAGTAAAGATTGGTTGTAAATATTTTCAGAACCGCGAATTAACACACGGCCATTCCACTCGTCTTCTGTCAATGCTTCATATGTTGATAAGTCTTCAGGTTTTACAGTATCTTCATTATAAACCATAATTCGTGCACGTTTTGTTAAACCGTACCACATTTGATCAGTGTCACGATAGTTTTCAGGGATTTGCTCTTCTAATAAATCACTTGATACAGCTTGTAACAAACCATCTTCCTTGGCGCGGTATAAACGTCCAGCATCTGCTGTTAAGAATAAATCAGCTTCTGTGCCGTCTCCTTCGCGTTTGATGCGTTCAAGAAGCTCATCTGCGTCACCTTTGATTAAGTTTACTTTAACGCCTGTTTCTTCTTCGAATTTTTTATAAAGTTCGTCGTCTACATCGTAATGTCTTGCTGTATATAGGTTAACTTCTGTACTTTCTGTTGCTTCTTCTTCCGGCGCATCATCTTTTGTTGGCTCAGATGCCTCGTTATTGCCACATGCTGCTAAAACAAGCAGTAACAATGCCAAAATGAAGTATAAGGATTTTTTCATGAATGTCTCTCCTTTTAGTATGTAATTGAGAAGTTAAATGAAAACCATTCTCAACCTCAATTATAAAGTGCTAATTGAGAATGTCAATCACAAACAGCGATGTCTACCGTTTTATTTTTAATTGTGTCTAAAAGTTGAGCATAGGAGAATAAGTTTATATGTAGAGTAAACTCTACGCATTACTTGACTTGGCTATGCGTGCGTTAATGTTCTGTTTTTTTACTATTCAATTGGCAAATCAATAGCCGACTCTTGGGATCATCAGCCACTCTGGCTGTGCGACTAAAACATACCGTTTTGCCGGTTTGTCTTGTGCCCGTCAAATCTACACAGGCGCTTTTGCTTTTCTTTGTTTGAGCAGAAGAAAGGATGTTTTTGTTAAACATCGCTACAATGAAGAGGAATAGGAGTGAAATGGTTATGCAAACTAAGAAATTCGAAAATATTCCATTAGCTGTGCTCGATTTGGCACCAATTAATGAAGGTGCGGAAACAGCACAGACTTTCAAAAATAGTGTAGAGCTCGCACAACGAGTTGAAAAATTAGGGTTTAATCGCTATTGGTTAGCTGAACATCATAATATGCCAGGCATTGGTAGTTCTGCAACGTCGGTTCTCATTGGACATATTGCAGGGGCGACAAAGTCTATTCGTGTTGGTTCAGGTGGGGTTATGCTTCCCAATCACGCACCGCTTGTGATTGCTGAGCAATTTGGTACATTAGAAACTATTTATCCTGGACGCATCGATTTAGGATTAGGACGCGCACCGGGTAGCGATCAAGCGACAGCTCATGCACTACGTCGGAGTTTACAGAGCAATGGCGAAGATTTCCCACAACAAGTAGCTGAACTGGAAAATTACTTTTCGGAAAATCCAGTTGGTCGTGTTCGTGCTTTTCCTGGTACTAATTTGAAAATTCCTCTTTGGCTACTTGGGTCAAGTGGATTTAGTGCGCAGCTCGCTGCATTAAAAGGCTTACCGTTTTCATTTGCTAGCCATTTTGCACCGGATTACATGATGCAAGCTTTGCAGTTGTATCATCAAAACTTTAAACCATCAAAAGCGTTAGACGCACCATATGCTATGCTGGGTGTTAATATTATAATTGCGGAAACGCAAGAACGCGCTGAGTGGTTAGCCACGTCTTCACAGCAACAAATGTTTTCGTTGATGCGCGGAGAACCAACAACATTCCAACCGCCTATTGATAATCTAGAAGAGGTGTGGACAGATCGTGAAATTGCCATTTTCCGCGACAAATTGGATTCTGAATCGATGATGGTGGGGACATCGGAAGTCGTGAAACAAAAACTGGAAAATTTTATTCTTAAAACTAGAGCCAATGAGATCATTGTCAATTCAGCGGTTTTTTACCAAGAAGATCGTTTGCAGTCGTATGAATATTTAGCAGAAATGATGGAATAAGAAAAACCCCGTTCTCAGAACGGGGTTTTTTAGCTAGATTAATGAAGTTCTTTGCTTGTATGTTCTTCAGGGGTTTGTTCTTCTGCCATCACTTGGTGTTCATAAAATGAAAATACGGGTGCTCCTTCGCCAATCATATTCAGCATTGCATTAAAATCTTCATCAAGACGAAGTTCAACTTCTCGTGGATCGAGTACTTTGTGTTCCATCATGACCAACCTCCTCGTTTACTTTTCAGCAGCCACAGGAAATAGATTACTTTATTTGATTCACATCAATTATACAGATTATTCAGTTAAATAGCTAGCGAGTTGTTTAAGTAATAAAGAGAAACTACAAAATCGATAAAGTAATTTATAAAAAAACGTTAAAGCCATAGCTTTAACGTTTTTCTTTGTCATTGCTGATTGATTTCTGCGTTTAATACCATCGATTCAAAAAATAGAGAAGGCGATGACTCTTGCCATTCTACCGAAGGTAAATCGGCTGTTCGTTTATCGATATAACCATAAGCCATTTGTGTTCTGGGATCGTCTGTTAGCTCGAGCTTAACTAGTGGTCCCTTTGGAGTAAGCCAGTTCAACTGTGACAAGCGGTTTTGAAGTGAAAATGAGATCCACTCATCTTCTGCTTTGTCTGTTTCAAAAAACGGCTCTTGAGAAGCCATTAACCACGTATAACTTGTGTGTTTTGGCGGCAACCATAAACTTTTCGACAGGACGCCTTCTTCGTTTGTAAATTCAGCAATTTCATGGCGCAGTTCTTGTACCCAGTCGCCGTTACCCAATTGAAGATTGCGAGATACGTAAACATTTCCTACTAAAATTTCGCCGTTTTTCGTTTTGAAAACACCATAAGGATTTGTCGTAGGATCTGTTCCATAAATCGCTTCGTCAAGTGCAACAGTCGATTCTGGGTTCCATGACTCAAATTCAGCATCCTCTATATTGGTGAGATTCAATGAAAAAGTATAAGGAATCCAACCGGTATTTTCAATTTTTTCGAAAATGATCGAAGTGCCATTTTCTAGAGATCGGTCAACTAACGTATAGGTTCCTACTTGCAGACCAAGCAATGTCAGATTAAAAACTTGTGTCTTATCTGTTTCTTGTTTTGTCACTTCCGGTTCACTGAGTGAAATGAAAGTGGGTTTTTTAATGGTTAAAGAAACATTATTTTCAGAATAAAGTTCCACTTCATTTGTTAAAAACATGACAGCAGTAAACACAATCAACGTCATGAAAAATACGACGCTTATTAAAACAATTATTTTTCGTAACACATTTTCCACCTCTGTTTTCTACAAGTTATCCAGTAGTGATTATAACACGCCCAAATAGTCACCGCCCGTGAACATTTGAGCATCCAATGAACAAAAAAAAGTACCCAATTGGATACCTGTTATAAAACCTTATCTAAAAAATCTTTGGCGCGTGCGGTTTTTGGATCATTGAAAAATTCGTTAGGTTTGCCTTCTTCAACCAAAGCACCGTGGTCTAAGAACAAGACACGATCTGCGACTTCACGAGCAAAACCCATTTCATGTGTAACGACCACCATGGTCATGCCTGATTTTGCTAAGTCTTTCATTACGTCGAGCACTTCTTTTACCATTTCAGGATCGAGTGCCGACGTAGGTTCATCAAACAACATGAGTTCAGGCTCCATAGCTAACGCACGAGCAATTGCGACACGTTGTTTTTGACCACCGGATAAGCTATTTGGATAAGCCGTTTCTTTTTCTGACAACCCAACACGCTTTAATAAAACACGAGCTTTTAGATCTGCTTCTTCTTTTTTTATACCTTTGGCTTTTATCGGAGCGTAAGTTAAGTTTTCAAGCACCGTTAAATGAGGGAATAAATGAAAGTGTTGAAAAACCATGCCAATTTCTTGGCGGATTTTGTGGATCGACTTTTTAGAAGCCGTTAAACTTGTGCCGTTAATTTCAATAGTGCCAGAAGTTGGAATTTCTAATAAATTCAAGCACCGTAAAAATGTAGATTTGCCTGATCCAGAAGGTCCAATAATCGAAACGACTTCTCCTGTTGCGACAGAAGTAGAAATGTCACTCAGTACTTCATGGGAACCGAATTTCTTGTGTAACTGTTGTACATTAATCACTTTGTTTCAGCCTCCGTTCGAAAACTCTTCCAATCATCGTCAAGCCCATCACTAGGCACCAATAAATGACACCGACAAACAACAGTGGCTCAAAGTTGCGAAACAGGTCTGCGCCGACTACTTGTGCACGTCTCATGAGATCCAGATAGCCAATTGTGGAGACGATCGCAGATTCTTTAGTTAAGGTAATAAATTCATTCATTAATGCAGGCAAGATGTTTTTAAGTGCTTGCGGCAAAATAATGTCTTTCATCATAGCGCTGTAAGGCACACCCAGAGCTTGTGCGGCTTCTGTTTGACCTTTATCGACTGCTTGAATTCCTGCACGAATGATTTCGGATATATAAGCAGAAGAATTAAGTCCAAATGCAAGAATTGCAGAAAGAAACGGTGATATATCAAAGCCAGTCAATTGTGGAATTGAATAATAGATAATCATCAATTGAAGAATTAACGGTGTTCCACGAAAAATAGATGTATAAGCATCGGCAAACCAGCGTGCTGGTTTAACGCTACCAATTTTAAACAAAGCCAATAAAATGCCAAGAATGGAGCCAAGAATAATAGCAAAAAATACAAATTTTAACGTAACCCATATCCCTTCCAACATAAAAGGGATATAAGGGACGATTTGTGAAAAATCAAGATTCATAAAATACCTCTCATTTCTGCAAGTCAATTTATTGTTCTTCTGTCAGCCATTCTTCTTTTAGTTTATCCAACTCGCCACTTTCTTTCATGCTAGCGAGTACGTCGTTTACCTCTTCTACAAGTTCACTGTCTTTTGGAAATGCAACAGCCATACCAGGTGAAGCGGTGGTTGGGTCATCAAATGCACCAAGATCTTGTGCTTCGATATAGCCAAGTGCTACTTGCTTATCCATATAGGCGGCATCAATGCGACCTGACAAGATTTCTTGTATTAGTGCACCAGAATCATCTAAAGCTTTTAGTTCAAAATTGACTTCTTTATCGGCAATAATCTTCTCTGCCCCTTCTTCTTGAATGGTGCCAAGTTGAACACCAACCGTTTTGCCTTCTAACGATTCAAGACTCGTCAGTTCAGACCCTTTAGCAGTGACAAACATTTCACCTGAATGATTATATTCTGTCGAAAAATCAACGTTTTCTTTACGGGATTCAGTTGCAGACATGCCTGCAATAACCATATCCACGCGATCGTTTTGTAATGCACCAATCAAGCCATCAAACTTCATATCGGTAATTTTGAGTTCATAGCCAAGTTCATCTGCAATGTGATTTGCCAAGTCGATATCAAATCCGACAATTTCGCCTTCAGGGTTACGTGATTCAAATGGAGCAAATTCGGCAGAGGTCCCCATTTCTAGTATTTTTTTTTCTTCTGAAGAATCTTGTTTACTAGCATTTCCACAAGCGCCTAAAAATAATACGGATGATGCAAATAAAGCTATAAATAAGTTTTTACGAGTCATGAATATTCCTCCTGTTTTTGTATAATTATTCGTTATAGTGAATTTTAACACAGTATTTTAATTATGGGAAGGTTTTCTGAAATTTTAAATGTGGTATTATATTTATGGGAAACAGCATGCCGGCTGTGTATACTACCAACTAGGAGGGGATTAGATTGAAGAAATTATTACTCACTGGCTTTGAGCCGTTTCTGGATTATATGATCAATCCCACAATGAAAATTGTGGAATCACTTCACGGAACAAACATCGGAGACTATGAAATTATTGGCAAAATTATACCGGTAGATTTTAATTTATCTGGAGATTTTTTGTTGAACTTTATTAAAGAAGACCAGCCGGATGCAGTTATTTCACTTGGACTTGCTGCAGGGCGTTATAAGATCACACCAGAGCGAATTGCGTTAAATGTGAAAGATGGAGATACGGATAACAAAGGCATTAAGCCGATTGATGAACCGATACGAGAAAGAGGAGAAGCGGCTTATTTATCTACTTTGCCGATTCGACAAATGGTAGATGGCTTGCTTGCAAACGGTTTGCCTGCAGCCATTTCAAATACAGCAGGTGCATATTTATGCAACAACGTAATGTACGAAGGGTTGTATTATGCTAAAACGAATAAACCTGATTTACCTACAGGATTTATCCACATTCCGGCATCACACGAATTAGCTATTCAGCACGGTAACATTCCGAGTTGGTCACATGAGGATTTGTTAAAAGGAGTTCAAGTTTGTATTCGCGTATTAAGTGAAAACTAAAAAAACAGACCGCATTTGCGGTCTGTTTTAGGCTGTAGACAAAGTCTTATTAAATTGAATAGTGATGTATAATCTCCAATTGGGCTGGCCGCTTCGCTTGCCGGTGGGCTCAGCTTCAGCCTCATCGTCACAAAAGCTTGTCCTCGCAGGCTTCGGCCAATGCTTTTCTTACGATTACATGATTTCCCAGTTGCGTTTTTCCGCTACTTTTCGTAAATCAGCTTTCGGTTGAACAGCTATGGGATGACCAACCAGTTCTAGTACAGGTAAGTCGGAATAGCTGTCACCGTAAGCATAACTATTAGCCCAGTCAATCTCCCAACCTTCGAGTGCTTCTTCAATTTTTATCGTTTTTAATGGTCCTTGAATATGAGATAACGGAGTGCGGTGATCGACAATATTATTATTGTAAAGAACTTCTGTTCCAATGATGGTTTTAATCGGCAATGTTTTAGTGACCGCATGCAAAAGCGGTGTAAAAGCACCAGATACAAGCATAACGTAATCGTTGTTGGCTACATGTGCTTGTAATCGATCAACAACATTCGGATTCATATCATCATGCATTTGATCTGCAATTTCGCCGAAAAACTGCTCGAGTTCGACCTTGGTGAACGTTTCCAAAGCAGATAAATACGCTTGAACCGAACGTTCACGCATTTTTCTCTCAGGATAAATTTTAAGTTTATGACCGATATAAGGAGGCATGATATTCCGGTAAAATTGGCGGTAACGTTTGCTGTGAGTAGGATGATTTTTTAAATGATTCATCATGAGTTGGAAAGTTTCTTTCGAATACAAAGTTCCATCAAAATCGAATATGGCTACGCGCAAAGCAATCAACTCCGGTTTCTCATTTTTTCTGTTGTTTTTATCATAGCGGAAACTAGTGCTATCATCCAGTAGTTGACAGCTGTAGGTTTATGTATTTTAGCATAGAGGGTATGGAATGATAACTTATCGATTAAGTCATAGGAGGGTTTACCATGGAAAAGCAACGTATCACAGTCGGATATGTAGAGTTAACACAAGAAGAGTCCGACCGACTGTTTGAAAAAGTGAAAAAAGACAAAGCGCTTGAAACTTACAAAGAGCTTCAAGGCTTGATGGACGATTTCGATTCCGCAATCATTGAACCAGAAGCTCGTCCACTCGCTGAAATTCTCGATGGAGATGAACTGACCGCTGAATCCGAACAAAGTAGCATTCGTTACATCGAAGTTTTCAATAAGCTCGAAGAAGACACTCGTTACCGCTTTAAATCATCCAACCAAGAGTAACACATGGAGCCATTTCGAAAAGTCATGAATACTGACTTATCGCGGTGGCTTTTTATTGTTGTCGAAAAAAGCAACTGATTTTCGTTACCATAGTATTTATCGAAACTACGTAGAACACACGGAAAACTGGAGAAAAGATGAAAACAGTAGAATACTTTAAAGAAGTTTTTACTAAATCGAGTGATTAATCTAAGACCTCCGGACTCTCAAAAAAAATGAGGATGGAAGTTTTTTTATTATGGGAAAAGTGGAACTTATGGAGAGCTAGTTCGTATAACAGTAAATGACTTTTCTGTAAACGATGTAGAGTGAATTAGAAGGAGGAATAAGGATGAACGTTTTTATAGGAAACAAGCTGCTTTTAGGACTACTGCTAGTACTCGTTTCTTGCCTACTCATTGTCGGTTGTTCTGAAAACGACAAAACAAAAACAGTAGAAGCTAAAAAATCAACCCAGTCGGTTGCAAAAGACGAAGCGGTAATTCAAGCGTTCATTGAAAAACACTTTAACGGTCCAGACAAAAAATACCGAGAATTATGGAACGCGGCAATGGAAATCCAAACAGCTGAGATGAGTGAAGAAGACTACAACGCGTGGATGAACGGACCGGAATATACGGCGTTAACCGATTACACGAGCGATACGTATGCTTTGTATTTCACTGAAAATACCTATGATGCATTTAGCAAAACAGAAGCTTTTGCATACAGTTTTTCTGATCAAGCCTACAAAATAACGCCTTCTGCGATTGAAATCAAACAAAATGAAATTGAGAAAACTCTTTATAATTTTACGTTCCACGTCATCTATGAAAACGAAACAGGAGAGAAAGAGACATTTGAGTATGAAGGAGAAGCCATCGTGCCAATAGAAGGAAAAATCGGGAAAATTCAATTTAATGACCAAGAAGGATTGCTACAAAAAATCGCAGAATAATAATAAAAAGAGGAAAACCAGTAAATTGGTTTTCCTCTTTTTATTATTATTTTTGAATCCCGGTACAACAATCACCTGCGAAGGTGTCTTTTGGCGAAAGTAGCAAAAAGAACACATGGCTTTATGTAGACAATAAACTTTATTGTGCCATTCAAACAATAAAAACTTGCAACATCAATAGTCGAATAGCGTTTTATCCGTGTATTGGGAGTAGTGAATATTATAGAAGAGATTTTTTTAAAGCAGTACATCTCTTACAACTAATTTCTAGGTGAATATTTTCCCTGGATTTAATAAATTAGATGGATCTAACATTTTTTTCATGTTTTTCATGACAGCTACTGCAGCTCCGTGTTCAGCATCTTGGTATTTCATTTTACCAAGCCCGACTCCATGTTCTCCTGTACAAGTCCCTTCGAGTTTAATGGCGCGATACGCAAGTTTTTCGTTAATGTATTCTGCAGAGAGCCGTTGTTTGGGATCTGTGGTATCGTAAGCAATGGCTGTATGGAAATTGCCATCACCGATGTGACCTAGAATTCCTCCTTCTAATCCACTTTCGACAATGAGTTCGCGGGCATAGTCGATCAGTTCTGGAAGCTTTGAAATCGGAACACAAACATCGCCGCCTGTAATGGTCATTCCTGCTTGATGGCGATATGCATAAGCCATTTCATGTCGAGCTTTCCAAATCATTGCTCGTTCTTCAGAGTCTGCTGCTACACGCCAATTTTCACCATTCATATCCATTATCAATTCTTTTGCTAAATTAGCTTCTTCTTCGACAGCGCTTTTCATGCCCGCAAATTCAAAAAACAACGAATGTTTTTCAGGAAGTCCATAATTGCCGTAACGATTTACTTTCGAAATACTATAGGCATCAACAAACTCCATGCGTTGTATGGGAATGCCACTCAGTAAAATCATGTGTGCCGCTTCTGCACATTGATGAGGAGTTTCAAATGTGCAACTAGCTGCAATTGTATGCTCCGAAATGCCATGGAGCTTGAGCGTAATTTCAGTGATAATGCCTAAAGTGCCTTCAGATCCTGTAAAAAGACCTGTTAAATGATAACCAGAAGATGATTTTTTAGCTTTGGTTCCTGTATGTAATCGAGTTCCATCTGCTAAAACGATTTCTAAATCTATAACTTGGTCTCGCATTACTCCGTATCGCACAGCAGTCGTGCCGCTGGCGTTATTAGCTACCATTCCACCAATCGTAGCATCTGCACCGGGGTCGATTGGAAATTGCAATCCGTGCCGGTTGATTAAGTGATTTAATTGCAGTCTTGTTATGCCGGGTTGAACTGTAATCAATAGATCTTCTGGTGAAAATTTTATCACTTTGTTCATGCGCTCAAAATTTAGTGAAATACCACCTTTAAAAGGAATCGATTGACCTTCTAGACCTGACCCCGCACCAAATGGAGTAATCGGTATCGCTGCTTGTTGTGCAATTTGCACAATTGCTACTACATCTTCTGTCGACTCAGGAAAACAAACCAAGTCGGGTTCAACAGGTACATGGTCAGATTCATCGTGACTGTGCCGGTATTTTTCACTACTACTCATTGAGCATTGGTCTTCGTTTAATTTGTTTTGTAACTGACAGATCCACTCATTGTTCATAAAAACAAAACTCCTTTAACGAACTTATTGTTGTTTAGATTTTAGAGATAAGACATATTTAATTAGTAGAAAACTTAAATATTCACTATACAAATAGATCTGTCTATTCTATACTTTCTGTATATAGTATACACTTTGTCAAGTAATTATGAAGGAGGAGAAAGTATAAAAAATAATGTCATGCATGTCATATTAGCAAATCGAGTCTGTCCACACATTAAGAAAATGATTGTTACCAAAGAGTCAAAACCTAGTCATGAGCTGCTTGAAGAAAAACAGATAGTAAAATTTTGAATAGAAGAATGCCAACGTGGTGCATTAAATGACTCGCAGTAGATGTGGCAATGGAATAATTGATTTAGTCTTTACTAATCGAGATGTTATTGAAATTCACGAGGTAATTATAAAAATAGGAAAATGGCAGAGTATTTTGATTGTTAACAGATCTCGGCAACGGTCAGTGCATAAAAAGCCAAGCGGCAGTTGAGCATTCAGTTAGAATAAATTGAATGCGAGCTACTGAAATCTATTTTACCAGGAGGAACTATGAAAAAAACAATTGGATTTTTTCTCATTATATTATTTATTTTGTCAGCTTGCGGAAGACCGGATAGTGGAACAACAACGACCGAAGATGGAGAATCAAGTGAAGATACATACACAATCCGACTTGCCCATCTTGTACCAGAAGAGCAGTCTTCTCATGTTGCAGCCGTGGCTTTTAAAGAAAAACTAGAGTCAGAATCAGATGGACGTTTAATCGTTGAGCTATACCCGAACGGACAATTATACGGCTCTGACCGAGAAGCGATTGAAGCAGTGCAACTCGGAAACATTGAAATGACTATACCCGCTGTAGCAGCAATGGCTTCATTCAATGAAAAGTTCCAAGTATTCGATTTGCCATTCCTATTTAATAACAATGAAGCTGCCTATAAAGCGCTAGACGGTGAACTAGGTCAGGAATTGCTGGCTGATCTTGAAAACAATGATTTAAAAGGTTTGGTGTTTGGCGAAAATGGATTCCGTCACGTTTCTAATAATGAAGGACCGATTGAATCTCCAGCAGATTTAGAAGGCTTGAAAATGCGCACATTGGAAAGTCCATTGCATACAGATACATTTAACGCATTTGGAGCAAATGCTTCGCCATTTGCTTTTGGCGAGCTTTATACCGCTCTTCAACAAGGAACTTACGACGCAATGGATTGCCCAATTTCATTGTATTACACAAACAAATTCTATGAAGTACAAGATTACTTGACCTTAACAGGTCATGTATATGCAGCAACTGCATTGTTAGTGAACAACGATTTCTACAGTAGTCTACCAGAAGATCTTCAAGAAATTATGACAGAAGCTTCTGAAGAATTCCGTACAGATCAGCGTAAATTAGCACAACAACAAGATGGTGAATTTATGGACAAACTAAAAGAAGAAGGTATGCAAATCAACGATTTAACAGATGATCAACGCAATGAGTTTCGTGAAGCAGCACAGTCTGTTTACACGAAATACGAGGGCCAAATTGGCAAGGACTTGATTGATCAAGCTTTAGCGGCAAATGAATAATAGCTGAAAATCAAGGAAGCAATTCCTTGATTTTTCATTTTATGAAAGGAAGTGCAGCAATGATTAAAAAATTTGAGAAGGCAGAAGAAGCATTTTTAGTTTTAACATTGGTAGTCATGGTAGCGCTGATTTTCGGACAAGTCGTTGGGCGTTATGTGTTTTCTGATGCGCCAAGTTGGACAGAAGAAATGGCTCGTTATATACATATTTTTCAAGTTTGGATTGGTGCAAGTTATGCTGTGAAATTGCGTGAGCATATTCGTGTAGAAGCTTTTATTACTCGTTTTAAAGGATTACCAAGAAAAGTTTTAGAAACGATTACGCTTTCGATTTGGTTCGGAATGGCATTATTTTTAGCCTATTTCGGAACAGATTTAGTATTGAGTAGTATCACCAATGGACAAGTGACGCCTGCGATGCAGTTGCCTATGTGGATTCCATTTTTAGCGATTCCAATAGGTGGAGCTGGTATGTGTATTAGGTTGATCCAGCAATTGTTCAAAATTTGGCAAGGTGATTATGAAATGCATAAGGAAGGGGACCTTCCAGCATGACAATAGCGCTATTATTTGGAACTTTATTTATATGTTTATTGATTGGTGTACCAATTGCAATTGCCTTAGGGGTTTCAGCGTTAACGGCGATTTATTTTGGAACAACTTTGCCGTTAAGTATTATTACACAAAAAGCATTTACTTCGCTTGACTCATTTCCGTTGCTTGCGATTCCGTTTTTTATGCTCGCGGGCATTTTAATGGGTAAAGGCGGTGTTTCTAAACGATTACTAGCGTTTGCATCAGCTTTAGTCGGATGGATGACGGGCGGCTTAGGAATGGTGACCATTGTGGCGTGTATGTTTTTCGCAGCGATTTCAGGATCAGGTCCTGCTACTGTTGCGGCAATTGGTGGCTTTATGATTCCGGCAATGGTTGCACGTAAGTATGATGGAGGCTTTGCTTCTGCGGTTGCGGCGGCAGCTGGGTCAATCGGGGTTATTATTCCACCAAGTATTCCATTTGTTTTGTATGGTGTTATCGGTGGAGTATCAGTGGGAAGTATGTTTTTAGCGGGCATTATTCCTGGAATTATCATTGGAACAGGGTTGTTGCTCACGGCTTATATCATTTCTAAAAAACGCGGCTACAAGCCAGAGCCAGGAGAAGCCTCTTCTTTTAAATTTAAAGATGTCTTAACGACTTTTTGGGATGCGAAATGGGCTTTGCTGATCCCTGTTATTATTCTGGGTGGGATTTATGGCGGAATCTTTTCGCCTACAGAAGCCGCGGTTGTAGCTGTCGTTTATGCTATAATTATTGGCAAATTCGTTTATAAAGAATTGTCGTGGCAAGGACTTTATGAAAGTTTCAGACAAGCAATTGTGATCAACTCGACAACAATGATCATCATTGGGCTATCAGTATCGTTTGCATACTTCATGACAATTGAACAAATTCCAGGAGAAATTTCTGATTATTTGACTGCACTATCGAGCAATCCTTTAGTTATTTTACTAGCCATTAACTTATTATTGCTTGTTGTTGGCATGTTTATTGATACCATTTCAGCTTTGGTTGTGTTAACTCCAATTTTATTGCCAATAGTTGTGAGCGTAGGAGTAGATCCGGTTCATTTTGGTGTTATTCTTGTAGCTAACTTAGCTATTGGATTTGTGACACCGCCACTTGGTGTCAATTTGTTTGTGGCATCGAGTGTTGGAGGAGTTCGGTTTGAGAAAATTGCTTTTGCGGTAATTCCGTTCTTATTTTCAATGATCGTTTGTTTATTGATTATCACATTTATTCCTGCTTTGTCTTTATGGTTGCCTGGACTTTACGAATAAGAAATTTTTTTAGTGTAAGTCAAACGAAAGAAAGGTTGTTGTATATGAGTATTTCAATCAATCATCGCGTTGAGACTATCCAAATTTCAGGCATCCGTCAGTTTTCAAATCAACTGGTTGACTATCCTAACGCTATCAACTTAACTATTGGACAGCCGGATTTCCCTACACCTGAAGCTATTAAAAGAGCTGCTATTACTGCAATTGAAAACAATCGAACAAATTATTCACATAATGCGGGTTTACTTGAGCTGAGAACAGAAATCGCTAGTTTTTTTCAAGATACGTACAGGTTAACTTTTGATCCGAAAACAGAAATTATTGTTACGAATGGTGCAAGTGAAGGATTAGATTCCTTGCTGCGAGTGATTTTAGAAGAAGGTGACGAGGTAATTTTGCCTGTTCCGACTTATCCAGGATATGAGCCAATTATTAAGCTGTGCGGCGCTAAAGTAGTTTACTTAGATATGTCAGATACTGGTTTTCAACCAGATCCAGCACGTTTGGAAAGTTTGATAACCGAACGAACGAAAGCAGTAATGATGAATTTCCCTTCCAATCCAACAGGTGTCACGATGGATTCGATACAACTTGAAAACGTAGCTGCTGTATTAGAAAAATACGAAGTCTTTGTCGTAACCGATGAAATTTATAGTGAAAATTCATATAGAGGCAAACACGTTACTTTTGCACATTTCGAAAAAATGCGTAATCGTACATTCTTAGTTCATGGACTATCAAAGTCACATTCGATGACAGGCTGGCGAATTGGTTTTGTGTTAGGTCCAGAAATATATATGAAGCATGTTCTTAAAGTGCATCAGTATAATGCTATTTGTGCATCTGTACCGAGTCAGTATGCAGCAATTGAGGCGGTAAAAAATCAGCGTCATATACCTGGTGAAATGAACAAGGAATATATGAGACGAAGAGATTTTGTTTACAGTCGCTTAACAGTGATGGGTATGAATGTAATCTTGCCAACAGGTGCTTTTTACATTTTCCCATCGATTGAAAAGTTCGGTATGACTTCTTTTGAGTTTGCTACGCGTTTGTTAAAAGAAGGAGACGTTGCAGCAGTTCCTGGGTCTGCATTTACAAGATACGGAGAAGGATTTATCCGAATTTCTTATGCCTGCAGCATGAACGAACTCGAAGAAGGCATGAAGCGATTGGAAAAATTCATTGCTACGTTAACGTAATGTACAGAACGAGCAAATCGTTGTATAGAGTATTTTGATTGAAAAAGAGGTGAACCGTATGTCAAACTCCCAATTTTATCGATTTGAAGACGATGGTGTGATTCCGAATAATCCTTTCTTGGATGTCATTCTATATCCAGCTATTTTTAAAGAAAATCCAGAAGAAATTGAAAAGGTTTTTAACAAACACAACTGGACCAATAGTTGGGTAAATGGTGTTTTTGATTATCACCATTACCATAGCAATACGCACGAAGTGTTAGGTGTACAAAGCGGATTTGCCACTTTGCAACTTGGCGGTGAAACAGGAAAAGCTCTGCGCATTGCCAAAGGGGATGTAGTATTGCTACCAGCAGGGACCGGGCATAAAAAACTAGAGGCGAGTAGTGATTTTCGCGTAGTTGGAGCTTATCCTGGTGGTGTGTCTCATAACTTAAAAACCGGTAAAGTAGAAGAACGTCCTTATGTTCTGGAAGATATCCAAAATACGCCTTTGCCAAAAACAGATCCGGTTTTTGGCGCTAAAGGTCCCGTTGTCGACAAATGGATGTAAACACATAAAAGCCCTTTGCCAGCTTGTGGCGAGGGGCTTTTGAATTTTGAAATCCATTGAATGTCTATTAAACCAATTATTCGTAGTATCCTTCAGTCGACTTTCGGAAAGTTTTAAATTGATTGGCATCGTGGCCAAACCAAACGTCTGAATTGGTTTCTTGTGATAGTCTGCGGATTTTTTCAACAGCTGACGTATAGCCGACAGAATCATATAAAATGCCAGGTGGCTTAACGGGAGGACCAAAGCTTTCGGCTGTATAAATAGCATCAGATGCAAGAATAATTCCTCCTGTCTCAGGAAGTTGAATCTGAAGCCCAAGCATGCCCCAAGCATGTCCGCTTCCAAAATTCAGTAACTTTATTCCTTCAGCTAGTTGAAGTCCATCTTCTGTTCGTTTAACAGTTTTCCATTGAAGATTGTTCTTGATCCATGCATCAATATCGCCCCAAATATAAGCACCTTCTTTGGTATTTCTGGCATAGGTTTGCAAGGCGCCATTCAATTCATCTTCGTGAACAATAATTGTCGCATTTGTAAACAACTCAAGGCAGCCTGCATGGTCTAAGTGAAGATGAGAAGCCACAACGTATTTAATGTCTTCTGGACGAACACCTAGTTCTTCCAAACGGTTATGCAAATAGCATTCTTCAGGCATATCAATAGGGAAAAGAGATTGTGTTACTTTGCCCCATCGGCCTTCTGCACCCATGGAATTGGGGTTGCAAGCGGTATCAAACAAAATTTTACCTTCGGGATGGTCAATTAGTACCGTATATACAGGGAATGTGGCCATTTCACTAGGTTGATTCGGGTTTTCTATACTCGCTGGATTGTGCATTGAGATCATAAAGTTTTTATCCATGCTTAACGTGCCGTTATCCATCACATACAATTTTGGTGTGGGCTTGATAATACCAGTCATTGATCTTCCTCCTCTCAGAATAGCTTTATATTATCACAATTTTCTGAAATGCATAAGGGCTATATAATAATCTAGCAACATTCAGTTTTTGAATGGACAAGAAAATATGAAAAACCTCTTAAGCTAGTGAGCGTAAGAGGTGAAAACTCAGTGAACCAAAGCAGGTTCAAAAAACTCTTTATATAATTCATTTACTATTTTTTGTTCGTCTGCTTTTAAAATACCAAAGACCAAACTCACTTCAGAAGAGCCTTGGTTTATCATTTCAATATTGACGCCTGTTCGAGCAAAAGCATTCGCTGCGCGTGCTGTTAGTCCTTTTTGATTGTTCATGCCTTCTCCAACTAACACAATCATAGAAAAATCACTGCGGATATGAACATCATCTGCGTTCAATTCTGATTTTACACGATCAATAATGCGTTGTTCTTTATCGGTCGTCAATTGATGACTACGCAAAATGACAGACAAGTTATCAATTCCAGAAGGAATGTGTTCGTATGAAATAGCTTCGTCTTCCAAAATTTGAAGTAGTTTACGCCCAAAACCAATTTCTCGGTTCATCAAGTATTTACTGACGTATAAAGTGGAGAAGCCGCTGTCTGCTGAAATACCGGTAACAGGATGCAGTGAATGGTCACGCTCTGCCACAATCATTGTGCCGGGAGCTGAAGGGTTGTTTGTATTGCGAATACATAATGGAACAGCTGCTTTAAAAACGGGCATTAAAGCTTCGTCATGTAAAACAGCAAAACCTGCATACGACAGCTCGCGCATTTCACGGTAAGTCATTTGTTCGATTTCCACAGGATTATTCACGACACGTGGATTGGCTGCAAAGACACAATCTACATCGGTAAAGTTCTCATATAGCTCAGCTTTTACTGCAGCTGCAAGAATCGAGCCGGTAATATCAGAACCGCCACGTTCAAATGTCCGCAATGTTCCGTTTCTTGTGTAGCCAAAAAAGCCAGGGAATACGGTAATGGTTTGTTTATGTTGTAACGTTGCTAGTCGTTCATAAGCCTCTGGAAGTGCTTGAGCACGCTCAGGCAGATCGTTCACAAACAAGCCAGCATCAAATGGATTGACGTATTCTGCTGGCAAACCAATAGATGTCAAATAAGCAGCTATTAATTTTGCGGAATTGTCTTCACCACTTGCTTTGATTGAATCAGCAAATAGAGGAGGTGAGCTTTTGTCTGCTTGTAAGCGATTTAACAGATCTGTCTCGATAACGTGTTTAATAGTATTGTCCAAACCCAGTTCATCCGTGATTTCTGAATAACGCGCCACAACTTGAGCAAGTGGCTCTTTTGTGGACTCATCGCGAAGCGCTGCAGCTGATAAGTTAATCAGTAAATCTGTCACTTTCACATCTTCTACAAATCGCTTACCAGGAGCAGAAACAACGATGATTTTGCGAGCAGGCTCTGCTTTAATAATTGCAGCTACTTTTTTTATTTGTTGTGCGCTAGCTACTGACGTACCGCCAAATTTGCTCACTTTCATCTGATCAAGTCCCATCTTTTTTAATAGTCTGTAAAGGGTTGTTTTAACTAAGATATAATACTATAATGTCTCTATGATAAAAACAATTGTTTTTTCACAGTGTACACATCGTGGGAGGAATCGTCAATGAAAAATGAAATTTCAATCGGATTGTTAGGCCTTGGAACAGTGGGCAGCGGAGTTGCTAAAATCATCCAGCAGCATCAGCAAGATTTGCATCATAAATTAGGTGCCCAAGTTCTAATCGGAAAAGTACTGGTCAGAGATGCAAATAAAGACCGGCTTTCTAGTTTAGATCCAAGTGTATTCACGACAGACATAGAAGAGATATTAAATGATTCTTCTCTCGATATCATTGTAGAAGTGATGGGTGGCATAGCTGGTGCAAAACTAGCGATTGAAAAAGCGCTCAGAACGGGTAAGCAAGTCGTGACAGCGAATAAAGACGTCATGGCAGAATATGGCCACGATTTATTGAAATTAGCAGACGCTGAAAAATGCGATCTTTTTTATGAAGCAAGTGTTGCTGGAGGCGTGCCGATTATCCGCACTTTAGAAGATGGTCTGGCTTCTGATCGCATCTCTAGTTTGATAGGAATCGTCAACGGCACAACAAACTTTATTTTAACAAAAATGAAAAAAGAAAACATGAGCTATGAGGATGCCTTAGCCGAAGCAACTGAATTAGGATATGCCGAAGCTGACCCATCAGCGGATGTCGACGGGATTGACGCAGCACGGAAGATGGTTATCCTCTCTTCACTGGCGTTTTCTACAGAAGTGCATTTAGATGACGTACTTGTCAGAGGCATGAAAGAAATCCGTGATGGCGATTTGGAGCTAGCGAATAAATTTGGTTACACGATAAAAATGGTTGGTTCTTCAACAAAAGACGAAGACGGCATCGAAGTTTCAGTCGAACCTATTTTTCTAGCAAACTCGCATCTACTGGCGTCTGTTAACAATGAATTCAATGCTGTATACATATATGGAGATGCTGTAGGTGAAACGATGCTTTATGGTCCTGGAGCAGGATCTTTGCCGACCGCAACTTCAGTCGTTTCTGATATTATCGCAGCTTGCCGCAACTTACAGCTTGGTGTCAACGGAAAACGTGTGCATTCAGCGCAACACGAACGTGTTATTAAACCAGAAACAAAATGTTTTGCGAAATACTGCCACCGCTTGCTCGTAAATGATGAAGTTGGTGTTTTATCGAAAATGACTTCAATTTACAGTAAGCATGAGGCGAGCATTCAATCAGTCATGCAGTCGCCTGCTAAACAAGTTGGCAAAGCAGAATTAGTCTTGCTGACTCACCAGATTTCTCGACAACAACATTTAGATGTATTGAGTGACTTAGAAGGAACGGCGAGCGTTATCAGCCATTACCGCATAGAAGGGGAGGAAACAGTATGAGATGGCAAGGATTAATCGAGGAACATAAAGAGTGGCTTCCAGTTACAGAAAATACCCCTTCACTGACTTTGCAAGAAGGCAATACACCGCTTGTTCGTTTGGAAAAACTATCAACAGAGTGGGGAATTGAGCTGTACGTAAAACTAGAAGGTGCCAACCCAACAGGTTCTTTTAAAGACCGCGGCATGGTGATGGCTGTCGCTAAAGCAAAAGAAGAAGGCAAAACTGTATTGATTTGTGCTTCGACAGGCAACACGTCTGCCTCGGCTGCAGCATACGGTGCAAGAGCCGGTATGCGGACGATTGTTGTCATTCCAGAAGGCCGTATTGCACTCGGAAAACTGGCACAGGCAAAAATGTATGGAGCGGAAATTCTTGAAATCAAAGGAAATTTTGATGAAGCACTGCAAATAGTGCGTGAAGTAGGTCAAGAAGCAGGCATTGCTTTAGTCAATTCGGTCAACCCTTACCGCTTAGAAGGACAGAAAACAATCGCATTTGAAGTGATTGATCAATTGGGGCAAGTACCAGATATCTTCGCATTGCCCGTTGGTAACGCAGGCAACATTTCAGCTTCTTGGAAAGGCTTTACAGAATATGCGGAACGTACTGGTGAAAAACGTCCGGTGCTTCTCGGCATCCAAGCAGCAGGTGCAGCACCAATCGTTCATAATAAAATTGTAAAAAATCCAGAGACGGTAGCAACTGCTATTCGCATTGGAAATCCGGCAAGTTGGCAATTAGCGCTTGATGCTTTAAATCAATCAAATGGAACGATTTTAGCGGCTACTGATGAAGAAATCCTTGAAGCTTATCAGCTCTTGGCTCGAACTGAAGGGGTATTTGCTGAACCGGCTTCGTGTGCTTCTATTGCAGGGATTAAAAAGCAAGTAGAAAATGGCCTGTTGAAAAAAGGCTCAAAAGTAGTTGCTGTTTTGACAGGAAATGGACTGAAAGATCCTGAAACAGCAATTTCTGTTAATCAGCACAAAGCACTTCTTGTTCCCGAAGATATGGAACGTTTCTGGGAGGATTTGAAAAAAGGAGTGAGCGTATGAACTGGAGAGAATTTTCAGTGACTGTGCCAGCATCGACCGCTAATCTAGGTCCCGGATTTGATTCGATTGGTCTGGCATTAGATCTTCATATGGTCGTTTATGTGTCTCCCGCCGCTACTTGGCTTATCGAATACAAAGATCAAGGCTATCAGCAGATTGAGACCGGTACTGACAATCTGATTGCCGCAACGGCACAGTGGGTTGCGGATAAATATGATCAATCATTGCCTGCTGCGAAATTGGTCGTGAATACGGAAATTCCATTGAGCAGAGGTCTTGGCAGCAGTGCAACAGCAATCGCTGCCGGCATTGAAATTGCTGATCGCTTGATGGGGCTAAAACTGTCAATGAAAGAAAAGTTGGGAATCGGAACCGAACTAGAAGGGCATCCGGACAATATCTCAGCGTCATTTCTTGGAGGGTTGACGATTTCTTATTTTGATAAAGAAGAATTAGAAATTGTTCACGTCCCAGAAGTAGAAATTGGGGTTGTTATATTAATTCCTCCTACGGAATTTTTGACTTCAGAATCGCGTGACCTCCTGCCAAAAACCTTATCTCATAAAATAGCTGTGCAAGGGAGTGCTGCAGGCAATGTTGTATCCGCAGCTTTAGCAAAAGGAGACTGGCAGACAGCGGGACGCATGATGCAAAAAGATGTTTTTCATGAACCTTATCGTAAAGACAAATTCCCTAACTTTGATGCCATACAGCAAAGTTGTCTTGAACTCGAGGTGTTTGGTTCAGCGATTAGTGGAGCAGGACCTTCTTTGTTCATCGCAGTAGAAAAAGGAAGAGAAACGGCAGTAGCGGAACAATTGGCGAAAGAATTTCCGCTGTATGAATGCTTAGTTACAAAGCCATCTTCTACAGGAATCAACATATGTGAAACAATCGTATAAAAGGAAAAAGAAGCTATCCGGAATTTCCGGATAGCTTCTTTTTATAGATCAGATTTAAATTTTGATTGAAACATACTTTGTTTCCAAAAATGCGTCCAATCCTTCTTGGCCGCCTTCACGACCGATACCACTTTCTTTCATTCCACCAAATGGAGCTTGAGCAGTAGACGGAGCTCCATCATTCCATCCGACAATCCCATAATCCAGATTTTCAGAGATATAAGTACCGCGCGACATACTTTCAGTGAAAAAGTAAGCGGCTAATCCAAAACGAGTGTCATTCGCTAATTGAACAGCTTCTTTATCTGTTTCAAATGTCATAATTGGTGCGACAGGGCCAAAGGTTTCTTCGTTCATGACTAACATATCAGAGGTAGCGTTTGTTAAGACAGTGGGGTTATAGAAGTAAGCATTGTTTTCGGTGCGACCGTCTCCGCCGACAAGTACTTTAGCGCCTTTATCAACAGCGTCTTGTACATGCTTTTCAACTTTTTCGTAGCCCTCTTTATTGACTAGCGGACCAATTTTTACACCTTCGTCTAAGCCATTTCCAACTTTTAGTTTGCTTGCAGCTTCACTGAGCTTTTTAGAGAACTCCTCGACAATGCTTTGTTGAACATAAATACGGTTACCGCAGACACATGTTTGTCCAGCATTACGGAATTTTGATGCCATAACACCTTCAATCGCTAAATCCATATTTGCATCTTCTAAAACAATAATTGGCGCGTGACCACCTAGTTCTAAAGATAAGTTCAACATAGTTTCTGAAGCTTGTTTCATCAGTTCTTTGCCAATTCCCGTTGATCCGGTAAAGGTTAGTTTACGGACATCTGGATGACTAGTAAATACTTTGCCAATTTTACTAGCGCTGCCAGTGACCAAGTTAATGACGCCTTTAGGGAAACCAGCTTCAATCGCAAGTTCGTACATTTTTACTGCAGTTAACGGTGTCATTTTAGCGGGCTTGGCTACGAACGTACAACCTGCAGCAAGAGCAGGAGCCATTTTTCTTGCCATCATAGCAGCAGGAAAGTTCCAAGGGGTAATAGATACAACAACACCAACAGGCTGTTTATTGATTTGGATGCGCTTTCCTTCTTTCGTAGCGGGAATTGTTCTTCCGTACATACGTTTGCCTTCTTCAGCAAACCATGAAACAAATGAGGCCGAATACTCAATTTCTCCAATTGCTTCAGCTAAAGGTTTTCCCATCTCTTTTGTTAAAATTTCGCCAATTTCTTGTTTGTGTTCGAGTAATAAATCATGCCATTTCATTAAAACTTCTGCACGGTGATATGCAGTCGTTTTTGACCATTCTGGAAATGCAGCAGCTGCTGCTTCGATTGCTTGAGTCGCTTCTCGTTCGCCACCATTAGGCACTGAACCTAAAATTTCACCAGTCGCAGGATTCAAAACGTCAATTTTTCCATCGCCTGTAGTTGTCCATTCACCGTTAATATAATGTCTTCCGTCCATTCTAGACATCCTCCTTTTGGTTTATGCGTATCTTATTTATTTACCTCTAATTGTCTCTGCGTAAACTTTTAATCCATTACAAAGTAAGCTCTGTTCACAATTTAGACATATATTAAAAAGATTTTAAATTAGCTAAAGTATGCAATATATAGCTAGCGGAATCGGTTTCATAAAATATATTTGTAGTTGAAGTGAATATTATTTCTAAATAGTCTATAAATTCCATGTATTAGAAGAGAATGTTGTGCTACTATTTTGATACTAACAAAAATAGTGTGGAGCTCGAAAGCACACATTATTTGTTACAAAAAAAGGAGGAAACCAACATGTCTCAAATGCTGGCATTAGCTATTTTAATTTTAGTTTTATTTATCGGCGAAGCAGTTTCAATTCGCACAAAAGCTTGGATTCCTTCAATATTTGTCAGTGGGGTTTTGTTCTTACTCGGATTTTGGACATTCTTTCCTCCTGAAATTGTTACGCTTGCAGGAATTCCACCGGCTGTTGCCGTCATGCTTATTTATTTACTGATTACCAATATGGGAACTTTGTTGTCTTTACAAGAATTAAAAGAACAATGGAAAACAATCTTAATTGCAATATCCGGTATTTTAGGAATTGTTGCCGCTTTATTCGGTATCGGTACTTTACTGTTTGATTTTCAAACAGTAGTAGTCGCGATTCCGCCTTTAGTTGGTGGACTAGTATCTGCATTGATTATGTCAGAAGGAGCAGCTGCTGCAGGACTTCCAACACTAGCAGTTTTCGCAATCGTCATTTATGTTGTGCAAGGATTTGCAGGGTATCCATTGACTTCGATTATGTTGAAAAAAGAAGGGAAAAACCTACTAGAGAAATTTAGAAACAATGAATTGACAGCTAAGCAATTGCCTGGCGAACAATCAGGAACTACGGAAAAAACAGTAAGAGAACCGCGCATGTTTGCAAAGATGCCAGAAAAATACAATACAGACTTTTTCAAGTTTTTCCGCTTGGCACTAGTAGGCTATCTAGCTTACTTAACGTCGGTTCTTTTAACGCCAGTTGTCGGAATCAGCCCATTCGTTTTATGTTTACTATTTGGTGTTATTGCACGTAGTATCGGTTTCCTTGAACGTCATCCATTACAAAAAGCGAACGGCTTTGGATTCGCGATCATGGGCTTGTTGCTATTCATTTTTGACGGCTTAAAAAATGCCACACCAAGCATGATGGTAGAAATAATGTATCCGCTTATTGGCTGTATCGTTATCGGTGTTGCTGGAATGTACATCTTCTCACTTATTGTCGGTAAGCTTCTGAAAGTTAGTAAAGAAATGGCATTCGCAGTTTCTTTAACGGCTTTGTACGGGTTTCCAGCAGATTATATTATTACTGTAGAAGTTATCAACTCGTTGACCAAAGACGAACAAGAACGTGAAGTTCTAACAAGTCATATGTTGCCACCGATGCTAGTGGCGGGCTTTATCACGGTTACGATTGTTTCTGTCATTTTGGCCGGTATATTTGTAGGCTTCCTATAAACATTCATTTTGATTGAGCATGCGGGGAACACGTTTCATAAAACAGAAATTGGAGTGAATTCACAATGATCAATCAAACAATAAAAAACGCTATAAAAGAAAATAGTCACGAAATGATTGAAATTCGTCGCAAACTTCACAGTGAGCCTGAATTGTCATGGGAAGAGTATGAAACTTCCCAGTTTGTATACGATTATTTAATAAAGCTTGGCATCAAAGCGCGCAAAATGGAACCGACTGGCGTCATAGCAGAGCTTGAAGGTGGAAAAAAAGGAAAAACCGTTGCCTTGCGGGCAGATATGGATGCATTGTCTGTTGAAGAACTAAATACAGACTTGACTTATAAGTCAAAAGAACTTGGTAAAATGCATGCTTGTGGACATGACGTTCATACGGCTATGCTTTTAGCAGCTGCAAAAGCTTTGGACAGCGTAAAAGAAGAAATTCCAGGCAATGTCCGATTTATTTTTCAGCCTGCTGAAGAAGTCGCAACGGGTGCTAAAGCAATGGTCAAGCAAGGAGCTGTAGATGGAGTTGATAACGTTTTTGGTATTCATATCTGGTCTCAAGGAGCTACGAGTACAGTAGCTTGTAGTCCAGGTCCAGCATTTGCTTCAGCAGATATTTTTAATGTACGTTTTAAAGGACAAGGAGGACACGGTGCCATGCCACAAGCTTGCATTGACACTGCTGTCATTGCTTCTTCATTTGTAATGAACATTCAGTCAATCGTCTCTCGCACAGTCGATCCTATGCAATCAGCTGTTGTGACCATCGGCAAAATGGTTGTTGGAACTCGCTTTAATATCATCGCTGAAAATGCAGAAATCGAAGGTACAGTAAGATGCTTTGATCCTGCGATTCGTGATCACATTGAAAAGCAACTACAGGTTTATGCAAATCATACAGCAGCAATCTATGGAGGTACTGCAGAAGTAGACTATATTCGTGGAACGCAAGCTGTTATTAATGAAACAGAAAGTGCTCATTTAGTTCAACAAGTCGCAAGTGAAGCATTCGGCGAAGATTCTGTATATAAAGAAGAACCGACCATGGGTGGAGAGGACTTTTCATTTTACTTAGACGAAGTTCCAGGAAGCTTTGCGTTGGTTGGAAGTGGTAATGCTAAAAAAGATACACAATGGGCACATCATCACGGAAAGTTTAATGTTGATGAGGATTCAATGGTGACAGGTGCTGAACTTTACGCACAATACGCATGGTCTTTTTTAACAAAATAATCACAACTCAGGAGGAAATTATGCTAGAACATACTAACAATCCCTTATATGAAGAGTTGCTAAAAGATTATAACATCAAACTCGATCATTCAGGAATCAGCGGTGAGCGTATTGCAAAACGATTGTTCGAATTATCTCAGATAGGATTTGTTCAAGTTGGAGGGGTAAAACGTCCTGGGTTTTCAGACGATGAAAAAGCCGCGAAAGCGCTCGTTAAAAAATGGATGCAAGAAGCGGGGCTGGAAGTTTCTGAAGATGGAGCAGGGAATGTATTAGCTCGATTAGAAGGAAAGACTAAGCGGCCAGCGATTGCTTCAGGTTCACATGTCGACAGTGTGCCAAGTGGTGGGAATTTTGATGGTCCACTAGGTGTTTTATCTGCACTGGAAGTTGTCGAATCATGGAAAGAAACAGGCTATATTCCAGACAAGCCATATGAAGTCATTATTTTTTCTGATGAAGAGGGATCTCGTTTTAATAGTGGTTTAACAGGCAGTCAAGCGATGACAGGTGCAATGACAGATCAAGAAATAGATCAACTTCATGATTACAATAATGAAACATTAGAACAAGTATTGGCGCATTATGGCAGTACGCTAGAGTCATTTAAAGCTGCTAAAAGAAATTTAGAAGAGTTAGAACTGTTTGTAGAAGTTCATATCGAACAAGGAAGAAAATTAGAACAAGCAAACCAACCAGTGGGTATTGTAAGTGGCATTGCAGGGCCAGCGTGGGTAGAAGTTGAGTATATCGGCGAAGCAGGACATGCGGGTAATACGCCGATGATTGGTCGGAAAGATTGTTTAGTAGCGGCGGCAGAACTTCTTCAATCGATTCCTCAATTTCCAAAAGCATTAAACCATACGGCAGTTGCAACTGTCGGGAAGTTAACTGTTTTTCCAAATGGAGCAAATGTTATTCCGGAAAGTGTGAAAATGCTTATCGATATCCGCGATATAAATGAAGAGCCAAGAGACCAATTGCTTGATCAATTATGCAAGCAAGCAGAAAAAGTAGCAAATGCACATGAAATTCGATCAAACATTAAGGTGAATACGCGTATACAGCCGGTACCGATTGCTAAAGACTTGCAGAAACGGTTAGCTAAATCATTGAATAAGTTTAATATCGCACCCACTTACATTCCAAGCGGAGCTGGTCATGATGCAATGAATCTTGGCCGCTTTATTCCGGTCGCGATGCTTTTTGTTCGAAGCAAAGACGGGATCAGTCATAACCCAAAAGAATGGTCATCTTTGAATGACTGTGTAATGGGAATTCATGTATTGAAAGATTTTATCGAAGATGCGATGAAAAACTAATCTCGTTGAATTTAATAAAACCAGAAAAAAGAATCATTCTTTTTTCTGGTTTTTTCGTTGTCCATAAAATGTAAAAATATATGCGTATTTTGGAATTATCAGTATTTTTTGATATAGTGTGTATATTGGAACTAAGATAGGGTATACAACTAATAACTACGTAACTTATCCTACAAAGCTTGGAGGCGGTTGAGTGAAAGTGGCGGAAGAACAAACTCAAAACAAATCAATTATCTTTTCAGAAGAAAAACTAGTAGACAATTGTCGCGCATACTTTTCAACAGAAACTGAGAAAATAGCAGCTATTGGTGAATCGTTTTTAAAATACTTTTATAAAAATTCATCATCACAAGCAGTACTATTTAAAACCATTAAAGAAATTACAGCAGATATTAATATTTCACATCAAACCTTAAGTAAAGTTTTAAAAATATTAGAATCAAAAGAAGTTATTTACCGCAGAAATGGAATTATTGGGTTGAGAAAAGAAGTATAAACAAGCATATCTCAGTAAGAGGGCAGATGTTTTAACTATAGACAAACTCAAATTACCTGGAGATTGTGAAGCAACATAACTGCTCTAGTCTCTTTGGAGATGGCTCGTGTGAGAAGCCAAGAAAGACCATTTATACTTCTCGCTTTGCCATCCCCCTTAGGCGTGTATTGCCGGACTAAAGAATAGAGTGGAGTCACAGAAAATAAAATAGACAAAAGAGGTTTTGGAACTAACTTGTTTCAAAACCTTTTTCGTATAGACTCTGAGCGTCTCTCATTAACAAGAGAGATGCTTTTTTTATGTTTTTTTAAGAAAAGGGATATTAGATGTACTCGACTGAGAAGACACGAATAAATCAGAATCAAAATACCTACTCAATGGAGGGTAAAACTCTTTTAATAAACAGATAAAGACTAAGTACTTAGTTTTTATCTCAATTATTTAAACTTTATCCTTAATATTGTAGATTGAAACACTTAAGTATGATATAAATGAACTATAATAATCTGAATTTTTAGAAATAATCTTCAATTAGAAATCTTAAAAAGTCTGTGCATCGAGTGGTCAGTAATAAGCATACTTTTTCTAGTTAATTTTAAACGTTTTTAAAGCGTATTATTTTATTGAATTGGCTAGTTGAAAAACAAGAAGAAACAGAGAGAGTCGAGACAAGAGTGTCGTTTCAAACGGTTTAAAAATGATTTACTAGGCAAGGTAGGGGTGGGAATATATGTATGAACTAATATCAATACAAGAACAGAGTCGATGGCAAAGAATCCTCGATGGTTTAAATATAACGGATATATACTATACCAACCAATATTTTCTAAGTGCCTTGAAATTAGATCCTGGAGTCGCTGTTCTTTTTTATTATAAAGATGAAGATGGTGAAGTCGCCTATCCTTTCATTAAAAGAGTCGTGAATAACGAAGATGTTACGGTTTTTGATGTAACAACTCCTTACGGTTATGGTGGCCCTATCGTAAAGGTAAAAAAGGATCAGCAACGATTGGTAAACAATTTCAGAAAAGAGTTTGTAGAATACTGCTACAAAGAAAAGATAATTGCAGAATATATTCGCTTTCATCCTTTAAAGCAGAACGATCACTTATTCAACAATTATTTTAAAATATCGACTGTATTTGAAACCTTTACAATCAATTTAAAAAACTATTCGATCCCTATCCAGACCAATGGGGACTTAGTCGTGAAAAAACTGGGTACGGTGCGTCATCTCTTTGAATTTTTAGTGCTGTATTATTCATCTGTTCGACGGAAAGAAGAAACGGATAGCTATTTTTTTTTCACAAATGATTATTTTGAAGCCTTAATTAGTTCGATGGGATCAAATTTGCATTTGTTTGGCGTTTATCAGGAAACTAAGCTAGTCTCTGCCTGCTATGTCTTAGCAAAAGGAGATACTATTTATTATCATCTAGAAGGTAGTTTATCTGAAGCAAACTACCAAAAAACAATGCGAACTTTGTTAGAGAAAATTGCTGAATGGGGCAAAGAAAATTACTATACCTCTTTTCATTTAGGCAGTAATTTTTATAAAGCAACTAGTGAAAATTCTATAAAAAAAGAAATTGCCAATTGTGAGCCTGTGATGTTTACAATCGGCCAGCAAATTTACGATCAAGAAATCTATAATCGACTGGTGTCTTTAGAAGATGAAGATATTATACGTAAATATAGAAACAGTTGATTTAATTTGGGAGGGATAGACATGAAGTATATACAGTACAAAGGTGTTGTAGAAAGAGAGTATAAAAAATCTTTAAGAAAAATAATGTACGAAATTTGTGTTGTTGAAGGATTAAATGCTTCACGTGGTGCAAAAAAATTGGGAGTTGCAAAGGAAGTTTTCGTTTTTTGGCGAAGTTTCTATCGAATGGATCGCAATCAACAATTGTTTGATCAAGCGATCGATTCATTGGAACAAATGGAATTTCTGTATTTAAATGAAGCAAAAGACATCAACTTAGCAAGACCGCTTCAGCATCATAATGAAAAAACACTGGAAGGTCTTGAGGAGTTGGTAGCGAGAATGATAGAATATTACAAGTATCTCCACGCTGAAACAAATGGTCTTTCTGCAGACACGGGAAACTTACCGTTGTATGAATTTGCACAAAAACTGTTGATAGAGTATAAAAGTGGAGAGTTATTGTCAGAAGTAGAGAAAAAAAAGAAAAAAGCCTAATTTATCTATGAAGAGAACGGATGAGAAGATTGCAAGCATTCACGGAAAAAGTTATACAGATTATCCAACAAATTCCGCCTGGCAAAATCATGACTTATGGTCAAGTAGCAGCAGCTGCCGGAAGTCCACGTGCAGCCAGGCAAGTGACTAGAATCTTACATAGCATGAGTGCACAGTATAATTTGCCTTGGCACCGAATTGTGAATGTCCGAGGTCAAATTGTTCTTAAAGATGAGGAAGCGCGTTATTTCCAAAAAACATCACTTCAAAATGAAGGAGTGGAAGTGGATTTGAATGATCAAATCGATTTGACTCAGTTTCAGCTCCAAATACAAGAAAAAAATCACAGTGAATTGTATTAAAACCTCCAAAAAAGAGGTTTTTTATTTTTTGTAAATAACGACACAGTAGTTCTGAAGTCGAGAAGATGATTAAAAAAAACAAGTAACTACACCTCTAATGTTTGCAAGTTTAGAAGTGAAGGGTATAGATGTTAAGAGATAACTTGATTTTGAGGAGAAGAGGGAAAGCATGAAAAAAGAAAATAAGCCGGTAATTGGCATCACAGCACGCGTTGAAGAAAACCTGAACTATACATTAGATTCTGTTTACAGTAATGCCGTTCTTAAAGCAGGAGGCTTACCATTAATTGTGCCGATTGTAGATAAAGAAGACATTCCATTACTATGCGAGCGGTTGGATGGATTAATTGTTATAGGCGGAGGAGATATTAATCCTACATTATATGGAGAAGAGCCTCATTTGCGTCTAGGTACAGTTTATCCAGGAGGCGATGAATATGAAAAAGAACTTATTTTGAAGTTTCTTGAGTTAGACAAGCCATTTATTGGGATGTGCCGTGGTTTGCAAATGTTTAACATTGCGATGGGAGGAACAAACTATCAAGATTTAGAATCTCAGTTTGAAGGAGAACTTTATCAACATAAGCAAAAAGCTATGAGAACTCATCGTACGCATTCAGTCACATTAGAAGAAGATAGCTTGCTATATGAAATTATGCAAGAGAAAAAATTCAATGTAAACTCGTTTCACCACCAAGGCGTAAAAGATGTTTCTGAGAAACTGACTGTGGCTGCACACGCCGCTGATGGACTCGTGGAAGCGCTAGAAAGCAGAAATCATCAATTTGCGATAGGCATTCAATGGCACCCAGAAGAGTTTGCCCTTCAAGGAGACAAAGCTTCAATAAACATCTTTGATCGCTTTGTTAAAGAATGCTTAGTGGATAAAAAGCAAAATCAATAAAGTTCTAATGCATTAAAGTGAGCAAGCAATCATATTTTAAACATCCAAGGAGTTATAGTCCCTTGGATGTTTTTATTTTTCATTATAAGTTTCAAAAAGAAAATAAAAAAGCTATCACTAAAAGAAATTAGCGATAGCTATTGTAGTCGATGATAAATTTAGAGTTGTTGCTTTTTAGTAGACCAAGGCTCAGGAACGCGAGCTTGAGCAGCCACTTCAGTGCCAATAGACCAAGGCTCAGGAACGCGGGCTTGAGCAGCCACTTCAGTGCCGATAGACCAAGGCTCAGGAACGCGAGCTTGAGCAGCCACTTCAGTGCCAATAGACCAAGGCTCAGGAACGCGAGCTTGAGCAGCCACTTCAGTGCCAATAGACCAAGGCTCAGGAACGCGGGCTTGAGCAGCCACTTCAGTGCCAATAGACCAAGGCTCAGGAACGCGAGCTTGAGCAGCCACTTCAGTGCCAATAGACCAAGGCTCAGGAACGCGAGCTTGAGCAGCCACTTCAGTGCCAATAGACCAAGGCTCAGGAACGCGGGCTTGAGCAGCCACTTCAGTGCCGATAGACCAAGGCTCAGGAACGCGAGCTTGAGCAGCTAGTTCCTTATCAGAACTAGTGTTAAATGATAAAGTGCTAAACGTTAATATAGAAAAAAATAATATAGTGACACCCTTTTTCATCACGTTCACTCCCTAATATAAAATAGTTGTATTTTTATATGCATATTTTGCTTTGCTCATGTACATTGCTGACTCTTTGTATCTTTCTTGTTGGTAATAAACATCAGCTAAATGACTTAAAAAGTAACCCATCTCAAAGAAATTTCTTGTGTTCTCTAAGCTTGGAAGCAATTTATTTAAAATAAAATTTTCAAATTCCACAAAGTTTTTATTTACTAAATGATCCAGACATATAAATTCGATATATGCTTCTTTAAAAGCTTTATTAGTTGGTGAGTTTATACTTATCTTTTTGTTTTCAACTATATCTAATCCTTTTCTCAACCACTCTTTTGCGACTGCAATACGACCAAGCTCATAATTGCATTTTATTAAAACACAATAGCTTATGAGGATGTCGGCAGGATACTCGGGATGTATATAATCTAGTGAATTTTCAGTATGAGTAATGGCTGGTTCATAATTTTGATACAAAAAGTAAGCGTATCCTATATTGTATTCTGTCGTAAAGCGTAAAATATCAATTTCTAATTTATTTCCAATAGTTAAAGCATTTTTGTAGTGTTGCATCGACATGCGAAAATTGCCAAAATGCTGATGAGTAATAGCAATATTCAAATGACATTCCACAATACGTTTTGGAATAAATTCCTGCTGGTAAATCTTTAAGGCCATCTCTGTATACTTATAAGCCATTTCGGTTTCTCGGCATTTAGTACTAGCAATTCCAATTGAATAATAAAGATCTCCAAGTTCTGAAGCAGAGATAGAGGGTGGAGCTATTTTTTCAGCGACGAGATAGGTTTTTAGTGATTTCTCAAAGTCATTAAGAATATAATTGTAATTCCCGTTGTACTTATGAAATAAGTAAAACTGCTCTTGACTCATAAATTCTCTAAATCGATCCATTTCTTTGATTTTGTCTTCGGCACTATCCAAATCACCAGTGATGATGTAATACCTGATTTGTTGGATGCTGTACTCTAACTCGACGTCTTCATCAGCGTTCAGTAAAGGATGTCCTTGGATATCGTTATATTGCTCCATAATTTGGGCTTTGTTTTGCGGGTGCAATAAAGAATTTTTGAAGTTCTTTACCAGAACTTTTCCAATTGGATTATCTTTAGGGGCTAAAGGAATGTCTAGCTTTTTGCACAAAGCTTCTAACTCTTTTAATGCGGGATCTTTAATGCCACTTTCAATTTTCTTTAATTCTCGTGGAGAGAGTATGCCAGAGGAGAATTCTTCTAAACTGATTTTTTGTTTCAATCGATGATATTTCAAGCGCATTCCCGTGTCCATTACTGCTCTCCTTTCCTTTTGCAGGGGCAGTACCTCTGTTAACCATATAGGAGAGTTGTTTTCTACCTGTCTAGTACTGTCCGAAAAGTATGAAGAAAATAGATCGCCAAGTACGATAATTGTCGCCTCCACATCCTATATTTCTTTATTTGTCTATCTTGTATCTATGATATCATCAATTTTCTAAATAAACTGCTTTTTTAGTATGAAAATAGCCAAAAATGAAAAAAAGGGAAAATATGCTTACTTCGGTAAATATTGATGAAGGAAACAATAGATAAAGCTCTTTTGATAGGTATATTGACATAAATATCTCTACTTCTAATAAAAACTACTATTATATTATTCACAGAATGATAGTTTATCGAGACTAATCAACTAAATGAAGTTAATGATTGTCTAATGATGGGTAGATATACAGTACGGTGATTTATCAAATTTATGGAGGTTTTTATATGAGTGGACATAAAAAGGTAGTAGCAGTGGTTTTTTCAGAAACTGATTTACAAAAAAAACTACAAGAGTTAAAGAACAATGGTTACAAAGAGCAAGATTTTCATATCATGGCAAAAGATACTGGACATTTTAAAGACTATGGATTTGATCGCACGGAAGTAGATACTTTTACTGATAAATTTAAAGGGTTTGTTTCAGGAGATAGTGGTGTATACGAAGGTGTAAAATCATTAAACCTTTCTGATGAAGAAACAGAACGTTATACTGCTGACCTCGCAAAAGGAGGAATTCTTTTGTATGAAGATGAAGACGAGAAAACAATTATGGACGAAATCACTAATCATGAGATTGATTCTTCGCCAGAAACGCCTACCGCTAATCAAAGAAAACAATTTATCAATTCGGTTGATAATAATTTTGATGAACAAGAAGACCGTTTTGAACATGGAGAATCATTTGCGCAAGATCCTACTTTAATAAAAGAAGAACATCATAACTCTTTTACTACTGAGCAAAAACCAGAAATTGAAAAAATTCGTGGTGGATCTAGTGAAGCAGAAAAACACAGCCAAAGTAATAAAAAGTACAAATGAACAAGCAAAAGGAAATGTCAACTTACTACAAAATTACAGGAGGTATTTAATTATGAAATCAGGAAATCGTGAATTTGAAATTGTTTATAGCGAGTCAGAGATGAAAACAGCAGTAGCGTCTTTAAAAGCAAAAGGATTTAACGAGCAAGATATTCATGTAATGGCAAACGACAAGACAATCGTAGAATCCGCCAGTGATGCAGGAGTCCATGCAGAAAAAGCCAATTCCATTTCTAGTAGTTTTAAGTCTCTTCTTAGAGGAAAAGACAGTGTTGGAAAAGAATTAGATCGCCTAAATTTAAACAGAGATAGAGCAGACGATTACAAGCGTGAAATTGAAAAAGGTGCTATTCTTCTTTATACAGATGGTCAAACAGGTTCAACAGAAGATGAGCATTTTTCATCTTTAGATGATTCGAATAACCCAATGGATCTTGAATCAGAACCTACAGGAAACGCTACTTTTGGCAAGGCAGCTCTTGCGCAAGAAAATCGTAGTGGAGATGAAATATACACACGTGAAGTTTCAAGAGAAGACCAGCATGCACGTTCAATCAATAATGATCGTTCCCAAGATTCTCGCTTAAAAGGAGATGAAATTCATCCTACTGCTGGACTGGCAAAAGACGAAGAGTCTATACGTGAAAAAGAATTTGATCACGAGCCGGGTTTGCAAACTACAGAAGGTGAAGAAAATTTGTTGCGAGAAGAGGGTATTAATCGCAGACAAAGTGAACCTTCACCAGGTGTAGATCCAAATTTAGGACCAGCTCCATTCGGTAGAGATTCGAAAGAAGAAAAATCATTGAATGATAAACAGTCATCTAATTTCGAACATGCTAAAAATCCTGAAGAACATAGAGAAATTGAAAGTAAAAAAAACAAAGACAATTTAAACCCACCATCACAACGATTCTTTTAAGTAGAAAAAAGCTTTCCCAAAATTTTTTGGGAAAGCTTTTTTATTTTAGTTAGTAGCGCGCGCGATGACAATGCCGATTAATGTTCCGGTAATAGCAGGAACTACCCAGCCAATTCCTTGCTCGAAAAGAGGGAGGTAACTGAAAATGGAATCTACTTCCTTAAAAGATATACCTGCTGAGCGCAATGCATCGAAAATACTGACTACCGCAGTTAGCGAAAAGGCAATCACATAAACAAATGGTTTGCGATCAAACACACGGTCAAAAAACGATAAAAGTACAAGAACGATTGCAACAGGGTAAATTGCTAGCAAAACTGGTAATGAAATAGAGATTAATTGTGTTAACCCAATATTTGAAATCAAAGCTGAAAAAATCGAAAAAAATAAAACGTATGCAATATAAGAAATTTTCGGGAAAATTTTAGTTGAAAATTGCGCCGTAGCAGATACAAGACCAATAGAAGTGGTTAAACATGCAAAAGTAATAGCAACAGACAAGATAATGCCACCCAGATCCCCATACAGCACACGAGCGGCCATTGCAATAATGATACCGCCATTATCCTGCAAGCCAATTGCTTCAACACTTGTAGCGCCAATATAACTTAATGATAGATAAACGACAGATAATGCAATCGCAGCAATCAATCCAGCATAGGCAGTAGCTTTTAAAATGGAGTTCGTATTTGTAACACCTTTATCTCGAATAGATTGAATAATCACAATGCCAAAGACCAATGCTGCAATGGCATCCATTGTCAAGTAACCTTGTAAGAAACTTTCGAAAAACGCTTGCGTATCATAATTCCCAATCGGTGATTTTATTGGACCCATGGGTGTCAAAAAGCTTTTTACTGCCAATAAACCAATCACGATAATCAGTAAGGGTGTTAAAATTTTGCCGATTCGATCGACTAACTTTGTTGGATTCATCGCAAATAAAACAGTGATACTGAAAAAGAGGATGGTGAAAATAGCCAGTGACCAAATTGATTCACTAGCACTCGTTGATAAAAAAGGCGCAATGCCGATTTCAAAAGCAACTGTTGCGGTTCGAGGAATTCCAAAAAAAGGACCTATTGCTAAATAAACAATCAGTGTGAAAATGATACCGAAAACGGGGTGTACACGTCCAGCGATAGATTGAAGATCTCCGCCACCTTTAGCAATCGCTAAAATTCCGAGCAGTGGAAGACCTACTCCTGTTAGTAAAAAGCCAATTATGGCAATCGCTAATTGATCGCCTGCTAATTGTCCTAAATAAGGTGGGAAAATGATATTTCCAGCCCCTAAGAACAAAGCGAATAGCATAAGTCCCAGAGTTAAAATGTCTGTTTTTGTAAGCGTTTTCTCTGTCATATTGAACTCCTTATTGAATGACATTCACACAGTTAGTTACTATAACAGAATTCTTTCATTTTTGAAAACATTAAAAAAACAAAAAAAAACTCGGTTAGAAAACCGAGTTTCTACTTATTTATTGTCTTTGTTTTTGAAATCGCCAACTTTATCTTGAATATTTCCTTTTGCTTTATCCATTTTGCCTTCAGCTTGTTTATTTGTATCATTTGTAGCGTTGCCTACTTGATCTTTTAGTTCGCCTTTGCCTTTGTTTACTGCACCTTTAATTTTGTCAGAAAATCCATTGCTATCGCTCATTACTGATTCCTCCTTTAAATTTTAGTTATTCATACAATAGCCTAATAAATCAGAAGTTAAACATATTAAAAATAATCTGCTAAGTAAATGAAAGACTCGACAAAGTTTGCTTGGCTGTGTTTTTAACAGTAATGCATAATTCTTCTGTGCTCAATCTTTCTAGTGTCTGAAGGGGGGTATGGATGTTTTTGGCAACACCAAATCTTACTTCAGCATGCTGATCCATAGATAAATCAATAAGTAAGCCCTTACAATTAATCATTTTCGCTAAGTCTGCACGAGCACGTTGATCCATTTTCAATACAGCAGCTTCATCCCAAGGTGTCCAGTCCTTTTTTGTTGAATAGACTTGCAAGGTTTCATCCATTCGGTTTCCACTCCTAATAAAATTATGGAAAATTCACTATATTATATTCAATATATCACATAAGCGAAGATAAAGTAAGTATATTTACTTATAACACAATAAAAAAACTGTATCTTATAGTGGAAGTCTATCTTTTGAAGCGAAGCGCTGCTGACAATCGATATCGATTCGGAAAGAGAGAGGTTAAAAGCAGTGCCTAAAAAAGAAACTTTATAGAAAAAGCATCGTCATTTATGCATAGAACTTCTAATTATAGGTGGTTTCTCTGTATTTCCTATGTAGACATGCTATAATATCAATAAATACGTGTGTATGAAAGTTATTTTAAGGAGGGAAGATATGCTATACCTCATGATGGTCTTGGCATTTATTGCTTCGGTTGCTTTAACGCCGATTGTCAAACGCATTGCTTTTCGTGTAGGAGCAGTTGACCGACCAAATTACCGAAAAGTTCATGCGAGAATCATGCCACGATTAGGCGGATTGGCCATATTTGGTTCATTTTTGATCGCATATTTTATATTTCAACCTCAGGATCCTATATCTAATGCTATTGAAGCTTCATATATTCCAATTGAAACTGCGATTATTATCGGTGCTTTGTTGATTATTATTACGGGTGTACTAGATGATATTTACGAAATAAGCGCCAAAGCAAAATTAGTTGGTCAACTAGTAGCTGCTGGAATTGTTGTAGTTGGTGGGGGCTTGAAATTTCCTTCATTAATTTACCATTTGGTGGTGTACTGGATTTTGGTTATTTTAGTATTCCCTTGACTATCTTATGGATTGTCGGAATAACAAATGCTATTAATTTAATTGATGGTCTCGATGGATTAGCAGCGGGTGTATCCACGGTCGCCTTATTAACATTGGCGGCGATGGCATTCATAATGGGTGACGTCTATGTTATGTCGATGGCTGCATTGTTAGCTGCAAGTACTTCCGGTTTTTTGGTTTACAATTTTCATCCTGCAAAAATATTTATGGGTGATACAGGAGCGTTGTTCCTTGGATTTATGATTTCGGTATTGGCTTTGATGGGCTTTAAAAACGTTACGGTTGTGGCGTTAATTATCCCGATTATCATGTTAGGTGTCCCAATTTCAGATACGTTTTTCGCGATTGTTCGTCGTGTTCGTGAAAAGAAATCAATCTCAGAGGCAGACAAATCTCATTTGCATCACTGTTTGCTAAACATTGGTTTTTCTCATCAGCAAACTGTTTTAATTATTTATGGAATTGCTGCTTTGTTCGGTCTTGCTGCGCTCTTATTCTCTCAAGCAACTTTATGGGGAGGACTTTTGTTAATTGGAGTTATGTTACTAGCAATTGAACTTTTCGTAGAAGTAGTTGGGTTGGCAGGCAAAAATTATCGTCCACTTTTAAATCTAGTTCGACTAATCGGCAAATGAAAAGATTGAACTTAAAGCATCGCGCTTTAAGTTCAATCTTTTTTTAGTTATAACTATATAAACAAAAGAAGAGAGACAAACCACCACAGTGTTCATTGTGGTGGTTTGTTGTCTTTATATGATTCAATGATGGTCTCGTTACGAGTTAAGTTTGAGGTATCAGATTTCATACCAAGATGACTTTTTAAGACATCTTGTATTTCCATTAGAGATTCTTCTTTTAGTTTCCAATAGTAAATACCTGTTGACATATCATCGTACCCATCAAGTGTAATGGTTTCTACATCTGGCTTTCCGTTTTTTGCATATTCAAACAATGAACTGATATTCCGGAAACTTAAATCGGTTTTCATATTATCTCCGACAGCTTCAAATACATCCCCGTATTTTGTAATAGAACCTACTGACAAAGCACGATTCATAATGGACTCTAAAATCATTTGTTGGCGTTTTCCGCGCTCGATGTCATTATCATAGTGACGAGTTCTAGCGAGAGCGAGTGCCTCGCTGCCATCTAAGAACTGAATTCCTTTTTTTAGTTCGATCGCGTTTTGCGAATCATTTTCGTCTTGTTCTGTAATGTCGTATGGAACTTCGACTTTAATCCCCCTAAAGCATCAACAACCTCAATAAATGCATCGAAATTCATACGGAGGTAGTAGTCGATTGGGACGTCTAATAATTCTTCAACACTTTCAATTGTAGAACTCGGCCCATTAAATGCATAGGCGTGGGTGATTTTGTCTTCTTTTCCGCTATCCGGAATGTAAGTATAAGTATCGCGAGGTATACTTACCAATTTAACAGATTTATCTTTGTTGTTTAACGTTGCAAGTATAAGGGCATCTGAGCGTATGTTGTCATCGCTTTGTCCACGCTCTTCGCTGTCATCTACACCAATAAATAAAATTGACATATTATCCGTAAGCGGTTCAACATTTTCGTTTTCATTTCCTGCAGACTCAAAAGCAGTATCAACAGCAGATTGTGCTTTCTTCACCAGATAAATCCCGTAAGCAGAAAAACAAATAAGTAAAGAAACGACCAAGAGTGCAATCACTTTGATCACGGTTTTCTTTTTTTCAGTTTTGGTTTTCCGATAGTTTTTTCGGTTCATATTAAGTTGCTCCTCGATGGGTTATGGGCCAACCGAATACTAAGTTCGGATCAATCCATTATTTGAAAGAATGTTCAGTTTTCTTTTAGAAAGTTTGAAAATGGAAGTTTCATTTCTAATGCTTTTGACATTATACAGTTATTTCGACAATGCGTAAATAAAATAATTTTACGAAACAGTGAATTCAAGAAATTGACTATCCTTTATACTAACATGAGCTTGACCATTAGTAAGTTCGTTGATCCAGTTTCTAAAAAAGGTTTCTTCTACAACGGGAACAAAAATATAAAGATTCACGCTTTCTGTATATTCCAAGTGGTCTAATGGAAACGTAGACTGCCGAATTTCGTTCTCAAGCTTACCAAGCCATGTATAGTCAATAGAAGTTTTCATTAAATGATGGAGCTTTCTTTCGACAATACCTGCAGCAGACAATGCTTCTGAAACAGCTTTTCCATAAGCGCGGATCAAGCCGCCACTGCCTAATTTAATCCCCCGTAATAGCGCGTAACCACCACGACTGTATCTTTTAATTTTTGTTTTTTTAACACTTCAAGCATTGGAAATCCTGCAGTTCCACTTGGCTCTCCATCATCATTCGCTTTTTGAATAGAGTCGTGCTCTCCGATAAGATAGGCTGAACAGTTATGTGTAGCTGTTTTATGAAGTTGCTTAATCGAGTCGATAAACTCGATCGCCTGCTGTTCGGTTTCTGCTCGTGCAGCATGTCCAATAAACCTAGATTTTTGGATAATTAGTTCTGCATTGCTAGTTTGACCTACAGTTATGTAATTTTCTCGCAATTTAACTCCCCCTGTTGTAGAATGAAATCAGATAATTTGTAATGTATATTTAATATGTTAGTACATATATAGTGATATACTTATTACAACCGACAAGGTATAAAGAAGCAAGCATCATACTTAGATTTAATCAGTATAGCTAAGGCGGTTTTAAAATGGCAAAAAAAATTGATGGAAAAACCCCTGATTCTATTTTTAATACAATGCTTGCAGAAATGGAACAGGCAAGGCAAGATATTTTCGTCATTAGTGAAGAAAGTCGTCTAAGTTATGAACAGATGAAAAACGAGCTAGAAGATGTTCGTACAGAAATCTCAGCTATCATTAATACAGGAGATTTTTTAGAAGAAAAAACGCGAGCCGCGCGAAGACGCTTAGCAGAAGTATCTCAGTGTTTTAGTTCTTTTACTGAAAACCAAGTGAGCCACGTTTACAAACAGGCAAATGAACTTCAAGTCCAATTGTCCTCCAATCGTAGTGAAGAAAAAAAATGTCGTCAAAAACGAGATAAGTTGCAACGACGTCTTCAAATTTTATTGCAAACCATTGAACGTGCTGAAAATTTGGTTACTCAATTGAATATAGCCAGCAGTTATTTAGTTTCTGATTTTAAAAATGTCGATGAAGCCATCGATAAAAATAAAACGACTCAGGACTACAGTCTACGTATTATTGAAGCACAAGAAGAAGAAAGAAAAAAACTATCAAGGGAAATCCATGATGGACCCGCTCAAATGATGGCCAATGTTCTACTTCGTTCTGATTTAATTGAAAGAACGTATCGTGAAAAAGGTGCAGATTCAGCTTTTCAGGAAATTACAGCGTTAAAAGAAATGGTGAGACAAGCACTTACTGAAGTAAGAAGAATCATTTACGATTTGCGGCCAATGACATTGGATGATTTAGGTTTGGTACCAACTTTAAAAAAATATATGGATACAATTGAAGAATATAACAACGGCATTCGTTTGAACTTTCTATCAAATGGAAAAGAGGAACGATTGCCTAATAATTATGAAACAGCTATTTTTCGACTCGTACAAGAAGGAATTTCGAACGCAATTCGTCACGGGAAATCGAGTGAAATTTCAGTAGAAATGAAATGGTTGAAAGACCAAGTAGATATTAATGTAACCGATAACGGCACTGGTTTTGATCAAGAAATTGTGAAACATCAGTCGTTCGGATTGGTGGGCATGAAAGAACGAATTGAATTGGTTGAAGGCAACTTTTTAATTAACTCTTCACCAGGCAATGGGACTGTGTTGATGTTTCATATACCATTTAAGAAGGGTATGTAAGTGAGGGTATTCGAGGAGGGCGACATAATGACGAAAATTATTATTATAGACGATCATCAATTATTCCGTGAAGGTGTAAAAAGAATATTAGATTTTGAAAATTCGTTTGAAGTGGTAGCTGAAGGCGGAGATGGAAACGAAGTTGTCAAATTATACGAAGAAAATCGACCAGATGTGGTTTTAATGGATATTAACATGCCGCAAAAAAATGGAGTAGAAGCTACAGCGGAATTGATTGAACAATTTCCTGATGCAAAAGTCATTATGCTGTCTATTCACGACGATGAGTCTTATGTAACGCATGCACTAAAAACAGGCGCTTTAGGTTATATGCTAAAAGAGATGGATGCAGATGCGATCATTCAAGCGATTAAAGTAGTCGCAAAAGGTGGATCTTATTTACATCCAAAAGTCACGCGTAACTTAGTATTGGAATTTCGTCGATTGAGCGAACGTGAAAACAAAGGTTCTTTCCATCAAACTGAAATTCGTCGTCCTTATCATCTTTTAACGAAACGTGAAAGTGAAGTTCTTCAATTGTTAACAGACGGTCAAAGTAATCGTGTGATTGGTGAAACTTTGTTTATCTCTGAAAAAACTGTAAAAAATCATGTGTCGAGTATTTTGCAAAAAATGCAAGTAAACGATCGGACACAAGCAGTGGTAACCGCAATCAAAAATGGTTGGGTTGAAGTAAGATAATACAAAAAGGTGTCGCTGCTTAAGTGCAGCGACACCTTTTCTTTATGACTTAGAAGTTTGTGATTTGAGCTTCTATCGAAACGTTGAAGCCTGTCTTATGCATTCTTATAACTTGTCGTAACAGTATTGATAGATGGCTGCTGTTGCTAAACAGTCTCCTAGTGCATCGTGTGCATTGTGTTCGAGTTTTAAAAAGGCGGTTAATGTGGTTAATTTGTGGTTAGGTGTTTGCGTAATAGCTCGTCTTGCTAACCTGACTGTATCAATGACTGTGTATTCTGGTATAGGCGTAATGTCTTCTAATGCGTAAAGAAAGCCCATATCAAAAGGCGCATTGTGTGCAATGATTGGCAAGCCACTAATAAATGCAATGAGTTCATGAGCTATTTCTTCGATAACCGGTGCGCTTTCTACATCTCTGTTAGTGATTCCTGTGATTCGTGTAATGGTGTTCGAAATTGAACACTGGGGATTGACCATTACATACATGGTTTCTTTACGCTCGTGATTCATATATTTAACAGCGCCTATTTGAATGATTTTATCGCTTCCAGCACGTAAGCCAGTCGTTTCAAAATCCAATACTACATAGTTTTCTACTTTTGCTGTACTTGATTTGTATTTTTTAGAGCGAGTTGGTTGCTTAGAACGCCATTGTGAACGTGTTTCTTTCATTTTTTGTTCTAAAATCTCTCGTGCGTTTCGTTTTTCCATAGGATCGCCTCCTTTATTTCTACATACTAGTGTAACGCAAAGTTAAAAAAAATTCCGTTTTAACAGATGACACAGTTTCTTCATTGTATTCACCATCTGCCTATGGCAAAATAAAGCGCAGGAGGAATGCATCATGAAAAAAATGTTAGTAGTGATAGGTATTATGTTGATACTCGTTGCATGCTCGGATTCCGAAGAGTCTTCAGTCAATGAAAATACAGTTGAAGATGGCAATGCAGCAAATGAAAACAATGCGATAGATCATGGCATTGTTGAAGATGAGAAAGAAAAAACAGAAGATGTTGGCTTTACAGTAGATGATGAAGGCAATATTATAGCAGCGGATGTTCCAGAAGAACCAGCGAAAGAGTTATTGACAGCTTATAAAGAATACATCGACGCGTTTAACTCTGAAGATATTGATCGGTATATGAAAACGATCGCAGAAAACCCAGATGGATTTGACCGAGAAGAAGATCAAGCGGCATTAATTCAAGCATTTGCTGCTTATGATAGCGTGTACGAAACAAGCGATGAAACGATTGTAAAATATGAAGAAAATCGTGCAGAAGTTTTTGCTTCACTTAATGTAAAAATGAAAGCAGCGAATTCAGAAGATGCAGTTGAACAGACAGCACGCCAAGTGGTTATATTTAAAAAAGAAAATAACGAATGGAAAGTAAGTGGAGTTCATTTAGTTGGAAACCAATAAAAAACTCGCTTTTTGCGGGTTTTTTTGTTAGGATATTTTATTTGATGTCTTTTTTATGCCGTTTTTTGCTAAACTAGAGAGGGGGAGGTTAGTCTACTGATGAAAACAGCCATTGTAACAGATAGTACATCTTATTTATCAACAGAAACACAAAAAATACTGGATATTCATATGATTTCATTACAAGTAACGTTTGGTATGGAATCATTTAAAGAAGCAGAGTTGACTCAAGAAGAGTTTTATCGGAAAGCTAGAGAAGAATTTCCGAAAACATCACAGCCGCCATTAGGTGAATTTATTGAATTGTACAGCGAACTTTCTGCACAACACGATGAGATTATTTCAATTCATTTATCGAGTGGCATTAGTGGAACTTATGCAGGTTCACAACAAGCTGCTGAATTAGTCGATGGAGTAAAAGTATATGCTTTTGATTCCGAACTAACTTGCTCGTTACAGGGATTTTATACTGTGAAAGCAGCAGAAATGGCTCAAGCAGGAGCAGATGCTCAAACCATTTTAGTTGAGTTAAACGAAATGAAAAAAACACTTCGTGCGTATTTCATGGTTGAGGACTTAAACCATTTACAGCGTGGAGGTAGACTGTCCAGTGCACAAGCGTTAGTCGGAGGCATCCTGCAAATTAAACCGATTTTGTATTTTGAAGACAAAGTCATTGTGCCATTTGAAAAAATTCGAACGCGAAAAAAAGCGATGAGTCGAATTGTCGAGTTGTTACATGCTGACATTAAAAGTGGGGATCAGTTGCAAGCAACCATTATTCACGCGAATCGATTAGAAGAAGCACAGCAATGGCAAGAACAGCTAAAAGAGATGTATCCACAAGTAGACTTTGAAATTTCATTTTTTGGTCCGGTTATTGGAACTCATTTAGGAGAAGGTGCAATGGGTCTTGGTTGGGTAAAAAAATAAACCTACTGAGACTTTTTTCTATAGAAAGGTGGTTGAAGATGAAGCAAGTCGAAGCGTTTTTAGTCGGCAGAATATGGCTTAGGAATTTTGTCCCTTTTCCTAACGAGCTAGTAGATCACGCAATACAGTTAGGTGCCGTAAGCGTGAGCTTAGGCATTACGAAAGAAAAGCAATGTGTTCGCTGTCTTGAAAAATCTCCTCAAAAGATTATTTCCTTTTTTTGTGCGGCTTGTCAAAAAAACTGTTTTTATTGTCGCCATTGCATAAAAATGGGGCGCATCAGTTCTTGTACAGAATTGATTACTTGGGCGCTCACCTCAACGATTCCACTTCAAAACCATTCGTTTAGCTGGAATGGACAACTTACTCCTCAACAAGAACGAGCTTCTCAACAAGTTCAAAAAAGCATTTTACAAAAAAAAGACCATATCGTTTATGCAGTTTGTGGAGCGGGAAAAACTGAGTTGCTGTTTCCTGCTATTTTTGCTGCGTTGAAAAATGGTCAGCGTGTTTGTATTGCTGCGCCTAGAACAGATGTTGTTTTAGAGCTCACCCCGCGATTACGTACTGTATTTCCAGAAACCATCATTCACAGTTTGTATGGAGATTCACCAGAAGAAACTGGTTTTGCACAGCTTGTTGTTGCTACCACACATCAACTATATCGATTTAACAAAGCTTTTGACGTCATGATTATTGATGAAGCAGATGCCTTTCCATATTCTTACGATGAAGCACTAAAAAGAGCGGTTTTAAAGGCAAAGAAAAATAATGCGTCGACGGTTTATGTTTCTGCAACACCTTCAGATCAATTATTGAAGCAAGTGGTTAACGTCTCAAAACTATTTAAGCGATTTCATGGTCATTCTTTGCCTGTTCCCACATTTCAATCACTATGGAGATACGAAAAAGATTTTGCTAAAGGAAAAATCCCAAAGAAATTAGAAAACTGGGTAAATGAAAGAATAGAGAAAAAAGAGCCATTTCTTTTGTTTTTTTCTACAATTGAATTGATTGAAGATGCGATTGTTCTATTTAAAAAAATTCACCCCCTGATTGAAGCTGTACATTCTCAAGATGTAAACCGAAAAGAAAAAGTGATGAAATTACGCCAAAGTCAAATTCCGGGTGTCTTAACTTCAACTATTTTAGAACGAGGAATTACTATTCCTAACGTACAAGTTGCAGTGATAGGGGCAGACCAGCCAATTTTTGATGCGGCTGCTTTGATTCAAATTTCAGGACGAGTCGGCAGATCCCGTGATTATCCAGATGGAAAAATCATCTTTTTTCATGATGGTATTACACATCAGATGGACAAAGCGAAAAAAACGATTACTTTTTACAATGGAGGTCAGTAAAGTGAACTGTTATTTATGCGATCGCCAAATGCCGCATCAAGTTACTTGGCGAAGTGTCTTTTTTCATGAGCCGGATGATGTCTGTTGTTCGCGTTGTCGAACTGGTTTTGAAGAAATAGCAGCAGGGTGTCCAATTTGTAGTGCAGAAGGAGAAGGTAAATGTCTCGACTGCGTTCAGTGGGAAGCAACTGAATACCAAGGACTTATTGATTCGGGAACGAGTTTGTATCGCTATAATCCCCCAATGAAAGAGTATTTGCATCGTTATAAATTTTTGCAAGACGTGATACTTTCAGAGGTGTTTGCATCGGTTTTGAAAGAAGAGTTACAAAAGCAAAAATCGATCATCGTGCCAATTCCGATGAATGACGAAAAATTGAAATTGCGGACTTTTTCTCAAGTTGATCGGCTTCTCGATGCTGCATCTATTCCTTATACACATTTGCTCGGTAAAAATCGAGTAGCTTTGGGAGGAAAGTCAAAAGCAGAACGAATAGAAATGCAAAATGTATTTTGGTGGAATGAGAAACAAGTGCCTAAAAAAATTTTATTATTCGATGATTTATACACAACAGGAAGTACTTTACGGATGGCTGCTAAAGTATTAAAAGATAAAGGTGCGAAAGAAATTAAAATAGTAACACTTATCCGTGCTTGATCATTTATCTATAGTAGAAAGAATGGGAGTGACACTGATGTTCTATAAACGGTTAGAAAGTTTTCGATATGCATTTGGTACACCTCCAGAAATCCAATTACAAATAAGAAATCTACCCACTGCTGACAGCATGAATTTAACAATATACGGCTTGTTGTTAGATATATCACCAAAAGGCGCAAAAATTTTTGTTGAAAAAGAACGAACGGTTTTGCAAGAAATGATGAAGCTGAAATTTGTCTTAAATCACGAAATCATTACAGTTGAAGCAAAACTTATCTGGAAAAAACCGTGTGAGGAAGGCTGGCTTTACGGAGCAAATTTCGAGCGTAGTCTCATAAAGGAAATGCTTATTGTAAATGAAATCAAAGAATTGAAAGAAATTGAATCTAATTAAAAAAACGGCTTTCGCCGTTTTTAATTTTACTGTAAATCCACTGTTGTGTTTGTCGGAGCTACATGGCTGTTTTCGCTTTTCTTGGTGTCTAGCTCCAACAGCCAGCTCCTCGGGTCGTAAGTCGTTCTGGCTGTGTGGCTAAAACACGCCACTTCGCCAGCTCGCTTTACGCCTGTCGGAGCTACATGGCTGTTTTCGCTTTTCTTTAGTGTTCGTAAATCATTTTTTTGGTCATGCCTCCATCGATAGTTAAGCATTCGCCTGTAATAAAAGAATTATCTGGATTGCTTAGAAATAGGCAGGCACGGGCAATGTCGGAAGGGTTTCCAACACGTTTACTCCAATGTTGCTGATGGTCAATATCTCTTAGTTCTTCGGCATTCCCTGTATGAATCCATCCCGGGGCAATCGAGTTGACACGAATTTCTTGATCATGGAAAGTAGCAGCAAGAGAATGCGTTAAAGCGAAAATGCCGCCTTTTGATGCCGAATAGGTTTCTGTATTGGGTTCCGACATAAAGGCGCGTGTTGAAGTCATATTGATAATCGAGCGAATATCTTCTGTCATGTAACGGGCTGCTTCACGACTGCAGATGAATACGCTTTTTAAGTTAGTATTTAATACTTGATCCCATTCGTTCTCATCAACATCCCAAATTGAGTTGAATGTTGAAATTCCTGCGTTATTGATTAATGCATGAATGGCGCCATAATCGTCATGAATCTTCTTGAATGTTGTTATCACTTCGCTAAAGCTTCCGACGTCACATTTTCTGTATTCAACCTGATCGATTTTAACAGGATGAATATCCAATCCGATGACGCGTGCGCCTTTAGCAGCGAAATGAGTGGCAATGCTATTTCCGATGCCGTGTGATGCTCCTGTGACAATGATTGTTTTGTTGGCGAACATTTGCTTCAGCTCCTTATACAGTAGTTTACCTAAAACAAATCTTTTTAAAACTTTTTTAGTTTTAAGAAGGAATGATAAGGGAAGATATAGAATTGTATAGGTAGCACAATAGAAGGAGGAGTTAATATGTTGCAATTCAACATTAGAGGCGAAAATATCGAGGTAACTCCAGCAATACGAGAGCATATTGAGAAGAAAGTAGAAAAAATCGAACGTTATTTCACAGACGGTGCAAATGCTACCGCAATGGTAAACTTAAAATCATACAATCATAACCAAACAAAAGTAGAAGTTACAATTCCAATGAAAAACTTAACATTGCGTGCAGAAGAACGTCATGAAGATATGTACGCAGCAATTGATTTGATTGTTAGCAAGCTAGAGCGTCAAATCCGTAAGTATAAAACTAAAGTCAATCGCAAGTTCCGCGATCGCGATGGTATGGGTGTATCCTTTGCTGTTGCAGAAAACGATACACGTCAACAAACTGACTCAGAAGAAGAAGACTTCACCATTGTTCGTACAAAGCAATTCGAGTTAAAACCGATGGATGAAGAAGAGGCAGTTTTGCAAATGAACATGCTGGGACATAGCTTTTTCGTCTTCACAGATGCAGAAACGAATGAAACTAATATTGTCTATAAACGTAAAGATGGAAGTTACGGCTTAATCGAAACTTCTGCGTAATAAACATAAAAAACTCATAAAAGCCTCTCTATTTATAGAGAGGCTTTTATTTTTGCTTATCCGATCTTGTCTATAATGAGACAATTCTCAAGTCAATGCCAGAATAGGGTGGCATTATTTGCACGCGTTTCTACGCAGTGTTAAAATAAATAGTGAGAATTTTTTAGACTGACTGAATATGAATAGAGTAACATCATTTTTGAGCAACATTGCTTAACACTATAAAAGCTAAGTCGATCAATCGGGATGTTAAATGCCGATGGACACTTTTGCAAGGAGCGGTATAAATATGCTGGGAGTATTAAATAAGGTATTTGATCCGAATAAACGGGATTTAAAACGATTGGAAAAAGTAGCGGATCGTGTAGAAGCATTAGCAACGGATTTTGCTGCGTTAACGGATGAGGCATTACAAGCAAAAACAGAAGAATTTGTAGCGCGGTATGCCAAAGGTGAATCATTGAATGATTTATTGCCAGAAGCTTTCGCGACAATCCGTGAGGCCGCGAAGCGAGTCCTTGGGCTTTATCCATTCCGTGTACAGATCATGGGAGCAGTTTCTCTTCACGAAGGAAATATTTCAGAAATGAAAACAGGTGAAGGTAAAACCTTAACTTCTACATTAGCAGTTTACTTGAATGCTATTAGTAAAAAAGGAGCTCACGTTGTAACGGTCAATGAATACTTGGCGAGCCGTGATGCCTTAGAAATGGGTCAATTGTATGAGTGGCTTGGATTATCTGTCGGATTAAACTTGAATAGTTTGACGAAAGAAGAAAAGCGAAAAGCCTATCAAGCTGACGTAACATACAGTACGAATAATGAGCTAGGATTTGATTATTTACGAGATAATATGGTGTTGTACAAAGAAGATATGGTACAGCGTCCATTAAATTATGCAGTTATTGATGAAGTCGATTCTATTTTAATCGATGAAGCGCGGACTCCACTTATTATTTCTGGACAAGCAGCAAAAGCGGCACAACTGTATCAACAATCAAATGCCTTTGCACGGTTGTTAACGAAAGAAACAGATTATACGTATGATGAAACAACAAAAGGCGTTGTGTTAACAGAAGACGGGATTGAGAAAGTTGAAAAAGCATTTGGTATTGATAATCTTTTTGATATTAGCCATGTTCGCTTAAATCATACAATCAACCAATCATTAAAGGCTTACGTTACGATGAACAAAGATGTAGACTACATTGTGCAAGATGAAGAGGTAGTCATTGTCGATCAGTTTACGGGTCGGTTAATGAAAGGACGTCGTTATTCTGATGGCCTTCATCAAGCGATTGAAGCAAAAGAAGGATTGGAGATTCAAAACGAATCGATGACGATGGCAACAATCACATTCCAAAACTTTTTCCGAATGTATGACAAATTGTCAGGTATGACAGGTACTGCGAAAACTGAGGAAGAAGAATTCCGTAACATTTACAATATGTATGTCATTGTTATTCCAACTAACAAACCAATTATTCGGGAAGATCATGTCGATTTGATTTATTCTACAACTGCTGGTAAATACAAAGCTGTAGGGGATGACATCGCAGCTCGTCATGCAAAAGGGCAACCGGTTTTAGTTGGTACAGTAGCCATTGAAACTTCGGAAATTATTTCTGAGTATTTGACGAAAAAAGGCATTAAACATTCTGTACTAAACGCAAAAAACCACGCCCATGAAGCGGAAATCATTTTAAATGCTGGACAAAAAGGCGCTGTAACGATCGCTACAAACATGGCAGGACGTGGTACTGACATTAAATTGGGTGAAGGTGTTATCGAAGTTGGTGGACTTTCAGTTATTGGTACAGAACGCCATGAATCTAGACGTATCGATAATCAGTTGCGTGGACGCTCAGGTCGTCAAGGTGACCCAGGTGTGACACAATTTTATCTGTCTCTTGAAGATGATTTAATGCGTCGCTTTGGTTCAGATGCTATGCGCAACATGATGGGTAAATTAGGAATGGATGATTCCCAACCATTGCAATCGAAAATGGTAACACGTTCTGTGGAGTCGGCGCAAAAACGAGTAGAAGGAAATAACTTCGACGCTCGGAAACGCTTGCTTCAATATGATGATGTTCTTCGTCAGCAACGTGAAATTATTTACAAAGAGCGTATGGAAGTATTAGAAACAGAGAATATGCGTATGCTAGTGGAGAACATGATCAACAGTTCAATTGAGCGTATGGTTTACGTGCATACAGCTGAAGAAAAATCAGAAAACTGGCATTTAAAAACACTTTCTGAACTGATCGCAGCGAATTTATTGCCAGAAGATGCAATAACGGAAGTCGACCTTCATGGAAAATCTCAAGAAGAGCTTATTGCTTTCATTAAAGAAGCTGTAGCTGTTCGTTATGATGAAAAAGAAGAAGAAATGACTCCAAATCGGATGCGTGAATTTGAGAAAGTTGTTTTGCTTCGCTCGATTGATACGAAATGGATTGATCACATTGATGCAATGGACCAACTGCGCCAAGGAATTCACTTGCGTGCATATGGTCAAAATGATCCACTTCGTGAGTATCAAAGTGAAGGATTTGCGATGTTTGAAGCAATGGTTGAAGCCATTGAAGAAGACGTGGCGAAGTATTCGATGAAAGCTGAAATTCGAAACAATCTCCAGCGCGAGGAAGTAGCAAAAGGACAGGCAGTCAATCCAAAAGAAGATGGACCAGCCCCAAAAAAGAAAAAAGCTCCCGTCCGCAAGCAAATTGAAGTGGGTCGTAATGATCTTTGTCCATGCGGTAGTGGCAAGAAATACAAGAATTGCCACGGGGCAGATTTATAAGAATGCGTGAAAAGACCGAAGAGCAATTGCTCTTCGGTGTTATTTTGAGGAGGAACATATAATGGAATTAGCAGACATTCGCAACAATCTTGATAAAACAGCCAGTAAGTTGGCCGACTTTAGGGGGTCTCTTTGACTTAGAAAACAAAGAGTCTCGTATACAAGAACTAGATGAAATGATGCTTGATCCTAATTTTTGGAACGATCAAGACTCGGCTCAAACCGTTATTTCTGAATTAAATGGATTAAAAGAAATCGTCAATACGTATTATGAGTTCGTAGAAACACAAGAAAACATGGAAATGTCTTTGGAGTTACTACGAGAAGAAGATGATGTAGATCTACATGAAGAAGTCGATACTGAAATGAAGCAATTTATAGCTGATTTAGCAGATTATGAGTTAACTATGTTGCTTAGCGAACCATATGATAAAAACAATGCTATTTTAGAGTTGCATCCAGGTGCAGGTGGAACAGAGTCTCAAGATTGGTGTTCGATGTTGCTTCGCATGTATACGCGGTGGGCAGAGAAACGCGGCTTTAAAGTAGAAACCTTGGATTACTTAGCAGGAGACGAAGCCGGCGTTAAATCAGTCACGTTGGGAATTCGTGGACACAATGCTTACGGCTATTTAAAAGCCGAAAAAGGCGTCCACCGGTTAGTCCGAATCTCCCCTTTTGACTCGTCTGGACGTCGACATACATCGTTTGTATCTTGTGAAGTAATGCCAGAATTCACAGGCGAAATTGAAATTGATATACGTACAGAAGATTTAAAAATTGATACCTATCGTGCAAGTGGAGCGGGTGGACAGCATATCAATACGACGGATTCTGCTGTTCGAATTACTCATATGCCAACAGGAGCTGTTGTCACATGTCAGCAAGAGCGTTCGCAAATTAAAAACCGTGAAAAAGCAATGCAAATGTTAAAAGCAAAATTGTATGCCTTGAAAATCGAAGAAGAAGAAGCACGACTTCTTGAGATTCGAGGCGAACAAAAAGAAATCGGATGGGGAAGTCAAATTCGCTCTTATGTATTCCATCCTTATTCAATGGTTAAAGATCATCGTACCAATTACGAAACAGGAAACTTGGGTGCGGTGATGGATGGCGATATTGATGGGTTTATTAACTCGCTATTGCGTTCCAAGATGGACTAGTTAGTCATAGGTTTTTTATAGTTAAAAGGTCAAAAGTATTTATGCTTTTGACCTTTTTTCGTATAGATTACTTTAGTTTAATGAAGTTCACAAAGTCTAATGCGTTTGGTATACTCTGACAGGGCTTAATTCGAAGGTGGAAAAGAGGAAACAGATAGATGACTAAAAAAAATCGGCGTATTCGCAAAGATCCACATCCAAGACTGACAATCTTCAGTGATTACGCCAGCGTAATCATCGGATCAGCGATTGTGGCTATTTCTTTTAACGTACTGCTATTGCCAAACGAAGTTGCTTCCGGAGGCGTTAGTGGCATCAGTACGATATTGAAAAGTGTATTTGACTGGAGGCCGGCTTTTGTTCAATGGGCATTCAACATTCCATTGTTTATTGCTGGATTAGTTTTGCTTGGAAAAAACTTTGGTATTAAAACGGCTGTAGGAACCATTTTTCTCCCATTAGTCGTGTTTTTAACAGAATCCTGGGAGCCTTGGACGCGTGACCCACTACTGGGTGCTTTGTTTGGTGGAATTATGGTCGGACTGGGACTTGGCATTGTCTTTCGCGGAAAAGCTTCGACAGGTGGAACTGATCTGGCTGCACAAATTATTACTAAATTTACAGGCTTAACTTTAGGGACAAGTGTTGCATTGATTGACGGCTTTATCGTATTAAGTGCAGCATTGGTTTTTGATATTGAAAAAGGTCTGTATGCATTAATTGGCTTGTACGTTACCACAAAAACAATTGATCTTGTTCAAGTCGGATTTGGCCAATCGAAATTGGTTTATATTATTACAACGAAACAAGTAGAAATTCGAGACGCAATTTATAATGAAGTCGACCGGGGCGTCACTGAGTTAACTGCAACGGGTGGATATTCTGGAACAGAAAAGCCATTGCTAATGGTGGTTATTCCTCAAACTGAATTTACACGGCTAAAACAATTAGTAAAGTTTATCGACCCTTCTGCATTTGTAATTGTTTCAGATGCTTCTGAAGTTTTGGGTGAGGGTTTTAAAAGACCATAACTTTGGTATACTATAAGAAGATTTAAAAAATATATGAGGAGGTCATCAAATGAAAAAGCAATTGATGGTTATGTTATTCGGTGCAGCACTTGTTCTCGGAGCTTGTGGTGGAGATGATTCATCAGAACCTGAAGAAACACCAGCAGATAGCGGTGGAGAAGAAACATCAGCGGTTGATGCAGAACAAGTAGTTCAACAAAACTGTATTTCTTGTCACGGTGAAAATTTAGAAGGCGCTGGAAACTTCCCGTCTCTTAATGATGTTGGCTCTCGTTTGTCAGAAGATGAAATTCACTCTGTCATTGAAAATGGTCAAGGTGCAATGCCGGCTGGATTAATTGAAGGCGAAGAAGCAACAGCAGTAGCTAAATACCTATCCGAAATGAAATAAACCTGCGAATTTGCAGGTTTATTTTTTTTTGATTTTTATTGATACAGAATACTATTCACTTATTTGATAGAATAATTTGTCATATAATTGATGAAACTTATTTTAAATCCCTTAATTTTTTTACGAAACAGCATATCCCATTTGAATTTTAAATGATACAGAAATGTAATAAAATAAAGGGGTTAAGGTGTTATAATGGGGATGCCGCAAAATTTTAAGGAAATAATTTTGGTGTAAGCCAATTACTAGTAGGTGGGTAATAAAAGATGATACAAATGAAAAATGTTTACAAAAAGTATCCGAATGGAATTGTCGCTTTGAACGGTCTCAATGTTGAAATCGAACAAGGGGAATTTGTATATATTGTAGGACCAAGTGGGGCAGGGAAATCGACGTTTATCAAAATGATGTACCGTGAAGAACGACCGTCTTCAGGACAAATGTTTGTAGATGATATCGATATCGCTACGTTGAAAAACCGGAAAGTTCCGATGTTGCGTCGTCAAATCGGAGTTGTCTTTCAAGATTTTAAATTGCTAACTAAGTTAAATGTCTACGAAAATGTAGCTTTCGCATTGGAAGTAATCGAAGAAAAACCAGAAGCGATTAAGAAACGAGTAATGGAAGTGCTAGATTTAGTCGGGTTAAAACACAAAGCAAAAATGTTTCCAGATGAATTGTCTGGTGGCGAGCAACAACGTGTATCCATTGCGCGTTCGATTGTAAATATGCCGAAAGTGATGATTGCCGATGAACCGACAGGGAATTTAGATCCGGAAACAGCTTGGGACATTATGAACTTGTTTGAACGAATCAATAAAGCTGGGACAACCGTCATTATGGCAACACATAATCAGCATATTGTTAATACATTGAGACATCGCGTCATTGCCATTGAAGGCGGATTAATTGTTCGTGACGTAGCTGGAGGTGATTACGGCTATGAAGGGTAGAACATTGAGACGTCATTTTAAAGAAAGTTTTAAAAGCATTGGTCGTAATAGTTGGATGACATTCGCATCAGTCAGTGCAGTCACGGTTACGTTGTTATTGGTAGGTGTGTTTGTTCTGATTATGATGAACTTAAACAAAGTAGCTGACGATCTTGAAAACGATGTTGAAATCAAAGTGTTCATTTCGTTAGAAACTGAAGAACAAACAATAAAAAATTTAGAGTCGGAAATCAGTGAAATACCAGGTGTCGAATCAACAGACTTTTCAACAAAAGAAGAAGAGTTGACTGACTTGGTTCTTGATTTTGGTGATGAATTAAGTTTGTTCGAACAAAGTAATCCATTATTTGATGTATTTTATGTGAAAGCTACTGATCCGCAACAAACTGAAACAGTAGCGAAAAACATTGCCACATTAGACAATATAAAAAAAGTCGAATATGGTAAAGAAAAAATTAAAAAGCTCTTCAATATTTTGAATGCAGGCAGAAACGTTGGATTGGTTTTAATCTTAGCGTTATTATTTACTGCTATGTTCTTAATTTCGAATACAATTCGAATTACGATTGTCGCAAGACGCCGTGAAATTGAAATTATGAAATTGGTTGGGGCAACAAACTGGTTTGTTCGTATTCCGTTTATTTTGGAAGGTATGTGGTTAGGAATACTAGGATCAATTATTCCAATCGGTCTTGTTGTGTTATTGTATAAAAAAGTTACTGAATATGCACAACCTCGTTTGAGTGGGGAGTTATTCCAAATTCTTGAATTTACCCCGTTTATTTATCAAGTTAGTGCCTTGATCTTATTGATGGGTGTATTTATTGGAATCTGGGGAAGCTTTATGTCAATTAGAAAATTTTTACGTGTCTAAATTAAATTTATAAACACAGGCAGTCGGCATGGAAATGCTGACTGTTTTTTGATTACGCCCATTTTGTCACAATTTCAAATAAACTTAGTGGAACAAGGTACTCAATTTATCGTATGATAAAACGTGAACGGAGTGGATAACAGATGCCTAAAAAGATAATTGGCTTATTAGTGCTTGCTGTTATGGTAGCAATCGTCATAATAGGAGTCGTCAAAAGCAATATTGCAGAGACAGAAGCAATTGATAACATGGCTCTTGGCAGTGATGTAGAGTTTCTACCAACAGATGAAGGCTTGGCAAAAGGAAAACAAGCACCTAATTTTCAGCTAACAACATTAGATGGAAAAAAAGTGACATTAGCAGACTATCAAGGTAAAAAAGTGATTTTAAATTTTTGGGCCACATGGTGTCCGCCTTGTCGAGCTGAAATGCCACATATGCAAACGTATTATGAAGAACAAGCTGAACAAGAAAACGTTGTCATTCTAGCGGTAAATTTAACAACTGAAGATAAAGGTCTTGCGGAAATCGAAGACTTTGTTGACGAGTTCGGATTGGAATTCGCTATTCCAATGGATGCAAAAGGGGATGTAGGCGCTACCTACCAAACGATATCTATTCCAACTTCTTATATGATCGATACGAAAGGGCGCATTCAACATAAAGTTGTCGGACCTATGGACATATCTATGATGGAACAATTCGTTAAAAAAATGGAATAGGAGATGAACTAATGACATCAATCGAAACCAAGTCGGTCCATACAGCTGTAATGAAAGAGCGAACAATTCAATCGAAAGTGATGCCATTGTATCAAACTTCTGCATTTTCTTTTTCTTCTTTAGAAGAACTTGAAGGATATTACGAAGGGAATGGCACTTATTTGTATTCGCGTACAGCCAATCCAAATACTGATGCTTTGGGGCAAACTGTAGCTGATTTAGAAAAAGCACCAAAAGGCATTTCGGCTTCTTCTGGAACATCTGCAATTTTAGCTGGAATCTTGTCTGTAGTTCAAGCCGGAGATCACGTTTTAGCAGCACAAGATGTTTATGGGGAACGTTCCATTTGCTAAAAGAAGAACTAGCTTTAATGGACATCCAAGTTCATTTTGAAGACTTCTCAGATCACAGCAAAGTTGAGCGGATGTTAATTGATATTCCTGAAATCAAGTTAGTGTTTAGTGAATCGATCACCAATCCCTTTTTGCGAGTAGAAGATATTGAAGTTCTTTGTCAGTTCAAGCAACACTACGGCATTCGCGTTATGATCGATAATACATTTGCCACACCCTTCACAATGACTCCTTATACGCTTGGAGTAGATTTAGTTGCTCACAGTGCGACAAAGTATCTTGGCGGTCATAGCGATGTAACAGCAGGTGTTTTAGTTGGTGATGCAGAATTGATCGGTGTCGCTGAAAAACGCGTAGTGAATTTAGGGTTAAACTTAAGTCCTTTTGAAGCTTGGTTGACAATTCGTGGCATCAAGACACTTGCTCTTCGAATGAAAACACAAACTGAAAATGCTCGAGCAATTGCTGTATTTTTAACGAATAAAGCACGTGTTTGGTATCCAGGGATGGGTGCTATCGTGTCATTTGAGTTGCCTGAAACAATGGATGTATCAACATTTTTTTCATCACTGGGTTGGATTAAAATTGTGCCGACATTAGCTGGAGTAGAAACCACCGTATCGTACCCATACGGAACTTCGCACCGAGCGTTGTCAGCAGAAGAAAAAGAAAAAATTGGCGTTACACGTCAAGTTGTTCGTCTATCAGCAGGCATAGAGGGAACAGAAGATATTTTAGAACAATTAGGTGCTGCATTTGTTTAACTAAAAAAGAAGTGCAGCAAGCAAGTTTTCTTTGTTACAATAAGTAGTAACGTTAATTGCCGGTGATAGGATGGTGTAAGTATAGTGATAATGGATTTTGTGTTAGCGATTAGCAGGTTTTTTGTAAACCCGGTTTTATACATCGCATTGCTTGCTGCAGTGCTATTGGGATATTATCGCGTAAAAAAAGAACGGAAAATTTTTAGAATTCGGATTGTCTACGGATTGACTGAATTTAAACGACTTGTAAAAGATAGCTGGCTATACGCCATCGTTTTTTCGTTACTGTTCGCAGGAATTGGATTAGTCGTACCAATGGATTGGTTGATTGCGTTGAGCATTGTTTCCATTCTATTGATGGTCACAACTTTTTATCAAGCAGGATCATTTATTTATCTAGCTACAGGTGCTGTTGGTCTTAGCTGGTTGTTCTATGCCAATGAGTGGACTTTGAATTTTGGGTTGTTTACGTTCGAAGGAGTCTCTTTGTCGTATCAATGGCTGATTCCTGTTGCACTGATTGCAGGTACACTGGTTTTTGCAGAAGGTAAAATGATTGTCAAAGCAGCAGCAGATGCTGCTTCTCCACGACTTCACAAATCAGGACGTGGCTTAAAAGCTGCAGCGTATATTTCAAAACGGTTATGGTTATTGCCAATTCTATTGGTTGTACCTGGTTCATTGCTTGATTTGTATGCGCCGTACTGGCCACAATTACCAATTGGCGAAAGTAGCTTTTCGTTGATTCTCTTCCCAGTTGTCTTTGGATTTCTAGGGCGCACGCAACGGACTTTGCCAATGTATTTTTACCCACTAGTGGGCAAAGCGGTTTCTACTTTAGGGATTGGCATTGTCGTTATCGGTTTAGGAGCATTGTTATGGTCGCCATTGGTAGCTGTTGCATTGGTTGGCGGAGTGATTGGCCGCATTGCTATTGCTGTTCACTTTGCATTAAAAGAACGCAGTGGCAATTATGCAGTTACCCCTCAATCTCAAGGAGTGATGATTATCGATGTCTTACCCGGTTCACCAGCCGATAAAATGGGCTTGATGCGCGGAGAAGTAATTCGTAAAGTAAATGGGATTGCCATTGCCAATGAATCTGAGCTTTATGAAGCCATTCAAGTGAATGCTGCTCATTGTCGTTTAGAGGTGTTAGATCATAACTTGGAAGTGCGTCTACGTCAGCATGTTATTTTCCGTCATGATCATCATCGTCTAGGATTATTAGTGGTCAATTAAGGAGCTAAATTAATGGAATCTATGGTAACAAAATTCTTTTTGTCTCTATTTGTACCGGGACTGCTCGTCATTTTGTTTACAAGAGTTACATTTAACCACATTGTTGCATTGGTTTTAACAGTGGCACTTATGACTGCAGCTGTCTATGCAGGGTATACGCATACGTGGGTGCTATTTATAGCGAACGCGGCATCTCTTACTGTCGGGTTTTGGTATTCGACAAATATGTTTAAACGCAGAAAAAAAGCCGAGGCTCATGAAAATGAGTAACGGCTTTTTTCGTACATATTTTTACAATAATCCACTAACTATCGCAAGTAGAGCAATTGAACCAAGAACCACTATCATCACATTGGCTCCTGTAATTGCAATGCCAAACGCAGCGAATGCGCCAATAACACCAAACCAAATGTTTTCTTGAATAAAAAAAACAGCCGGAAAAATAAGTGCGCCCAACACTGCATAAGGAATATTGCGCAAAACATTTTGAACAGGCTCAGGCAACTCGCGCCCTTCTAAAAACGTCAGCGGAATAGCCCGAGGAATATACGTTACAACAGCCATGCCAAGTATCATCCACCAATACCAAGAACTCATGATGCTTTCACACCTTTCCGTGAGATCCATTCAATAAAAATGGCTGATGCCAAAGTGGATACCATAATGGCCCAGCCTGTAGACAACCATTCTGTAAAATAAAAAAGAGAATTAATCGCTCCGGCAATAAGTGCCAAACTCATAACTTTGCGATTGCCACGCATTGAAGGAACCAATAAACCAATGAACATCGCATAAAGCGCAATCGACATAGCGGCTTGAAGAAATTGAGGAAGGTTAGCACCAATCAAATGACCAACTGAAGTAAACACAACCCAACTCGCGTAAGCAACTAGGATTACACCTATAGCAAATGGCGTAGTTATTTTATGGTTTTTTTGCGTAGCTAATACTGAAAAAGTTTCATCCGTGATTCCAAAAGCATATAAAGCTTTTTTCCACTTATCGTCGGGTTCCATCTTTTCATTAAGTGACGCCGTCATAAGAAAATGACGAATATTGACGACAAACGTATTTAAAACAATGATTACAGGAGCCACACCACCTGTAATAAGTGACAGTGCAATATACTGTGAGGCCCCTGCGAATACAAATATGCTCATCGCTGTAGCTTCTAGTAGTGAAAGCCCAGTAGTTTTTGCAAGTAAACCAAAAGTCAAAGCTATAGGAAAATAACCAACAGCGATGCTAGTCCCAGCCTTTACTCCATCAGAAAACTCACGTCCATTCATTCGTTTCGCCCCTTATGTATAAGTATTTCCTTTTCCAAACTCTTTAAAAGAGTGTAAAGTAATTATAATAGCATATCACAAAAACTTTTTAGTTTGGGTTAAGATTTTGAAAAATTAAACTCTTTAAAGGACTGAGTAAATGTCGGATTTTTTTTCAATGGAAAATATTGTTGAGTTGACCCAATCCTACAGGGCTTTTGGTCCGTTAATCGGGTTCTTATTACCATTCATCGAAGCATTTTTGCCTTTTCTACCGTTATTTGTTTTTGTCTTTGCTAATGCTACAGCTTACGGACTTTGGTTTGGCTTTTTACTTTCTTGGGGTGGATCTGTTATCGGTGCTTATGCAGTGTTTTTAATCGTCCGAAAATATGGCAGAGCGCGATTTATGAATTTTATGACTCGTCATGACAAAGTTCAAAAATTAATTCACTGGGTAGAGCGAAACGGTTTTGGCCCTTTGTTTCTTTTACTGTGTTTACCTTTTACGCCTTCTGCACTTGTTAACTTAGTAGCGGGATTATCAAATATTCGCAAACAATATTATTTGTTAACGGTGATGGCAGGTAAGTTTGTTATGGTCTTCACGATTTCTTATGTTGGCTATGACCTGCGTGCACTTTTCACACAGCCAATTCGAACAGCAATAGTTATATTAGTGATTATTTTATTGTATGTTGTTGGAAAAATCCTTGAAAACCGCTTGAATAGGAAAGTAGAAGCAGATTTCCGTTTAGCAAGTGAAGAACGGAAAAAACAAAAGCCACAAGAGTAAATTTATAAGTAGCATTTCGAAGTAAAAAAACGTACAATAGAACAAATGTTCTTATTTAAGGGGTGGTTTTATGTCATTGCGGATTGTTTATGGCAGAGCAGGATCGGGAAAAACTCGTTTTGTTCAAGAAGAAATAGTGGAAGAGTTAAAACAACAAGCAGATGGAGATCCCATTTTCTTAGTTGTACCAGATCAGATGTCTTTTACTACGGAGTATCGACTCGCTGCTGCTTATGGTATGAACGGTATGATTCGTGCACAAGCAGTTACGTTTAAGCGACTAGCTTGGCGTGTGCTTCAAGAAGTAGGAGGTATTAGTAGAAAAGAAGTGGATACATTCGGTTACCGCATGTTGATTCGGAGTTTGTTAGAAGACCATCGTGAAGACTTTCAATTATTTCGCCGAGCTGCCGGAAAAAGAGGTTTTACTGATCAAATTGAACAATTAGTAAAAGAATTTGCACGTTATTGTGTAAATTGCATCGAATTAAATTCTATTCGTTCTTCATTACTTGAAGCAGGAGCCCCTCGAACTTTGCTTGATAAAGCAGAAGACCTGGAATTGATTCTGACGGAAATTGAGAGTCGATTAGGAAAAGTATTTGTAGATTCTGAAGGTCATTTGGCCTTATTAAGTGAAAAAATTTCACAATCAGAGTTGATAAAATCTTCGACTATTTATATTGATGGGTTTATGACGTTCACAGCGCGGGAATACGAAATTCTTTTCGAACTCATGAAATATGCCAAGTCGGTAACCATTGCTTTACCGATGGATGAAAATACAGATGCAGATAATGAACAAGCCTTGTTTTATCAGTCCGCAAATACAGCTCGTAGGTTAAGTGAATATGCTGCTAAAGAAGAAATTGACATCGGAAATTCAGTACATTTGGATTACGTTCGTCGTTTTAATAATCCCGAGCTCGAGCATATTGAGCGATATTTTGACGAATATCCTATGCAAACCATTCAAGGAGATGGCCATGTCTCTTTAATCGAGGCATCAAACAGAAGAGCTGAAATGCATGCAGTGGCCCGCGCGATAAGAGATCAAATCAGAAAGGGCTATCGATACAACGAAATAGCCATTCTTTACAGACAGCCTGAAATTTACGATGAATTGATCAACACTGTTTTTCCTCAATACGAAATCCCATATTTTATTAGTCAAAAAAAATCAATGCTTCATCATCCGTTGATCGAATTTAGTCGTTCGGTTCTTGAATCGGTAGTTTCTAACTATTCATATGAATCGGTTTTCCGAGCTGTTAAGACGGACTTGTTTTTTCCACAAGGACCTGTTCAAAAATGGCGTGAACGAAGTGATTTACTAGAGAACTTTGTTATTGCTAACGGAATATACGGTGAGCGATGGTTTGATGACAAGCGATGGTTTTATAAAAAGTACCGTGGCTTAGAATTTCATACTGCTATTCAAACAGATGAAGAACTTGCAGCACAAGTTGAACTGCACGCTGTACGTGATTTAATCAGAAATCCGTTAGCTCAGTTGAAAGAACAGTTGAAGCTTAGTAAAACAGGTAGAGACATTGCAGAATCGCTGTTTCTTTTTATTGAAAAAATAGATGTTTATGCAAAAATTCAAGATTTACGAGAACGTGAAGAAAACGAGCATCGCTTACTCGCTGCATCAGAACATGAGCAAGCATGGAATCAATGGGTAGGTGTGTTGGATCAATTTGTTTTAATGTTTGGCGATAAAGAAATAGATTTAATGACGGCTGTAAAAATCTTGGATGAAGGATTTGACACCTTGGAATTTTCTCGAATTCCACCTTCATTAGATCAAGTGACAGTTTCAAACATTGATTTGGCACGTTTAATGGATATTAAATCTGTATTTGTTGTAGGTGCAAACGAAGGAGTGTTACCAAAGCGTATCGAACAAGAAGGTATTTTGACAGATACAGACCGCGAGTGGTTTGCACAAATCGGATTCGAGTTAGCTCCTACTTCAAAGATGCGATTAATGGATGAAACCTATATGGTTTACCGCGCATTTACTTCGGCTTCTGACTTGTTAACAGTGTCTTTTCCAATTGCAGATGAAGAAGGAAAAGCGTTATTGCCGTCTCTTTATATTCAAAAGCTAAAGGATATGTTAGCAATCGATACCATTCCAGTAGTTATTGATCCTGAAGAGCTACTAAATGCTTCACCATTAGCTTATATTTCACATCCACGAGCAAGTCTTGCTTATTTGACCTCACAAATTCGGAGTGGTGACTTGTCAGCCGAATGGCAAGCTGTTTTGAATTATTACAAAGCAGATCCGTTATGGTCTTCTGTTATAAGACGTATTTTTGCGCCAATCAAGTCCAACAAAGCAGATCCATTACGTGAAAATCTCACTGAACCGCTTTATGGCGTCCCAATTTCATCGAGTGTTTCACGCGTTGAGACGTATTACGGCTGTCCGTATGCACATTACGTAGCATATGGATTACGCTTAGAAGAGCGAAGTCAGTATAAATTAGCCGCTCCTGCAATGGGTGATCTTTTCCATGCTGCGATCAAATGGATTTCAGATGAAGTAATGAGACTAGGGGTGTCTTGGTCGTCATTAACACAAAAACAGTGCAGAAATTTAGCAAAAGAAGCAATTGAACAACTTTCACCTTATTTTGTTAATCATATTTTGATTAGTTCTCACCGGTATCGTTACATTCAACACAAGCTTGAAGGCATTATTCGTCAAACAGCATTTATGTTGAGTAAGCATGCTAAAGTTTCTGGTTTTGTTCCAATTGCTTTAGAAGTAGGGTTTGGACCAAAAGAAACGATTCCAGCACTTGAAATCTCATTGGATCGAGGACGTAAAATGAATGTTCGTGGTCGAATTGATCGAATTGATTCGACTGAAATTCACGGCAAACCCTATTTGCGTGTGGTTGACTACAAATCATCTAAGCAAGGACTCGATCTCGGCAACGTTTTTCATGGTCTCTCTTTGCAAACCTTTACTTATTTAGATGTGGCATTAACGCATGCAGATCGCTGGCTCGGAGAAGAGGCAGAGCCTGCAGGAGTGTTATATTTCCATATGCATAACCCTATGCTGAAGTTGACTAAATTGTTAACTGCTGAAGAACTGGAAGAAGAAATGGCGAAGTCATTTAAAATGAACGGTTTAGTTGTCGAAGATCCTGAAGTGATTGAAGCAATGGATGACCAAATTGATGGGTACTCAAACGTTATTCCAGTAAGACTTAATAAAGACGGGGCGGTATCTGCTTCACAGTCGAAAACAGTTTCCAAAGAAGATATGCAAGCAGTTCGTCGCTTTGTGCGCAACAAACATCAAAACGCCGGAAACGGTATTTTAGCAGGAGACACAAGCATTACCCCATATAAATTGAAAGAAGATACACCTTGTCAATTTTGTTCATATCGATCTGTTTGTCAATTTGATCCAGCAGATCCCGAACAAAACTACCGGAAACTCACGCCTTTATCGCCCGGTAAAGCAGTAACGTTGATTAGAGAGGAGATTTCTGCAGATGATACCGAAGAAACCGATGAATGCCACGTGGACCGATGAACAATGGCTAGCCATTTGGGCTAAAGGCCATGATATGCTAGTATCAGCCGCAGCAGGTTCAGGAAAAACAGCAGTGTTGATCAATCGCATGATTGAAAAAGTATTAGCTGAAGAAAATCCTATATCAGTAGACGAACTGTTGGTCGTGACGTTTACCAATGCGTCAGCAGCTGAAATGCGGCATCGCATGTCGAATGCTTTGGAAAAAGCAGTTGCAGAAACTCCTGAATCGTCACATTTAAGAAAACAATTACGGTTGATCAACAAAGCTCAAATTTCCACCTTGCATTCTTTTTGTTTGCAAGTCGTCAAACAATACGCATACTTGCTGGAAATTGATCCAGGCTTTCGCATTGCTGGAGATACAGAAGCGGCTCTTTTACGAGACGATGTTCTTGAAGCGGTACTTGAATCTGCATATGAAGGAGAAGACGCAGACGCTGTTTATCGGTTAGCAGATAGCTTTACTTCAGATCGCAGTGATCAAGCGATGGAAGTGTTGTTGAGTAAACTATATGATTATTCGCGCGTACATCCAGATCCACAGCAATGGCTTCAGCAAGTGCCTATGTTGTACGATGTATCAGTTGACGCAACTGTGGATGAGCTATCATTCATTAAAGATTTAAAGCTAACCATACGCCATGCTTTAGATGAGGCTTTGCAACTAGCTGGAGAAGGACTCGAATTGACATTGCAACCAGAAGGTCCAGTTGTACTAGAAGCTACATTCAGAACAGATATAGAAGTTATAGGAGCCGCTATCGCTGCACTTGAGAATTCTTGGGACAGTGTCTATGCTTTTTCAAAATCGTTTAAATGGGACAAAGCAGCCAGTATTCGTAAAGATAGTTGCGATCCAGTCATCGCAGAAGAAGCAAAAGCACGACGCAATGAAGTGAAGAAAATAGTCAGCGGCTTGTTTGATGCTTATTTTACACGTGCCCCGCAGCGTTTACTCGAAGAAATGCGTGAAATGGCCCCGTTAATGAAAACGTTAGTCGAACTAACTCAACTTTTTGCGAATCAATACAAAGCATTGAAAATTGATCGTGCATTAGTTGATTTTTCTGATTTAGAGCATTATGCATTGGAAATATTAATGACAGATGGCAAACCATCAGCGATTGCGAAAGAATACCAAAATCGTTTTAAAGAAGTACTAGTTGACGAGTACCAAGATACGAACTTGCTTCAAGAAACTATCTTAAACTTAGTGAAGTCTGGCGATGAACACGACGGCAACTTATTCATGGTAGGAGACGTGAAACAGTCAATCTACCGTTTCCGTTTAGCCGAACCAATGTTGTTTTTGGGGAAATATGCACGTTTTAGTCACGAGGCACAAGCAACGGGTTTGCGTATTGATTTAAATGCGAATTTTAGAAGTCGGAAAGAAATACTAGACGGCACCAATTATATATTCTCACAAATTATGGGCGAACGAGTTGGTGAAATTGACTATGATGAAGCGGCTGCTTTAAAAGCAAAAGCGCCTTATCCTGACCGGGCAGTGCCGATTGAATTGACTTTGATTCATGAACTTGAAACCGAAGAACAGTCACAAGAAGAAGATCTTGCTAAATCACAGTGGGAAGCTCGTTTTATCGCTAAAGAAATTAACAAACTGATGAGTAACAATACATTGGTAAATGATCCATGGACACAGCAACAACGCGCGCTTGAGTACAGAGACATCGTTGTGTTGATGCGTTCAATGACATGGTCAGGTGACTTTGTAGACGAATTTAAAATGGCAGGGATTCCGTTATATGCAGAATTGACAGGTGGCTATTTTGAAGCACTTGAAGTGATGATTATGCTCAACACTTTGCGAGTCATCGATAATCCGTATCAAGATATTCCGCTCGCTTCGGTATTGCGTGCACCATTTATTGGCTTGAAAGAAAATGAGCTAGCCCAAATTCGATTAGCCGCACCACAAGCTTCATATTACGAAGCGTTAAAAATGTTTATGCGCGCAGGTACAGGGATAGATTCAGTTACTGCTGAAAAACTAAACCGTTTTGTCACTCAATTAGAAGATTGGCGAAATTTAGCACGTCGTGGGTCGTTGGCAGAGCTGATTTGGAAAGTCTATTTAGATACCAATTACTACGAAATGGCGGGAGCTATGACTAACGGCAAGCAACGAAAAGCCAATTTGCGTGCGTTGCATGACCGCGCATTAGAGTATGAGAAAACTTCTTTCCGTGGCTTGTTCCGATTTTTACGATTTATCGACCGAATGCGTGAACGCGGAGATGATCTCGGAACTGCTAAATCACTCAGCGAAAAAGAAAACGTCGTTCGGCTCATGACTGTTCACAAATCAAAAGGTCTAGAGTTTCCTGTGGTCTTTTTTGCAGGAACTGGTCGTTCTTTTAACGAAATGGATTTTAAAAAACCGTATTTGTTTGACCAGAATTATGGCTTAGCGGTCAAAGCTGTTAATCCAGATACGCGGATTGAATATACGTCGCTGCCATTTTTAGCGGTTAGAGAAATAAAGCAACTTCAAATGAAAGCAGAAGAAATGCGTGTTTTATATGTAGCTATGACGCGCGCAAAAGAACGTTTATACTTAACTGCCTCCGTAAAAGATATCGATAAACTGGTTGAAAAATGGAAAGTTAGCACAACAGATCTTCGCTTACCAGATTTCATGCGCTCACGTGCTAAAGGTTACTTAGATTGGATAGGTCCTGCTCTAGCCAGACATCCTGATGCTGTAGATCAATTAAATGTGAATGGTAATGTAATCAAGCACTCTTCACGTTTTCATATCGAGATGATTGAATCTCAATCATTGCTTCCACCAGTAGCCATTAGAGAAGACTCACTAGCGGAAGATAGAGCAAGCAAAGATTATCAGCAACTTGTAGACGAGCGTTTTAACTACCACTATCCTCATCAAGGCGCAGTAGACAAACGTTCTAAAGAATCGGTTACTGAAATGAAACGGTTGCAAATGTTGCAGCGACTTGACGAACCAGAATCGTTTATTCCACCTGTAAAACAGCAGAAAAAGACATTGCTTCATCGACCAGCCTTCATGATGGATGAGCGCCTGTCAGCAGCGGATGTTGGCACGGCTGTTCATGCAGTTATGCAACATATCCCTTTAAACCGTACAATGAATAGCAAAGAGATAAAAGAATTTGTTGAGACTTTGGTCGGAATGGAAATTCTTTCTCCCGATGAAGGAAAAGTTGTAAAAGTTGAAGAAATTGAGCGTTTTTATGCGAGTGAAACTGCTAGTCGTTTAAGCCAAGCGAAAAACATTAAACGCGAAGTGCCTTTTACTTATGCGAAAAAAGATGCAGACGGTGACTATCAAATTATTCAAGGAATCGTCGATTGTTTGTTTGAAGAGCAAGACGGCTGGGTGCTAGTAGATTATAAGACGGATCGTGTGGCAAACATGAGTAATGTGAAAAGTGAAATGACGGAACGATATAATGTTCAATTGACCGTTTATCAAGAAGCTGTTGAATCTATACTGCAAATTTCGGTTAAAGAGCGGTTGTTGTATTTGTTTGCAGTCAGCCAAGAAGTGAATATTTAGGGGGATTATGTTGAACTTACAGCCGATTTCTATAAACGAACGAGTAAAAGCAATTGATTTAATGAGAGGCTTTGCACTCTTTGGTATTTTAATCGTTAATATGCTTGCTTTTCACTCACCTTTTTCATATATCGATCCATACAAATGGTTTACCGGAAATGTTAATGAAAGCCTCTACTCAGTAATCGATATATTTGTTCAAGCTAGTTTTTATCCACTATTTGCACTGTTATTTGGCTATGGCTTAGCAATGCAGTTTATGCGTGCAGAATTGAAAAGTCAGGCTTTTGCGCCACTCGCTATAAAACGTCTTGTTGTTTTGCTGTTATTTGGTATGGTGCATGCTTTTTTAATTTGGTATGGCGATATTTTGATTACATATGCTCTCATGGGCTTGTTATTAATTGGGATGATTCGTTTGCCTTCTAGTTGGCTTATTGGATTTGGCCTGGCTATCTATGCGATTCCTCATCTTTTGATGCTGGTGATTATGTTTATTGCGGTCGCAGCAGATCCAAATATTTACGTAGGGTATATGGAAATCGAAAGCTCGATTCAATCGTACCAATCAGGAAGCTTTGCTGAAATCTTTAGCCAGCGATTGTCTGATTGGTATGCGAGCAATAATATTTTTGGGCTTATTTTACAAGCATTCACGATTTTGCCGTTCTTAATGATTGGAGCTGCGGCTGCAAAATGGCGCTTGATTGAACGAACAGCAGAAAAGCGGAAACTGTGGTTATGTTTAGCGACTGTTCCTTTACTGATTGGACTAGCTTTAAAGAGTACGCCATTTTTGTTTGATACAAACTATGCTTTTGTGTATGTACAAGATATATTCGGAGGACCTCTTGTAGCTATTGGTTATGCTGCAATTATTGCTTTACTAGCGCAAAAGAGTACATTACAAAAGATGCTTTCACCGATCGCAAAGGTAGGCAGGATGTCTTTAACGACTTACATCACGCAATCAGTTTTGGCCACTTTGATTTTTTATTCTTATGGTTTAGGGTTGTACGGACAAGTAGACCTGTTAACCGGGACATTAATTGCCATTGGAATCTTCATATTCCAATTGATTTTCGCAGAGTTGTGGTTTGAGAAGTTTTCACGAGGACCACTTGAAGTGCTTTGGAGAAAATGGACTTATGGAAATAATTTCGAAAAAACTAACAATTCAAAACGCTGAATGTGTATAATGAATGCAACCACAGAAAAGGAGTGTTTGACGAATGAAGCTGTTATCATTTCGCTATGAAGGTAAAGAAAGATTTGGACCTAAAGTTAAAAAGGAAGAAGCTGTTTGGGATTTAGTTGCGATTCAAAAGCAATTAGAGGTCTTACCTGCATTTCCTGAACAATTGATTGAGGGAATTCCACAAGGAATGGAATTTGTTGAACAAATTCGTAAATTGACGGAAGCCGCTGTCCAATCTGACCGATCTGAAGAATTCAAACACTCATTTTCAAAAATTGAATGGTTAGCGCCTATCTCGAGAACGCCTAAAAACATTATTGGAATTGGCAAAAACTATGCAGATCATGCTCAAGAAATGGGTGGTGAAGCTCCTGTAGACCTAGTCGTTTTCACAAAGTCGTCAACTTGCATTTCAGCAGACAATGAAACGGTTTCTGCTCATAGTGACGTAACGGATTCTTATGATTACGAAGGAGAATTAGCTGTTGTCATTGGCAAAGCAGGACATAAAATACCAAAGCAATTAGCTTATGATTATGTGTTTGGCTACACCATCGCTAATGATTTGACTGCACGTGATGTACAAGAAAAGCACCAGCAATATTTTCTTGGAAAAAGCTTAGCTGGTTCGTGTCCTCTTGGACCTTATATCGTAACCAAAGATGAAATTCCACAAGCGCAAAACTTATCGATTGTGACAAAAGTGAATGATGAAATTCGTCAAAATGGAAATACCGAACATATGGTCCGCCGTGTAGATGAACTGATCGCGGAAGTTTCAACATATGTAGCATTAGAACCAGGCGATATTATTCTTACAGGAACACCTGCTGGAGTCGGGAAAGGCTTTACTCCACCGAAGTTCTTAAAAGCAGGAGATACAGTAAAAGTCTCTATCGAATCAATTGGCACACTCGTCACACATTTGTCATAATTTTAAGTTCTTTATCGATGTCACATTTATGATAAGCTTAGATGGACATTATTTAGAAGAGGTGAAATTTTGGGTATTTTAACAGACACTACACATTTACACATTACGACATGGGTTGTTGCTGTCATTTTGTTCTTAGTTGCAGCATTTATGCAACGTGATAGCAAAGGTCGTAAGATTGTACACATGGTTTTGAGATTGTTTTATGTCTTAATTATTATTACTGGTCTTGCGTTATTTATCGAGTGGTCGTCGTCTGATCCAATGACATACGGCATCAAGTTTCTGTTAGGTCTCTTAACAATTGGGATGATGGAAATGGTGTTAATCCGTTCGAAAAAACAAAAGCCTGTTACTATGTTTTGGGCATTGTTTGTCTTGTTCTTATTGGCAACAATGTTTATCGGCTTTATGTTACCAGTCGGTTTGGATTTCTTTTAAGAATTCAGGTAGGTGCTCCGTGCACCTACCTTTTTCTATGCAAATTTTCACAGATTAGACGAAACTCTAACAAGTCCCATTCAAAACCACAACTTTACATGGCAGGGATAGCTGGAGTTTGATAAAATGAATCGGGTAGAAGACAATGATGACCTCATTGAAGGAGGATGTTAGATTGAAGGCAAAATGGATTTTAAGTATTATCACAACTTTACTGTTGCTGGCATTTGTCAATCCGACATATGCTGCAGAAAAACGAGAACTCAAAGACGAATTCATTTATGATTTGTTGATTGATCGTTATTTTAATAAAAAAATTGATAATGATTACGAAGTAAATGCGATAGATCCCACAGCTTTTAATGGCGGTGATTTTGCTGGACTTGCTAGTGAAATATTATTTGTGAAAGATATGGGCTTTACGGCTCTTTCTATAGGACCCGTATTTTCTACAGCAACATATGATGGAAAACAAGTGATCGATTACGGCGAATTTGAGCGACATTTTGGTACCGAAGAAGAATTTAAAGCACTTGTAGAGGAAATCCATGACCAAGACATGAAAGTAATTGTGGATATTCCAACGCAACAGCTAAGTGCCAATCACATATGGACCTCTGAACACTCTGAATGGTTTGTAGAAAACAAAGATGGCAGTTTGGCGTTAGACACGGCAAATCCAGCAGTCCAAAAAGAGTTGACTTCAACATTCACAGAATTCAGTGACAACTACAAAGTAGACGGCTTTCGTCTTCAAAACTCAGATAAGCTAGACTCAACTTTTGTTAAAAACTTTTCTAAAGCGATTAAAAATGTGCGAGATAGCTATATTTTAAGCGATCGAGAAATGGATGAAACAGCTGGATTTGATGCAGTTGTTTTACCAGGTGTAGAAGAAACTCTTCGTGCCGGATATAAAAATTTTGATCAAGGATTGACTGATGTATCAACATTAATGGAACAAAGTAAAGGTAAATTGATTCAAGTAGATTCGTTAATTGGGTCACGGTTTACAGCAGATATTGTAGAAGTAAATGGTTTTCCACCCACACGTTGGACGCTGTTGTTGACACAACTACTGACCATGCCGGGAATTCCGGTTATTCAATACGGTTCAGAGTCGGCTATGAACGGGACAACTCCTGCTGAATCTCATCAGATTTTGGATTTAGCAGTAGAAAAAGAGCTTATTGATCACATTACTGATTTAACGTCATTACGTAATTCTTCAGAAGCGTTGCGGACAGGTGAGTTGAACATCTTACATGACGAAGACGACTGGCTCGTTTATGAGCGTTCAAACGATGAAGAAACATGGATTATTGCCATTAATAACTCTTCCTCGACAAAATCGTTTAACTTATCGAGTGATGTGATTGGAACAGGACAGCAATTGCGTGGCTTGTTTGAAAGTGACATTATTCGCGAAGATAATGGAGAATACCGAATCACGCAAGATCGTGAGATTGCAGAAATTTTCCACGTAACAAAAGAAACAAAACTTAATGCTGCTTACATTTCAACACTTGCCATTATGTACGTGGTGTTTATGCTATTCTTGTGGATAGTATGGCGCAAAGGAAAGCAACGTAAAGCAGATGTAGCAAAGCAAAAACAAGCGAATAAAATGCGCTAATCATTAAACTAAAACAGGCAGAAAGAGCAATTTGCTCTTTCTGCCTGTTTTTTGATGGGTGCTATTTGGCGATTGCTTTATAGCCAATCATGTTAATTGGATCTTTTGGCGAAGAATAAGGAGGTGCATAGCAAAGCTCAAGCGCTTGCAAGTCATCAATTGTTAACCCACCATAGATGGCTGTAACAATAACGTCGATTCGTTTATCAACGCCTTTGCCACCAACACATTGTGCTCCAAGAAGTTTTCTTGTCTTGGGATCATAATGTACTTTCAAGGTAATGTTAGAATGCTCAGGGTAATAGCCTGCATTTGAGTTGCCGTTATGAACAACAGTTGCATAGGATATGTTTTTCTCTTTAATTGTTCGCTCATTCAAGCCTGTCATAGCAGCCGTTAATGAAAAAACCTTTAATACAGATGTTCCAAGTAAGCCTGTTTTCGCAATTTTGTCACCAGTTATGTGACGAGCTACAATAAATGCTTGTCGATGTGCAGGAGAGGCAAGTGGAACTCTTTTTGGATCTCCAGTCACCAAATCAAAGTTTTCTGAAGCATCACCAATCGCATAAATTGATGGGTCATTTGTTTGCATAAATTCATTGGCTTTAATTCCGCCGGTTTCACCAATAGCTAAGCCTGCTTTTTCTGCAAGTGTTGTATTGGGTTTCAATCCAACACTCATGATGATAAAGTCTGCTTGTAGCTCTATATCATTCGATAGTTTGATATTTGTGCCATCGGTTTTTTCAATCATCGTTCCTGTGAGCAATTTAACATCGTGAATAGCCAATTCTTTTTCAATCAGTAAAGACATATCTGTATCTAGAATAGACATGATGGTTGGGGATTTATGCACTAACGAAACCTCCAAGCCAAGGTTTTTTAAGTTTTCAGCCATTTCAAGTCCGATAAATCCACCACCCGATACGATACAACTTTTCGGTTTTTCGGATTTAATGTAATGATCAATGCGTTGCATATCTTCAAAATTGCGTAAAGTAAACACTTTTGATGAATCTAAGCCCTCAATCTTAGGGATGATGGCAGAGCCACCTGGAGCTAAAATTAATGTATCGTATGGTTCTTCGAACTGTTCGCCGGTAATCATGTTTTTTACTAGCACAGTCTTAGCATCTCTATTGATCATTAAAACTTCATGATGTAATTTAACAGTAACGTCGCGTTTTTTCTTAAATTTTTCAGGAGTTGTCATGATGATTGATTGCTCATCTTGAATGACATTACCAATAACGTAAGGCGTTCCACATGCTGCATAAGACATTGTTGAATCGCGATCAAAGACAACAATATGCATATCAGAATCATAAAATCGAAGTTGACCAGCAACTGTCGCTCCTCCGCCAACAGCTCCAATAATAACTACTTTTTTCACGGTCTATTCAGCTCCTAGTCAATTTTATTATAGAAAAACAAAGCTAAAGTGCCCGGTCCAGTATGGGCAGCGATAACAGAACCAATCATATGGATGTCAATGCTTTGAGGATGGAAGTTTTCTTCGATGGCTCGTTTTAATACCGCTGCAAATTCTTCGTCATCTCCATGACTGATCGCGATTTTTTGCTGATCTAGTTGGGTGCCACGCTCTTTCATTAACTCAATCATACGTTTAACCACTTTTTTTCGACCACGTAACTTTTCAATGGGGACTAATTTACCGTCTTCTACGTGAAGTAGCGGTTTGATGTTTAGCAAGCTACCGACAAAAGCACTCCCTTTAGATATGCGACCACCTTTGGCCATGTAATCCAAATCTTCTACGGTAAACAAGCTTTCTAAATGATCTGCCATAAATGAAACTTTTTTAATAATTTCATGTAATGACTGACCAGCAGAACGAAGATCAGCAGCTTCTTTGACCAACAACCCGTAACCGAGAGAAGCGGCTTTGGAATCGAGTATCGTTAGCTTTAAGTCTGGATGTTCTTCGCGTACTTGATCAGCAACCATAACGGCTGTACTATAAGTTCCTGACAATTCAGAAGAGAAAGCGATGTAAAACCCTTCTTCTCCTGATAATGCCAATTGTTCAAAAGCTTTCAGCATTTCTTCAGGAGATACTTGCGATGTTTTAGGGTGATTGCCTGCTCGAATCGCGTCAAATACTTTAATGGATTGAATGTCGCGGATGTCTTCGTAATCTCGATCTCCAATATGAACTCGAAGTGAAAATAAACTAACGTCTTCGTCTAAAAAAAACTCTTTAGGCAAATCAGACGCACTATCGGCAAATAACCTCATAATTTATCCCCCTTTTTATAGTTTCAAGCGGTCAATCAGTAATTCAGCAATCCCATCTTCGTTATTGGTTAAAGTGATGTCATTTGCGATATTTTTCAGGGGTGAAATCGCGTTGCCCATGGCGACACCAATGCCAGCAAAATCAATCATTTCGAGATCGTTATCTTCATCACCAAAAGCGATGATATTTTCTCTACCAATACCAAGCGATTTAGCAACGCGATCAAGACCGACTGCTTTGCTCATCCCACTTTTTACAATTTCGATAACATGCCACGGCGCTCCCCAGCGGCGATGATCAATTACTTCAGCATGGACAGAAGACAAATGATTGTGAATTTCCTGTACGCGTTCATACGGAGCGTGGATCAGTATGGAGGTTGGGTCAGTTTTTAAGTAACTACGCAAATCGCCAGTGGTGATCGTGGGATCTCCAAATCGAAAGATGTCCATAAGTTTTTCGTCATGTTGATGAACATACACATCGTCTAAAACTTCAGCTACGATATTATGGAAATTATAATCATACATAGACTCTACTACTTCATGAACCGTGTTCAATCCAATAGGAGTGTGGTACATTCCCCAGTTACTATTTCTCGGATGATGAACAAATGCACCATTGAAGTTGACGATTGGCGTTGATAATCCTAACTCTTTGTAAAAAGTTTCACTTGAGCGATAAGGTCGACCCGTTGCAATCATCACTTCGTGTCCTGCTTCTATTGCTTTATTTAAAGTCAGTTTAGTTTTTGGTGAAATGATTTTTTGGTCTGTCAATAATGTTCCATCTAAATCAAGAACAATTAAATGTTGCTTCATAAGTAGCCGTCTCCTTTCTATCTATACTCAGTGTAGCGATAGTACAGGGGATTCGTCAAAAATTTTAGAGAAGAAAAGGCTTTTCTGGAGAGAAGATGGGTATTTGCTGGAAAACCTGAAAATTGGTAGGATTGAAAGTGAAGGAAGTGAATTTAATTGAAAGTAGAAAAACAAATGTGGGAACATATCCCGTTGCTTCACATAACACCAGACCAACATGAGCATTCTGCATTACCAACAGTGGTCTTTTTTCATGGTCATATGAGTGCTAAAGAACATAATTTGCATTATGCATATCAATTAGCTCAAAGAGGACTTCGTGTGATTTTACCGGATGCTCTTTTTCACGGAGAACGAAGTGAGGCATTAGATACAGTTGAAATCAGTTTACGGTTTTGGGAAATCGTCCTGACTTCTATAGAAGAGTTGGCATTTTTGCACGCCGAACTTCACAAGCGAGATTTAGTCGTCGGCGAATTAGGAGTGGGTGGTACTTCTATGGGAGGCATCACTACAATGGGAGCCATGATTGTCTATCCATGGATCCAAGCTGCAGCTGTAATGATGGGAGCAGGTAATTATGTAGAATTGGCTCAAGCACAAATGACGCAATACGAATCTAGAGGTTTTGAGTTACCGGTGAGTAAAAAAGAAAAAGAGCACATGCTAACAACTTTAGCGCTATTTGATAGTGTTCAACACCAAGATAAATTCAATAAACGTCCTATTTATTTCTGGCACGGTGAGCAAGATACGACAGTTCCTTTCGAACCAACATATCGTTTGTACAAAGATCTTAAAAAACAATACGAATCGGTACCGGAAAAAATTGTTTTCCATCGTGAACGAGAAGCAGGACATGCAGTAAGTCGAACAGGCATGCTTAACGCCACACAATGGTTTGCCAAGCATTTATCTGAGTAATCATGTCAATTCCATTTTCGTACAAAGTTTGTTAAGATGAGATTACTAGTAAAAGGAGGGATTTTAAATGGATCAAGATATGAAAGATAGCATGATGGGTGCATTAGAAACAGTAATCGATCCCGAGTTGGGAATTGATATCGTCAATTTAGGACTAATTTATGATGTGTTGTTGTCAGAAGATGGATTTGCAGTAGTCACGATGACATTAACATCAATGGGTTGTCCAATGGGACCGCAAATCGTACAAATGGTTAAAACCGCTTTGTATGAGTTACCGGAAGTAGAAGAAGTCGATGTAAAAATTGTCTGGCAGCCAGTATGGGGCAAAGAACATATGTCACGCTATGCAAAAATGGCACTAGGCGTCAGATAAGCAATACTTGAACAACCTCACTAGATTTATTCTAGTGAGGTTGTTTCTGTTTGTGAGTGAAATATATTTATAAAAGGTCATACACAGCAAATCAACCAGTTAAATATAGAGTATAAAAGAATCGGCTGAAAAACCAAAATAATTGCTAACTTACAAAAAATTAGCTATACTTTAATTAGTCAAAGATAGTCAAACTTTTTAAAAGGAGTGGTTGTTATGGTTCAATCCCCAAATAATGAAGAACAAAAATCCCCATTAGAGCAATTTGGACGCAATATGGTGGAACAAGCACAATCAGGAAAAATGGATCCAGTCATTGGTAGAGATCAAGAAATTCGAAACGTGATTCGAATCTTATCGCGTAAAACAAAAAACAATCCCGTGTTAATCGGGGAACCTGGTGTTGGTAAAACAGCGATTGTTGAAGGATTAGCACAACGTATTGTTCGCAATGATGTTCCAGAAGGATTGAAAAATCGAACAATTTATGAACTTGACATGAGTGCATTAATTGCCGGTGCTAAATACCGTGGAGAATTCGAAGAGCGATTAAAAGCGGTGTTAAAACAAGTAAAAGACAGTGAAGGACAAATCATTTTGTTCATTGATGAAATTCACACAATTGTTGGTGCAGGTAAAACAGAAGGGGCAATGGATGCAGGGAATATGCTGAAGCCCATGCTTGCTCGTGGTGAACTATACTGTATTGGTGCGACAACACTAGATGAGTACCGCATGCATATTGAAAAAGATCCTGCTTTAGAACGCCGTTTCCAACAAGTACTAGTACGCGAGCCATCTGTCGAAGATACAGTATCGATTTTGCGCGGTTTAAAAGAACGTTTTGAATTACACCATGCTGTCCGTATTCATGACCGTGCAATTGTTGCAGCGGCTGCCATGTCGGATCGCTACATTACAGAGCGCTTTTTACCAGACAAAGCGATCGACTTGATAGACGAAGCTTGTGCAATGATTCGTACAGAAATCGATTCGATGCCGCAAGAACTGGATGAAGTAACACGCCGGTTGCTACAGTTGGAAATAGAAGAACAAGCATTGATGAAAGAAAAAGACGAAGCGAGTAAAGTTCGCTTGGAAACTTTACGTGAAGAAATTAAAGAACTACGAGATTCTTCAGCAGGTATGAAAAATCAATGGCTTAAAGAAAAAGAATCATTGAAAATCATTCAGCAAAAACGTGAGCAATTAGATCAGTTTCGTAGACAATTAGAAGATGCGGAAAATAAGTATGACTTAAACGCAGCAGCTGTTTTGCAACATGGTAAAATTCCAGCACTCGAAAAAAAATTAATAGCATTAGAGGCAGACTTAGAAAACGAAGGTGCTGAACGATTGCTGCGTGAAGAAGTAACAGAAGAAGAAGTAGCAGGAATTGTCGCAAGATGGACAGGTATTCCCGTCACGAAATTAGTAGAAGGTGAACGCGAAAAGCTGTTGCGTTTAGGCGAAACTTTAAAAGAACGCGTCATTGGTCAAGACAAAGCAGTAGCACTTGTAACAGAAGCTGTCTGGAGAGCACGTGCGGGTATTAAAGATGAGAGAAAGCCAATTGGCTCTTTTATTTTCCTTGGACCAACGGGTGTCGGGAAAACTGAACTGGCGAAATCACTCGCTGCTAATTTGTTTGATTCAGAAGATCATTTTATCCGAATCGATATGTCTGAATATATGGAAAAGCATAGTGTGTCGCGTCTAGTCGGGGCGCCACCGGGATACGTTGGCTACGAAGAAGGCGGACAGTTAACAGAAGCGGTACGTCGTAACCCTTATTCAGTTGTGTTACTAGATGAAATTGAAAAAGCACATCCAGACGTTGCCAATATTCTCTTGCAGATTCTCGATGACGGACGCATCACGGATAGTCAAGGACGTCTAGTAAACTTTTCAAATACAGTTGTTATTATGACATCGAATATCGGCTCAGTTCATATTAGTGATACAAGCAACGAACACGATATCGAAGACATTGTCATGAGTGAGTTGCGCAAACACTTTAAGCCAGAATTATTAAACCGTATTGATGATATTGTTATTTTCCATGCACTGACGAACGAACATTTCTACGGTATAGCCAGAAAAATGATTGGCGAATTGGCTGAACGAATGAATCAGCAGCACATCAAATTGACGGTTAATGATTCTGTCATTAACTACATTGTTGAAGCCGGAACGGATCCTGTATTTGGTGCACGGCCGCTAAAACGATTTATTCAACGTAGAATCGAAACGGATATTGCTCGAGAATTGATTAAAGGTGAAATTGTAGCGAATACAGAATTAGAACTAACGATGGATAACAACAAACAAATTGTGATCAACAAAAAAGAAGCGTAAACCGGAAAACCGGTTTACGCTTCTTTTTTGTTGATTAATGCTTTTCAGCAACAGCTTCGTTAGGAATAACTGCTGACATCACGAAGATTAAAATGGAAACCCCAATTGAAATGTAAGCGCCGACCATAAAGTCGAAAGGGACGTTTTGAACTGCACTTACCACGTAGTTAACCAACGTAATTAATAAAAATGACCATACAAATGTTCCGATATATTGCATCTAATTTCACCTCTACGTAGAATATCTAGCTTAATCATAGCACAAGCTCTAACAGACAGAAAGAAAGATTCTAGAGAATGATGAATTTTTGTCGGAAATATGTCAGTTAGTTGAAATTGGCTACAGGATGGCGTATTATTAATACCAGGTACTAACATATGATGATAATTGAAATGAGGGATAAAGATGAACGCTGGAATAGTCGGAATGGGCAGAAGTTTGCCTGAAGAGCGATTGACAAATTTTCAATTAGAGCAGCGCATGGATACAAGTGATGAGTGGATTCGCACAATGACAGGAATAGAACAACGTCGAATTGCAAAAGACGATCAAAATACTTCTGATATGGCGAGAGAAGCAGCACAAAATGCGATTAAAGATGCTGGGATTGATCCAGCAGATATTGGATTGATTTTGGTCGCGACGGTAACGCCAGATCAACCTTTCCCATCGATGTCTTGTGTAATTCAGCAAGATATTGGCGCAGTTAATGCGGCTGCTATGGATATTTCAGCTGCATGTGCAGGATTTATGTACGGTGTGATTACAGCAAAACAATTCATCGATTCTGATGTATATAAATATGTTCTCGTAGTTGGTGTTGAAAAGTTATCAAAAATTACCAATTGGGAAGATCGCAACACTGCGGTTCTTTTTGGTGATGGTGCAGGAGCAGCGATCATTGGTAAAGTATCAGAGGGTCGTGGAATTTTGTCTTTTGAGCTAGGAGCAGATGGCAGAGGTGGAAAACATCTTTATCAGGACAAGCATTTGATTATGAACGGCCGTGAAGTTTTTAAATTTGCGGTACGTCAAATGGGTGAGTCTGCGATTAATGTAATCGAAAAAGCAGGTTTAAAAAAAGAAGACGTAGATTTCTTGATTCCACACCAAGCGAATATTCGCATTATGGAAGCATCTAGAGAACGATTAGGTCTTCCACCTGAAAAAATGTCAAAAACAATTCAAAAATATGGCAACACTTCAGCTGCATCCATTCCGATTTCTCTTGTTGAAGACTTACAAGAAGGTCGTGTTAAAGACGACGATATTATCGTCATGGTCGGCTTTGGTGGCGGATTGACTTGGGGCGCAATTGCAATGAAGTGGGGCAAATAAATAGGTATGCGAAAGGAAGAAAATAGAATGGAAAACCGGCGTGTAGTTATTACAGGAATTGGTGCTGTCACACCTTTAGGCAATAATATTGAAACGACATGGGAAGCAGTTAAAAACGGGGAATCTGGTGTGGGGCTCTTAACGAGATTGGATGCAGATTTGTATGCAGCAAAAGTTGCTGCTGAAGTAAATGACTTTTCAATTGAAGACTATATTGAGAAAAAAGATGCGCGGAAAATGGATCGTTTCACACACTATGCGCTTGCTGCTTCAATTATGGCGATGAAAGATGCCAATTTAGAGCTAGATGAAAAAACAGCTTTGCGGACGGGTGTTTGGATTGGGTCTGGTATTGGTGGGATGGAAACGATTGAAAACCAAATGAATGTTTTAAATACACGCGGTGTGCGTCGAATTAGTCCATTTTTAATACCGATGATTATTCCAGACATGGCATCAGGTCAAGTATCTATTTACTTTGGTGCAAAAGCTATTAACTCGTGTTCAGTAACTGCTTGTGCATCAGGTACAAATTCAATTGGAGATGCATTTAAAGTCATTCAACGTGGAGATGCAGATGCGATGATTTCTGGTGGAGCAGAAGCGCCTATAACACAGTTGTCTGTAGCTGGATTTACAGCAAATACAGCGTTGACGACAAACACAGACCCAGCAACAGCCTCACGTCCATTTGACAAAAATCGAGATGGCTTTGTTATTGGAGAAGGTGCGGGCATCGTTATTCTTGAAGAGTATGAATTTGCAAAAGCACGAGGTGCTAAAATTTATGCAGAAGTTGTTGGATATGGTTCGACTGGAGATGCCTATCACATTACAGCTCCAGCAGAAGGTGGAGAAGGGGCGGCGCGTGCAATGGCACAAGCGTTGGCTGATGCAAATATTGAAACAACAGATATTGGCTATATCAATGCCCACGGCACAAGTACTGCGTATAATGATCTCTACGAAACAATGGCAGTTAAAACTGTATTTGGTAAGCATGCTTACCAACTCGGAATAAGCTCAACTAAATCGATGACAGGTCATTTGCTAGGTGCTGCTGGTGGAGTTGAAGCTATTTTCACAGCTTTAGCATTGCAAGAAGGCATTATGCCTCCAACAACAAATTATGAAACGCCAGACGAACAATGCGATTTAGATTATGTACCAAACAAAGCGCGAAAAGCAGACTTTACCTATGCAATGAGTAATTCACTTGGATTTGGTGGACACAATGCGTCGCTTGTATTTAAAAAATTTAATTAAACTGAACATAGGCAATCTGCGAAAACAAGTGCAGGTTGTCTTTTTATGTATTTAAAAAGTAAAACAAAAGGAAAATACCCATAATTTTATAAAAATTGAAAAAAGTTAGCCACTCTTTAAATTATTGTGCTATTCTAAATATAGCGAAAAAAAGTTGTCTAATAACAAATGTGAAAGTGAAAACTAGTAGTAGAAAATTAGTATAGCCTAATAAATTTGAAAATTTAAAATATTAGGTGTACGAGAAAAGTGATTTGCAGAAGGCTCGATAGAAAGTTTTATTTTGAGGGGGATCTATGTGAAAGATGTTTTGCTTGAAATCAAAAATTTAGAAACGTCCTTTAGGATTAAAGATGATTATTACGCAGCAGTCGATAACGTTTCATTAGACGTTCGAAAAAATGAAGTACTAGCAATTGTTGGTGAGTCAGGTTCTGGGAAAAGTGCATTTGCATTTTCTATTATGGGACTTCACACACGTGCCAAAATTGAAGGGCACATCAATTACAAGGGCAATAATCTAGTAGAAGCAACTCCAAACCAAATGAAAAAGTTGCGCGGTAATGAAATGGGAATGATCTTTCAAGATGCTCTTTCAGCACTCAATCCGCTTATGGTAGTAGGTGCGCAGATTGATGAGGCGATTTTTCTTCATAATCCAAAAACGTCTAAAAGCTTACGAAAAAAACAAGTGATTAACTTATTAAACCAAGTTGGAATTCCTCGTCCTGAAAAAACGTATTACCAGTATCCACATGAATTGTCAGGTGGGATGCGTCAACGCATCGTTATCGCAATGGCGATTTCAAATCAACCAGAGTTGCTGATTGCTGATGAACCAACAACCGCACTCGATGTAACAATTCAGTCGCAAATTTTAGATTTAATCAAAGAATTAAAAGAAACTATTCACGCGGGCATTATCTTAATTACACATGATTTGGGTGTAGTTGCAGAAATGGCTGACAGAGTCGCAGTTATGTATGCAGGACAAATTGTGGAAATTGCTGATATTTATACATTGATGGAAAATCCACTGCATCCGTATACACGTTCGTTATTAAACTCAATTCCAACATTGTCAGAAGTGAAATCAGATCTTCATGTAATTCAAGGCGTGGTACCATCGCTCCAAAACTTGCCAAGAACAGGATGCCGTTTTGCTTCTCGTATACCTTGGATGGAAGATTCAACTCACGAAGCATCACCTGAACTGCATGAAATTAGTACGGGTCATTTTGTACGCTGCACATGCTACAAAGATTTTTACTTCCCAGAACAAGTCAAGGAGGACCACACCTATGTCGCTAATTGAAGTTGAAAATCTTAAAGTTCATTTTCCTGTTCGTGGTGGAGTCTTTCAAACTGTACAAGATCAGGTTCGTGCAGTAGATGGCGTGTCATTCTCGATTGAACAAGGTCAAACGTATGGGCTTGTTGGAGAATCGGGTTCAGGCAAAACAACAACAGGCCGAGCCATTATCGGCTTGAATGACATTACTTCAGGAAAAGTAATGTTTGAAGGTAGAGATTTAGCTACAATCGGTAAAAAAGAATACATCGATGTACGGAAAGATATCCAAATGATTTTTCAAGATCCTTTTTCATCACTCAACCCTAAAAAGCGAGTAGCCGATATTGTAGCCGAACCGCTCCGAAACTATGAAAACCTATCTGCAAAAGAAGAACGCATTCGCATTCAAGAACTTATGGAACTCGTAGGTCTTAGTCCAGAAGCCATTTATAAATATCCACATGAATTTTCTGGTGGCCAACGCCAACGAATTGGCATTGCACGTGCCATTGCGTTAAACCCTAAATTGATTATTGCTGATGAACCTGTATCTGCGTTAGATGTATCAGTTCAAGCTCAAGTATTAAACTTTATGCGTGAAATTCAAAAAGAATTAAACTTAACATATTTATTTATAAGTCATGATTTGGGCATTATTCGCCATATGTGCGACCATATCGGCATTATGTACAAAGGTCGTTACGTTGAACATGGAACAGCTGACGAGATTTTCACTAATCCACAGCATATTTACACAAAACGATTAATTGCAGCAATTCCAGATAGCAATCCGCGTAATCGGGAAATGCATTATGAAAATCGTAAATTGGTGAAATCCGAGTACGATAGGCTGGAAAAAGACTTTTTTGATGAAGAAGGTTTGCCTTTCTCGTTAAAATCAATTTCAGCTACCCATCAAGTAGCGTTGGCTGAGAGAGGTTGAATGGTATGTGGAAATTAATTGTACGCAGAACACTGATCACTATCCCGCAAATTATTGTCTTAAGTCTTTTAGTATTTATTTTAGCTCAAGCAATGCCTGGAGATGCTTTAACCGGACTCATCGATCCAAGTATTGACCCAGCAACGATTGAAGCAATGCGTGAACGTCTTGGATTGAACAATCCATGGTATGTCCAGTACATCGATTGGATTAAAGGAGTTGTACAAGGAGATTTCGGTCAATCGTTCCGCTTTAAAATGCCAGTATCTGATTTGATCGGTGGACGAATGATTAATACGCTTTGGTTGTCTTTAGCAACATTGATTTTGACATACTTGATCGCTATTCCATTAGGCATTATTAGTGGACGTTTTAACGATACTTGGTTAGATCGTGCAATTACAGGATACACATACATTGGTTTTGCAGCTCCGTTATTTATTTTTGCTTTGGTAATGCTGTTCATATTCGGCTTTCAACTTGGCTGGTTCCCGACAAGTGGAAGCGTAGCACCTGGTACAACACCTGGAACGTTCGAATATTTTATCAGTAAATTGAATCATTTATTATTGCCAGCGGTATCGATGGCTTTGATCACTACTGTTTCTACAGTTCAGTATTTGAGAAGTGAGATCATTGACACAAAACAAAAAGATTTTATTGTAACAGCTCGAGCTAAAGGCTCATCTGAATCACGTGTTTATAATCGTCATGTGCTTCGCAACTCGTTGCTTCCAATCGCTGCTTTTTTTGGATACGAAATCACAGGATTGATTGGCGGAACGATATTCATTGAAAACATTTTTGGCTATCCTGGAATGGGGGAATTATTCCTTTCTTCTATTAGTTTACGTGATTATAGCGTAATGACAGCGCTTGTTCTGCTATTTGGACTTGCTGCTATCATTGGTGCATTGTTATCAGATATTATCTTAAGTTTAGTAGATCCACGTATCCGGATTAAATAATAAATGACAATTTTGAGGTGTAACTATGAGACTTGATAAAGATGTTGGAACACAAATACCAGATTTGGATCTCGGTAAAAGTCCATCCGGATTTAGTATATTAGTAAGAGAATTAATACGGGATAAACTGGCTTTTGTTTCGCTCCTATTCCTGTTTCTTATTGTTGTTGGTGTATTTGGTACATCAATAATTTTAGACCAAACTGAAATCATTAAAGTTGATTTATTTGCACTTTATGAAGCACCCTCTTCGATGTATTGGCTAGGTACCGATTATGGTGGACGAGATATTTTTGGGCAATTAATTATTGGAACGCGTAATTCACTCGCTATTGGCATCATCATTACTTTGCTGACTGGAATAATCGGCATACTAGTAGGACTGATTTCTGGGTATTACGGAGGTACTGTTGATAACATCTTCATGCGCTTTGTCGACTTTTTTATGGTGTTACCGACTTTGATGATTGTTATTGCTTTTGTTACTGCCGTACCTGGTTATAGCATTGTTTCTTTTTCTTTAATTATGACTGCATTTTTATGGATGGGAATCGCCCGTCTTATACGTTCAAAAGCATTACAAGAAAAAGAATTGGATTATGTAAAAGCATCCAAAACATTGGGCACATCCGATTTTAAAATTATGTTTTTCCAAGTACTGCCTAACTTAAGTTCAATTATCATTGTTACAATGACTTTAAATTTGGCAGCAAATATTGGCATTGAGTCTGGATTATCCTTTTTAGGATTTGGTTTTCCAGAATCGACTCCGAGTTTAGGGACATTGATCAGTTACGCACGAAACCCTCAAACGTTGGAGTTAAGATGGTGGATTTGGTTACCTGCATCAGTTCTAATTCTAGTATTGATGCTTAGTATAAATAATGTTGGGCAAGCCTTAAAACGCGCTACCGATGCCCGGCAGCGAAGAGGGTAACAAAATAGGGGGAAAGGGGATACGCAGTCATTTGCAACTAGACAAAAACAGTAAACAGCAATTATTGTATTTAAAATTAGAGGGGGAAGCAGATAATGGGGAAAACCAATAGGTCTAAGTTTTTACTTTTTCTAATCATATCATTTGTATTAATTTTAGCAGCATGTAGCGGTGATGATAAAGCGAAAGATAGCGGCAGCGATAAAGGTGCTGAAGGCGGGGATGAAAAGAAAGACGGCATGTACTCGATAGACGATTTCAGCAATGTTAAGACAAATGAAGGCGAAGCCATTGATGGTGGAACCATTACATTTGGGTTAGTATCAGACACAGTATTTGAAGGAACATTAAACTGGAACTTTTATTCTGGTGCGCCAGATGCAGAAATCTTAAACTGGTTTGATGAAGGATTGTTAACGTGGGACGAAAACTATGTGTATACAAATGATGGAGCTGCAACATACGAAGTTTCAGAAGATGGACGCACATTTACGTTTGAAATTGGCGATAACGTCAACTGGCATGACGGCGAACCTGTAACTGCAGAAGACTGGCAGTTTGCACATGAAGTGATCGGTAACAAAGATTACGACGGTCCTCGATACAACTCAGATTTCACAAATATTGAAGGAATGGAAGAGTATAATAGCGGATCTGCTGATACGATTTCAGGTATTGAAGTAGTTGATGAAAAGACGTTGAAGATTACGTATATCGAATCAACACCTTCGCTATTAACAGGAAGCATTTGGTCATATCCACTAGCAAAACACATTTTTGGTGATATGGCAGTAGCAGATATTTCATCTTCACCAGAAGTTCGTCAAAACCCAATTGGTTTTGGTCCATTTAAAGTAGACAGCATCATACCTGGTGAATCTGTAACACTTACTAAAAACGATGACTACTGGCGCGGAGCACCAAAACTTGATGGCGTTACTGTAAAAGTAATCGGCAGTTCAACGGTTGTTCAAGAATTGGAGACAGGTGGCGTTGACTTGATCAGTGATTTCCCGGTAGATCAATTCCCAGATAACGCTGAAATGTCAAACGTTGAATACCTAGGTACGATTGATCGTGCTTATACGTACATTGGCTTTAAACTTGGAACATGGGACGCAGAAAAGAATGTTGTGGCACCTAACCCAGATGCGAAAATGGGTGATGTTGAACTTCGTCAAGCAATGTGGAGTGCAGTGGATAACACAGCAGTTGGCGAACGTTTTTACAATGGGTTACGTTGGAATGCAACGACATTGATTCCACCATCGCATCCTGAATTCCATGATGATAAAAACGAAGGAAGAACGTATGACCCAGAAGCCGCAATGAAGCTATTGGATGATGCAGGATATGTTGACACAGACGATGATGGCTTCCGTGAAGATCCGGAAGGCAATCCGTTAGAAATTAACTTTATTTCGATGACTGGTGGGGACACTGCTGAGCCTTTAGCTCAATACTATGTACAGTCTTGGGAAAAAGTTGGGTTAAAAGTAAACTTAGAAATGCTTGAGTTTAATACGTTCTACGACCGTGTTGGTAACGGCGGAGAAGACGATCCAGAAGTAGATGTTTTCCAAGCAGCTTGGGGAGTTGGAATTGATGTAGATCCTTCAGGACTTTACGGAGCTGAAGCTTTATACAACTTTGCACGCTGGGAAAATGAAGACAACGAGCGTCTTCTAAAAGAAGGTCGTTCACCAGAAGCATTTGATTTGGCATATCGCCAAGACGTTTATAATGAGTGGCAACAGCTAATGGTCGATGAAGTGCCGGTATTCCCAACACTCTATCGTGCATTGCTTAGTCCAGTTAACAACCGTGTCTTAAATTATGCGATTGGCGATGGCACAGGCGTTTATTTGTCTGACCTTGCTGTGAGCAAAGAAGAAGCGGTTAAAGCAGAATAAAAACTAAATGAAAAGGAGCTGCGAATTTCGCAGCTCCTTTTGTTATTTTCTTTCACGTCCGAGCCCCATTGCATTTTCCATTTTCCGAATGGTTTTGTTCGCTAAGAGGTTAGCTTTTTCAGCTCCGTTGTCCAGAATTTTGTCCAATTCATCTGAGTCCAGTAGCGCTTTATAGCGTTCTTGAATAGGAGCTAAATGTTTAGTAACCGCTTGTGCAACAGAAGCTTTAAAATCACCGTATCCAGAACCTGCGTATTTAGAAACCAAGTCATCAATACTTTCGCCAGTTAATGCAGCTTCAATGGTTAACAGGTTTGCAACACCTGGTTTATTGACAGGGTCATAGCGAACGATCCCTTCCGAATCAGTGACAGCACTTTTAATTTTCTTTTCAATTGTTTTCAACTCATCGAGCAAAGTGATAATAGCTTTTTTGTTTGGATCAGATTTACTCATTTTTTTTGTGGGATCTTGTAGCGACATAATGCGAGCTCCATTTTTAGGAATGCGAATATCAGGAATAGTAAAAATATCATTATACTTTCGGTTGAATCGTTCTGCTAAATCACGAGTCAATTCAATATGTTGTTTTTGATCATCACCAACTGGCACAATGTTGGTTTGATACAGCAAGATATCAGCAGCCATTAATGGCGGATATGTTAAGAGTCCAGCCAAGACAGAAGTGTTTTTTGCTGACTTGTCTTTGTATTGTGTCATGCGCTCGAGTTCTCCAATCGTCGAAACACATTGAAGCATCCAACCTGCTTGTGCATGCGCCGGAACTTCCGATTGGATAAACAATGTAACTTTTTCAGGATCAATTCCTACAGCCAAATAAAGCGCTGCTAAAGCTTTAATGTTTTTACGCAGTTCTAACCGATCCTGAGGCATTGTGATGGCGTGTTGATCCACAATACAAAAAATGCAATCATACTCATCTTGCAACTCGGTAAATTGTTTAAATGCTCCTATGTAATTTCCGAGTGTTACCGTACCGGTAGGCTGAACGCCTGAAAAAATTTTGTTCTTCATACTTATTCCTCCTCAAAGTAAAAAACACAGTACACATCCCTGTAGAAGGGACGAATCATGTGTTTTCCGCGGTACCACCCTAGTTGCCGTCGCCGGCCACTCTTCTTCATAACGTGAAGAACACGGAATCAGCTACTCGCTATTCACTGATTCAGCTCTAAAGTCCATTCAATGCAGCACTTCATCTGTTTTCACCAACCACAGACTCTCTATATAGAAGAAACTACATTTACTCTTCTTTATCATTGCTTAGTTATATCTTGTAATTATAATACATAACTAAATTTTTAATCAATATTAGAAACTATAAATTATTAAACAAATGCTCATTATCAGTAAGGTCAGTGTTCCAGTAACAAGTAAATACGAACTGGAAAAAGCCAGTATCTCAGAAGGAGGTCGCATTTCGTCATCTTCCAATGTGGATTTTATTTTGAATGCTTTTCTCATACTGATTGTAAATATATCAAATACACCTGTTCGCACTACAAAAACCCAAAGACCAACAAAAACTAAAATCCCACCATAAACGAACGAGTTATTAATATACGTTAATAAGCTGAGATCATCTGAACGTAAAAATATCGTGATTAAAATCAAAACTTGAATAAACAATAAAGAAATCACTACTTTTTTCAACTTGTGCACCTCGATTCATACTAATTGTAGAAGAAATCTTAAAAAAAATCAAAAAAATATTCAATCATCGTAGACGCCGAAAACGCTTACAAATACAACATTCAAGCTACTTTACGTAATATGAATGTAACGCAATTGTTATAAAAGTGTAAAAACTATTGAAAAAAGTTCTGTACAACAATAAATATATATGTATAATTAGCTGTGTACCAATTTTTCAGAAAACTTGAGGGGGTCAATTTAGTGAAGAACAGCAAGATTTTTTGGCTACTAAGCCTAGTTTTAGTTCTAAGTGCTTTTCTAGCTGCATGTGGTGGCGATAAAGAAGAGACTGGAACTGGAGGATCAGAAGAAAAAGAACCATCTGGGGATTTAGACTCAGAGCAAGTACTTAACTTAATGGAAAGCGCTGAAATTCCAACAATGGATATTTCACTTGCTGAAGATGCAGTCGCGTTCAACATTTTCAATAATGTTAACGAAGGCCTATTCCGTTTAAATCAAGAAAACGTAGCTGAGCCAGCACTTGCTGAAGGCGAGCCTGAAGTCAGCGAAGATGGACTGACTTATACTTTTAAATTGCGTGATTCTAATTGGTCCGACGGTACACCAGTTACTGCTAAAGACTTTGTATACTCTTGGCAACGTTCAATTGATCCTGACACAGGTTCTCCATATGGAGCATACATGATGGCTGGTTCGATTGTAAATGCTACTGACATTGCAGCAGGCGACATGGAAGTTACTGAACTTGGAGTTACTGCTGTTGACGATAACACTCTTGAAGTAAAACTTGAGCGTCCAGTACCATACTTTATGTCATTAATGTCATTCCCGACTTTCTACCCACAGAATGAAGCTTTCGTAACTGAAAAAGGTGACGCTTACGCTTCTAACTCTGAAAACTTAATTTTTAACGGACCATTCACATTAACTGATTGGGACGGAACTGGTTTAACTTGGAAAATGCAAAAAAATCCTGAGTACTGGGATGCTGAAACAGTTAAACTTGAAACGATTAATGTAGACGTTGTTAAAGAGCCTGCTACATCAGTGAACCTTTACAACTCTGGTGAAAAAGACCGTGCTGGACTAAGCGGTGAATTTGCTAGACAATATGCAAACGATGAAAACTTAATTACTGATTTAGAACCAACTGTTTTCTATCTTAAGATGAACCAAGAACGTAAAGGCGAAGAAAATGCTCTTTCAAATGTAAATATTCGTAAAGCAATTGCTATGGGCTTCAACAAACAAGATTTAGTTGATGTTGTACTAGCTAACGGTTCGTTGCCAGCTACTTTCTTAGTGCCAACTGAATTTGCTTTTGATGAAAGCAAAGCTGATTTCCGTGAAGTTAACGGAGACCTAATCGAGTTTAACGCTGAAGAAGCTGCGAAGCTTTTTGCAACTGGACTTGAAGAATTAGGAGAAACAGAACTTACGCTTGAAATTTTAGGTGGAGATACTGAAACAGCTAAAAACATGGATGCATACTTGAAAGAACAACTTGAAACAAATCTTGAAGGTTTAACAATTAACCTGAAAGCTGTACCTTTTGGAGTTCGTTTAGAACTTGATGAGGCTCAAGATTATGACATTCAAACTTCTGGATGGGGACCTGATTACCAGGATCCAATGACATTCATTGACTTGTTTGTTACTGGATCTGCTCAAAACAAAATGTCTTACTCAAACTCTGAGTATGATGCTTTAGTTGACTCTGCTAAAGGTGATCTAGCAACTGATCCAGCTGCACGTTGGGAAGCAATGGCGAAAGCTGAGAAAATTCTTCTAGAAGACGATGCTGCAATTGCACCGATCTATCAGCGTGGAGCAATGGCTCTTCAACAACCATACGTTAACGATATTATCAAACACCCATTCGGTGGAGATTTCTCTTACAAATGGGCATACATTTCGGGTAAATAATAAGCTAATCCCGCTACTGTGAAAACAAAATAGAGAGAGAGTATATCGAATAGTTAGATTGATATACTCTCTTTTCTAATGCAAAGGAATTGACCGAAAATTGGGCATTTTCCGCTAACTATTGAAAATTATAAATCTACTTATACGATAGTAGAATTTGTGAAATAGAATTATTTTTGGAGGTGCACTATGGCGAAGTATATAGGCAAACGTTTAATTTATATGGTGATCACTTTAGCGCTGATCGCGAGTTTCACATTTTTCTTAATCAAAATTTTACCAGGTTCCCCCGTCGCTTCCGCAGATAAATTATCTCCAGAACAAAGGGCAGTCGTCGAAGCGAGATACGGATTGGATAAACCGCTTCCGGCACAATACTTTGATTATATGTTTGGTTTAGTACAAGGTGACTTAGGTATTTCCATTAACCAGTTTAAAGGAAGAGAAGTTACAGAAGTCATTTTAAGCCGTATGGGTCCTTCAGCACAGATTGGTTTCCAAGGAATGGTGCTCGGAACTGTTCTAGGAATTCTTTTAGGAATGGTTGCTGCGTTAAGGCAAAACACATGGATTGACTACACGAGTACATTTGTAGCAATTGTAGGGATATCAATACCTTCTTTCGTTTTTGCATCATTGCTGCAATACTGGTTCGGTTTAAAATGGGATTTGTTCCCAGTAGCTTTATGGAAAGATGGCTTTATGTCTAGTGTTTTGCCATCCATCGCTTTAGCTATGTTCCCGCTTGCTACGGCAGCGCGTTTTATCCGTACTGAGATGATTGAAGTTCTTGGTTCAGACTACATTACATTAGCGAAAGCTAAAGGTGCAAGTGGTTCAGAAATTGCATTTAAACATGCTTTTCGTAATGCGTTGATTCCGTTGATTACGGTTTTAGGGCCTATGGCGGTTGCTATTCTTACAGGATCACTCGTTGTCGAACAAATTTTCGCAATTCCAGGCATCGGGGAACAATTTGTCAAATCGATTATAGTTAGTGACTTCTCCATTATTATGGGAACAACTATTTTCTTCTCAGTATTTTTGATTGTAATCATCCTACTGGTGGATATTTTATATGGCATTATTGATCCTCGTATCCGTCTTTCAGGAGGTAAAAATTAATGACTCAGAACATTGATAAGATTCCAGAACTGCCTAAAGGTTCATTTGAGCGTATTACATTAGACTCTAAGCAATCTGAACGCATTACAAAGCCTAGTGTAAGCTTTTGGCAGGATGCATGGTATCGTATTCGTAAAAACAAAGGCGCATTATTTAGCATCATCCTGTTTGGCTTAATTGTTATTATGTCTTTTTTAGGACCAGTTATTAGTCCGTACGAACCGAATTCGCAAACAATCACTCATGCAAACTTACCACCTAAGATTCCGGTTATTGAGAACTTAGGTATTCTTAATGGCGTGGGTACATTAGCTGGTGAAGAAGTTGACTTGTACGAAATGAAAAATGTTGAAGTCAACTACTGGTTTGGAACAGATGGTCTTGGACGAGATATGTTTTCTCGTGTTTGGAAAGGTACGCAAGTATCTCTATTTATCGCGTTTGTAGCAGCTGCAATTGATATGTTGATTGGTGTAATTTACGGAGGCGTTTCCGGATACTTTGGGGGACGCGTAGATGACTTTATGCAACGTATTGTGGAAATTTTAACGGGAATTCCAAACTTAGTCGTAGTAATCCTCTTTATTTTGATCATGGACCCAGGAATATTGGCCATCATCATTGCCTTGACCATCACCGGATGGACAGGAATGTCTCGAGTCGTCCGTGGACAAGTTCTTAAATATAAGAGCCAGGAATTCGTTTTGGCTGCTCGTACGTTAGGTGCGAGTGACAGCCGCATTATATGGAAACATTTAATGCCAAACGTTTTAGGCGTAATCATCATCAATACGATGTTCACTATTCCAAGCGCAATTTTCTTTGAAGCGTTCTTAAGCTTTATCGGACTGGGGCTGCAGGCTCCTGATGCATCTCTCGGAACATTGATTAACGATGGGTATGCATTAATTCAATTTGCGCCGCATATTTTAGCATTCCCAGCAGTCTTGCTGAGTTTAATCATGATTGCGTTCAACTTAATTGGTGACGGACTTCGTGATGCCCTCGATCCGAAGATGAAAGATTAAGGAGGAAAGTTTAAAATGGAGAAAATATTACAAGTAAAAGACCTAGAGCTTTCCTTTAACACCCAAGGCGGGGAAGTTAAAGCGATACGTGGGGTTAACTTTGATTTATACAAAGGCGAAACTTTAGCAATCGTTGGAGAGTCTGGTTCAGGTAAATCTGTAACGACTAAATCCATCATGCGTTTGCTACCGGAACAATCTGCAGAATTTAAAAGCGGCGAAATTTTGTTTGATGGCCGTGATTTGACAAAGTTGAGTGACAAAGAAATGCAAAAAATTCGAGGAAAAGAAATATCAATGATTTTCCAGGATCCAATGACTTCTCTGAATCCAACTATGCCAATTGGTCGTCAATTAACAGAACCTTTGTTAAAACACCAAAAAATCAGCAAAAGTGAAGCGAAAAAAGTAGCAATCGACTTGTTACGCTTAGTTGGTATGCCAAAGCCAGAGTTGCGGATGAAGCAATATCCTCACCAATTCTCAGGTGGACAGCGTCAACGTATTGTTATCGCTATTTCATTAGCCTGTAACCCGAAAATTTTGATCGCCGATGAGCCGACAACGGCACTTGACGTTACAATCCAGGCGCAAATTCTAGAGTTAATGAAAGATTTGCAGAAAAAAATTGATACTTCTATTATTTTTATCACACACGATCTTGGTGTTGTAGCGAACGTAGCAGATCGCGTAGCTGTTATGTACGGTGGGAAAATTGTGGAAATTGGTACAGTTGATGAAGTGTTCTATAACCCCCAGCATCCATATACGTGGGGATTATTAAGTTCGATGCCATCATTAGATACAGAAGATGCAAAATTGTACGCAATTCCAGGAACACCACCTGATTTATTGGATCCGCCAAAAGGCGATGCTTTTGCACTTCGTAGTGAGTACGCAATGACCATCGATATGGAGCAAAACCCTCCATTCTTCAAAGTCAGTGATACACATTATGCAGCAACTTGGTTATTGCATCCAGATGCACCTCAAGTAGAACCGCCTCTCACTGTTATTGAACGTATGAAGAAATTCCCGGGAAGCAGATATTATGAAGGGGGTGCGGTATAATGGCTGAAAAATTACTTGAGATTAAAAACCTGAAACAATATTTCAATATCGGTAAAGCAAACGAAGTCCGCGCAGTAGACGATATCAGTTTTGATATATACAAAGGTGAAACTTTAGGATTGGTTGGCGAGTCGGGTTGTGGAAAATCGACAACGGGTCGTTCGATCATTCGTCTGTACGATGCGACTGATGGTGATGTGTTCTATGAAGGTGAAAACGTTCATGGCAAAAAATCTAAAAAAGATTTAAAGAAATTTAACCGTAAAATGCAAATGATCTTCCAAGATCCATATGCATCGTTAAATCAACGGATGAAAGTAATGGATATTATTGCAGAAGGCATCGATATTCATGGCTTAGCAAAAAATGCAACAGAACGTAAAAAAATGGTTTATGATTTATTAGAAACAGTTGGCTTGAACAAAGAACACGCTAACCGCTATCCGCATGAATTCTCTGGTGGACAACGTCAGCGTCTTGGAATTGCTCGCGCTTTGGCTGTTGAACCTGACTTTATCATTGCCGATGAGCCAATCTCAGCACTCGATGTTTCGATCCAAGCGCAAGTTGTTAACTTACTGAAAGAATTACAAGAAGAAAAAGGACTGACATTCCTGTTCATCGCCCATGATTTGTCGATGGTTAAATACATTTCAGATCGAATTGGTGTAATGTACTTCGGAAGACTGGTGGAACTAGCACCAGCGGAAGAGTTGTACAAGAATCCATTGCATCCGTATACGCAATCTTTGTTGTCTGCAATTCCACTTCCAGATCCAAACTATGAGCGCAACCGCGTTCGTAAATCATATGATCCTGCTGTACACGAATATACAAAAGCTGACGATGTTCGCATGAGAGAAATCAGCCCTGGTCATTTTGTTCAATGTTCAGAGCGCGAATTCGAATCGATTAAAGCAGCTGTAATAACAAACTAAAAAAAAGAGCGTTGTCTACAAGACAACGTTCTTTTTTTATTCTTTTTGGCCGATTTTGGCGCTTTCTACATTTAATTTAAGATATACGTAAATTTTTGATTTAATTAGTCAGATAAATGATAGAATGGAAGAACAATGGATATTCAAAAACTTTGAACAGCTATAATTGGCTGATCAACAGTTGCTGTAATTGTAAACGTATGGAGAAGGAGTGCGGAAGAATGATTAAAAATTGGAAATGGATCGCAGCGTGTGCAGCAAGCATTAGTTTAGTAGGTGCAGGAAGCGTGTATGCAGCTGATGAGGATAAGACACCTGATTTTACAAAACGGTCTTATCAAGCAACTCAAATTGACTCAAAAGTATTAACATCATCAGGATTGTTTAAATTCGATTCAGGACTTGAATTTAATTATCCAGATGCTGTTCGAGGGATATTTTTAACGGGTTACTCTGCTGGAGGAGAACGTTTTAGTTCTTTGGTTGATCTTTTAGACAATACAGAATTGAATGCAATGGTTATTGATATTAAAGAAGATGTAGGATATTTAACATACCAACCTGAAGAAGGCTCAGAGTTAGCGGAGCTTGGTATGGGAAAAAACTTTATAAAAGATCCTCGAGGTATGTTGGAAAAATTAGAAGAAAAAGAAATTTACCCAATTGCTCGTGTAGTTGTTTTTAAAGATACTGTTTTAGCAGAACAACGTCCAGATCTAACATTTATGGATGGCAATCAAGTTTGGAAAAATAATCGCGGAGATGCGTTCGTCAATCCATTCCTTAAAGAAGTATGGGATCATAACGTAAAAGTAGCTATTGAAGCAGCAAAACTTGGGTTTAAAGAAATTCAATTTGATTATGTTCGATTCCCAGAAGGATTTGAAAATCGCGCTGATGATTTAACATACTCTCTTGGTGAATACGAAGATGTTGAGATGGATCTTGTTCAAAAAAGAGTTGAGGCCGTAACAGATTTTGTTGCATATGCTAAAGAGCAGTTGGAGCCTTATGGTGTTGAAGTGTCGGTTGATATATTTGGCTATGCGGCAACATTACCTGAAGCACCTGGCATTGGCCAAAACTTTTCAAAAATCTCTGAAAACGTCGATGTCATCTCATCTATGATTTATCCAAGTCACTGGACATCTTATTTTGGTATCGCAAAACCAGACTTAGAACCATACAAGCTAGTAACCGAATATGCAAAAGTGGAAAATGAGGTTTTAGGAGCATTAGAAAACCCACCCGTTTCACGACCGTGGATTCAAGATTTCACAGCAAGTTACTTAGGTGCTGGAAATTTCAAGCGCTATGGTAAAGAAGAAGTCGAAGCACAAATTAAAGCATTAAATGAACAAGGAATAGAAGAATTCCTTCTGTGGAATGCTGGAAACACTTACTCAGAAGGTGTCGATTACACGCCTTGACTTAGAGAAAGAAATGTATAACTTTTTGCGAAATTAATACAATAACATGCTCGTTAACGAAACTTTTCTCGTTTTAAAACGTATTAATAGTAGAGTAAAGAATATTTTCAAAAAGAAAATGTAAATGAGAATAAAAATAGGCTATTTTCTAGTTTAAGGTATTATTAAATGGGGTATTTTAAGTGTATAGCAAATAAAGTATAATGAATATATAGTCAAAATGTGACGGATTGCTTAATATATATAATTTTTTATCGAGATCTACTATTAAACTCATGAAAATCGTTGTATAATGAATGTAGAGCTTCTAAACAATAATGATTCTAAATTAAAAATAAACTAAACTATATTTCATGAATCCGAAAGGAAGTGCTCCACTATGATGGTTACATTATTTACTTCACCGAGCTGTACATCTTGTAGAAAAGCTAAAGCTTGGCTCGAGGAACACGAAATTCCATATACAGAACGCAATATTTTCTCTGAACCGCTAACAATTAGCGAAATCAAAGAAATCTTACGTATGACTGAAGACGGTACGGATGAAATCATCTCTACTCGCTCTAAAATATTCCAAAAATTGAATGTAGATGTTGAAAGTTTACCGCTTCAGCGTTTATATGAACTGATTCAAGAACACCCAGGATTGTTGCGTCGTCCGATTATTATGGATGAAAAACGTCTACAGGTTGGGTACAATGAAGACGAGATTCGTCGTTTCTTGCCACGTAAAGTTAGAGCTTACCAATTGCTTGAAGCTCAGCGAATGGTTAATTAACAATAATTACACTAGCTGTCCGGTCTTTATGGTATTTCATAAGAGATCTTTGGACAGCTTTTCTTTATGTTAAATTAGTTGCATAAATTAGTAGAGTGCATTAAACTCTATGTACTTGCACATGACCTTGAGACATAGGCATAAACTTTTTCTTTAATAGAAATAAAAGTTATACTTGGTTAAAGCAAGACAGCACGGCTCTGAGGAAAATCCTCTTAGTCCAAACCGTAAAGGAGAGGTGTAAAATGGAAATCGAACGTATTAACGACAACACAGTTAAATTTTACATTTCCTATCTCGATGTTGAAGAGCGAGGGTTTAGCCGTGACGAAATCTGGTTTAACAAAGACAAAAGTGAAGAGCTTTTTTGGGAAATGATGGATGAAGTCAACGAAGAAGCCGATTTCGTTATGGAAGGTCCACTTTGGATCCAAGTCCAAGCCATGGATAAAGGTCTAGAAGTTACAGTAACACGCGCTCAACTAACAAAAGATGGTCAAAAATTAGATTTGCCTGATGATATAGAAGAACGTCGTAAAATGTTTGCAAGTGAAGATACGGAAGCAACAGAGTTTGATGAATTCGAACCTGTCTTCGATGAACCTGATATTAAGAAACTTGAATATACATTTGTTTTTTCAGAAATAGAAGAATTGCTACCGATTGCGCGACGTTTAATGTATGTACCAATTGAATCGGCAGTATACTATTTTGACAATAAATATTACTTATACTTGAATTTTGATGAGATCTTGCATTCAGAAGAAGACATTAAAAACAACATCAGCATCATCTCTGAATATTTACGCACATCACCACTTACAATTCACCGTCTTGAAGAATACGGTAAACCTATTTTTGTAAAAGATGCACTTTCAAATGTACTTCATTATTTCGGTTAAAATCTCCTTTATTGGAGATTTTTTTTATTGCCAAAATCTTGCGGATTCCATAGAATGGAAGAAAGGAGAGTGGTAATTATATTAGTAGCCAAAACAAGCAATCAAAAACTATTCTATTTAACAAACCAACACTCACGACAAGAATTGCACAAAATTCGAACGCATGAACAATTTTTTTGCCCTACTTGTCAAGCTTCGGTACATTTGAAAATCGGAGAAATCAATATCCCTCATTTTGCACATAAAGCTCTTTCAAGCTGCGATCAGTTTAGCGAACCAGAATCCTCCCTGCATTTACACGGAAAGCTCCTTCTGCACAACTTCTTCAAAAAGTTAAATCACACTGTAGATTTAGAAAAATATTTATCTGGAATTCGTCAACGCACGGACGTGTTTGTTAACGAACGTTACGCTATTGAATTCCAATGCAGCCCTATCCCAGTTTCACAGCTTTTTCAGCGCTCTGATGGATACAAACGACTAAATGTTCACCCTGTATGGATAAAAGGATTAAAAGAACCTTTGCGCGAAGAAATTGGCTTAGTGCATTTACAAGCGTATGAGGTTGCTATGTTTCAGCAAGCAGATCACTTTTCTTATTTATTGTTATTTCATCCACCAAATAATCGATTTTATTATCAATCCAATTTGTTTTATGTAAGTGGCAACCGATGGGTAGGGAAAACAAAGTCACTTCAAGCCAACCAACAAATTTTCCCTTTTGCTTTGCCTAATCCTTTAACGAGAAACGAGTTTAAACTTGTCATTGGAATTTTTCAGAATTTAAAAAGACAATACATTCGTAGTCAATTATACGCAGGTAGACGTATTGGAAATCTTTTTTGCAGATTATGTTATGAATTACAGGTGGAGGTAGCGAGTGTGCCTGCTTTTTTTGGCATACCTTTACTCGGTGGTGACTGCATGAAAGAGCCAGCGATAATTTGGCAATTACAAATAGCTCAAGCTTACGAGAAAGGGGTTGGACTAGAAACACTCGTTGCTTCCGGGCAAGTCGTTTTAACTCATCCGGAAAAATTCTCACAGGCATTGGAAGTTATGACAGATTATTTGACTTTTTATACGTCAATAAAAAATAGTGAAAAAACAAATGCCAACCTTTTGGATAATGTCTATGATATCTATTGCAAAACCGTAAGAAAATTGAGAAAATAAGATGTAGTTCGTTTCCCGAAAGAATGGGATAGAGGAGGAAAAAAATGGCTGAGAAAGTATTAACAAGAGAAGAAGTTCCGACTGAATTAACGTGGAAACTAGAAGACATATTTGCAACGGATGCGCTTTGGGAAAAAGAGTTTACCGAAGTAGCGACACTTAGCGACAAAGCTGAATCATACAAAGGGAAGTTGCATGAAAGCGCCGATGCTCTTTATGAGGTATTGGTGTATAAAGACGAGTTAACAGAACGGCTGAGACGTCTTTATACGTATTCGCACATGCGATACGACCAAGATACAACAAACTCAAAATACCAAGCATTAGACAGTCGCATCAAATCGTTATTCGCAAAAGTATCAGCAGGTTTGTCTTTTTTAACACCTGAAATTTTAGCATTAGACGAATCGACGTTAAATGAATACGTTGCAAACCACGAAGGACTGAGCTTATACAAGCAAGCACTTGAAGAACTAAATGCAATGCGTCCTCATGTGTTGCCGGCTGAACAAGAATCTTTAATGGCCCAAATGTCTGAAGTCGCTCAAGCATCTTCTGAAACATTTGGCAGCTTGAACAATGCGGACCTTGAATTCCCAGAAATAGAAGACGAATCAGGCCAAAAAGTTCAAATTACACACGGTAATTACATTCGTTTCTTAGAAAGTAGCGACCGTCGCGTACGTGAAGATGCTTTTAAAGCAGTTTATGCGACGTATAGCAAATTCCGCAACACCTTTGCATCTACTTTATCGGGGAACATCAAACGCGATAACGTCAATGCACGAATCCGTAAATTCGATTCAGCTCGCCAAGCGGCTTTAGCTGACGACCATATTCCAGAAGCGGTTTACGATAACTTGGTTGAAACGGTCAATGACAATCTTCACTTATTGCATCGCTATTCTGCTTTGCGTAAAGAAGTACTAGGACTCGACAAAGTTCATATGTGGGATTTGCATACACCACTCGTTCCAGAAGTGAAAATGGAAATGCCTTACGATAAAGCAACAGGCGTTATGCTGAAAGGGCTGGAAGCTCTAGGGGATGAGTATGTAGGAATTGTCAAAGAAGGCATAGATAACCGCTGGGTAGACGTGAAAGAAAACAAAGGCAAGCGCAGCGGAGCTTATTCATCAGGAGCATACGGCACCAATCCATATATTTTGATGAACTGGCAAGATAACGTGAATAATTTGTTTACATTGGCACATGAATTTGGCCACAGCGTTCATAGTTATTATTCACGTAACAATCAACCTTACGTTTATGGTGATTACTCTATTTTTGTAGCAGAAGTGGCTTCTACGACAAATGAGGCTTTATTAAACGAACATATGGTCAATGCTGCTGAAAATGACGAAGAACGTATCTATTTATTGAACAATTGGCTTGATGGATTCCGTGGTACTGTATTCCGTCAAACAATGTTTGCAGAGTTTGAACACATGATTCACAAAATGGATCAAGACGGTGAAGCATTGACTGCTGATCGCTTAACTGAAGTCTATTATGAGCTAAATCAAAAGTATTACGGACCAGATGTAGCAGCAGATGAAGAAATTGGAGTAGAGTGGGCACGCATTCCACACTTTTACTATAATTATTATGTCTTTCAATACGCTACAGGCTTTAGCGCGGCTACGGCATTAAGCAAAGGAATCCTTGAAGAAGGACAGCCAGCAGTTGATCGGTACATCAATGAATTCTTAAAAGCAGGAAGCTCTGATTATCCGATTGAAGTGTTGAAAAAAGCCGGAGTAGACATGACTGAGTCAAAAGCTGTAGAAGAAGCATGCATGGTCTTTGAACAAAAATTAAACGAACTTGAAAAATTATTACTGAACAAATAAAGCTATAAAAAGAAGCGTCCTTGTGGAGGTTGCTTCTTTTTATGTTATGTTGAAATAATGGATAAGCAAATAAAAGATATCAATCTGACGAAAATATGACGAAAATGTGAAAGTCTTTGTGAAATATTGATTTAACTATTATTCCATGATAAGATAATCTTGTGAAATAAATCACATACAAACATACACCCCTTTGTTTGAGCGTGAACATTTCTCCCATCCCCTTTGTGTAATATAGAAAGACGCCTTCCGGACGTGGAAGGCGTCTTTTACGTTTTATAGAAGACTGAAATTCTTGATTTTACCCCTAAAATTTGGAGATACTGTCCGATTAGAATGAAATACTGTCCAAATTGGCAAAATACTGTCCAATCCAGCTCGAATACTGTCCAAATTACATAAATACTGTCGATACGCATATCAACGCTTAAAAAATAACCTGCGTCCCAATTTTGGGACGCAGGTTATTTAACTTTCCATATTGTTTCTTTTGACATACAGATACGTTCAATTTTTTGTTGAAGCACTTTCTTTTTTAATTCACATTCTGCCGTTTGTTCAGAAATATTATATATAGAAGCGATTTCTCTTGTTGCCATCGTCGAGTATTTAGTAAAAAGGTCATCTAAAGAAGGCGGGGTTTGGCGATTTAAACTTTCTTCACCCATCATCTCCTGTAAAATAGTTTGATAAACGTCATATGAATAAAGTCCAGATACTTTTACGCCTTCATCTTCAATGCATTCGTTAAAAAATACAATGCTTGGTACTTCGTTAATTTCCATTTCACGGGTAATCTTCAAATCACATTGAAACGCTTTTGCGGTATGAACCGAATGAAAGTCTGTTTTGAATTCTTCTTGGTCGAGATTGGCTTCTTCGGCAATTTCAAGTAATACGTTGTAAGAAGAAACGTCTTTCGATTGAAGAAATAAATGCTCTTGTAACTTGTGCAAAAAGCGATTTCCAGATCGTTTACCTTGTAGTTCTGCAGCTTTTATCGCAACAGATGGTAGTACAGGGTGAGTTAAATTATCAGTATCAATATTTGCTGATAGAACAGTTTTATTTAAGTTGAATATTTGCGTACTCAACACAATTCGCATAGAAAAATAATGGCCATATTCAATCTGTAACTTCCGAATAACGCCTTGCATTTCCCAACATTGTGGATTCAAGGGATCCACAAAAACGTATAATTCCATTGGTTTGATGGCATTTAACGGTTCGTGAATTTCTTCAACCAAATCTAGGTTGCTCACTCCAACTCCTCCTCGCTGTCGGACTCATTGATCATATGGTGCGCGGTTAAAACAAGTCGGTTGTATAAAGTTTCACGAAACGTGCCGCTTAGTCCTACTTCGTCCATTGCGCCACTCATGCATTCTAGCCACGCTTGTGCTCTAGCAGGTGTAATGGGAAATGGATTATGCCTTGCTTTTAGTCTTGGATGCCCATGCTCAGCTGAATAAATATTAGGTCCGCCTAAGTACTGCGTTAAAAACTGTTTTTGCTTACGGGCAGTTTCTGAAAGATCATCAGGAAAAATAGGCTGCAGCTTCGGATGAGCCGCTACGCGAGCATAAAATGCGTCGACTAATTGTGATAATGTTTCCGCACCAATTTCTTCATACGGAATAATCGGTTTTCCAGTCATTATCGTATCTCCTTTGCATTAGCTGTAAATCCATTCTAACAACGGATCTCAAATATCTCAAACAAATCGATTGAATGAGTAGAAAGTAAAAGGAAATCACTAATTGGAATTATGATCAATAGCTGAATTCATAAAACGTTCAATTTTTTTCTTTGCTGGGCGTTCTGGAATTTTTTTTTCTTTTAAGAGATTTGAAAACTGTTCTTGTCCGTGCTCGGCATCTGATACTTCAAATTCCAGCTCGAAATCTTCTTGGTCATTGTATTCAGAATGGTCGAGTACCAATAAACCATCAAGATACTCAAATTCCACACGATGAGTCGTTAAAGTACCAATTGATTTTAACTTCGTAATGGGAACATTTAATGTCTCAAGTGCAACTGTGACTTCATCAGCTTTAAAGAGATCCAACTCGAGCATGGCATTTGCCTGGTCTTCGGTCAATGAATCTGTAATTTCGTAATGGCCAACGGGTGCTGGGATTTTCAGCGTGCATTCAAAGCGCCCATTTTTTTGGCGAATACGCAAAGCGCTGTGGTGTTTTTTAAGTTGAAAGTCATCTGTATCAAAGTAATGATTGTGCTGTGTAAGTGGACCGCTATGAAAATGAGTAAAGTCTTCAAGCAAATGAATGTATTCTTCTTTTGTCAGCATGTTTTTAAATTCGATTTCAAGTTCTTTCGTCATGATAAGCACCTCTCTATTAATTTCATTATCGGATAGTTTGACGCAAACTGCAACGAATGACAGAGCTGTGGTAAAATATGATTATCAACAAGCTAGAAAGGAAGTTCTGATTTGCATAAATTAGTGAAGGTCAACAAGACGCAAATTGCCAACAACAACATTGAATTCATTATTGAAGAAATGGAACCAACTGAATCACTTGAGGCATCGGGTCAAATGCTGGCTGATGCTAACAATGAAGCGTTTATCTATTTACTAGATACGGGTACTGATTACATATACGTACAGTTTGGATTACATACATGGCCTGCATTAACAAAAGCACTTCAGCAAAAAAATGTCCCTCTTTTACTATGGGGCAAACAAATTATGCCATTAGCTGAATTTCACGAAAAGCTGCAGATGCTCGTGGAAAGCATAGAAGCCAATGACACTTACAGCGAATCTTTTCGTAAAGCTGTGGAAAAGACATTTCATGAGGCACTTGCTTCACGATTTTAAAAGAAGTGAGGAGGGCTCGGGATGGGGCAATGGAATCATTTTTTAACACCCTATAAACAAGCAGTAGACGAATTAAAGATAAAATTTAAAGGCATGCGAAACCAATTTGAGAACGATAACACAAACTCGCCAATTGAGTTTGTGACTGGACGTGTTAAACCTTTGGCTAGCATTTATGATAAAACACTTGAAAAAGGCATTCCGTTTGAACCTTCAGAAGAACTCGCTCATCAATTGCAGGATATTGTTGGCATTCGAATGATGTGTCAGTTTGTGGGAGATATTGAAACCGTTGTAGAGTTGTTAAGACAGCGTAAAGATTTGCGGATTGTGGAAGAAAAAGATTATATTTCTAATGAAAAACAAAGCGGCTATCGCTCGTATCATGTGATTGTGGAATATCCCGTTCAAACAATTAATGGAGAGCAGTTAGTTTTAGCAGAAATTCAGATTCGTACACTTGCTATGAATTTTTGGGCATCGATTGAGCATTCTTTAAACTATAAATACAAAGGCGATTTTCCAGAAGAAATAAAAAATCGGCTACAGCGCGCGGCTGAAGCTGCATTTCAGTTGGATGAGGAAATGTCGCAAATCCGAGATGAAATTCAAGAAGCACAAGTTTATTTTAATGAATTTAAGGAATCATCTGGAACACATTTCCGAAGTGATCGAGAAGGAGGTTGAACAAAACAATGAAATTTTACATTATATCGAGAACAGATAAATTATCGAATGAATTGATGGCTACAGCAAAAGATTATTTACAAGACTTTGGTATGCAATGGGATGAAGAATCACCAGACGTTGTATTATCGATCGGTGGAGACGGAACGTTGCTTCATGCGTTTCACAAATACAGTGAAAAACTGGCGGATGTAGCTTTTGTTGGAATACATACGGGCCATCTTGGCTTTTATGCTGACTGGAAACCAATTGAGATTGAAAAACTAGTTTTGTCGATTGCTAAAAAAGAATACGAAGTGATTAAATATCCGTTGTTAGAGGTGAGCATTCATTATCAAAACTTAGATGAGCCTGCAGTGTACTTGGCGTTAAACGAGTCAACTGTAAAGTCGCCTGACGTCACATTGGTTATGGATGTTTTTTTAAACGAAAGTCATTTCGAACGCTTTAGAGGAGACGGCCTATGTATGTCAACACCTTCAGGCAGTACAGCTTATAATAAAGCATTGGGCGGTGCAATCATTCATCCGTCTCTGCAAGCGATGCAGTTAACGGAGATGGCTTCTATCAACAACCGTGTATTCCGAACAGTAGGCTCGCCACTAGTGTTACCTGCTCATCATAGATGTGCGTTGCGACCGGTTAAAGCACCAGATTTTATGGTAACTGTTGATCATTTGCAATTGCTTCACAAAGATGTAAAATCAATTGAATATCGAGTGGCTGACGAAAAAGTCCGTTTTGCTAGATTTCGTGCATTTCCGTTTTGGCAACGTGTTCACGACTCTTTTATCGACAGCGAGCTATCGGATTGATTGCTATGAAACCTTTTCAGTTAATTTATACTGCTGAACAATCAGGTCTTCTTCGCGAAGCATTGGAAGTATGGGGTATTTCCAAGCGAACCTTAGCTTCTGTTAAATATGGCGGTGGTCAAATTTTAGTAAATGGTGTAGAAGTGACGGTCAGGCATCCCTTGCAAAAAGGCGATGCAGTGACCGTTATTTTTCCGAATGAAACACACGGAAAAGGCCTAATCGCTGAAGCGGGACCATTAGAAATTGTTTATGAAGATGAAGCTTTGTTGATTGTTGAAAAACCACCTATGCAAAACACCATTCCGTCTCGTGAACATCCTTTTGGAAGTGTTGCAAATATTGTTGCCAAGCATTTTAATGATCATGGCATTCCCTCGACTTTGCACATTGCAACTCGACTTGACCGCGACACATCAGGACTTGTATGCATTGCAAAAAACCGTCACATTCACCATATGATTTCTTTGCAACAGCAAGAAAAAAAGATGAAACGACGGTATGAGGCATTGGTTCATGGACGAATAGACAACAGTGAATTTACAATAACCGCTCCAATCGGACGAAAAGATACCAGCATTATCGAGCGAGAAGTGCGCGCTGACGGTCAGTTTGCACAAACAGAAGTTCGAGTACTTGCACTTCTCGAAGAGTATTCTCATATTCGCTTACAGTTAAATACAGGCAGAACGCATCAAATTCGTGTTCATTTAACTCACATAGGTCATCCGCTAGTGGGAGACGATTTATATGGTGGCAAAAGAGCAGAGATCAACCGCCAAGCATTGCATTGCACAGAACTCGAATTGGTTCATCCGGTTTCTGGAAAACCGCTTGTTTTTCATTCTGCGTTAAATGAAGATATGCAATCTTTGCTTTAATCGTATGTAGAAAAGCGATCTGGTTGATAAGGTTGCAAAGAAGGAACAGAAACAACATCTTTTTCAGGGTAGCGAAGAGCACTTAATGTGCCTCCGAAAATACAACCTGTATCGATATTGACTGTCCGGTTAATAATATATGGTTTTTCAGTGGGTGTATGTCCGTACACGATCCATTGCTCTCCAGTATAGGATTTAGCCCAGTCACGTCTTATAGGACGACCATCAGTTTGGAATTTTCCTGTTACGTCTCCATATAGAACAAATGCGGCAATACTTCTGTTTACTGGTTTTCCAATCATTTCGGCTTTCAACCCAGCATGAGCAATAATCAAGTCATCACCAACTTGTTGGTAATGTGGAAGTTGTTCGTAAAAGTAAATATAACGCTTTCGAAATTGTTGTTTTTCGGATTTTGGCAGTTGTTCCCACTCGTGCACGGTCATTTCTAAGCCATGAGCCAATTGAACATCGTGTCCTTTAAAAAAACGAAAAAGTTTATTGCAGTGATTGCCAGGAGAATAGTTAAGAACGTTTGCGTCTTGTAAAGCGAACAATAGCCGGAGGACATTCAAGGATTCAGGTCCGCGGTCCATAGCATCACCGACAAAAGCGAGTTGCCTGTCTTCTGGATGAGTAAAGACAGAGTTTTGTTGTTGATAACCCAAACGTTCAATCAGCAACAAGAGCTCTTGATAGCATCCATGAATGTCGCCAATAATATCAAATTTCATTTTATGCACCTCTTTGATTTTAAATATACTATACATATTGATGGTGTAGCGTATAAACTACTATAAGCAAGCATAGAAAAGCTTCGAAAGGAGGGAGTATACATGATGGACGATAAAGTAGTACGTGACGAAGAATTAAACGAGGCATTGTTTACCGAATTACTCATTCGTGGAGATGTTAAAGACTTCCGTGAAGAGTTTTTATCACACCATCCATACGACCAAGCAAGTTTTTATGAAAAGGCAGATTCCGAGACTAGGCAATTGCTGTATCAGTATCTCTCTCCTAAAGAGATGGCGGATCTTTTTGAAGCAATTGAATTAGATGATGACGACTACGAAGACTTGTTTCGCGAAATGGATGCCCGCTATGCAGCAGATTTACTGTCTTATATGTATACGGATGACGCAGTCGATATTTTAAATGAATTGAATAAAGAACAAGTTGCAAGTTATTTGACAATTATGGATAAAGAATCAGCACGTCAAATTAAAGACTTGTTGCATTACGAAGAATATACAGCGGGTTCAATCATGACAACAGAATTTGTAGCAATCCCCAAAAATTCAACGGTTCGATCTGCAATGAACATTCTTCGTAATGCGGCTCCAAATGCTGAGACGATTTACTACGTCTTTGTCGTAGACGATGATAAGAAACTTTCTGGCATTGTGACGTTGAGAGATTTGATTCTTGCAGAAGAAGATACATTAATCAAATCTATTATGAATGAACGAGTGGTCAGTGTATCCGTTAGTGAAGACCAAGAAGAAGTTGCACGTATGATTAAAGACTACGACTTTTTGGCTTTACCGGTTGTGGATTTCCAACAACATTTGCTGGGAATTATTACAGTTGATGACATTATCGATGTACTCGAAGAAGAAGCTTCAGATGATTATTCTAAACTCGCAGCCGTATCCGACATGGATACTTTTGATAAAAGTTCGTTAACGGCTGCAAAAAAACGCTTGCCTTGGTTGATTTTGCTGACATTTTTAGGGATGTTGACAGCCAACTTAATGGGGATGTTCGAAGCAACCTTAGACCAAGTAGCGCTTCTAGCTGTTTTTATTCCACTGATTGCTGGTATGGCTGGTAATAGTGGGACGCAAGCTTTAGCTGTAGCTGTTCGAGGAATTGCGACGGGAGACATTGAAGAAGAAAGTAAAACAAAGTTGTTATTTCGTGAAGCAGGTACGGGACTGATTACGGGCGTCGTTTGTGGAATTGTTGTTGTCGGATTGGTTTATTTTTGGAAAGGAGAATTATTGATTGGGATGCTAGTTGGTACAGCTGTTATGAGTTCTATTTTTGTTGCCACTTTAGCTGGCTCATTTATTCCATTATTAATTCACCGTATGAAGATTGACCCAGCCGTAGCATCTGGTCCTTTTATTACAACCTTGAATGACATTATTTCTATTTTGATTTATCTAGGCTTAGCTACAACATTTTTGAGCCGTCTTTAGAAAAGTGCAAATTGCACTTTTCTTTTTTATGAGGTATTATTAGTACCAGGTAATAAAACAGACGCAGGAGGAATGGTCATGTCAATATCATTAACAGGAAAGACTTTTGTCATTATGGGAGTAGCCAACAAGCGAAGCATTGCTTGGGGAATCGCGCGTGCGTTAGATCAATCGGGGGCCAACTTGATTTTCACCTATGCAGGAGAGCGCTTTGAGAAATCAGTGCGGGATTTGGTCGCAACATTAGATGGTAACCACGAATTGATTTTGCCATGTGACGTAACAAACGATGAAGCAGTAGCTACATGCTTTAAAACGATTCAAGAACAAGTTGAAACAATTCACGGATTAGCGCATTGTATCGCTTTTGCCAAAAGCGAAGAGCTAGCAGGTGACTTTTCAGATACATCACGAGATGGTTTTTTACTAGCACATAATATTAGTGCTTACTCGTTAACAAGCATTGCAAAAAATGCGAAACCGTTGATGGCAGAAGGTGGCAGCATTGTAGCTTTAACGTACATTGGTGGAGAACGTGTCATGCCAAACTATAACGTCATGGGTGTTGCAAAAGCATCTCTTGAAATGTCTGTCCGTTATTTGGCAGCAGACCTTGGCAAACACGGTATTCGTGTCAATGCGATTTCTTCAGGACCGATTCGTACACTATCTTCAAAAGGTGTCAGTGATTTTAACTCCATCTTGCATGAGATTGAAGAAAAAGCACCATTGCGTCGCAATACAACGCCTGAAGAAGTGGGCGATACAGCAGCTTTCCTTTTCAGCGATATGTCTCGCGGAATTACAGGAGAAACCATTCATGTAGATAGTGGATTCCATATTTTATAAAAAGCAATACAAAGGACAGAGAAAAGTAAAAACTTTTCTCTGTCCTTTGTTGTTTGTTAACCGTTAACCGATTTTTCCATCGTTTTATGAGGAATATCAGCTTCTAGAAATTCTTCTGACACGACTTCATAACCCAGCTTTTCATAAAATGGAAGTGCATGAGTTTGAGCATTTAATTTGAGTCTGAAAATGCCATTCTCTTGTGCATATTGTTCCATTTCGTTCATCACCATGACGCCAATGTGGAGACCGCGGTACTCAGAAAGTACGCAGACGCGTTCAACTTTACCAAGCCCGATTTCGACTTCTCTCATTCGACCGGCAGCCACGGGTTGTTCAAGCTGATAAGCAATAAAATGAATCGCGCTGTCATCGTGTTCATCCATTTCAATGTGTATAGGAACTTGTTGTTCTTCTACAAAAACTTTTCTACGGACGTCGAAAGCTTGTTCTTTTTCCATTTGCGTCTCAGCTATTTTTGCTTTTAACACTTACTGATCATCTCCAGATAAACGGAATGTTTCGTATACTGTCCATGAACCATCTTCCAATTGGTAAAGCAAATGCATCCGATCAATCATTTCTTCTTGATCGATACCAGCCATCTTCAATTGGCCATAAATATCCGCATGCTCTGTATCAGACAGTTTTTGTCCAATTGTAATATGAGGCACGAATGAATGTTTCGACATGCCACCAAAAAACTCAGAATGCAGATCTTCATGTAAAGAAGTGATTTCAGGGTTTGGCTCTACTTTGAAATAAAGTGTGTTCGTAACCGGTGAAAATGTGCTAACACGTGTTGTGTGCAATTTAAACGGCTTATGACGTTTAGCGATGTTTGTCATTTCTGTTGCAATGTCCTTGATTTCTGACGCATCCACCTCAAATGGTTCTTTTAATGTCATATGAGGGGTAATCATCTCGTAATGCGGGTCATATCGTTTTCTGTACGAATTGGCGATATCCTGCATTTTTTTTGAAGGGAAAACTGCGACTCCATAGTTCATCCTAAAAACCTCCTTGTCTGTTATAACCATCTAGAAATATAATGCCTTGGAGCATTTCCAACTATTACATGCCAAAGTTTTGAATAAGGGCACGTCTTAAATCAGGTTGCCAATGCTTCCAAGTGTGGTCTCCTTCAAATTCTTCATAAAAGACCGAAAACCCTTTATTTTTCATTAAATTATTTAATTTCCGATTGGGTTCAAGGAAATCAGCGGTTTTGCCACTGCCTAGTTTAACGGCAGTTTCTTCTTTTCCAATAACGTGATAAACCGTAAATGGACTGGAAGATTTAAATGCTTCTACCGCATTTAGCATTTCTTCACCAACTTTTGGTGATTGAAGAATGACACGACCAAAAATATTGGGGTATTTTAAAGCCGCCATTAACGAAACTGTTGCTGCTAAGGAATCACCAATTAAAGCACGTCCCATTCCTACTTGATAAGTTGGATATTGTGCGTCTAAAAAAGGGACCAGTTCATGTGCTAAAAAGCGTAAATAAGAACTGTGTTGTTCACCAGTTGGCTCGTATTTTTTATTGCGGTCCGCTACACTTTTATAAGGAACACCGACCACAATAATGTTTTCGATTTCTCGATTTTCTAATAATTCATCTACCACTCGTGGAACGCGTCCGAGTTGAAAATAGTCTTTGCCATCAGAAGCGATGACAATGGTGTATTTATATAAGGGCGAGTAATTTGACGGAAGATAGACGAGCAATTGCATGTCTTCTTGAAGTTCTTTGCTATAGATTGATAAATCCTCTACCTTGCCATTAGCCATATGTTTGCCTCCTCTTCTCTTCTATAAGAAAATTGTACCATAATGAATGTTCAAGGTATAATAAGAGCAGAACATCACTAAGCTTTGAGGAAGGGGTTTTTAATATGGATGGTGCAAAGTTCCAAGTTCACTCAGACGTCGTAACAAAAGCAACGCATGAAGCATTAAAACGAAGAGGCGTTACAAACGAAGACATTGCCAAAATTGTATTTGATATGCAAATTTCGTTTAATAAAGGTCTTACAATTGAACATTGTATGGAGTCGGTTGAAAGCGTTTTACGTAAACGAGAAATGCAACATGCATTGCTCGTGGGAATAGAATTAGATGAACTAGCCGAGCAAGGAAAACTATCTAAGCCACTTCAAGAAATCGTAGGATCGGATGAAGGACTATTTGGTGTCGATGAAATGATCGGCTTAGGGGCAGTTTTAACTTATGGCAGTATCGCTGTAACAACATTTGGTCACTTAGATAAAAACAAAACAGGTATTATCCATGAGTTGGATACAAAATATGGAGGACAAGTTCACACGTTTCTCGACGACTTAGTTGCGAGTATAGCTGCATGTGCATCGGCGCGTATTGCTCATCGTACACGTGATCTTGAAGAACAAGGCAAAACCTTTGAAGATTTGTCACCACGAGACACTACTCCTGAAATTCATATAAGTGGGACAGACACATAAGGAAGTATTCTAAATGTTCTTTCTGTAAGCGATTGTATTTAACGAAATGCATTGAAACTAGTAAGAAAGACATGCTATTATAAAGTTGAAATAGAAATTAGTATTGTAGAAAAGGGAGGTCACTTTATGTTGAAAAAGAAATTTGGTTTGTTTGCAGCGGTCACGATTGCAGGATCTGTATTTTTAGCAGGTTGTGGAGATGATGCGGCTACAGAAGGCGAAGGTGGAGAAGGAGCTTCTAAAGATCCTGAATTCCTTAGCATCCTAACAGGCGGAACAACAGGTACGTACTATCCGCTTGGTGGCGCAATGGCTAACATTATTGAAACAGAAACGGGATTGGATACAACTGCAGAAGTCTCACAAGCATCTGCCGCTAACATGACAGCGCTTGCTGATGGAGATGCTCAAATTGCATTTGTTCAAACAGATACAGCTTTCTATGCTGCTGAAGGAACAAATATGTTCGAAGGCGAAGTCATCGATACCGTTTCAGCAATTGGCGCTCTTTATCCAGAGACTATTCAATTGGTAACAACTTCAAGTTCAGGAGTTGCTTCTTTTGAAGATTTAGCAGGCAAAAAAATCTCAGTAGGTGCACCTGGATCGGGAACATATATCAATGCGGAACAATTATTGGAAATTCATGGCATGACCATGGATGATATTGATGCACAGAATCTTGACTTTGGCGAGTCTCAAGAAAGCTTGCAGTCTGGTCAAATTGATGCAGCGTTTATTACTGCTGGAACGCCAACAGGCGCAGTTGAAAGCTTAGGCGCAACTTCAGACGTCGTGATAGTGCCTGTAGAAAAAGCAAAAGCAGATGAACTTATCGAGAAATATCCATATTATGCACATGATGTTGTACCGTCAGGCATTTATGGCTTGACTGAAGAAGTACCAACAGTTTCAGTTTTAGCTATGTTAGTGGTACAAAATGATCTTTCTGAAGATCTTGTTTATGATATTACAAAAGCGATTTATGAAAATACAGATCAAATCCAGCATGCAAAAGCTGAATTGATCAAAGCTGAAACAGGTCTTGATGGAATCGGTATCGATATTCATCCTGGAGCACAAAAATATTTTGACGAAGTAAATTAATTGAATGAGCAATCAACTGACGATGAAGCGCAAGCTTTCCGTCAGTTGTTTATTTTTTTAGCTGGAGGAGAATAAATTATGCGGTTTACCCGGATACACAAAATCCTTCTTTTACTAAGTGCCCTCATCCTAATCAGCTCCTTAATTGTATGGATCCCTTCCCAAAAATATTATGTGTTTATTGACAATGAAAGTGAAAATCTAGCAGCTTATATCCCATTGGAGAGTCGCTTGTTTCAAATCATCTATACGCATTCTATTCATCTTTCAGAAGTCATTGAAAGTTACAAAGTAACAGACGATGGTGAGCTAATGATGACAGAGCTGGAATATGAAGATTTTAATATTGGCATGCCTTCAAATGCAGGAGAAGGAGAAACCTTTGTCGAAAAAGATGGGAAATACTTTATTAAAAATATGACAAGGAAACTTCCGGAATTTCGGTTATTTGTTGGAGATGTTGATGCGGGTTTGTCGTTTAAAACCAAAGGCAGTCGCGTTGACTTAAAAGGAACGTTGGAAAGAGGAAAATCGTATACTTTTCGAGTAGAGCGCTTATCTTTATTTCAACTAAGAAAAGGAGTGAGGATTGATGAGCGATAAGTTGCCTCCAGAAGAACATGAACGGAACAAGCTTCCACCAGAAGATGAATCTTATGTTTCAGAAGAAAAGCAGAAAGAAATTTTACAGAAGTATGATCCTGAATCCAATACACGTGATTTAAGTGGAATTGTGAAGCATGTAGTCTTTTTTGGATTATTAGCTTTTTCTTTATTCCAGCTTTATACCGCAATTTTCGGACAATATACCGCTTATATTCAGCGATCAGTTCACTTAGGCTTTGCTTTATCTTTGATTTTTCTTTTATTCCCAGCTAGAAAACGCAAAGGTATTCGTCATAAAGTAGATTGGTATGATTATATTTTGGCTTTATTATCTGTTGGTGTCGCTTCGTATTGGCCAATTATGTATGATGATTTGGTTTTTCGACTTGGTCGAGTTACAGAACTAGACATGGTTGTCGGAATTTTAGCTGTTCTGCTAACGTTAGAAGCAACGCGACGAGCAGTTGGTATGCCAATTACTGTCATTGCTAGTTTGTTTTTAGCTTATGCTTTTTTCGGACCTTATTTCCCAGGATTTTTACGCCACAGAGGACAAGATCTGGATTCACTTGTTCAGTTGATGTTCTATACGACAGATGGCGTACTCGGAACACCCATTGGTGTATCGGCCACTTTTATATTCACGTTCTTGTTATTTGGATCGTTCTTGGTCAAAACAGGCGTGGGACAGTACTTTAATGACTTAGCTGTATCACTAGCTGGAAATTTAACGGGTGGGCCGGCAAAAGTCGCTATTTTCTCGAGTGCTTTACAAGGAACAATTTCAGGGAGTTCGGTTGCTAACGTGGTAACTTCGGGTTCTTACACAATTCCAATGATGAAAAAACTAGGCTATAAAAAAGAATTTGCCGGTGGTGTAGAAGCAGCAGCCTCTACAGGTGGACAATTGATGCCTCCAATTATGGGAGCAGCAGCTTTCCTAATGGTTGAATTTATTGGTGGCGTCACCTACTGGGAAATTGCGAAAGCTGCAACGATTCCAGCTCTTTTATACTTTACAGGCGTTTGGATTATGACCCACTTTGAAGCAAAGCGAATTGGCTTGAAAGGTCTTTCACCCGAAGAAATGCCAAATCGTAAAGAAGTATTAAAAAAGATTTATCTCTTGTTGCCGATTGTGGCGATTATCGTCTTCTTATTGATTGGTATTCCAACAATGCAAGCAGCGCTTTACGGAATCGTGCTGACAATACTTGTGAGTGCATTTAATAAAGAAACACGTTTAAACTTTAAAGATATGATTTTGGCATTGGTGGATGGAGCGAGAACGGCATTAGCGGTTGCAGCCGCAACTGCAGCAGCTGGTATTATTGTTGGAGTCGTCGTGAAGACAGGACTTGGATTGAGCTTAGCAAATGGATTAGTTTCTGCTTCAGGCGGAAATATCTTATTAACGTTGTTCTTCACGATGCTAGCAGCGATTGTGCTAGGCATGGGCTCTCCGACAACGGCTAACTACGTTATTACATCGACAATTGCGGCACCTGCTATTATTACGCTGTTGATGTTAGATGAACCAGTCGGAGCGGCAGTGCCACTTGTGGTTGCGTTATCTGCCCATTTATTTGTATTCTATTTTGGAATCATTGCCGATATTACACCACCTGTCGCACTTGCTGCGTTTGCAGCATCAGGGATATCAGGTGGCGAGCCGATACGGACGGGCTTTATTGCAGCAAAATTAGCAGCAGCAGCCTTTATTATTCCATATATGTTCGTGTTGTCTCCATCGTTATTAATGATCGATACCACTTGGCCTGAATTGATTTGGGTATTGATCACAGCCTTAGCAGGTATGGTTGCGATCGGAGCAGGATTGATTGGTTATTGGTACCGGAAGCTCAATTGGTTTGAACGCATCATTACATTTGCTACTGGACTTGCGTTGATTTATCCAGAAGGCTTGTCTGATACAATCGGTGCCGTCTTGTTTGTCATCTTGTTTGGTATTCAATGGCTAGCACGCGATAAAAAAACTGTTAAAACAGAGGAAGCATAAACATAAAGAAAACCGGTTAGGCACAAGCCTAACCGGTTTTCTTTATGTTTTATAACTATGTAAAAGGAAATGAAAAAAGCCATCACCCGAAGGCGATGACTTTTTCAAAGCAAACTTTGTTCCTAAAGCTTGTAGTGGGTTTGGCACCCAATGATTCTTACTGATTTACCAATCTTATAAGAACGGTGGATGTCGAACTTGTTACTAGATTTATCATATCTTGTTCACTGATAAATGTAAAGTTGTTAGAAAATTTAGCGATTGACGATAAGGTTTGCTGTTTTTAAAATCAAAAATTTTAATTTCTTAAAAAAGGATTGCTGTTAAGATCGTTGTAGTATAAAATAAGAACAAATGTTCCTATTTTATGAGGTGATTATGATGGTGAAGCAAGCGTTATCCGAAGCTTCTATCTTCTGCATCGATATGTGTGGCTTTTACGCCAGTGTTTCAGCGGTAGAGCTTGGACTAGACCCTCTGGAAGTTTGTCTTGCGGTTGTCAGCAATCCACAACGTAAAGGCAGTGTGGTATTAGCTGCATCACCGATGATGAAAAAACGATTTGGTGTAAAAACTGGCACGCGGCTTTATGAAGTTCCTAATCATCAAGATATTTTATTAGTAGAACCCAAAATGAAACTGTATTTGCAAAAGTCCATGGCGATTACAGAATTACTAGCACGCTATGCGCCAAAAGAATCGATTCATATTTACAGTGTGGATGAAAGTTTTATCGAGCTAACAGGTACTGAAAAATTATGGGGTCCTCCAATAGCTACGATGCTTCGGATTCAGCAAGAGCTATTGGATTTTTTTCAATTGCCATCTTCCGTTGGAGGGGGTCCAAATATGCTGCTAGCAAAATTAGCACTGGATTTGGAGGCAAAAAAAACGGGATTTGCTTATTGGTCATTTGACGATGTGGCCAAAAAATTATGGCCGGTTCAACCCTTGAGCCGAATGTGGGGAATTGGATCGCGCACAGAAAAAACCTTAAACAGCATGGGTATTTTTTCAGTAGGAGATTTGGCATGCACAGGTGTTGCTGTTTTAGAAAAACAGTTTGGTATTTTAGGCAATCAATTGCATCAACACGCCAATGGTATTGATTTGTCGGACATGGGTTCGTCTTTAGTTGAAGGACAAGTCAGTTACGGAAAAGGCCAAATTTTATACCGAGATTACATAGAAGAACAAGACATCATGACAGTTATTTTAGAAATGTGTGAAGATGTTGCGATGCGCACACGCCAAGCAAGACGTGCAGGACGAACAGTCCATTTGAGCATCGTTTACAGTAAGACGGCATTTGGTGGTGGCTTTTCTCGTTCACGTTCTATTGACGAAGCGACAAACGATACGTTGACAATGTACCAACTTTGCCAAGAGCTTTTCCAAGAACATTTTCAACACAAGCCAGTTCGGCAAATTTCACTAGCTATCAGCAATTTAGAAGAAGAGTCGTCGATGCAGTTAAGCCTCTTTGATGAAAAAAAATTTGAAAACAGACAGCTTGGAGAAGTGATGGATAGAATTCGCAAAAGATACGGCTATTCAGCGATTTACCGCGGCATATCCGCTACACAGGCAGGTACCGCGATTGCCCGAACAAAATTAATTGGGGGACACAATAAAGAATAAGGAGGTTTGTCTAATGAAGCGCAATAAGCATTTAAAAGTGGTAGGTGACATTAAAGATCGTGGACGTATTAAATGGACAGCGTTAATGCTGCCAGAGCACGTCGACATGATCCGGGAATGGTATGCAAAAGAAGAACTAGTAGCGAAACCTGAGTTAACGGATGACGATTTGCGGCTACTGCAAGAAGAACTAGATATTGCCTTCAAGCGTCAATGTGAAGTACTGATCCAGAGTTGGAAAGAAGGTGTTATTTACGAACAACGCGGAACAATTAGAAATCTTGATACGAACAATCAAGTGCTCGTTTGTGTAGAGACCAATATAAAGTATAGACTGCCAATAGACGAAGTAGTTGGAATCTTTATGATTGATTAACAGAAAAAACCGCACAAGCCATAGGGCTGTGCGGTTACTGTTTATGATTCCTACTGGGCTCGAACCAGCGACCTCTACCCTGTCAAGGTAGCGCTCTCCCAGCTGAGCTAAGGAATCGCAATTTTAAGGACAAATCTAATTATAGCTCGTCCTTAGAAAAAGTCAATAGTTGGTGAACAAACAAAATAGGGTTTTGTACCTTACTACTCTAAGCCTTTAAAGCCTGCATCTTGTGCTTCTTGCTCAGAACAAAACCACACTTCTGGATTGGTTTGTTCATAGGAAGAATCGCTTGGCAAGTGGTAAATTTTATTGCCGCTGCGGTTAATATTGCCTTTAATATCGCAGTTGCTGTTTTGTTGGTCAGACCTAGTGGGCGGTGAATTTCCAGTAGACTTCTGTCCATAAGCATCTGCATCAAAGCCCCGGTCAGTGGAGTAGTTTTCATATTGCCAAATTCCTGCTTCGTTTTCTTTCGCCAGTTGTTCTGCGTGCTCAAACTGATCCAAGTAACGCGTGTTCGGCGGGAACACATAAGCGACTCTCGCTAGACCTGCGTCAATCATTTGTTCTTGAACACTTTTGCCATCTACGTAGATATAGGCAAGTAACCGATCGTAATCATCAAAGCGGTCACCAACGTCAAATTCAATCGTAACATCGCCTGAATCGATGAGTCGTTTGTTTTCTTTTGTCGCTTCTTTGCCAAGCGGTTGTTCGCCTAAGCGCGGATGATTGGTTTCTGGTGTATCAATTAACAAATACCGAACCGTTACTTCATCGCCTTCGTATATAATTTTGATAGTGTCGCCATCAATGACTTTTGTAACTTTTACATCGATTTGATCAGTGGTATTTGGCGTGTCAACGGATCCAGCCATTCCGCAGCCTGATAGAAAAAGTAAAGCCAGTATCATAAATTTTAGTTTCATTGCCATCCCTGCTTTCGTTCTTTTAGTATACGAAAAATCAAATCAATTGGCTATCCGGTGGCAGTTCGTTTTAAGACAGCATGGTCAATTGACTGCAAAATAAAACACTTGTTTCAGTAAAGAAACAAGTGTTTTTATGTATACGAAATATAATTTAGCAACCGTCATCGATCAACGTGCAGGCTCTGCTATTGGATGTTCGGTGTAGTATAAAAGCGATTCTTCTGTTAAGTTTTCCAATTTTTCTTTATCGACACCTACTTCTAATTGTCCTGTAAAAATTGGTTCCCACCATTTTGTTAGTTCGTTCATTATATAACCTCCTCAGTTTATAACAGATGGTATTGTTTGACTATTCTATACCCTTAAAGGGTACACTTATAAACACCAAATATAAAAAGCTGAAAAACAGTAAAAGGAGAGAGTACAAATGATTTCAATTGGTATCATTGGAGCAGGAATTGTGGGAGAACGAATCATTAAACAACTTCAGCAAGAAAGTCATGTGGAAATAAAAATGGTTTATGATGAACAAACTGAACGACTTACAGAAATTAGTCAAATGTACAACATCCCAATGGCGAGCTCAATCGAAGAGGTTTTCCACTCAGATATCAACTGGGTATATATTGCGACACCTCCTGCTTATCATGCAGAAATTGCAAACTTAGCAGCAAGTGCAGGAATCAATATTCTTTGTGAAAAACCATTGGCGCACAATGTAGCTGATGGCGAAATGATGGTGGAATCTGTTCAAAATAATCGTGTGCAAACAGCTATGCATTTTCCATTAATGTATGCACCTGCAGTTCGAGAGTTAGCAAAGCGTGTTAAATCAGGAGCAATCGGCAAAGTTGTTCGTATCGAACTTCAAACTTTTTTTCCAGACTGGCCGAGACGTTGGCAGCGAAATCCGTGGATTGGTTCACGCAGTCAAGGTGGATTTGTCCGTGAAGTTTTTCCACATTATCTTCAATTAATGAATCGGCTGTTTAATGAGTTGAATTTTACTTCTCATCACATTACCTATCCGCAGCAGGCAGATAAATGCGAAACAGGAATTATTGCACACGGACTGACCAAAGAGCAAATTCCATTTTTACTAACGGGACTTAGTGATATTGGGCAAAAGGAGTTGTTGCAGTTTAAAATTTACGGCAAACAAGGTGTGTTAACGTTAGAAAACTGGACAAATCTTTACCAGTCAACAGCGGGAGAAGATCGTCAGCTGATTAGTGAATTTGAAGAAGTACCATCACTTTTTGAAGAAATGAATGAATACTCAACGGTTTTGGTAGACTTTGAAGAAGGCTTGCTTGTTCAACGGTATATCGATCATTTGTTAATAGAGTAGATTATTGGGGAAGACAAGTATGAGCGTTAGTTTAGCTTATAGAATACTTTGCTTGATATACTGAAGAGACTTAGAGGGGGATGGACAATGAATTTTACTGCAACTGACGTAGAACACATGATTGAAGAACAACGTGCTTATTATTATACAGGGGACACAAAATCAGCGAGTTTTCGAATCGAGCAATTATATCGATTAAAAACTGTTATCCAAGCTAACGAAACTGCGGTCATTAATGCATTAAAGAACGATTTAGGAAAAAGTGAATTTGAAGCTTATGCAACAGAAGTTGGATTTGTACTTGATAGCATTGGCAATATGATAAAAAACGTAGAAGACTGGATGAAACCTGAATCTGTTAAAACACCGATTCATCTTCAGCCATCAAAGAGCTTTGTTATTCGTGAGCCTTATGGTTCTGTTTTGGTTATTGGACCGTTTAACTATCCGTTTCAATTGGTAATGGAGCCGTTAATCGGTGCAATCGTGGGAGGCAACTGTGCCATTGTTAAGCCGTCTGAAGCAACGCCACATGTTGCTAAAGTAATACGAGACATTGTGGAAGAAGCATTTCCTTCCTACTACATTCGCGTAGTTGAAGGTGAAAAAGAGGAAGTAACGGCTTTGATTCATGCTTCGTTTGATTATATTTTCTTTACCGGCAGTGTCAATGTTGGCAAAGTGATTATGAAAGCAGCGTCCGAGCGGTTAACACCAATTACTTTAGAGCTCGGCGGTAAAAGTCCAGCGATTATAGACCAAACGGCAGATATCGATTTGGCAGTAAAACGAATTGCTTGGGGCAAATTGATGAATACCGGACAAACTTGTGTGGCACCTGATTACGTTTGTGTGCATGAATCAGTGAAAGATGAATTTATAAAAAAATTAACAAAAACGATACAAAATTTTTATGGCAAGGATGCACAAAAAAGTCCAGATTATGGTCGCATCGTTAACACGCAACACTTTGATCGTTTAGCAGAAATTATTCGAAAAGAAGGCAATCATGTTATTTATGGCGGTAAAGTAGATCGTAATGACTTATACATTGAACCGGTCTTACTAGATCGCATAGAATGGAATAGCCCATCTATGGAAGATGAAATTTTTGGACCGATTTTGCCAATTATCAGCTACACCGATTTACCGGTCTTAGTCCATCAAATTCGTAAATTGCCTAAACCGTTATCGGCTTATTTCTTTTCAGAAAACGAGCGAGCAACACAGTTTTTCTTAGATCAATTGCCGTTTGGCGGAGGATGTATTAACGATACCGTTTCGCATGTGGGCAGCGCGTACTTGCCATTTGGTGGAGTTGGTACATCGGGAATGAGTTCTTATCATGGAAAAGCGAGTTTCGATACATTTACACACGCTAAAGCCATTTTGAAAAAATCAACTAAACTATCGACAAATCTATTATTCCCTCCTTATAAAAATAAAGCAAAATGGATCAAAACAGTATTAAAATAAACGGCCTCCGGGTCGTTTTTTTTTCGTTTGTAGAACTGTTTGTGCATTTCGAATATCTGCTATGATGAAGACAAGAGGTGATTGCAATGGCAGAACGTATTTTAATTGTTGAAGATGAAAAAAGCATTGCCCGCGTATTGGAATTGGAACTGAAATTTGAAGGATATGAAACAGGTGTTGCACATACAGGATCTGAAGGCCTAATTCAATTTCGAGAGCATTCTTGGGACTTGATCCTGCTCGATTTGATGTTGCCAGAAATTCATGGATTGGACGTCTTGAAACGGATTCGATCTTCTGATAAAACAATCCCGGTTATTTTACTGACAGCCAAAAACGATGTCAAAGATAAAGTAGCAGGCTTAGATCTAGGCGCAAATGATTATATAACAAAGCCGTTTGAAATCGAAGAAGTGCTGGCTAGAATTCGTGCCTTTTTGCGTTTGTCTAATGGCAGTCAAAATGCCTCGTTTCACCGCTTTCATGACTTAGAAATGAATGAAAGTACACGTGATGTAAACCGTCGAGGACGCATGATTGAATTGACCCCTCGCGAATTTGATTTACTGCTTTATTTAATCAAAAACTCACAGCAAGTGCTTAGTCGTGAGCAAGTGCTCAATGCGGTATGGGGGTATGATTATTACGGAGATACCAATGTGATTGACGTCTATATTCGTTACTTGAGAAAAAAAGTAGACGCGGGTGAAAGTTCAACGTATATCCAAACTGTTCGCGGTGTCGGATATGTGCTAAAGGAGCAACTCAATGAAACTGAAAAATAAAATTCACATTTCTTCTACATTGCTGATGCTTGTCATTTTAGTGGTGCTAGCTGTTGTTATTTATTTTTCATTTAGTCGATTGACTTACTCAACAGAAGTTACTCAACTTCAAACAGAAACAAACGCACTAGTAGCCGAATTTAATAAAGTTGAAAGAACCGATCCAAGTACGGTATTGCGTGCTTATGTACCAGTTGATGGAATTGTTCAAGTAACAACTCCTGATAACAAAAAAATGTCACCCATTCAGTCACCATCTGTAACCATCGAACTGCCTACTGATTTGGAAGAACAATCTGGAACTCTAACTATAAAAGGAAAGCAGTTTGCGTATGTAAAAGCACCACTTATTTGGACAGACGGAGATGTAGCAGAAGTGACTGTGGCGCAGTCTTTACACGAGACGACGAATAATTTAACTACATTGCGACTCGTATTACTCGTCGGAACATTAATTGCAATGATTCCAGTAGTTATTTCTAGTATCGTACTGGGGAAAATTGTGACATTGCCGATTACAAATTTAACGACTACCATGACGCGCATTCAGCGTAACGGTAAGTTTGAAAAGCTATTGATCGAAAGAGATTCTCATGATGAACTGGCTCAAATGGGGAGTACCTTTAATGAAATGATAAGCTTGCTAGAAGAAAACTATTCTAAGCAAGAAGAGTTTGTGTCGAATGCTTCTCATGAACTAAAAACACCACTTACGGTCATTGGAAGCTATGCCAAATTACTGCAGCGGCAAGGCATGCAAGACAAAGAAATTGCGGAAGAAAGTATAGCCGCGATTCGAGCAGAAACCGATCGGATGAAAGCTTTAATTGACCGTTTATTGCATATTGCTCGGCGCAGCGAATCATACGTAGACTGGACAGAAGTCGATGCTTACAGCTTATTGGAACAAACTGTTACTGCAATGAACACCGCTTATGACCGAGAGTTTAAATTAGTCGCAAAAAAAGAGCTATTACCGATTGTCACAGATGTTGAAAAGTTCAAGCAATTGCTTTATATTTTGTTGGATAATGCTAGAAAATACAGTTCTGACAAAGTAGAAGTAATTGTTGAGCAGAACGACCATCTTGCAATTCGAATTTGTGATAGAGGAATAGGAATTCCAAAAGAATCAGTGCCATTCGTTTTCGAACGATTTTATCGTGTAGATAAAGCAAGAAGTCGCGATACAGGAGGATTTGGATTGGGGCTTTCACTAGCTAAGCAGCTTGCTGATTCCTTACAGATATCCATCAAACTCGAAAGTATTGAACATGTCGGGACTACAGTTTCTCTCGTCTTCACAGAGGATTTTAATGTGGAAGAAGTATACTCAAAGCAGGAGGGGTTATAATGCGAAAAAGAGTGATACTTTCAGCAGCCACTATCTTGCTTGGAGCGGTCGTGTTACTTTTCTTACTGGTGCCTCAGTCTTCGCAAGCTATTACAAAAGAGCAGGCAACTAAAACTGTTATTAGTCTTTACGGAGGAAAACCAGAAAAAACGACCGCGCGACAATATAAATACGAAGTGGAATTTCAACGAGACAAGGGTCTTTACTTAGCACAAGTTAATCGGGAAAGTGGCCAAGTAGAGTCAGTCGAGCTGATCGAAAAAGCACAAACTGTTGAAACTTTTACCCAACAGCAAATTGAAAAAATTGCACTAGAAAGAGTACCAGGTAGTATCGAAAACATTGAGTATAAAGAGAAAAAAGATGAGTATGCAGTTCACATTAAAGATGACAAACAACTATCAATAGTTGTTTTGTCGGCCAAGTCAGGAAAAGTCAGTTCAATTAAGCAAGAGCCAGTTGCGACAGATGAAGGCGTAGAGCAGTCAGAACCCGATCGAATCATTACACGCAACGAAGCGATAAAGCGAGCGAAAAAAACATTAGAAGGCGAAGTGCAAGACGTCGATTTTGAAGAAACAGAAGACGGCGGGTATTACTTAGTGGAAATTGAAAACGAAGAAACAGATCAGGAAGCAACGATTCAAATTCATGCTGTTCGAGGCAATACTATGACTGTCGAGTGGGATAATTGAAGCTAACGAAATCTTCGTGAATTTCTCATCAAACTCTCATAAAGCTTTAATCTTCTACTCAGATGACAAAGTTATAGTAAGAGTAACAACAAATGAGGAGGAGAAGTTACATGAAAAAATTAATGTATATTCCATTAGCAGTGGGAGTTTTAGCTTTCGGGGGCATTGCATTAGCCAATTCACAAACATCAACAGAAGTGAAGAATGATACCGAGAAAGTCTCTACTGAAAAGTTAGTCGGTATCGAGGAAATTTCAGCAAAATCACTTGAACGAGCAAATGGCAACATTACCGATATCGAATTGGATATGGACGATAAAAAAGCACATTACGAAGTAGAAGTTGATTTTGATGGCTATGAATATGATTTTGACTTTGACGCTTATACGGGAGAAGTAATCGAAGAAACCCGTGAGAAAAAAGATGCTGATGATGCTAAAGAGTCTACTGATACGATTGCAACAGAAGGACTGATCAGCTCTGATCAAGCAATTGCAGTGGCTTTAGAACAAGTCAATGGCACATTCGATGGATTTGAGTTGAAAACAAAAAACGGTATTGCTTATTATGAGATAGAAGTTCAAGATGGCACAATTGAACATGAAATCGAAGTCGATGCGAAAGACGGTGCTATTTTAAAAATTGAGTCCGATGACGAAGACGAAGACGAAGACGATGTTGATGATGATGATCGTGACTAATCAAACTAAAAAATAACGAAAAACTAAAAAGCTTCGCTGGAAATCATGTGATTTCCAGCGAAGCTTTTTTAATATAATGGCAGTAAAATTTTTGCGACTGTTCCAACTCCTATTTTACTTGTCACTGAGAGTGAGCCGTTATACTCTTGAATGATTTTTTGTGAAACCAGCAATCCAAGCCCTGTGCCCGTTGCTTTTGTTGTATAGAAAGGTTCGAATATATCAGTTAAATCTTCTTCAGAAATCCCGTTTCCGGAGTCTTCAAAACTAACAGAAAACATCTTCTCATCTTCAGCTTTTAACGTGACAGAAATTTCTCCAGGCTGTTCCATTGATTCAACAGCGTTTTTCAATAAATTGATGAACACTTGCTTCAAATGATTTTCTTCACCTTCAAATGAAATAACTTTTTCCCAGTTTTTACTTAATTGAATGCCGTTCATATTTAGCTCAGAACTAAATAACAGAAGGATATCATCTAACGCTTTTTGAACACTGAATACTTTTAAGACGGCAGCTTGTGGTTTGGCTAAAACTAAAAATTCACTAATGATCAAGTTGATGCGGTCTAACTCGGACTGAATAAGTTCAGTATACGCCGGGAACATATTTTTAGGATCATGATGCATAAGTTGAATAAACCCTGAAATCACTGTCATAGGATTTCTAATTTCGTGGGCAACTCCTGCTGCAATTTCTCCAGCAAGTTTGAGTTTTTCAGATTGGATAATCAGCTTCTCTGACTCTTTTTGATAGCTCATGTCGCGTGAGATAATAGAAGTCGCAATTACTTTTTTTGAATCATCATAAATAGGTGATAAAGTCACTTGTGCATGAAAGCGACTGCCGTCTTTTCGAGCATCTTCTGTTTCTAACAAAGAGTAACTTTTTCCTTTTCGAACTTGTTGTGTGCGAGCATCGACAGCTTGTTTGTGATCTTCTGGATAAAGCGGCAAAATTTGTCCGATGCATTCTTCAGAATTCCATCCGTACAGTTCTTCAAAAGCAGGATTTACCGCGATGATTCGATCGTCTGAATCAAAAACAGCGATCGCATCTTTAGCTGTTTCGAAAAAAAGTTGCAAATACCCTTCTTTTGACAGCAAAGCCTTTTCCATTGAAGCATTTTTGAGTTCTAATTGTTTCCAGTACCTACTAAAGTAAAAGCTGTGAAGCACAGTAAGCGAAAATACGGATAGTGTGAAAATAAGAATAGACACTTGTGTATAAGACAATGTGCCACCTGTTTTAAAGCGATCGTATATGGTAAGGAGAAATGCGAATTCAATAATTGTTACAAGTCCAAGAATAAGAATGGGTTTTGTATCATTGTATAAAGCGCCTGCAATGATAGGTACGATAAAATAGACAAGTGTGATAGGCGACAAGGATTCGAAGTTTAAAATAAGGATATATAAATTCATCGCAAAAAGAATCGCATACTGGATACTGAGATCGTTCATTTTGACCATGAGTATCAGTAACAAAACATAAGAAATTATTCCAAAAACAGGAGAAACGATAGCAGCATTCATGTAGATTAAATGATTAAGCAGGAAGTGAAAAATACTCAAAAATCCATAAATATGAACGAATAATTGACTTCTTTTTCGATTGATAACTTTACTTTCCATTAAGCACCTCAAAGTTTATACTTTTAAATTGGATAAATGCATTGCTAATTAGCAAAAGATTAGAGTTACATGTTCAAACAAAAACTGAAAACTATCAGCTAACTTATATTATAATACTACAAGTCAGGACTGTCCGAATATCTTAGATTTTGATATGATTAAAAGATCGAGGAGTGATAATGATGACTTATCAATGGAATAAAAACGAAACGATCGATTTACTAAAAGAGTTAGCAGAAATTCCAAGTCCATCTGGTTATACGATGGATGTTATGTCAACAATCAGTTTGTTGTTGACTGACTGGAATGTTGAGTACAAAACGACTCATAAAGGAGCCTTAATTGCGACAATACCAGGAAAAAACCAAAATCAGCATCGGTTGTTGACAGCACATGTTGATACACTTGGAGCAATGGTAAAAGAAATCAAGCCAAGCGGTCGCTTGAAACTATCATTGGTTGGTGGTTTTAAATTTAATGCCATCGAAGGTGAAAATTGCCTTATACATAAAGCAGATGGGTCGACAATCTCAGGAACGATTCTTTTGCATCAAACAACTGTTCACGTCTATAAAGATGCCGGTACTGCTGAACGCAGCGCAGACAATATGGAAGTGCGTTTAGACGAAAAAGCTTTTTCGAAAGAAGAAGTGCAGGGTTTGGGCATTGAAGTGGGAGATTTTGTATCATTCAACCCAAGGTTTGAAACGACAGCTTCTGGATATATTAAATCACGCCATTTAGACGATAAGGCAAGTACAGCATTATTGCTTCAATTAGTAAAACACTTGAGTAAAACAAAAGAACAACTTCCGCACACGACTCATTTCTATATTTCTAACAATGAAGAAATTGGCTACGGCGGAAATGCTAGCATTCCAGTAGAAACACAAGAATACATTGCGGTTGATATGGGTGCAATTGGTGATGGACAAGAATCAGATGAATATACGGTGTCTATTTGTGCAAAAGATTCAAGTGGCCCTTATCATTACGGATTAACACGTCATTTAATTTCGCTAGCTCAAACAAATAACATTGATTATAAAGTTGATATTTATCCGTATTACGGATCGGATGCATCTGCTGCGATCAGTGCAGGTCATGATATTAAACATGCTTTGTTTGGTCCAGGAATTGAGGCTTCTCATTCGTATGAGCGCACACATACCGATTCATTACAAGCGGCGGCAGCATTGCTTCATGCATACGTGTTGTCTCCACTGGTTTCATAAGAGTTAGGAGAGGGTTTTCATGAATAGCAAAGAATTACTTTCAGCAATTCCTTACAAGCAACTTGAAGGAGCATTGCCTGAACAAATCCAGCATATGACAATCGATTCTCGTGATATTCAAGCGGATTCTATGTTCATTTGCATTGTGGGCTATACAGTGGATGGTCATGACTTTGCGCAACAAGCAGCGAATAGAGGTGCGACCTTAATCGTAGCTGAAAAGCCAATGGCGATAGATAATGCGACAGTGTTAATCGTCGATGACACAACGCGAGTTTTAGGGCAGTTTGCCGCTAAATTTTACGAATACCCATCGAAACTTTTGCATATGATTGGAATTACGGGGACTAATGGTAAAACCAGTGTTGCTGGAATTTTGCATTCCCTACTAATGGAGTTAGGGGAAAAGTCAGCATTGTCAGGAACAATTGGTTTTAATTTAAATGGTGAATTGCATCCGTCAGCGAATACGACAAATGATGCATTAACGACGCAACAAATGATTGCACGTGCGCGAGATGAAGATTGCTCACACATGACAATGGAAGTTTCATCACATGGCTTGATTCTCGGGCGTTTAGCTGGCGTGGAATTTGATACAGCGATTTTCACTAATTTAACCCATGATCACTTGGATTTTCATGGAACGATGGAAGAGTATGGTCATGCAAAAGCATTGCTTTTTTCACAATTAGGTCAAGATTTAGCAAATCAAAAGCAAGCCATCTTGAATGCTGACGATCCGTGGTCTTACGAAATCGCAAAAACAACATCGCATCCTGTTTATACGTATGGAATTCACAACAAAGCGCAATTCCAAGCGAAGAATATCAACTTGATGCATACCGGAACTACTTTTACGTTAACTTGTGTAGAAGGTGAGTTTTCTGTTTCTATGACTTTGTTAGGTGAATTCAATGTCTCGAATGCATTAGCTGCTATCGCGGCTTTGTATGCAGAAGGTTATAAGATAGAAGAAATCTTGAAGGCACTAGCATTAATTGCGCCAGTAGAAGGACGCATGGAACAAATAGAAATAGACGTGCCTATTTCTATGTTTATCGATTATGCTCATACACCGGATGCTATTGAAAAAGCGATCAATGCCGTAGCAGATTTCAAAACAAATCGTATTATTTTCCTTGTTGGAACAGGTGGCAATCGTGATAAAACCAAACGTCCAATTATGGCTGAAAAAGCATCTGTTGCAGATTATGTCGTGTTAACAACAGACGACCCACGGGATGAAGCATACGACAGCATTTTAGCTGATTTACAAACAGGCATGACTCACGAAAATTTTGTTTGCATCGGTGACCGAAAAGAAGCTGTTATTCATGCAGTGCAACAAGCACAAGCGGGTGACATTATTATTTTTGCAGGAAAAGGACATGAAGATTTCCAAATCATCGGCAATACAAAGTATCCGCATAGCGATAAAGAAATTGCAATACAAGAAGCAATGAAAAAATTTCGATAAAAAAGAAGCCTCACGAGGCTTCTTTTTTCTGTGGACGTTAAAATCCCTTGTTTTTTTCAGCGTGCTTCTCTAATATGAAGAGAGTAGATTAAAGGAGCGTATAAACATGCCGGACCAATTAACGAATGAAATTCAAAATAGAAGAACCTTTGCCATCATCTCTCACCCAGATGCTGGTAAAACAACATTAACAGAGAAATTATTATTGTTCGGTGGTGCTATTCGTGACGCTGGAACAGTTAAAGGCAAGAAAAGTGGGAAGTTTGCAACATCCGACTGGATGGAAATTGAAAAGCAACGCGGTATTTCTGTAACATCTTCTGTTATGCAATTTGATTATGATGGAAATCGCGTTAATATTTTAGATACTCCTGGTCACCAAGATTTTAGTGAAGATACGTATCGTACGTTAATGGCAGTCGATAGTGCGGTAATGATTATTGACGTAGCTAAAGGAATAGAAGCGCAAACAGTCAAACTATTCAAAGTCTGCAAAATGCGTGGAATTCCAATCTTTACTTTTATCAACAAAATGGATCGTCAAGGAAAAGAACCATTAGAGTTGATGGAAGAGTTAGAAGAAGTACTCGGTATTCAATCGTACGCAATGAACTGGCCAATTGGCATGGGGAAAGAATTCCTTGGTATTTATGATCGCTATAACAAACGTGTGGAACCTTTCCGTTCAGAAGGAGAACGTTTTCTCGAGCTTGATGAAAATGGGCGATTAATCGAAGACCATGACATGAAAAAAACATCATATTACACACAAGCGATGGAAGATATCGAATTATTGGACGAAGCGGGCAACGACTTTTCAATTGACCGTGTTAAAAAAGGTGAATTAACACCTGTCTTCTTCGGTAGCGCATTAGCTAATTTTGGTGTGGAAACATTTCTTGAAACGTATTTGCAATTTGCGCCACCACCTCAACCGCGTATGACACAGGATGGAGATATCGTTGATCCAATTGAAATGCCATTTTCAGGATTTATCTTTAAAATCCAAGCCAATATGAATCCTGCTCATCGTGATCGTATTGCGTTTGTCCGCATTGTGTCTGGCAAATTTGAACGTGGAATGAACGTTACTTTGGCACGCACTGGAAAAAGTATTAAGCTATCCCAAACTACTCAGTTTTTAGCTGATGATCGTGAAATGGTTAACGAAGCAGTTGCTGGTGATATTATTGGTTTGCATGATGTAGGAAATTATCAAATTGGAGATACAATTACGAGCGGTAAGAAATTTCAGTTCGAAAATTTACCACAATTTACTCCAGAACTTTTTGTAAAAGTAACTGCTAAAAACGTTATGAAACAAAAACATTTTCATAAAGGAATTCTTCAGCTGGTACAAGAAGGTGCAATTCAGTACTATAAAACACTTCATTTAGAAGAAGTCATTTTAGGTGCCGTTGGACAACTTCAATTTGAAGTATTCGAACACCGGATGAAAAATGAATACAATGTAGATGTGCGTATGGAACCAATCGGTTCGAAAATTGCGCGGTGGATTGAAAATGAAGAAGATGTTAAAGAATCAATGTCTAGCGGTCGTTCTATGTTAGTTCGTGACCGTTTCAATCGATATGTCTTTTTATTTGAAAACGAGTTTGCGACACGTTGGTTCCAAGACAAAAATTCGAATATCCGCCTTTATAGCCTACTGTAAACTGAAACCTGCCAAAGCTAGAGCAGCGATGCAAGAGGAGTTCTTTGCCCTTCGCCAGTTTGCGCTCCGCATCCTAAACTACCAAAAGATTTAAGATCCTCTGAATAAAAAACGGATGAATAGCCTGGTCTTTTTCAGTATAGTAATCGGTCTGGCCACGGAGACTTCCGTGGGACAGCGAAAGCTGAAGACTCCGCAGGAAAGAGAAGTGGCCAGACCGGTTGGGTTGATTTTCTGCTATTCATTTTAGATAGACTTTGTCTACAGTGTGAAACCTGCTTCGGCAGGTTTTTTTTGTTTTTTTAAAAATATGGCAGATAAGTGAACACGCTCTATAAAATTTGCGGTTAGAACTAATTTTTCTTATGATATAAGAACAAAGTAAAGAGAGGGTTGGAAGCAATGAAAATAAGCGACTTTTCGATCAAACGACCTGTCTTTACACTGGTCATTATGTTTTTAATCATTATTTTGGGAGCAGTGTCATTTTCACGCATACCCATCACACTAATACCAGAACTCAATCCACCAATTGGTGTTGTCGTAACTAATTATCCAGGTGCGAGTCCAACAGAAGTTAGTGAAAAAATTACGAAGCCGTTAGAAGCGAATTTAGCAACTTTACCAGGGATTAAATCGATTCAATCGAATAGCCAAGAAGGCTCGAATTTTATCCTTTTGGAATTTGATTGGTCGACAAATATCGATGACGTGCAAACAGATATTGCGCAACGAATCGACCAAACACCCATTCCTGATGATTCAAATGATCCACGGTTTTTAAAGTTTGATCCGTCTCAATTTCCAATTTTGCAATTGTCGTTGCGTTCGAGTGATCCAGATGCAGATGTGCGTGTCATTGCAGAAGAATTAGAAACAGAGCTCCGTCAAACAGAAGGGGTAGCAAGTGTTAACGTTTCAGGTTCTTTAATAGAAGAAATCCAAATTGAATTAGATCAAGCGGCACTTGAAGAGCGTGGCTTGCAACAATCAGACGTTGTGCAATTGATTCAAGCCAATAATATTTCACTACCTGGCGAACCCATTGAAACTCAAGATGGTCGCAATTTAACTACACGTATTATTAGCACTTTGACAAATGTAGAGGAAATACGAGATCTTGTTTTAACCATTGATCCAGTAGATGGAGATAATGTGACAATTGCTGATGTCGCCAAAGTTGATTTGAGTGAGCGTCAAAATAATAGTGAAACAAGAACGAATGAAGAGCCAGCAGTATTGCTATCTGCTCTTCAGGAATCTCAAGCTAATACTGCTGAAGTTTCAGATGCTTTCCAAGAAAGATTAGATGAATTACTGAGTGAAGAGCGTTTTGAAGGAGTACAAGCAGATATTTTGTTTGACCAAGGCGATTACGTCAAACTCGCTATCAGCAATATTGGGCAGACTTTGATCTTGGGTGGAATTTTTGCTATGCTGGTTCTCTTCTTTTTCCTGCGTGGCATTAAAAGTCCAATCATTATCGGTGTAGCTATTCCTTATTCGGTTATTGTTACATTTGTTCTTATGTTTTTTGCCGACTTTGCTTTGAATATCTTAACCTTAGGCGCATTGGCTCTAGGAATCGGAATGCTAGTAGACAATGCCATTGTTGTTATCGAAAATATTGAACGCCATTTGGCGATGGGTAAGAATGCTAAAAAAGCTGCCTCTGAAGGGGCAAAAGAAGTTTCAGGTGCGATTATTGCTTCTACTCTCACAACTGTGGCTGTGTTTATACCTGTCATATTCATATCAGGATTGATAGGAGAAATTTTCTTTGAATTTGCTTTAACCATTTCGTTTAGCCTGGTTGCATCTTTAGCGGTTGCTTTGACTGTTATTCCAATGATGGCATCAAGAATGCTGGGCAAACCGAGTAAAAAGCCGAAAGTGCAAAGAGAGACTTCAAAGAGCGTCAAAATATTTGAAGGATCGGTTGTTTGGGCTTTACGACACAGAATTATTGTGTTGTTTACAGCACTCGTTTTGCTATTAGTGGGTGCTTTTGGCATTATGCAAGTTGGAACAGAATTTATTCCTGCTACAGATGAAGGCTTCGTCAGTGTGTCTGTCGAGCTTGAAAATGGATCTTCTAAAACTGCGACAGACGAAGTGGTCAATTTGATAGAAGATGAACTAAAGCTTGAAGAAGATGTTGACGTGTATGTTAGTTTAGTGGGTTCGACACAACAAGGACAAGCACAAGGATCAGCAGAAACGAATGTTGCTGAAATTTACGTAAAATTAGTAGATTTAGCAGATCGTGACCGCTCTGTTTTTGACTTTGTAGACGATGTGCAACCACGTGTTCTAGAGACTGTCGGGGATCGTGCACTTGTTAGTTTTAATTTGCAAACAGCTGCAGGTTCTTCACCAAATACTTTATCCTTCACTGTGACAGATACAGATCGTTCAAGACTGGATCAAGCAGTCGCTGATATTGAATCTGCTTTGACAGAGCTTCCAGAAGTAACGGAATTAACTAACGATCGTCAAGAAACCATTGATGAAATCCAGATGACTATCGACCGTGAAGCCGCCACAGAATATGGCTTACCACCGGTTCAAATAGCACAATCTGTCAATAACATCACACGCGGAGTTTTGGCGACTCAAGTATTAACGGAAAACGATGAAGTTCTCAGCGTTTATGTGGCTTATGAAGAAGGAGAACGAAATAGTCTTGAAAAGCTTCGAACACTTTCTTTACGGACTCCTTCAGGAGAATTTGTTGAGCTTCAAGAGTTAGCTGACATTGAAGTTGCTCAAGGTCCTGTTAGCATCCAACGGGTCGACCAAGCAGATAGTGTTTCCTTTACTTTGCAACACCAATCGAGTATTACACTAGGAGACATGGCCGATCAAGTAGATAAGACTATTGAAGAGTTGGAGCTAAGCGATGATACAATGATTTCGTTTGGCGGAGATAGAGAATTACTAGATAACTCCATTAACGATATGCTACTAGCTGTCTTACTAGCCATTGTGCTTGTCTATATTGTTATGGCTGCACAATTCGAATCCTTTAAGTATCCACTCGTTATTATGTTCACTGTTCCATTGATGGCGATTGGCGTAGCGATTGCATTATTCGTTACGCAAACACCCGTCAGCATTACTGCCGTTATCGGATTGCTTGTGCTAGTCGGGATTGTCGTTAATAATGGGATTGTATTGGTTGACTATATCAATCAACGTAAAGAAGCCGGTATGGATTCTTATGATGCCATTGTCACTTCTGTTCATGATCGTCGTCGTCCGATTTTAATGACGGCGTTAACAACCATTCTAGGATTGCTTCCTTTGGCGATCGGTATAGGAGAAGGTACTGAAATTAATCAGCCGATGGGAATTACAGTAATTGGTGGACTTATTAGTTCGACGTTATTGTCACTTTATATAGTGCCAATTGTCTACAGTCTTTTTGATCGACAAACAAGAAGAATGAATAAAAAGTAAGCCTTCGGGTTTACTTTTTTTTGGCTGTAAATCATCAGAAAGTTTAGTATGATGAAAGAAAAGGGGCTGAAGTAATGACTGAAGTAGTGTTTACTGGATTTCCAGGATTTATCACGAGTCAATTAATTTATAAGCATGCACAAAAAGGCAAACTGATTACGGCTATTATCTTATCGTCTGAACGAGTAAAAGCAGAAAAAGAAGCCGAGCGTATTGAAAAGGAAACAAATTGTCGAGCGATTAAGCTAATTGAAGGAGATATAACTAAACAAGGTTTAGCACTTACTGAAAATGATAAAGACTATCTTAAAAATAAAGAAATCATTTTTTGGCATTTAGCAGCTATTTATGACTTAGCTGTTCCAAGAGACATTGCATGGAAAGTGAATGTAGAAGGAACACGTTTTGTAAATAGATTTGTAGCAGAATTATCAAATCTTAAGCGTTATATTTATTTCAGTACGGCTTATGTTGCTGGAAATCGACAAGGAACAATTTATGAAAGAGACTTAAAACGTCCTCAAGCTTTTAAAAATTTTTATGAAGAAACTAAATTCGAAGCAGAGTTGCTTGTAGATGAGCTAAAGAAAACCTTGCCAGTAACCATTATTCGACCTGGAATCGTCCGTGGACATTCTACTACAGGAGAAACCATTAAATTTGATGGACCTTATTTTTTCCTTAATTTGATTGACCGTGTTAAATATTTGCCGTATATTCCTTTCGTAGGCTATTCTAAATCGTACATCAATGTAGTGCCGATTGATTATATTTTAAATGCTTCTATTTATTTAAGTAAATTAAATGAGGCAGCTGGTCAAACTGTTCATCTGACAGATCCTCATCCGCATCCCGTAGAAGAAGTTTATCGGAGAATGGTGTATTTAATGACTGGAAAAAACCCAAAAGGCCGGTTGCCACATAGGTTAGCTAAAATGTCGTTGTCGTTAGCCACTGTGAGAAAATTTTTACGCGTTGAAATTGAAACTTTGGATTATTTGACGTGGTCTGCTGATTTTGATACTCAAAATGTTAATCGCTTGTTAAAAGAGAGTAATATTTGTTGTACAGATTTTTTAGAAACGATGCCTAAAATGGTCGAGTTTTACAATGTACATAAAAATGACAAAAACTTTCAAGTCACTATTACTTAAACTTTCATGGCGTATAAAAAGATGCTATACTAGCAATACAACTCAATATACTTTGACTTTCAGTCAAGGGGAGTAGCTATAGGGAAACCTATTTCACAGTCGTCAATACATGGTTAGTAGCCATCGGTTGTGATAGCAGACGAAATTTGCTTAGCGAGACCTTTGCCTTTATTTAGGCAAGGGTCTTTTTTGTTGGCAAAAAACAGGAGGAGAAAGCAGAATGGAAGCAATTTTATTGGAGTATGCCTGGGTCTTATTGGTTTTAGTAGGACTTGAAGGTTTACTAGCTGCAGATAACGCAGTGGTAATGGCAGTAATGGTTAAGCATTTACCAAAAGCACAACAGAAAAAAGCGTTATTTTATGGATTAGTAGGAGCTTTTGTGTTCCGTTTTGCGGCGTTATTTATGATTACGCTATTGGTTAACATTTGGCAAATTCAAGCACTTGGCGCGGCTTATCTGTTGTTTATTTCGATTAAGAGTATATACGATCAGCGTAAAGGAGATACAGATGAAATTCTTGAAGGCGTTGATGCAAAACCAAAGAAAAAAGGTTCTGGTTTTTGGATGACGGTTTTGAAAGTTGAACTAGCTGATATCGCATTTGCTATCGACTCAATGCTAGCAGCTGTGGCTTTGGCAGTTACGTTGCCACATTTGGATGTGTTTGGCCTGAAGGATATTGGTGGTATTAACTCAGGTCAGTTTATGGTCATGCTTGCTGGTGGATTAATTGGTGTAATTATCATGCGATTTGCAGCACACAAATTTGTACAGTTGCTAGAAAAATATCCGCAACTCGAAACAGCAGCATTTGTTATTGTTGGATGGGTTGGAATAAAGCTACTCGTTATGACTTTGTCTCATGAAAACGTGGGTATACTTCCTGAAGACTTCCCACATTCTACACCTTGGACGCTGGTCTTTTGGTCAGTATTACTTGGTATTGTTGTTGTAGGTGGTATTTTAGGAGTTAAGCAAAACAAAGAGCAAGAAAATCACTAAATGCTTGAACAAGTGTTAAAAAGATGCAATGGATATAATTCCATTGCATCTTTTTGTATTAAAGATTAAGAAGAAACTTACGCCAGTGAAATCTAGTAAACCGTTTCTTTATGGTAATATGACAGATATAGAGAGAATTCTAAAATCTATCTGAAATAGATTGTCGATTTCTCTTTCTTTTTGTCTATTCTTTTCATAGAATGAGAAGAGAGTAAAACGCTGAAGGGAATCAATGTCTTATGAATAAATCATTTCAAAAAGTACGGAATCTTACACCAGCACAGGTTATCGTGGCGTATTATTTTGTGGCAATTGCTGTTTCCTTCTCATTATTGAGGTTACCAAATGTTCATAAGCCCGGGATGACCATTCCGCTAATCGATAGCTTGTTTACTGCGGTAAGTGCAATAAGTGTCACAGGGTTATCGGTGATCAATATTAGTGAAACTTATTCAGTATTCGGTGTTGTTGTATTGATGTTCATCCTCCAGTTAGGAGGAATTGGCATTATGTCTATTGGAACGTTTTTCTGGCTTCTCGTAGGTAAACGCATTGGATTACGTGAACGCCAACTAATCATGGTGGATCACAATCAGTCGAGTATTTCAGGCGTTGTTAAACTAATTCGGGAAATTGTGAAAATAATGTTGCTAATAGAAGCGGTTGGTGCAATTATACTGACAATTTATTTTACACAGTATTTCTCAACGTTCCAAGAAGCCCTCCTTCATGGTGTTTTTGGCGCTATTACAGCGACTACTAATGCTGGCTTCGATATTACGGGCGAATCATTGATGCCTTATTTTAACGATTATTTTGTTCAAATCATGAATATGATTCTGATTATTTTAGGAGCTATCGGTTTTCCTGTTTTGATTGAAGTAAAAGAATTTATATCCAACAAAAAAAAGCACTTTCGTTTTTCTCTTTTCACAAAAATTACAACAAGTATTTTTGCTGTATTACTTGTAGTAGGAGCCATAGGAATTTTCTTGTTGGAATCTGTTAAAGCATTTAAAGCAATGAGTTGGCACGAGTCCATGTTTGCAGCAATTTTTCATTCAGTTTCAACGCGTTCAGCTGGACTGGTGACCGTAGACATCACACAATTTAGTGATGCGACAAATGTTTTTATGAGCGCATTAATGTTCATCGGAGCATCTCCAAGTTCTACTGGGGGCGGAATCCGTACTACGACTTTTGCGATTGCGATTTTGTTTCTGATTAATTTTGCGCGAGGAAAAAACACTATTCAAATTTTCAGACGTGAAATCGAGTTAACTGATGTCTTTCGAGCGTTTGCCGTTATTTTCTTAGCATTTTTTATCGTCTTTGCTGCTACACTTGCGTTACTGGTTACTGAACCTACAGCAACGGTAGTCGAAATCATATTTGAAATCACTTCTGCTTTTGGAACATGTGGTATGTCGCTTGGAATTACTAGTGATTTATCAGAAGTCGGTAAGTTTATCATTATGGCATTAATGTTCGTAGGGCGTGTGGGATTGATTTCTTTCTTATTCACAATAGGCGGTAAAAATGATCCGACCAAGTTCCATTATCCAAAAGAACGCGTAATTATTGGCTAACCCTTACAGGATGCCTTTCTAGTGAAAAAAGACTATAATCAGGACAGTGGAGTTTAAAAAGTAGAAAGAGTGAGTCAGATGAATGAAGACATTAAACAATCGCTAAAATTATTCATTGTGCTATCACGTGCACATAAAGCAATCACTGAGCAAACAAATCATTTTTTTCAAGCAAATGGCGTCAATCCCACCGAGTTTGCTGTTTTAGAGTTGCTATACCATAAAGGAAAGCAACCTCTTCAAAAAATAGGGGGAAAAATTTTGTTAGCAAGTGGATCAATTACGTATGTAATTGATAAACTTGAAAAAAGAGGGTATATTACACGCGTTAACAGCCCGAGCGATCGTCGTATAACGTACGCAGAAATATCGGAAGCAGGCAAAGAGTTTATGGCTGCAATTTTTCCGGGGCACGAACAAAACTTACATGAATTAACAGAGGCCTTAACAAGCGAAGAAAAAGATCAAGCCATCGAATTAATGAAAAAACTGGGATTGTCGATTAAAGATTTATCTTACTGAGAAGAGAAGGTTATCCGAAATTCGGATGGCCTTTTCTTCTTTTTAAAATTACGTTCAGTTTTGTGTAGATATGGGAATTTATGTAATTTTAACAAAGTCTTCTGTAGCGTTGACTGCTTTGTCCGTACTTGTTATAGAAGTGCTATCTTCTTTGTTTCAACAGAATCGTCAGAGTAGACAGTAGTAAAAAAATCTTCATAAAAATTCCCTCTTAACAGTTGTTCATTAGACAACTGTTAAGAGGGAAAACACTATATTAAACTGATAAAGGAAAAATAAGAAACAGCACAACAATCATTACTAAATGAGCGACAATGATAACAGGCATGCTTTTTTTCCATTCGTACAGAAATCCTAAAATCAATCCTGCTATGACGCCTGCCAAAGCTCCAGGCCAAAATCCAATCAGTATCAACGCTAATCCGAAAAGTATAGAACTTGCTGTAACTGCTAAAGAAACAGGAAGGTATTGTTTTAGTTTCTGTTGGACAAGACCTCTCCAAAAAACTTCTTCACTCGGTACGATAATAAACATGAGAAGTAAGTAATGCCAAATTGAGAAAGGTGCATAGCTAGCTAAAAAATCTCCAACTGATTCAGTTATATTAAAAGGCGTTAAGAGCAACAACTGAAAGCCTAATGCAAAAATACTGTAAATAAGTAAACCAAAACCTGTGCCATAAGTTAATGATTTCCACGTCACAAGTTCATCAAAGATTTTAACAAATACAATAGCAAGCGACATTAATATCAACATGGCAAAAGTGTACATATACCAAAAAATAGCAGTGTTTTCAAAAGCTAAATCGTAAAGATAAAAAGCTAACGGCAACATCAAAATCAACGGATGTTGCTTTAAAAAGTTAATCATGTAAATCCTCCTAAAAAAAAAGACGCGTTCACTTTATGTGCAAAGATGTTCAACTTGTTTACTTGTTGTATACTAATGCCTAGCGCAGGTTTTTAACAAATCTGTTTCGTAATAACTTTGCAAAGATACGTTATTTATCATTCGTTTAGTATTATAACAGAAGAGTTTATTAAAACTAAGGCAAAAGGGGAACATTTTATGACTGACTACAACCAGCAACTAGAAGAGTTAAAGAATGGCTCGATCGAATCACTGACGATTGAAAAAGAAGATTTTTTAGAATTTCGAGCAGTATTGATTACACGTGAAGATTTTAAACACTTTAGAGGTGCAGCATATCATCACGGTACAACCATTTACACGTATACAGTAGAACCATCAAAGTAAACACATACAAATGGAGGCGATCGAGTGGAAAAGTTAGCACAAACAAAAGCACAGTTAAATCAGTTAGTGGTAGGTAGAAAAAAAGAACTTGATTTTATGTTAATTGCTTTAATTCAAGGAGGTCATGTCTTGCTTGAAAGTGTACCAGGTTCAGGCAAGACATGGATGGCTAAAGCCTTTGCGGGGTCATTTGCGGGTCAATTTCAACGAATTCAATTTACACCGGATGTGTTGCCATCTGATGTGACAGGCATACGTTTTTTTAATCCGAAAACACAAGAATTTGAACTTAGAGCAGGTCCAGTGCAAACCAATTTATTATTGGCAGACGAAATCAACCGTGCAACGCCAAGAACGCAATCAAGTTTATTAGAATCAATGGAAGAAAAACAAGCAACCATTGATGGCGAAACGCTTCAATTACCAAATCCATTTATTGTTATTGCGACACAAAATCCTGTTGAATCTCAACAAGGAACGTTTCCACTTCCAGCAGCTCAACTTGATCGCTTTTTGTTCCGCCTAGAAATTGGTTATCCAGAGTATGAAGAAGAACTTGCAATTATTCGGAATTTCCGTGACAACGTTTCTCATAAAAAAGAAATTTTTCCGGTTGCTTCAGTAGAAGACGTAAGAAAATGGCATGACGAAGCAGAAAAAGTAGCTGTTCACGAAGATATTGAGACGTATATATTGGCATTAGTTCGTGCTACACGTGAGCACTTGTCTATAGAACTTGGTTTAAGTTCAAGAGCCGCTCTAGCACTCGTTCATGCTGCACAAGGACGAGCCTTTATTGAAGGACGAAATTATGTAACACCAGATGATGTCAAATACATATTAGAGCCTGTAGCTGTACATCGCTTGATGCTGACAGCTGAAGGAATGCTGGTTCAAGATCCTGTTGCAATTTTACGTGAAATTTTAACTTCAGTTTCTTCACCGGTAGAGGCATTTTAGATGCTTTGGATACGCCACGATGAAGATGCCAAAAATATGAAGTGGGTATTGGGGTTTTTACTAGTCTTATTTATTATGGCTATGGCCTTTTTACAGTTTGCCGCTGCGGCTGCCATTATTTTTGTTGTGGCAGCAGTGAGCTTGCAATTGATTTACTTGAGGCAAGCAGGAAAGAAATTAGTTTTTCAAAATGAACGACTGAGAAAACGCGTACTTTATGAGGGAGAATCTTCTTGGCAACTTGTTTTTCATAATGAGGGTTTACCAATTTGGGGTGGTCATTTAAAAATTTGGTTTCATCATACTGTAGAGCCAATAGGAAGACAGAATGTCAGTTTTGGCGATGTTATAGAACTTGATTTGCCTTTTACGATCGGTCATAAGCAGACCATTGAAATAGAAGTACCACTCACAGGTAATAGACGAGGAATCTCTCGTATTACAAAAATGGAAGTACTCATTCCACATCCTTTTGGAGAAGCGAGCATCACTTTAGAGTATCAACCGAGAATACTTCACGAGCAACTTGTTTTTCCTAAGCTTCAGAAATACTCTTTTGGCTATACACCTTCTCCTCAAAAGCCAGGTCAGTTTAATTTAAAACATTCTTTATTTGATGATGCCTTTCAGCCAATTGGCACGCGTGATTACGTGTCAACAGATCAGTTTAATCAAATTCACTGGAAAGCTAGTGTCAGAATGCAAAATTACCAAACTAAAATCTTTTCGCAAGTAGCAAATGAGTCCATGCTTTTTGCGCTGAATGTTTCAGCACATTATGGCACTATTCACGATTTAGAAGAACGTATTGAAGAATTGGCTTCGTATGTCGAAAATTGCTTTAGCGCTGGAATTCCTTATGCAGTGGCAGTCAACGTTCGTTCTGCTGGAAAGATGCCCTATTTGTATTTGTCTACAGGGCTTGGGCAAAAGCAACGGCAACAAGCATTAGAACTACTTTCTATTATTTCCAAAAACAATGCGACGCTGCCTTACAGTACAATGTTGGGTCATTTGGATATTCATACAGAATTACCTTACACAACGTATTTATTAACCGATAAGCCAAAAGAAGCGCTACGCTTTATAACCAAATGGAGTATGCAAACAGAACTTACGATTTTGCCAAATAGACAGGAGCGTGAGTTAGCATGAGTTCACGTTTGATTTCTAGCATCTATTTTATGCTGGATGCTTTTATTATTTCTTTAGTGTTGGTGTTTGTGTCTCAAGAAATGGTGTTGCCTGTTGCTTGGAGTTGGTTGTTAGGAGCATTTTTCGCTTCAATAATCGCTTTTGCTTTTTTTTCGAAATTTTCTTATCAATTACTATGGGTAATTGGTATTTCAAGTATTCTAGCAGTTAGTATGTGGATGATGAACGTTCCTTTATGGCTAGTGCTAATTTTAGGAATATTGCTTGTCTATATGCTTCATGAAAGATATTCAAGCTATTATGATGAATTTAATACGGGACATCACTTTTTAATGAAGTTTCTTGTAGTCTTTAGTGTATGCTGGGTTTTTCTTCTATTAAATCCCGATGAGCAGTCAAGTCGTTTACTTTTCACCATTGTACCAATGGGGGTGTTGTTTTATGTGACTAGCCATTTATTGTATCATTACCTTTACTCCAAATTGGACGGTGCACACTTTGGGCAAGCGATCACCTTATGGGGCATTTTGTTAAGCATACCCACGATAGCGGCATTCGTTACTTTTTTTATCGCCGATGAAGTTCGTAGTGGGGTAGGTTGGGTTTTAGGAGGCATGATTCGAATTGTCTTTTGGCCACTTGCACTGGTGCTAGAGCAGATTAGTGAATTTTTGTCGGGCTTGTCACCAGAAGAGGAAATGCAAGAAACTATCGATAAACTAGGTCCTGACGAAGAAGCCGTGCAAAATGAAACAGTAGTGAGCGACATTTCCTCCACAGACTTTCCAGTTGAAATTTTACTAAGTTTCATTGTGCTAGCATGCATTATTGTACTTGTTTTATGGTTAAGAAAAGTAAAGCCAGATATACAAGTACCAGTTAAAGAAAGTGTAAGTAGCATTAAAAGATACGATCACAATTCAACGGAATCTGTCGTTTCACTTGCTACAAAGTCTACGGAAAGCACAATAAATTTGCATCAAATTAGAGAAGTGTTTCGAGAACTTGAAAGAGCGGCGAATAGCGTAGATTTGGGACGAGAAGATTACGAAACGGTTCGAGAATGGGTAAGACGAATGCAATGGGATGTAACTGACTCTTTTTATAACACTTATGACCGTGTTCGTTATGGAGATAAACAATTGCCTCAATCACAAGCAACAAAGTTTATTGCTGAGATTGAAAAAATAAAGGAAATTTATTTGAAAGAAAATGTTTGAATGTTGTTTAAGAGGGGCATAGTATACTTGAACACAGCAACATTCTCATTTCCCCCTTTTGTGGTCGGCCCGTTTACGGGTCGGCTTCTTTTTTATTTGGGAGTTCTTTTTGTACGTATAAGTGTACTTCCCAAAAAAATTTGCTAGACTGAAGGTGAAGACAAAAGGAGGATATACATATGAAGCTCGGATTTATTGGAACCGGCGTCATGGGCAATAGCTTAGTAAAGCATCTACTCGATGACAAACACGAGGTTTCTATTTATACACGTACTGCTAAAAAAGCAGAAAATTTAGTAGAAGCAGGTGCGATGCTCGTGGATTCTCCACAGCAAGTAGCTGGAAATAGTGAAGTGATTTTTACCATGGTAGGATATCCTTCTGATGTGGAACAAGTTTATTTTGGACAACAAGGATTATTGGCAAATGCCAAAAAAGGTACGGTTCTTGTGGACATGACAACGTCGCAGCCAAAATTAGCTCAACGTATTTTTGAGGCAGCTACAGAAAAAGGATTACATGCACTAGATGCACCTGTTTCAGGTGGAGATATTGGCGCAAGAAATGGAGTCTTATCCATTATGATTGGTGGAGAAAAAGACATCTATAAGCAAATTTCCCACATTCTTAATTTGTTTGGAGAAAATATTGTATTTCAAGGACCTGCTGGTGCAGGACAGCATACTAAAATGTGCAACCAAATCAATATTGCTAGCAATATGATTGGTGTTTGTGAATCACTCATTTACGCAGAAAAAGCGGGATTAGATCCAGAGCGTGTGTTGCGATCTATTTCCTCAGGTGCAGCGGGTTCATGGTCGTTATCTAATTTAGCACCTAAAATGATCAATGAAGATTTCCGACCTGGATTTTATATTAAACATTTTATAAAAGATATGAAAATTGCAGCAGATGAAGCCGAAAACTGGGGATTAGATTTACCAGGTCTGCGTCTATCGTTGGCGATGTTCGAAAAAGTAGCAGCAGAAGGACATGAAGACAATGGAACGCAAACCTTAATTAAATACTACAGATCATAATAAACAGAGTTATTCTATAAGCCCAAATAAAACCAGCAGAGAAAAATGATTCATTTTTCTCTGCTGGTTTTTGATTTGTGAATTTTGACAAGATAACCTCATGTATAATTATTAATCAAAATAAGATTTTCTAGGTGAGTAAAATCGATCTATGGGTCGTGGTTGATAGGATTTTGTGAAATTTGAAGCAGTGACTTCTTTTTTTTGTGGTTCGAAGCCTGTCAATACACGCAATATTTCTTTTGCTACTTTTAAGTTCATGCGACTTGGTGGATTTCGATACGTATCGTCCAAATGCCCCAAATGTTCAAGTGAAGAAAAATCTTCTTTTTTGGGAAGCATATGAAAATAGTAATTGCCACATTTAACGAGGACTGAAGATTGTTGTTGACTTTTCTGAGGGTTTTTACTGAAGTGTAAACCAATTTTTAATGCACGTTTTTTCAAAATCATTAAATTCAATGCTTCTTTCTTCAGCGTATACAAATAATGATTATCGGGAGCCGTTTTAGCATGTCGGTTAACAGTGAAAATAGCTTGTGCAATTTCTGAATCTGATTTAGCGGTTGGCATGAACTCATTCCTTTCATATATATTAGCTAGTTCAATCCCATCATATCAAAATTTTCAGGGACTGTATACTAGATGAACAGACCTAATAAAAGGAGAAGTCGCCGGCTTTGTAGAACTCTATTACGTAAGGTAGATCAGACAATCTGTAAAATCTCGTTAAAAAGATTGGAAGTTCAACCTATTCAATCTAATTCAAAGGAGATGTTTATGTGTTTACAGATCAAACAATAATCGTTACAGGTGGATCTAGTGGGATGGGACTTCACATGGCTAAAAAATTTGCTTCTGAAGGAGCAAATGTAGTGATTACAGGACGAGATATGGAAAAATTAAACGAAGCTGTAAAAGCAATAGCAGGAGAGCGTGGATCGGTTGAAGTGTTTCAAATGGATGTACGTGAACCAGAACATGCTAAAGCAATGGTGAAGTTTGCTCATGATAAGTTTGGTAGGGTAGATGGTTTAGTAAATAACGCGGCTGGAAACTTTATTGTCCATGCAGAAAAACTTTCTCCAAATGGCTGGAAGTCGGTCATTGATATTGTCTTAAACGGAACATTTTTCTGTTCTCATGCAGTCGGAAATTATTGGATTGAAAATGGTTCGAAAGGCAATATTATCAATATGCTTGCAACATATGCTTGGAATGCAGGAGCGGGAGTTGCTCATTCAGCAGCAGCCAAAGCAGGTGTTATGTCATTGACACGGACGCTTGCTGTCGAGTGGGGTACGCAGTTTGGTATTCGTGTAAATGGCATTGCACCAGGACCTATCGAGCGAACAGGTGGCGCAGAAAAACTTTGGGAATCTGAAAAAGCAGCCAAACGGACACTAGAGTCAATTCCTCTCGGTAGACTTGGAAAACCTGAAGAAGTTGCAGAGCTTGCAGCTTTTATTATGTCTGATAAAGCTTCATACATGAATGGAGAGATTGTTACATTGGACGGTGGTCAATGGCTAAATAAATTTCCTTTTTAAGTAAGTTATTGTGGCGTTAAAATAGTTTCAAGAATCTGGATGTGTTATGATAAAGTCTGAATAGTGGCATCTATTTAAGCAATGTAAAAGGAGTAGAGCGCATGATTTCTTTATCAAGCAAAGATTTTCTTGAAACACCGATCGAAGACTATATCATTTCTTCCGAGAAAGTTGCACATGTTCAAATGGGCAACAGTGCCGAACATGCATTGCTCGTTTTAACGAAAACGGGTTATTCAGCTATTCCGGTTCTTGATTCGAAATACCGATTTCGGGGATTAATCAATGCACAACGAATAACTGATGCAATTCTCGGTTTGGATCATATAGAATACGAACGACTTTCTGATATCCGTGTGGAAGAAATAATGGAAAAAGATCTTCCTTTGATTCACATCAACGAACGTTTTCAAAAAGCGCTTGATATGGTCATCAATCAAAATTTTCTATGTGTCATAGATGATGAAGAAATGTTTATGGGGATTTTGACGCGACGTGTCGTTTTGAAGCAGTTAAAAAAACAAATTTATCAGTTAAAAAAATAACGATACGAACAGTAGAAAGGTCTCCTAACGAGGGGCCTTTTTTATGCTTTAAAAAATAGATTCGTGAATATAGACAAGTTATGAGTTAATCTATGCTTTAAGCTCTTTTTTGTAAGCTGATGAAACGAGGGATATATATTGGAAAAAACAAAAAGACCGTTAGTTTTAATCTCTGTTATGTTAGCGATGTTCGTCAGTGCTGTAGAAGCAACCATCGTCTCCACCGCAATGCCGAGCATCGCAGCTGAACTAGGTGGGTTTTCAAAATACAGTTGGGTATTCTCGGCTTATTTACTGATGAGCACTGTAACGGTCTTACTTTATGGCAAACTCTCGGATATATTCGGACGCAAGCGCATATTTGCTGTAGGAATGCTGTTATTTCTATTAGGCTCATTATTATGCGGTTTGGCGACGTCCATGGATGAGCTTATCTTTTACCGGTTTGTTCAAGGACTTGGAGCAGGGGCTGTTATGCCGATCGCGACTACCATTGTGGGGGATATTTATACAAGAGAAGAACGCGCGAAAATTCAAGGGTATTTATCAAGTGTTTGGGGAATCTCTGCTGTTACGGGTCCGGCAATCGGCGGTGTTTTAGTTGTCACGATTGGCTGGGAGTACGTATTTTGGGTGAATTTACCTCTAGGAATCTTATCACTTTTAGGGGTTTTGCTGTTTTTGAAAGAGCCTGTTAATAAACAAAAGCCAGTAATCGATTATACAGGAGCCATACTATTAATGGTTTCTTTATCAACTATGTTGTATTTACTAGTTGAAGGTGGTGTGGCATTTGATTGGTTGTCTGTACAGTCTGTCATCTTATTGCTAGCAAGTAGTGTGTTTGTGGTCCTTTTCGTTATAGTAGAGCGAAAAGCTATCGATCCGATTATGCCTTTTGAAATTTGGCGAAATAAAACCATTCTTTATGCGAATCTGGTTTCATTAGCAACAGGCGTTATTTTAATTGGTATTTCAAGTTATTTGCCAACTTATGTGACTGGGGTAATGGAACAGCCTGCAGCAATTGCAGGGTTTACATTAACTGCAATGTCTATTGGCTGGCCATTGGCATCATTTTTCTCGGGTAGGTTATTGCTGAAAATTGGTTATTTTAAAACATCAATCACGGGTGGAGCATTTCTAGTGTTAGGAACTTTGTTGTTTGTGCTTATGCAACCCAGTTTTGGTCCGTTGTGGGCAGCCTTGTCCAGTTTTTGTATTGGAATAGGGATGGGGTTAACGAGTACTGCTTTCATCGTTTCAATTCAAGCAGCTGTTTCATACGAACAAAGAGGCTCTGCGACTGCTTCAAATATGTTTATGCGGAATTTAGGAAGTACAATTGGTGTCGCATTGCTCGGTAGTATTTTAAATAGTTCGCTTTTGCGTTTTTTTGCAGACAATAGTCAAGATTATTCGTTAAGTTCTATCAATAATTTATTGAGCCAAAACACTCGGGTTGAAATGCCTATTGAATCATTAAAATTTCTTCAGCAAGCATTGGCCAATTCACTTGATAACGTTTACTTAGTCACAGCATTTTTTGCGATCGTTAGCTTTGGGTTAATATTCGGACTTCGTGGAGAAAAAGGAGTGAAGAGCCATGTCAAATGAAGAAATGATTATAAAAGTATTAGCTGAAGAAGGCAATATGAGAAAAGCTGCAGAACGTCTTTTTATTTCGCAGCCTGCTTTATCTCAGCGTCTTCAAACAATCGAAAAAGATTGGGGACATCAGCTATTTATTCGTTCTCAAAAAGGGTTGTCTCCAACTCCAGCTGGAGAACTAATTATTCAGTATGCAAATGAGACAATTGTACAAAAAGAAGAAGTAGTTGAACTGCTGTACACTTTGACGTCAAAAGTACATGGTACATTAAAGATTGCCTGCGCAACAATTGTCGGCCAAAATTGGCTGCCAAAAGTATTAAAAGATTTTGTAACTCTCTATCCAGAAGCTAAAATCCAATTGATTACTGGATGGAGTTCAGAAATCGTTCGGTCACTTTATGAAGGTGAAGCTCATATTGGAATTATTCGAGGTTCTACAGAATGGAAAGGTCCGAAATTGCATTTGTTTAAAGACACACTCTATTTAGTAGACAAAGAAATTCGGTCGCTTGAAGAGCTTCTTCAAACAGAACGACCTTTTATTCAGTTTAAAAGTGATTCGACGTATTATGAGGAAATTCAGCAATGGTGGCAAAAGCATTTTGCTTCTAATCCAAAACATCAAATTACTGTAGACCAAATTGAAACGTGTAAACAAATGGCGGTAAACGGAATTGGCTATGCTATTCTTCCGTCCATTACATTAACAGGTACTGAAGATGTATACATGATGCCGTTGACTAATGATGAAGAAGAGTTGGAATTAACACGAGATACATGGCTGATTGGATACGATTCTGCATTTGAATTGCCACAAGTTAGAGCGTTTGTCGATATCGTCAAAAAACATGCCGCTTTATTAAGATGAAGTGGATGAATTTTTATACTAATTCAGATATAATAACAACATCACTTATTAGAAAGAGGTTTTATAAATGAAGCAGATGGACGCAACAGAAATAATTTCATACATACAAAATGCAAAAAAATCAACACCTGTAAAAGTATACATAAAAGGACAAGACATTGCGGATTTAAACTACGGTCCAGATTCTAAAGTATTTGGTGAAGGCAATTCAGTAACAGTGTTTGGTGAATGGGCAGATATTCAAAAATCATTGAAAGTAAATGCTCTTGTTATTGAAGATTTTGTTGTTGAAAATGATCGCAGAAATTCAGCAATCCCATTACTTGATATGAAACAAATCAATAGCCGCATCGAACCAGGCGCATTTATTCGTGACAATGTTGAAATTGGTAATAACTGCATCATAATGATGGGAGCAGTTATCAATATCGGCGCGGTTATCGGAGACGGGACAATGATCGATATGGGTGTTATTATGGGCGGTCGTGCGACTGTCGGAAAAAATTGTCATATTGGAGCAGGGGCAGTACTAGCGGGCGTAATTGAACCTGCATCAGCAACTCCTGTTGTGATTGAAGACGATGTTATGGTAGGTGCTAACGCTGTTATTCTAGAAGGCGTTCGTATCGGTAAAGGTGCAGTTGTTGCAGCAGGAGCAATTGTTATTGAAGATGTACCAGAAAATTCAGTGGTGGGTGGCACACCTGCACGTGTATTAAAATTAATGGATGCAAAAACACGTTCAAAAACAGAAATCAAGCAAGAACTAAGACAACTTTAAGTGATGAGCGCGATGGAACTAGTGAAAATTAGAAGAGCTTTGCATCAAATTCCAGAAATCGGTTTTCAGGAAATCAAAACACAAGCTTATTTATTAAACATCATTTCTCAGTTTCCTCAACAGCGTATTGAACTTGTAAAATGGCGGACAGGAATTGCGGTTAAAGTACGCGGGGAAGATCCGGCAAAGCTGATTGGTTGGCGAACAGACATTGATGCTTTAGCGATTAACGAAGAAACTGGAGTGGAATTTCAATCACAGCATCCGGGATTTATGCATGCATGTGGCCATGATATCCATATGACTATTGCAATAGGTTTGTTACACAAGCTAATTGACGAACCTATTAAAAATGATGTAGTCATCTTGTTTCAACCAGCTGAAGAAGGGCCTGGTGGTGCATTGCCTTTTCGGGAATGGCTGAAAACGAACAAACCAGACTTTTTACCTGATTGTATTTATGCTTTGCATATTGCCCCGGAGTTACCTGTTGGTACGGTGGGGACACGACCAGGATTGTTGTTTGCTAATACATCAGAATTGTTTATTGACCTTCACGGCAAAGGTGGTCATGCAGCTTTTCCTCATTTAACAGAAGATATGGCAATTGCAGCGGCTTCGATGTTGATGCAGTTGCAAACCGTTGTCAGTCGAAATGTGGACCCTATGGATTCTGCCGTGTTGACAATTGGCAAGCTGAGCGCAGGAACCGCGCAAAACAGTATTGCAGAACATGCACGTTTAGAAGGAACTATCCGAACACTTACTAGTAAATCGATGCGTCAAATGAAACTTCGGATTGAAGCCATTTGCCATGGAGTTGAACAAGCAAACAACTGCCAAGTCAATATTGATTACGGTTCGAGTTACTTGGAAGTTAACAACGATGAAAGATTAGTAAAAGACTTCTTCCGCTACGCTAATGGCATTGAAGGCATTCATGCTATAGAAAGCAAAGCCGCGATGACCGGTGAAGATTTCGGTTACTTTACCGAACAAATCCCAGGCGTTATGTTTTGGGCAGGGGTTTCGTCACCCTATGGACTGCATCATTCAAAACTAAATCCTGATGAAAAAGTCCTTGCAGTCATGCCTGAATTTTTATATGGTTTATTTTTACAATTATGAAAGCGGACAGCTTTAGCTGTTCGTTTTTTTGTATTAGAAATACCGGTTTAGTGGTAAACGATCTGTGGCTGTTGTGTAGTTCAAATTAGTTAGATTTCTTTGTGAGAAGATGGAACTAATTTAATTTACTAGCGTACTAATAGAGAGACGAGTAAAAGGGGGATTACCATGCATAAACGCCTGCTGGCATTTTTAGCTTTTGTATTTTTTATTAGTTTGTTTATCTTGCCACAACCATCTTTAGCAGCGCCACAAATTACCATTGATTCAAGTGCCGGTTTTCAAAACAAAGCAAAGTATGAAAGTGGATTGCCACTTCAATTTACAGTGACCAATGAAGGTTCAGCATTTTCTGGTGACTTGGTACTTAGTTTTTCCGAGACTTACAACCTTGGAACTGGTATGGCGCTACCAATTGAACTTGCTGAAGGAGAAAGTAAAACCTTACAAATTGCAACGTCTGGGTTATCAGATATGTATTATTCGGGAGGACCTAACGATCAAAGTATTTACTTGTTTGAAGGTGGTTGGGAAAAAGGAGAATCTATTAAATTTAAAGGCAAAAAAACGATACAACCATCCTACTATACGTCAATGTCGCTATTTGTAGCGACGTTAACGGATAATGCAGATCGATTGTCACCTTTAAAACAAATAACTGTTCCATCGAGCGAAGGAATTGAAGTTCTACATCTCAATCAATTAAAAGAATTTACACTGCCTACAGAAGCGCAATCGTGGGAAATGATCGATTACTTGGTCATTGATGAATTTGCTTATAGTGATTTACCAGCACCTACACAAAAAGCTGTTTTGCAATGGATTCAACAAGGTGGACATGTTGTCACAGGATCTACAAGTAATCTACAAGCAGAACTTGGCAATTTGAGTGAATACTTGCCTTTGGAATTAGCAGATGTGAACGATGCAAAAGTTCCAGGATTAGAAACAGCAGTACCGGTTTTCCAAACAAAGATTAAAGAAGGGGCATCTATAAAGTTGCAAAAAGACGGTCAAATTTTTGCTGCTACACAGAAAATTGGCTCTGGAAGTCTTACACAAATGAGTTTTTCTCTTGGAGATGAAACCGTTTCCAGTCAAAAAGGTTATAGTCAGATGATGTCGAGTTTCTTTCCGGTGACTTCTACAAACTACAATACAATGGGTGGACAATCCATACTCGATTCTATGACATATGAGGTAGGAAATGTAAATGAGCTTTTTGAAAGCTTTAAAGTGTCCACACCGTTTATACTAGCGATTGTTTTTTTGTATATTCTAATAGTGGTTCCAGTACTGTACATTGTACTGAAGAAAAAAGACAAACGAGAATACGCTTGGTTTATTATTCCAACTATTGCTCTACTGACCTCAATTGGATTGTTCGCATTTGGTGCAAAAGACCGAATTGGAAATCCTCAAATCCAACAAACTGGATTTTTTGAAGTAGATGCAGACAGTGGATTAAAAGGCTATTATGTCAATTCCTTATTATCAAATCGTGGTGGAAACTATCAATTTTCAGCACCAACTTCTACTACAATGACGACTCAATTAGCTAGTGAATTTTCATCAACACAACCTTATTTGGCAGCTATTTTGGAAAAAGGAGCCACTACTAATCAAATGACTTTGCGTGATATGCGTTATTGGTCTGTGCAATCGATTATGGGGCAATCCTATATAAAAGACAGTGGTGACTTCGCTATTGACTTATCCGTTGCAGAAGGGAAAATTACTGGAACAATACAGAATAATTTTCCGTTTTCAGTCGAAGATGTTTCTATTTGGACAGGTACTCGTCTAATGGATGTAGGCGAGTTGAATCCTGGAGAAACGTTAGAAGTGAATGAAACCGCTCAGTCAGCTATTTTGTCACCTGCTGCATCTGTTAGTCAATCATATGGCTATCAACCTGTAGCCAATTTGAAAGAGTTGAAAAAAGCACGTCGTCAAACCTTGCTTTCTACGTCATTTGAGCAATTATCACAAAATGGAAAATCACCTTATGTGATTGCTTATACAAAAGATGCCATCGTACCGATTACGCTTGAAAATCAACGCGCATCTGTAGAATCTGTTCACCTTATTGCACAAAGTTTTAAACCTCAATTAATATTAAATGGCGACATTACATTAAATGTTGATGCCTTTGCAATGGCTCTAACAAGTGTCAATAATGGTGTGTATTTTGAGAATGTTTCAAACGATCCGTATCTTTATTATTTTGACCCCGGTGAATTTGATCTGACATATACTTTGCCAGAAGAAATTGATTTAGAAAAATCGACATGGACTGAATTAGCACTTACTAAAACAGGACAAAATGTCACCGTCAGCATATTCAATGTGAAAAGTGGAAGTTACGAAGAAATTACAGAGACAAATCAAAAGTTTGCTGAAAAAGCAAAACAGTATATCGGTCCAGAAGGTGCCATTAAACTAAAGTTGAAAGTTACCGAAAACATGAGCAACCCTGAAGTGGTTGTGCCGAAAGTGAAATTGAAAGGAGTGATTGCTCCGTGATTGAAACAATTGGATTAACCAAAAAATACGGATCGTTTTATGCCTTACAGGATTTAAATTTAGTGGTAGAAGATAGCACAGTGTTTGGTTTTGTAGGTGCAAATGGAGCGGGGAAATCAACCACTTTTTCAATTTTAGCTACACTGCTTCAGCCGACAGCAGGTGATGCATTTATTAATGGCATCAGTGTAACTAAAAATCCGCAAGAAGTGCGGAAACAAATTGGGTATATGCCTGATTTCTTCGGAGTGTATGACCAATTAAAAACCGACGAGTACTTAGATTTTTATGGAGCGAGTTATGGCATCAAACCAAAAGAACGCGCAGTATTAATTCCTAAGCTACTAGAACTAGTTAACTTAGAACATAAACGCTATGACTACGTCGATTTATTGTCTCGTGGTATGAAGCAACGTCTCTGTTTAGCAAGAGCGTTAATACATGATCCGAACATCTTAATACTAGACGAACCTGCTTCGGGACTAGATCCACGTGCACGAGTCGAAATGAGAGATATATTACGCGAGCTAAAAGCGATGGGTAAAACCATTTTGATTTCTTCTCATATTCTTCCAGAACTTGCTGAGATGTGCGACAGTATCGGCGTCATTGATAATGGAAAACTGATCGCACAAGGGTCAGTACATGACATTCAAGCGCAACTTCAAAGTGAAAAAGTACTCTGTGTCAAACTAGTTGGCGAAATGGAATCCGTCATTGCATTTTTTGAAATGGATCCGTTTGTTTCTCAAATAGAAGTACAACCAGATAAAAACAGCATTCAGTTTTTCTATCGCGGAACAGATGAAGATCAGCTTCAACTATTGCAACGTGCTATTCATCAAAAGTTACCGATTTTGTCGTTTTCAGAAGAAGAAACGGATTTGGAAGATGTCTTTATGGCGATTACAAAAGGAGTGGAAATTGGATGAAAACTCTTTTTGCCAATCCCGTACTAGTGAAAGAACTTAAATTGCGTTTCCGTAACTTAAAAAGCTTTACTGGTATTTTGTTTTATTTAATTGCGATGAGCGTCTTTGTTTTTGGTTTTATCTTTTTAGCTACATCTCTAACAGGTAACGGTTTTTTCCGTCCAGATGAAAGTTTTATGCTATTTAGCATTATGACGTATATTCAATTAGGATTGATTTTGTTTATTACGCCCGCATTAACAGCAGGAACGATTAGTACAGAACGTGAAAAACAGACTTTGAATATTTTACTAACAACTTCGCAAACTTCTTTCCAAATTATTTTTGGGAAAATGACATCATCCATCGCTTTTTTGTTATTGATGATTGTGTCAGGGTTACCAATATACAGTTTAGTGTTTTTATACGGAGGCGTTTCACCTAGTCAGCTATTTTATATCTTCTTGTTTTATATGCTGACGTTACTGGCAATCGCAAGTATTGGTGTCATGCTGTCAACTTTGATTCGTAAAACCATTGTTGCGATTATCGCAACGTATGGAGCCATGATTTTCATCGCGGGAGTCACTGCTTTTTTCTTACTGATTTCGGTTCAACTTTCTCAAATAGGTGCTACAACACCATCAATATCGCCAGTTGCTCACTTTTGGGCAACGATCAATCCACCAGCTGTGTTACTCACTTTGCTGCAACCACCAATGGAGGAGCAATTGCAAAGTTTGACGATGGTGCCCATTCCATTGTGGATCGGTTATGCTATTTTCTATGTTTTGGTATCAGCCGGCTGTCTTTTGTTAGCTGTCAAAAAGTTGCGCGTTAATATGAATAAATACAAATAAGGAGGGAGTTTCATGAACAATCGTGATATTCGGAAATACGTCAAAAAAGTTGAGTGGCTGTTAAAGGCGCTTCATATTAGTCGTGTTTTTCAATTTGCGTTATTTGCAGGTCTGACTTTAGCAACAGCGTTACTATTAGTATCACGATTGTTCGTGCTTCCTTATTATGAATTTTATGCATATGTAGCAGGAATTGCTGTCGTGATAAGTTGGATTGTGTTATCTAGTAAAGGATTGCCCCATATGCAACAAGCAGTGCAAGAACTGGACCGTTTTATACCTCATAATCAGTTGCTGACCGTGTGGAAGCTAACAGAGCACAATGCATTGACTGAAGAATTGACTCGTGAAACAGCCAAAACCATTCCGTATAGCTACCAATTATTCCGCAAAGAACACAAAGTATGGCTACGTCCTAAGTGGTTAATCGGAGCGGTTGGTAGTGCGACGTTATTGGTTTTACTTTTAGTGTTTCCAAGTAATTTGCAAAATCAAGCAAATGATGTAGAAAAAGAAATCGAATTGGTAGCAGATATCAAAAAAGAAATTGATGAAATCAAAAAACAAGCAAAAACAAAAATAGTTAAAAAAGAACTGGATGCATTACAAGCAACCATCGAAGAAAAAGAAAATCCAGAAGCAGTACTGAAAGAAATCGTCAAAAAACAAAAAGAATTGGACTTGAAAAAACGGCAGCTGGCAGAAGGCAAAAATCCAAATGCTAAAGAAATTAGCGCAGATATTGAAAAAGCTGCTGGGCAGTTAGCTGAGAAGGCAGGAAACACACAATCGGCTTTAAGCAATATGGGAAAACCCGTAGCATTTCCATTACAGCAAACCATAGCTCAGCGAGAACAAACAACTAGTAGCAAAAAAAATGATTCTTCTGAAAATAAATCTTCTGACGGAGAAAGTAAATCTGGTGAACCTAGTGCTAGTGGACAATCATCAGAAAACGAAGAAAGTGAAACTACTGAAAGAGCTGCAGAGTCAGAATCGGAGTCAGAAAATAGCCAATCACAAAACCAAGGACAAGGACAAGGACAAGGACAAGGACAAGGACAAGGACAAAACCAAGGGCAAGGAAATGGAAATAGTCAGCAAGGTGGTGGAGCTGGTAAAGGTCAAGGAAGCCGTGATCTGTTAACTGTACCATTCCGAATTGGAGGGCAAAGCGACACGTCAATCGATAGCGGAAAAGTCGGAGAAGGAGAAGCGGCCGGTGAACAATATGGTGCTGTTCCTGCAACTAAAGGAACCGTTCATCCTTATGCGGATGTAGTGGGAAATTATTCGACTTCGTACTTCTCAAGTGTAGATCGTCTGCAATTGCCTGCTGATTTGCAAACCATTGTAGAACAATACTTTACAGATATTGAAACCGACAAATAGAAAAGAGGGCTTTTTATGACATACACAACCGATCAATTTACAGAAATGAGCCAATTGCTTCAACAAGTTAAATCCGAAATTGGACGGTTTATCGTCGGACAAGAAAGCGCGGTTGAGTTTTCTTTGTACGCGATTCTAGCGGATGGTCATGCCTTACTAGAAGGCTTGCCCGGTCTTGGTAAAACAATGTTGATTCGGACCATTTCAGATGTGCTCGATTTGTCGTTTTCAAGAATTCAGTTTACACCCGATTTGATGCCTTCGGATATTACAGGGACGAGCCTCATTGAACGAGATGCAGAAGGACGCCAGCAGTTTACTTTTCGAGAAGGTCCGATTTTTCACCAAATGGTACTTGCAGATGAAATTAACCGTGCTACACCGAAAACACAAAGTGCGCTGCTAGAGGCAATGGGTGAAAAGACAGTGACCATACTGGGTGATACGAAAAAAATGGCGCGACCGTTTTTCGTTTTGGCAACACAAAATCCTATTGAAATGGAAGGGACCTATCCGTTACCTGAAGCACAAATGGACCGTTTTCTTTGTAAAATCCTGGTTGCTTACCCAAGTCGCGAGGAACTTGCGGAAATTAGCCGCAGAACAACGGGATCTCAACTAATTCTTCTTAGTAAAAAAATGAATACAGCTAGCTTAATTGATGCACAAGATATGGTGAAAGAAGTGTTGATAGCAGAAGACATTTTAATGGTCGCTGTCGATATCATTCAAAATACGCATCCAGAGCATTCAGAACATCAAGAAATCCAGCAATTTGTTCAATACGGTAGCGGTCCTCGTGGTCTGCAAAGTTTGATCCGTTTAGCTAAAGCACGTGCGTTAATGGAAGGACGGTATCATGTGTCAATTGGTGATTTAAAACATGTGGCAAAACCGGTATTGAGGCACCGCTTGTTATTAAATTATGAAGCAGAAGCGATGGGTAAAAATGCAGATGAGTTGATTGATAGTGTGCTGAGCACAGCTGGAAAAGGCGTATTGAAATGACGGTATTAAATTTACCAGCTGATTGGGGTTCGCGTCTTAGTCGCTATGCCATAGGTACAAAAGCAAAAATTAAAGGACACCATAAAGGGTCTCACCGGTCAATGCGTTTTGGTAGTTCATTAGATTTTTCCGATTTTCGCGAATACCATCCAGGAGACGATGTCCGCCATATCGACTGGAACGTTTATGCCCGAACGGAACGCATCTACATTAAACGGTTTCTAGATGAGCAAGAAATGCGTATCCATGTCTTGCTTGATAGTTCAAAATCAATGAGCAATAAATGGTTGTTTGCCAAGCAATTGGCGTTTTCACTTGGGTTAATGGTGTTGGGAAGTGATGACCGCTTAACGGTATCAGCGGGATCCAAAAAAATAATTCCTTTTCGTAAAAAAGGAAAATCAGCAAAAAAACTGTTTGAACATTTTGTATCTGCTATGCCAGATCCTGAAAACGTATCATTCGTGCGTCAAGCACGTTTTCATGCCGCAAAGGACTCTACTGTATTATTCATCGTATCCGATGGACTAGAACCACTTGAAGATTGGCAGGTGTTTTTCAGACAGGCTCCGGCTTTTGCGCACGATATCCGATTTATTCATGTGACTACACAAGACGAACGATTGCCGGCTTACAAAGGAGATTTACGTTTTATCGATGATGAAACGCAACAAGTAACGAGCGTGACGGTGACAGAAGAAGCACTTCGTGCATACCAAAAGCAAAGTGAACTGCACAGCAAAGGTTTAGAATCTCTTTGTCGCACTTATGGGATTGCTTATTTACCGGTAAATGTAGAAGACGGAATCGAGCAAGTGTTATTTCATCAAATGATACGAAAAAATTGGATCGGGTGAGGTGAAGCGGCATGGGAGTAGCAAATTGGGTGATGATCTGGACGGCAATTATGCCGCTAGCCGTCATTCTCTATTATTTTTTTAGAAAAAAATACAAAGACCAGCGCGTTTCTTCAACTTTGTTTTGGCAAGAACGAATGAAAGAGTTGCAAGCTTCGCCTTATTTGAAAAAATTACAGCATCATTTATTGTTTTATCTTCAATTGGCTGCTCTTCTTTTTTGTGTACTGGCGTTAATTGAGCCCTTCAACGAATCGGAAACTTTAGCTGGCAATGACTTTGTTTTTATTGTGGATACGTCAGCAACGATGTTAGCTGGTTCTCCAACGCATTTTGAAAAGCAACAAGCACAAATGAAGAAATTAGCGTCACAAGCAGGAGGCAAGCCTGTGACAATTGTTACGACGGGTGTTAGTCCAGAAGTGGTTATTCGCAATGAGCAAAATGTTGAGCGAGTGGAAAAAGCAATTGACCAATTAGCCGTAAGTTACGAAAATGCCGAAATGGAGCAAACGATTTTATTTGCGGATACGCTCGCGACTAATGACTCAACGATTATTCATATTTTTACCGATTACTTAGACCGTGCTGCCCTTGCCAATAAAACAGGACAAAGTTATCAAGTTCATGGGTTTTCGGAAAAACTGACTAATGTAGCTATTCGCCAACTGGGTCTTTCAGAAACGGATAAAGGGACACGAGGCATTGTCCAAGTTATCAATAATAGCGAAACATCCATGAATGCTACTGTGCGTTTATCGTCTGGCAGTTTTGAAAAAGCAGTAGAAGTAAAACTCGAAGCGGCAGAAGAACTGCTCGTTCCGTTTGATGAGTTGCCAAACTACAAGCTATGGCAAGCAGAGCTAGACGTATCGGATGATTATGCTGCGGATAATACAATGGCAACATATTTAGCTCCGCCAGTTAACGCAATTGTCATTGACTCGGCTTTGCATGAATTAATCGCAAGTGGTTTTCGTTCACTCGCTTTAGATGTTAGTTTAGCCGAAGCCACTCAATTGCAGCCTGACGCAGGATTGCCATTAGTTACGAATCAACGTGATTTACTAGAAGCCACGACACCCATTTTTATGTTTGGGCGAAATGATGAAAATCCTTTTGAAGTGACAGGTCAAATTGAGACAAAGCCACATCCGCTTTTCACCTATGCTTCATTGGATGAAGTGTATGTTTCACAACTATATCCACCTTTTAAAGGCTACGAAACCATCGCCACAATAGATGATCATCCGTTTATTCAAGTGTCTCCAAAAGGAGACATTGTGGTGTTGACAGATGTTCAATTGACCGACTGGCCGCTTTCTCCTTCTTTTCCTTTGTTTTTATGGAGTGCCATGGAAAGTTTATCAGACGATGCGGAATTTCTTGGTTTTTTCCAGCCAAATGAACACCGATCCATGTCGTTAGCTTCACCAACCGGAGAATGGGAAATCTTTCGAGACGGTGCTTATCGCCATTCTTATATTGAAGGGAGCGGACCTTTTGTGGCACCTAATGAACCGGGTATTTACCAAGTGGTGGGTGATGAAAAAGACATGACCATGATTGTACAGCTAACTTCTCAAGAAAAAGAGCTTTCTGCTGGGTCGTCTTATGTAATGGGGCAGTCAAAAGCTGTACAAGATACCGTTCGTTTTTCGTTTGTGCCATTTATTATAGGGATCATCTTACTGTTAGTGCTTCTGGAATGGGAGGTGTATCGTCGTGGAATTGCAACTCGATAAGCCCATCTGGCTATTGTTACTCATTCCGGTGCTGTGTTATTTTGGGTGGTTTGCACTCAAGCATTTTTCAGCTAGCTCTAAAATGATAAAGGTTGTGTTTGTTTTAAGAACCGTGGCTGTCACCTTGTTGATAGTTGCTTTGGCAGCTCCTTCGTTATTTAGTCCTGTAAAAGAAGAACAAGTTATTTTTCTTATGGACCGTTCTGCGTCTCTTGAAGGAATGCAAACAGCAATGACCGTGGCAATTGAAGAAGCAGTAGAAGCCAAAAAAGATCATCAATCTATCGCGGTCTATACATTTGCAGAGGATTTCCAAAGCTTGTTACCAATGACCAACGATCCGCAACTTTTACCGGCAGAACTAACCGTTGGAAACAATAGCCACACCAATATTGCGCGGGCGTTAGAACTTGCTTCAAATAGTGGAGATACCAACTTAGCGACGCGACTTGTCATTTTAACGGATGGCAATGAAACACAATCGTCTGCTATTGAAAGTTTAAATCGACTACAGTCAGAGCGTCTTCAAGTGGATATCTGGCCAGTCGAACAAATCGCCAAAAATGATCTAGCGATTAGTCGCTTTGAAACGCCCTCACGTGCATTTTTAGGTGAATCGCAAACTTTTACTGTAGCCATTGACTCAGATACTGAATCAACAGCTAAACTTATTTTTTCTGCTAATGATAAAGAGTTGGATAAGAAAGAAATCAAAGTTGTTGAAGGTCAAAATGTCTATAGCTATTCGTATCCTGCTAATTTAGAAGGGCTTCAAAAGTATGAAGTCCGTATAGAAACGGCGAAAGATGCGTACCTTGAAAACAATTCAATGTTTAGCATCACAGAAGTTTCTGGAAACCCAGAAGTGCTAGTCGTCAACGGCGGTGTTCCAAGCCCAATAGCACTTTTATTGGATACGAATAATTTAGGCGTAACGGAACTAGCCGCGGATCAATTGCCGAGCAGTTTATCTGCCATCCTTCGTTATGATTCAATTATTTTTGATAATGTTTCTGGAACATCTGTAGGGGAACAACAAATGACAATTATTGAACAAGCGGTTCGTCAATTTGGTGTTGGATTTATAATGGTTGGTGGCGACCAAAGCTTTGGATTAGGTGGCTATTTTAAAACGCCAATCGAACAGTTATTGCCAGTCGAAATGGAAGTCAAAGGCAAGCATGAATTACCTTCACTTGGGCTAATGATTGTTATGGACCGTTCGGGAAGCATGATGGGCATGAAAATGGAACTAGCAAAAGAAGCAGCTGCTCGTTCTGTTGAACTGTTGCGTCCCAATGACACGCTAGGAGTTATTGCGTTTGATGACAAACCGTGGGAAATCTTACCGATAGCTAAAGTAGCAGATTCTAAAAAAGCAGTAGATAAAATTTTAAGTATTACACCTGGTGGTGGAACTGAAATTTATCGTTCGTTGCAGCAAGCTTATATGGAACTAGAAGACTTAAAACTGCAACGCAAACACATTATCCTGTTAACAGATGGACAATCCGCGACATCCAATGATTACGATGCATTAATCGAAAACGGAAAAGACAATAACATTACCTTATCGACTGTTTCCATCGGTCAAGATGCAGATCGAAATTTATTGGAGCAACTAGCTAGTACAGGTAGCGGGAGGTTTTACGATGTCACAGATGCCACAACAATTCCAGCTATTTTATCCCGTGAAACGATTATGATGTCACGAACATACATTGTCGATAAGCCATTTTATCCGGTGGTATACGACAGTAAATGGAATAATTTGTTTGCAGACGGTGTACCGCAGTTGAATACCTATATTGCAACGACCGCGAAAAATACAGCAACGGTAGCACTCGAAAGTGAAGAACAAGATCCGGTACTCGCGAGTTGGAATTATGGCCTTGGAAAAACAATTGCTTTTACGTCTGGGAGCGGGGCATGGAGTGGAGATTTTCAGAGCTGGTCGAAGTGGCCAGAGTTTTGGAATAAAACTGTAGCTGAATTACAGCCTACGTTTGAAGAAATTCCTTTTTCAGTCGTACGAAAAGAGCAAGGCGTATATACAGTCGAGGATCCTACTCGGAGCTCGGCGATTTTAACGGTTGCAGCAGTAGATGAGCAAGGCAACGAGATTCCGCTGCAGACGGAACCGGTAGCACCTGGAAAAGTAGACGTGAAAATCGATGCTGAACCCGGGTTAGTATTTTTGAGCATTAGCAACGAAACAGGGGCTGCCTATAAAACAGGCATGACGATTCCTTATGGAGATGAATACCAACCGGCAGAGACAAACGTGTCTTTAATGACCACACTGGCTGATCGGACAGGTGGGCAGGTCTTAGAGACGTTAGATGCAGCTTTTCGAGATATGTCTTACAAGAGTGGTAGTACTCGGTCGATTCAGCTGATTGTCTTGTTTATCGCAATGGTCTTGTTTTTTACGGATATCACGCTTCGCCGTTTCGGGCTTCCAGCATCTATAGCAAAAAGAAAAGTTACAAAAGAAGAAGTTTCTTCACCTACAGCAATTGATCAATTAATAAAAGCGAAAAGTAAAAAATAACTCTTTTTTATTTTCCCATTAAAAAACAGCAGCTCAAACCTTTAAGGTTTGAGCTGCTGTTTTTTAACTGCGGCTTGTAGCCAAAAGTTGTTGTTTTCGCATCGACCATGTGTTGGCGATAAAGAAACAAGTGATTAAAATGGCAGTTCCTAAAATATAAGGATAGCTCATATCGATATCAAAAAGAATGCCAGCAAGTGCTGGACCAATCATATTGCCCAAGCTCATATAGGCATTGTTCATACCTGCTGCGAACCCTTGTTCATCACCTGCTAGTTTGGAAATTAACGTATTGATCGCGGGACGAAGTAGAGAGGCAGCAGTAAAAAAAACTGCTGATACTAACAGAATTGCATAGAAAGAACTAACGAACAAAATACCAATCATCCCAGCTGCGGATATTAAAAGGTTGACTAAAATAACTTTCATTTCTCCAAAACGCTTAAAGAGTTTGTCAATCACAAATGTTTGAACAACAACTCCTATAAATCCACCGACTGTTATTAAAACAGCAATTTCTTTTGGAGTGAAACCAAATTTCTTATCGGCGTATAAAGCAATGGTCGATTGGAAGTTGGATAAACCAAAAGCGAAGATGAACATAATCAATAACATGACAAAATAAGGTGTATAAGTAGATCGTTTCATTTGTTGTAGCAAGTTTTCAGACTTTTTACCTGTTGCTTGAATCGTAGGTACCACATTAGGTAGAACAGTGAAGGAAATTAACGCCGCGATCAAGGCGACAGCAGTAGCGATATAAAACGGAAATTGAATACTAACTTCGGCCAGAAAACCACCGATACCGGGACCGATCATAAAGCCAAGCGACATAGAAGCACCGAGCAGACCCATGCCTTTACCTCGTTCTTCGTATGTCGTGATATCTGCAACAAATGCCATCATCGGCGGAATCAGGAAGGCTGCTCCCAATCCACTAAAAAAACGAGCTACATAAAGCATCCATAACTCAGTAGATATACCGAATGCAAGTTGAGACAGTCCGAAGACAATCAAACCAAAAATAATTAGTTTTTTGCGACCGTATTTATCGGAAAGCTGACCTGAAAGAGGAGAGAATAAAAACTGTGCTAAAGCAAAAGTGGCGATTAATGTGCCGAGTGCTTGACCTGCTACACCAAATGTATCCAAATAAGCAGGCATAATGGGAATGATCAGTCCAATACCACTCATCGCAATGAACATATTAAACATCAGCACATAAAGCGCCGATTTATTTGATTGTACGGCCATAGAGGGACCTTCTTTCGTTATTATTTCGTGTTGCTAAATTTCAGTCTTTAGAATCTACATACTATACCTCAAAACGCAAAAAAAAAACAGGCAAACGTTCTGCCTGTCAATTTTCCATATCCATTTTGAATTCTAAAAACAACTCATTATAAGTGCCAAGCATTTCAAGTCCTAAGTTTTCGTAGACTTCTAGTCGCTCTCGAAGTTCTTCAGGTGGATAAAACCGTTTATCTTCTGTAACTTCTGGGTCCATCAAAGCAATCGCTTTTTCGTTTGGTGTAGAGTACCCGACATAATCTGCGTTTTGAGCAGCTACTTCAGGATCTAACATAAAGTTAATAAACGCATGAGCACCTTCTACGTTATCCGCAGTTTTAGGAATAATCATATTATCAAACCATAAATTCGAGCCTTCTTCTGGAACAACAAAATCAATGTCTTCGTTAACCCACATGACGTCTGCAGCTTGGCCAGACCAAATAACAGCTACCGCTGCTTCCTCGCGTCGCATCATTTCAACAATTTCATCGCCAATAATGGCTTTAACGTTGGGACCCATTGTTTTCAATTTGTCTGTTGCTTCTCGCAATTCATCCATATCGGTTGAATTTAACGAATAGCCGAGACTGTTTAACCCCAAACCAATTACTTCACGGGCACTATCAACTAGGATGACTTCTTGTTCAAGTGACGGATCCCACAAGTCGTTCCAGCTTTCAAACGTCTGTCCGTCTAGTAAGGTAGGATTAAAGGCTATACCAACAGTTCCCCAAAAATAAGGAATAGAATATTCATTGCCTGGATCAAAAGGCAAATCAAGAAAATAAGGATCAATATTTTTCAAGTTTGGAATCAGCGCATGGTCAATCGGTTGTAGTAATTTGTTTTCTTTCATTTTTTCAATCGCGTATTCAGAAGGAACAGCGACATCATAAGTTGTCCCGCCTTGCTCAATTTTTGTCATCATCGATTCATTTGAATCGAATGTTTCGTAAACAACCGAAATATTCGTTTCTTTTTCAAATTGCTTTATGAGCTCAGGGTCTATATACTCGCCCCAGTTATAGACAGAAATTGTCCCACCCCCAGAAGTTGCTGAACTTTTTTCCATGATATTGACAACATATAACAAAATACCTGCTATCAATAAAATGGCGATTGCAGCTCTTGTTATTTCTTTCATAGTTTAGCACCTCCCGTTCCTGGAGATTGACCTGTACGTTGATTAAAAAAGTAATAACCAAGAACCAGACCGAGTGTAACGACGAAAATTAAAGCCGATAGCGCATTGATCGTTAATGTAATTCCAGCACGTGCCATTGAATAGATCTCGATCGACAAAGTAGAAAACCCATTTCCAGTAACGAAGAAAGTCACTGCAAAATCGTCTAATGAATACGTCAGCGCCAAGAAAAATCCTGCGAAAATACCTGGCTTTATATAGGGAATGATGACGCGTGTTAAAATGTCGCGTTTTGATGCACCAAGATCAGTTGCCGCATCAATCAATGACGTACTCATTTCCTGTAGCTTCGGCAAAACCATTATAACCACAATCGGAATACTAAATGCAATGTGTGAAATGAGAACCGAAGCAAAGCCGAGCTTGACACCAATTAAAGTGAACAAAATTAGAAAAGAGGCTCCAATGATAACGTCTGGACTGACGATTAAAATCGTATTTAACGATAACACAGTATTACGTGTTTTGCGATTTCTCAAAAAGACGATGCCAATTGCACCGAGCACGCCGATAGCAGTGGAAAAAAGAGATGATAATAACGCAATGATCACCGTGTTCATTAAAATAATCAATAAGCGAGTATCGTTAAACACAGCTCCGTAATGTTCCCAAGTAAATCCTTCGAAACTCGCCATTGTCCCACCGCTGTTGAAAGAATAGAAAATCAGATAGAAAATAGGCGCATACAAAACGGCAAAAACTAGTATTAAGTAGATTTTTGCAGACTTACTTAGTTTTGCCATTGTCAGACCCTCCTTTTTCTTTCTGTCCTGTTACCATCATAATGATGATCATAAACAAGATTAAAAACACTGCAATGGTTGAACCCATGCCCCAGTTTTGCGTAACGAGAAATTGTTGTTCAATTGCTGTTCCGAGCGTAATCACTTTATTTCCAGCAATCAATCGCGTAATAACAAAAAGCGATAAGGCCGGGATAAATACTGCTTGTATGCCAGATTTCACTCCGTTAATGGCTAATGGGAAAATGACACGTCTAAATGTCGTGAAAGCCGAAGCACCTAAATCTCGTGACGCATCTATTAAAGCGGGATTGATTTTATCTAACGAGTTAAAAATCGGCAACACCATAAATGGAATGAAAATATAAACAGCAACAAAGATAAAGCTAAAGTCAGTAAACAAAATTTGCCATGGTCCTGTACCAAGTGTTTGCAATAGCTTGTTAGCAGGTCCGTACAATCCAAATATTCCGATAAATGCGTAAGCTTTCAGCAATAAGTTAATCCAGGAAGGAATGATAATTAGTAAGAGCCATAATTGTTTATGCTTCGTTTTAGTCAACCAATAAGCTGTTGGGTAAGCGATAATAACGGTGATGAGTGTAATCACGAATGCATACCAAAAAGAACTTAAAGTCATCCGTAAATAAACAGAAGAAAAGAAGTTTTTGTAGTTTTCAAGCGAAAAAGCACCAGTCAAATCTAAAAAAGAAAAATAGAAGACTAATGCAATTGGTGCGATAACAAATAAAACAATCCATAAATAATAAGGAACAAGATATAATGGACGCGATGGATTATCTTTCATTAGCAACTGCTCCGTAGGACTCTAGACGTGCATCAAACGCTTCTTCAGACTCATTTAATCGCATAACATGAATAGCTTCTGGAGAAAAATCCAAGCCGATTTGTGAACCAACTTCTACTTTCTTAGTCGAGTGAACGAGCCATTCATTGCCAACTTCGTCAATTGTTGAAATTTCAAAGTGAACGCCTCTAAATAATTGTGTGTCTACGGTTACAGTCATTTTACCAATACCGCTTGAAGTGATTTCTAAATCTTCTGGACGGATGACTATTTCTACTTGTTCATTTGGATTTAATCCCGCATCTACGCATTCAAATTCTTTGTTTGCAAAACGTACTTGGTAATTAGCAATCATCTCGCCGCTGACAATATTAGATTCACCAATAAAATCTGCTACAAAACGGTTGATGGGTTCATCATAAATATCCATTGGTGTACCACTTTGTTGTATTTGACCCTCGTTCAGAACGAAAATTTCATCAGACATCGCTAGCGCTTCTTCTTGATCGTGAGTGACGAAAACGAAAGTTTTACCAAGCCGTTGTTGAAGTTCACGCAGCTCATACTGCATTTCTGTACGTAATTTTAAGTCTAGTGCAGAAAGTGGTTCATCGAGCAGTATAACTTCTGGGTCATTAATGATGGCTCTAGCAATGGCAACACGCTGACGCTGACCGCCAGACATTTCTGGAATTTCTCTTTTTTCATAGCCTTGTAAATTGACGAAAGCTAATGCTTCTTTGACGCGTCGTTCTACTTCTGTGCTTTTTATTTTTTTAATGCGTAAACCAAAAGCAACGTTCTCGAAAACATTTAAATGAGGGAAAAGAGCATAATCTTGAAATACAGTATTAACTTGACGTTGGTTTGCGGGAACTTTGTTCATTTTTTTATTTTCAATATAAATATCACCACTAGTAGGCGTGTTGAAACCTGCGATTAAACGCAGTATCGTAGTTTTTCCACAACCAGATGGACCTAAAAGTGTATAAAATTTTCCTCTTTCTAGTGTAAAGCTAACATTATTCAATACATTGCCAGCACCTTCGTATGTTTGTGTAACATTTTCAAATCGAATAATCGGTATTTCAGTCATAAAATCCCTCCTAAATTATAAATAAGATTGCGTAGTAACAATGATGATCTCGGATACTCCATCATAGTTATTCATTATTTGATGGTGGTCAGTTGCTTCATAATAAATAGAATCTCCTGCAGAAGCAGCATAGCGGTGATCGCCAATTTGAAGCAATACCTGACCGCCCAAAATATAAATAAACGTTTCAGAAGAAGAAGGTTCAAATTTTTTAAAAGCTCCTTTTGATTGCAATGTCAAAAAAACAGGCTCCATTTCTTTTTCATTTGAAGTAGGAATCAGCCATTCGATTTCATAACCTGCTACTGGGTCAACGTGCGCTGTATGGTCTGTTGCTGAATAAACAACTTTGACGTTATGCTCATCAGCAAAAAATTCTTTTGGTGTCGTTCCAAGTACTTCGAGCAATGTGAAAAAGGTTTCAATAGAAGGAGAATTTGTATCTCGTTCTAGTTGAGAAATAAATCCTTTACTTAAATCTGTTCGTTTGCCAAGTTCTTCTTGTGTTAAGCCGTTTTTTAATCGAAGCCGTTTAATTTTTGTTCCGATGTTCACCAGAATTCTCCTCGATTCTCCTAAATTAAAATGGCAGAAAGTTTAGTTAAAATATACTTTTAGTTTACTAATAGCATATATTCATTATACGAAACAGTTGACATTTTTCAAGTTAAAATATATTTGCGTTATGAAGTTTTATCTATTGCTATTTACCGGTAGTTTTTACTATCATAGAGAAAGTGTAAAGTTATAACTCGTTGAAAGATTAATGATAAGATAGGTTTACACTAAAAAAGTAGTGATACAAATGCAAATTGGCTAAAGTCATTCTCTATCGTAGCTCTAGGTGGTACGATAGATATATACGGTCTCTCAAGACCCATCGGCTCGCCACTTAAAAGAATTCGTTATTCCAACTTATATAACAAATGCATAGAAACCGAAACATACTCGTTAGACCCAAATTTTAGGAGTGATAAAAATGAACGAAAAAATGAATTTCTTTCTCGACCCTAAAAACCGCGTTATTCAAAAGCCTTCGATTATGAATTATAAACAAGATCAGCAAGGTTTATATCTTGTGGCCAACAAACGATTTATCAATTGGATGGATGTTCATACGTATTGTCACACATGCTTAGATGCCTTGACATTTGATGATGAATTTGATGCAAGTTATTGTGCAAGTTGCAATGAATGGCGCGAGGAGCCTTGTACTGATATTAGTTGTGAATACTGTGAAAATCGACCAAAACGACCATTAGATCCCCGCCGATAAGCGGGGTTTTTATTTGATATAGTTTACTAACAGTAGGCGTTTGAAGTATAGGAAGTAACTAAAGACAACAACATGCAAATTCTTGAAAGTAGGCGTTTTTAAAAGTCTTATATATGGTAAAATAAAGCCACTTGAACAGTTGGAGGATGAGTATGAAAAAAGAATTTGTAGTCATAGGACTTGGCCGTTTTGGCGGAAGTATTGTACGTGAATTAATTGAACAAGATGCAGATGTAATGGCCATTGATAAAGATTCTGAACGAGTGGATGAATTTTCTTCAATTGCCACACAAGCTGTTGTAGCAGATACAACAGACGAGTCAGTCTTGAAGTCATTGGGAATTCGTAACTTTGAACATGTTATTGTAGCAATTGGTGAAAACATTCAAGCGAGTATTTTAACAACGCTAATGTTAAAAGAAATCGGCGTAAAAAAAATTACGGTCAAAGCCCAAAATGATTACCACGCTAAAGTATTACACAAAATTGGGGCAGACAAAGTAGTTCATCCAGAACGTGATATGGGCATCCGAATTGCTCACAATATTCTTTCGAATAACGTACTCGATTATTTAGAGTTATCGGATGAGCATTCGATTATGGAAATCAAAGTGAACAACAAGTTGGCTGGATATACATTGATTGGACTGGATATAAGAGCACGTTACGGAATCAACATTGTGGCCATTAAAAGAGGAGACGACATTATCGTGTCTCCGCAAGCAGACATGGAAATAGAACAAGAAGATATTTTGATCATTATTGGATCAGATGCGGATATCAATCGCTTTGAAAAAAAAGTAATGAATTGATTAAAAGACCTGTAACGGATAAAACCTCTACAGGTCTTTTAATGTGCCAAAATGAAAAAAGGTGTGTGGGATATTAATCCCACACACCTTTTTATATTAAACTTCCATAATTACCGGCAAAATCATCGGACGACGTTTAGTTTTTTCGTATAAGTACGGTCCGAGAACATCTGAAATATCGGTTTTCAATTCTGCCCAATCTGTATTTTTGCTGTGTATTTTTTTGTTTAAATGGCGGTTTAGCATTTGTTGTGCTTCGTAAATCATTGTACCTGATTCACGCATGTACACAAATCCGCGTGAAATGATATCAGGACCTGAAACCATTTTGTTTTTCTGCATGTCAACACTGACCACAACAATAACTAAGCCTTCTTCAGAAAGTACACGACGATCGCGTAATACAATATTACCAATATCGCCGATTCCACTACCGTCAATATAAACATCACCAGAAGGGATACGGCCTGCGATAGATGCTTCATCTTGCCCTAAAGCAAGCACTTCACCATTTTCCATGATAAATGTGTTTTCAAGTGGAACATCACATTCTACGGCCAAACCAGCATGCGTTTTTAACATACGGAATTCACCGTGTATTGGCATGAAGTATTTAGGCTTGATCAAACGTAACATCAATTTGTTTTCAGGCTCTGAACCATGACCTGATGTATGGATATTGTTAAGAGATCCGTGAATCACATCTGCACCAGCGCGGAACAATAAATTAATTGTACGGTTAACGCTGCTCGTATTACCTGGAATCGGAGAAGACGAGAAGACGACCGTGTCGTTAGGCTGAATTTGAATTTGGCGGTGTGTACCGCTAGCAATTCTTGAAAGAGCGGCCATCGGTTCACCTTGTGAACCTGTACAAAGAATTAATACTTCGTTTGCAGGCAGACGATTCAAGGTTTGCGTATCAACAAACGCGTCTTCAGGAGCATTAATATAGCCTAGTTCACGCCCAATTGTCATTGCGTTGTCCATGCTGCGACCGAAAACAGCGATTTTACGTCCTTGTGCAACGGCTTCGTCAGTTACTTGTTGCAAACGATAGATATTTGAGGCGAAAGTAGCAAAAATTAAGCGACCATCAACTTTTCTCATAATGTCTTTAATCGTTTCGCCAACTTTTCGTTCAGACATTGTAAAGTCTGGAACTTCGGCATTGGTGCTATCAGATAGTAGACATAAGACACCTTCACTACCGATTTGAGCCATTTTCAATAAATTGGCAGGCTCACCAACTGGTGTAAAGTCAAATTTGAAATCGCCTGTATGCACAATATTACCAGGTGGTGTTTTAACAACCACACCAAATGCGTCTGGAATACTATGCGTTGTACGGAAAAAACTAACAGCAGTTTTACGGAATTTAATAACATCATCTTCTTCGATTTCAGTCATTTTTGTCTGACGTAATAAACCGTGTTCTTCTAGTTTTTTGCGCAATAACCCTAACGCAAGCTTTCCACCGTAGACGGGAATGTTAATTTTTTTAAGTAAATATGGAATGCCGCCGATGTGATCTTCATGGCCATGTGTGATAAACAAGCCTTTAATTTTATCAACGTTTTTTACTAAGTACGTATAATCTGGAATAACGTAATCGATTCCGAGCAAATCGTCTTCCGGAAATTTAATGCCAGCGTCAATCAAGATAATTTCATCTTGAAATTGAACACCGTACGTATTTTTGCCGATTTCACCCAGTCCGCCGAGTGCAAAAACAGCAGTTTGATCATTTTTAACGAATTTCATTGTCACTCAATGCTCTCAACTTCGTAGTTTTGACTCGCTTGTTCATAGTCTAGATGACTGCCTTCAAGTAATTGAACAAGTTCTACGTTGTAATCACGATTTTTCAAGTGGTGTCGGACTTCGCGCTCGGACGCAGCTTCCACATAAAGGCTTTTTGTATTCTCTCTAACGGGTACTTCAAATCGGTTTTCTTGGTAATATACTTTAAAAATCATTGTTTGCTCTCCTTTTTCCACGCTCAAATAAATGCACTTCCTTTATATTATCATGACAGTGTACTAAAATAAAGAATAGCCCTCCTTATTTATAAAGAAGGGCTAAATCGTTTAAGCTATTTTCTTTTTATTCATGATGCCATTGAGCTGTCTGAGAAGTTTTCTTTTCAAACGTTTCAGCATGGCCAACCACTCCTTAACGCGATTATACTGCGTTTTCTGATAATTGTAAAGCAGCTAGATTTACCGATTGTCTTTAAAATTTCATAAGAATGGGGACTCCAAAATGCCAAAATTATTATTGCTCGATATTGATGGAACGCTGTTAGATTCACAAAAAAAACTGCCTGCTTCTGCAAAAGAAGCTTTGCAACAAGCAAGATTAAACGGTCACGACTTAGCTATTGCTACCGGAAGAGGACCTTTTATGATCAAAGAAATTTTGAAGGAACTAGAAATCAACACATATATTACATTTAACGGTCAATACATTTCACATAATGGAAAAACTGTTCATAAACAAGCACTCGATGTGAACATGTTAAAAAAGATCTTTGAATTTGCGGAACAACGTGACCATCCCTTTGTTTTTATGAATGAAGAAAAGATGATTTCTTCTATTGATTATCATCCAGATATTGATGAAAGTATTAAGTCTTTAAAAATTCCACATCCAGAAGTAGAAAAAGATTTCCATCTAAACAATGAAGTTTATCAGGCGTTGGTTTTCTGTGGAAAAGACGAAGAACAACAATACCATGATACATTTAAAGAAGTCGATTTTGTTCGATGGCATCGTGTTTCATGCGACGTCACACCAAAAGGTGGCACAAAAGCTAGTGGTATCAAAAATTTAATAAAAGCAACTGGACATTCGATTGAAGACACGATTGCATTTGGTGACGGGTTAAACGATCTTCAAATGATGGATGTGGCAAGATTTAGTGTAGCTATGGAAAATGGCCACGAGGAAACAAAAAAACGCGCTTCTTATGTAACCGATCATGTAGATAATGATGGTTTAGCAAAAGCGTTCAAACACTTAAATCTTATTTGATCAAAACAGCCTTCATGTTGTATATTCAACTATAAAAATACTCCAAAAGAGACTCGACTTATTCAGCCGAGTCTCTTTCTATTGCAAATGCATTTTCGATTTCTGCAAATGGGTTGTTAGGATCAATATGGTCAAAAAACATGACGCCATTCAAATGATCAAGCTCATGTTGAAACGCAATAGCCGGAAGACCTTTTAATCGCATTTTAATTTCTTCACCTTGTGTGTTAAAAGCTTTAATGGTAATTCGAGCGTATCTTGGTACATAGCCTGGTACAGCACGGTCAACGGATAAGCAACCTTCTCCTGCTGACAAATATGCTTTTTCCACAGAGTGACTAATAATTTTCGGATTAATTGCGATTATGCTTAAATCTTCTCGCGTACTTTCGTCAAAGTGTAAAGCGAAAATTCTTTTTGCTTTGTTAACTTGTGGAGCTGCAATTCCTACGCCAGGGCGTATATCGTATTTTTCAGCCAATTCATCATCTTGGCTGTTGATTACATATTCCATCAGGTCTTCACTTAGTAGACGATCTTCTTCTGAAAGTGGAAAAGACACTTCTTCGGAGCGTTGTCTGAGTGTAGGATGACCTTCACGGATAATGTCTTTCATTCGTATCAAGTAGTTTCATCCTTTCAAGTAACTTTCTCTCTTTTTAGTATAACGCAATTTCGTTATTTTGAAAAAAGAAAAAGCTGACAAATAGTGTTGTCTTTTTTACGTTTGCATACTATAGTTAATTCATGGTAAATAAGGAGTGGATTTTATGAGAAAAATAGTAATAGCAGGTAGCTTTTCAGCGCTTCTTATGTTGTCAGCATGCTCAAGTTCTGGAATTAGCGGGGATTTGGATGCCGCTCTCAATGATACGTTTGAGGAAGAAGAAGAATACCGTGAAGTTCAAGCTGATTTAGAAGAACGTGAAAAAGCAGAACAAAAACTGTTTGAAGAAATTATGGCGTTGACTCAAGAAGAGCAAGACAAGGTTGCCAAACAAGCGCAACAAGCACTTGACTCGGCTGATGAGCGACTAGAATTTTTGAACACTGAAAAAGAGTCGATAGAGTCTGCCGAAGAAAAATCAGCAGACATCGATCAACTAATCGAAGATGCGGAAGAAGCATCGGTGAAAGCGGATGTAAAAGCGTTAAAAGTAAAAATGCAAGAACGTTTTGCAGCTCATGGTGAGTTTGCAAAAGCATACGAACAATTGATAGGTTACCAAAAAGAATTATACGAGATGCTTAAAGACGAAAAAACCAAATTGCAAGCGTTGCAAGAAAAAGCTGCAAAAGTGAACGAACAAAACGAACAAGTACAACAAGCTGTTACAACGTTTAATGAATTGACAGAACAAGTTAATACATTAAAAGATGAGACATTGGATAAACTTAATGAAAAAGAATAAGCAGCCTGAACTGGCTGCTTTTTCTGTGCTATAAAAGGGTGATGATGTTTTGTTTGTATTATAGTACAGAGTAAAAAAAAGACTAGTACAGTTTAATGAATCCGGATTTTCTAGTAAGTGCTATCATCCTAAAATGACGAATTCTCTATGATTGACCACGTTATTATCGTAACGTATACTTAGTAAGAATGCGAAATTGTATCATAAGTTATAGTTAATTATTTTAATACAGATAAAAGGAGAGTTGCTATTATGGCTGCGAAAAAATCACAGCAGTTCGATCCGGTAGAAACACTTAATGCAATCGAAGAAAAGTTCGAAATGGTGCAAATTTTGAACGAAGAAGGCGAAATTGTTAACAAAGAGGCAGATCCGAAACTTTCGGACGAAGACTTGCAAGAACTAATGAGAAGAATGGTTTATACACGTATTTTAGATCAACGTTCTATTTCTTTAAATCGTCAAGGTCGTTTAGGATTTTATGCTCCGACTGCTGGACAAGAGGCTTCACAATTGGCTTCTCATTTTGCTTTGGAAAAAGAAGATTTTATCCTTCCGGGCTATCGCGATGTACCACAATTAATTTGGCACGGTTGGCCTTTACACCAAGCATTTTTATTTTCCCGCGGACATTTCGCAGGCAATCAAATGCCTGAAGGATTGAACGTGTTAGCTCCTCAAATTATTATTGGTGCTCAAATTATCCAAGCTACAGGTGTAGCACTTGGCATGCAGAAACGTAAAAAAGAAACAGTTGCTGTAACATATACAGGAGAAGGCGGGTCTTCACAAGGGGATTTCTATGAAGGAATCAACTTTGCAGGATCTTTCCGAGCTCCGGCTATCTTTATCGTTCAAAACAACCAATATGCAATTTCGACACCACGTGAAGTTCAAACTGCGGCTAAAACCATTGCTCAAAAATCAGTAGCGGCTGGAATTCCAGGAGTTTTTGTTGATGGAATGGATCCATTAGCTGTGTATGCTGTAACACGCGATGCACGCGAACGCGCTATAAAAGGTGGCGGACCAACACTTATTGAAACGTTTTGCTACCGCTATGGCCCACACACAATGGCTGGCGATGATCCAACGCGCTACCGTACGTCTGACATCGATAGCGAATGGGAAAAGAAAGATCCACTTGTTCGTTTCCGTAAGTATTTAGAAGCTAAAAACTTGTGGAATGAAGAAAAAGAAACTGAAGTAATGGAACAAGCGAAAGAAGAAATTAAAGCTGCAATTAAAAAAGCAGATGCTACACCTAAACAAAAAGTAACTGATTTGCTCGGATTTATGTATGAAGAAATGCCATTCAACGTCCAAGAGCAAATGGATATTTATAAAGCAAAGGAGTCGAAGTAAGCCATGGCACAATTAACAATGATCCAAGCGATTACGGACGCCCTAAAAACAGAGTTGAAAAATGATGAAAATGTTCTTGTTTTCGGGGAAGATGTCGGAAATAATGGTGGAGTTTTCCGTGCAACAGAAGGCCTGCAAAAAGAATTTGGCGAAGATCGAGTATTTGATACACCTTTAGCAGAATCAGGTATTGGCGGTCTTGCGATTGGTTTGTCTTTACAAGGATATCGTCCAGTTCCGGAAATTCAATTTTTTGGTTTTGTTTTTGAAGTAATGGATTCAATCAGCGGACAGATGGCGCGCATGCGCTATCGTAGCGGTGGTAGCCAAAATGCACCTGTAACGATTCGCTCTCCATTTGGTGGAGGAGTTCATACTCCTGAAATGCACGCTGACTCGCTCGAAGGACTGATGGCAGCTTCACCAGGTTTGAAAGTAGTGATCCCATCTACACCATATGATGCAAAAGGTTTGCTTATTTCAGCGATTCGCGATAATGATCCTGTTATTTTCCTTGAGCATATGAAACTTTATCGCTCGTTTCGTCAAGAAGTTCCAGAAGAAGAATACACGATTCCATTAGGCAAAGCTGAAGTAAAGCGTGAAGGCAAAGATTTGTCAATTATCACATATGGTGCAATGGTGCAAGAAAGTATAAAAGCTGCTGAAGAACTTGAAAAAGAAAACTATTCAGTAGAAGTTGTAGACTTGCGTACGATTCAGCCACTTGATATTGACACAATTATCGCCTCCGTAGAAAAAACGGGTCGTGCTATGGTCGTTCAAGAAGCACAAAAACAAGCAGGTATCGCAGCTAATGTCGTAGCTGAAATCACAGAACGTGCCATTTTAAGTTTGGATGCACCTGTTCTTCGTGTGACAGCTCCGGATACAGTATTCGCGTTCTCACAAGCAGAAGAAGTTTGGCTTCCGAATGCAAAAGATATTATAGAAACAGCGAAAAAAGTTCTTACTTTTTAAAATAGAAAGAGAAGAAAGGGTGAAATTGATGGCTTATAAATTTCGTTTGCCGGATATCGGAGAAGGTATCCATGAAGGTGAAATTGTAAAATGGTTTGTCAAAGCGGGAGATAAAATCGAAGAAGACGATGTGCTTGTTGAAGTGCAAAATGATAAAGCTGTCGTTGAAATTCCATCACCAGTATCTGGAACAGTAGAAGAAGTATTGGTTGAAGAAGGCACAGTAGCCGTAGTTGGCGATGTATTAGTCCGGATTGATGCACCTGATGCCGAAGAAGACGAAGACGAGGATTCTAAAGAAGACGCGACTCCTGAAGTGAAAGAAGAAACCGAAGAACAAGTGCAAGCTGGTACTGCTGAATCTGGTGGGGATGTTGATAAAGCACCTGTCAGAGAAGAACCGAAAAAACAAACAGGTGCCGGATCACAATCGCAAGCTGCTCTAAAAGAAGAGTCAGATCCAACTGCTCGTGTGATTTCAATGCCATCTGTTCGCAAATTTGCGCGTGACAATGATGTTGATATTAAACAAGTAACAGGTTCAGGCAATAATGGGCGTGTGTTAAAAGAAGACATAGAAGCCTTTATGAATGGTGACCAACAAGCGTCAACTTCTGAAGCGCCACAAGAAGGAACAGACGAAAGTACTGAAAAAGCTTCGGCACCTAAAGCCGTAGTTGCTCCTGAAGGTGAATTCCCTGAAACTCGGGAGAAAATGTCTGGAATTCGTAAAGCAATTGCAAAAGCGATGGTTCACTCAAAACATACAGCTCCTCACGTAACGTTAATGGACGAAGTCGATGTGACTGAACTTGTGGCACACCGCAAAAAGTTCAAAGACATTGCAGCAGAAAAAGAGATCAAACTGACTTATTTACCATACGTAGTAAAAGCGTTAGTTAGTACGTTACGTGAATTCCCAGCTTTGAATACATCTTTTGATGATGAAACAAGCGAAGTGATTCAAAAGCATTATTTCAATATCGGAATCGCTGCAGATACTGAAAAAGGGTTAATGGTTCCGGTTATTAAAAACGCTGACCGCAAATCTATTTTTGCAATTTCCGATGAAATTAATGGTTTGGCGACAAAAGCGCGCGATGGTAAATTATCAGCTGCTGAAATGAAAGGTGCATCCTGCTCGATTACGAATATTGGTTCAGCAGGCGGACAATGGTTTACTCCAGTGATTAACCACCCAGAGGTGGCGATTCTTGGAATTGGCCGTATTGCAGAAAAACCTGTAATTAAAAATGGTGAAATTGTAGCTGCACCTGTGTTAGCATTATCACTAAGCTTTGATCACAGAATGATCGATGGTGCGACAGCACAGCATGCATTAAATCATATTAAACGTTTATTAAGTCAACCTGAATTACTATTAATGGAGGCGTAAAACTTATGGTAGTAGGAGATTTTCCAATTGAAACAGACACACTCGTAATTGGCTCAGGCCCTGGCGGTTATGTTGCAGCAATCCGTGCAGCACAAACTGGCCAAAAAGTAACAATTGTAGAGAAAGAATATATTGGCGGCGTTTGTTTAAACGTTGGTTGCATTCCTTCTAAAGCAATGATTTCTGTTGGGCACCGTTTTGAGGAAGCGCAGCATTCAGAAGACATGGGAATTGTAGCTAAAGAAGTTTCACTTAACTTTGAAAAAGCGCAAGCGTTCAAAGATGGCGTTGTTAAGAAATTGACTGGCGGCGTTGAGTCTCTTTTGAAAGGCAATAAAGTTGAAATTTTGCGCGGTGAAGCTTATTTTGTTGACGAAAACACTGTCCGCATCATGGATGACAATTCAGCACAAACGTATAAGTTTAAAAATGCTATTATCGCAACTGGATCTCGTCCAGTTGAAATCCCGACTTTCAAATTTACAAAACGTGTAATTAATTCAACTGGCGCTTTGGCACTCACTGAGCTTCCGAAAAAACTTGTTGTTATTGGCGGCGGGTATATCGGTACAGAGCTTGGTACTGCATTTGCAAACATGGGTTCTGAAGTAACGATTCTTGAAGGCACACCGGATATTCTTGCTGGGTTTGAAAAACAAATGACAGCAATCGTTAAAAAAGGATTGAAGAAAAAAGGCGTTGAAGTTATCACTAAAGCATCTGCTAAAGGTGTAAAAGAAACTGATTCTGGCGTTACGGTATCATACGAAGCAGGCGGAGAAGAAAAAACGCTTGAAGCAGATTATGTTCTTGTAACTGTTGGCCGTCGTCCAAATACAGACGAAATGGGTCTTGAAGAATTGAACTTGAACATGTCTGACCGTGGCTTGATTGAAGTTGACAAGCAATGCCGCACAAACATTTCTAACATTTATGCAATCGGTGATGTAGTAGCGGGCCTTCAGTTAGCACACAAAGCTTCATACGAAGGTAAAGTAGCTGCAGAAGCAATTGCAGGAGAAAAGTCTGAAGTTGATTATATGGCTATTCCAGCGGTCTGCTTTACAGATCCAGAACTTGCGAGCGTCGGTTTGTCTGAAGAACAAGCCAAAGAAGAAGGATTCGAAGCTGCGGCTGCGAAATTCCCATTTGCTGCAAACGGCCGTGCTCTTTCATTAAACGCAACTGAAGGATTCGTGAAGTTGGTTTCACGTAAATCTGACGGGTTGCTGTTAGGTGCACAAATTGTTGGAGCTGGCGCATCAGACATGATCGCCGAGCTTGGTCTTGCTATCGAAGCTGGAATGACAGTAGAAGATATCGCAATGACGATTCATGCTCATCCAACACTTGCTGAAATTACAATGGAAGCTGCAGAAGTAGCTTTAGGAACACCTATTCACATTATGAAGTAATTTTTATGAGAAGCTGTTTTTGCAGCTTCTTTTTTTTTTTTGGAAATAAACGATAGAATATGATAAAATTTGTTGTGTAAAGGAGTGTTTACATTGATACATAAAAAATGGATGGCTATAGTGGCTGCATCATTTTTATTGGCAGCTTGTGGAGAACAAACAACAACTTCTTCCTCAACAGAAAAAGAAGCGGAACCTGTAGAAGACAATACAGCGATAGAAAAACAAGAAGAAACTGGCAGTGAGAAAGCAAAAGAAACTGAACCAGAAAAAACCGAAGAAGAAAAAGCAGTTTCTGAACCTCGTTATCAAATTAATTCAGCTAATTGGTCAGTACAACCGATTGCAGACGCAGACGAAAAAGTGGTATTAGTCACAATTGATGATGCACCGGACAAGCATTCAATGGAAATGGCTGAAACTTTAAAAAGCCAAGACATTCCCGCGATTTTCTTTGTGAATGGTCATTTCTTGGATAGCGATGAAAAAAAACAACAGCTAAAAGAGATTCACGAAATGGGCTTTGTTATTGGCAATCATACATACAGTCACCAAGATTTAAAGAGCTTAACAGAAGAGCAACAACGCGAAGAAATTACCAAAGTGAATGAAATGGTTGAAGACATCACGGGAGAAAAACCTAAATTTTTCCGTGCACCGTTTGGTTCGAATACGGATTTTAGCAAACAACTAGTAGCAGATGAAGAAATGGTATTGATGAACTGGACGTATGGCTATGACTGGGAAAAGCAATATCAAGAAGCTCAAGCGCTAGCTGATATCATGGTGAATACGGAATATTTAAACAATGGCGCTAATTTACTAATGCACGATCGGGATTGGACTGTTGAAGCGTTGCCTAGAATCATCCAAGGATTAGCCGATAAAGGCTATGGCTTTGTGGATCCAAAAGAAATCGAAGGCATATAAAAAACGACCCACAGAACTATTCTGTGGGTCGTTTTTTATTGTTATGCAAGGGACTTGTCGAAATTTCACAGTCGATACGTCATAGGCTATTTTAAACAAAGTAGTCAACTATTGCTTTTCTACTGAATTGCTTGTTGTTCTTTTATAACCCGCAGCAGTTGTAATGTGTCGTCTTCAGGTCCTTGAACAGGAAGTCCGGCGGCTACGTTCATGTGGATATAGTTGATGTTTTCTTCTGTGATAATTTCACCTGGAATAAATATCGGAATGCCTGGTGGATAAACCATGATGAATTCTGCAGAAATACGCCCAACTGCGCTATTGATAGATATGACTTCTGTGGTTGCATAAAACGCATCGCGAGGAGTCATCGCTAGTCTTGGTATGTCTGGAAGCAATACAACCGGTTCAATGACGCTTGCATCACTATCTAATGCTTTGCTCATTCGTTGCAGTGCGTTGATGAGTAAAGTTACTTCTTTTCGGCTGTCACCAATTGTGATCAAACATAAAATATTGTACAGATCAGAAAGTTCGATTTCGATATTGGCATTTTCTCGCAGCCATTTCTCGGCTTGATGCCCAGTAATGCCTAAGTTTTTGACACTGATCAACAGTTTCGTTGGGTCCATATCAAAAGTAGCTGATGAGTTAAGAACTTCTTTTCCCACGCAATAAAGATGAGGAATTTTATTGATACGTTTACGTGCATCTTGAGCCAATCGAATCGCTCGATCAATTAAATCAAAGCCATGAATTGCCAATTGACGACGTGCTGTATCAAGAGACGCCAAAATTGGATAAGATGTAGATGTCGTTGTTAACATAGACAGCGTTGACTGCACACGTTTTGGCGATACCAAACCTTCACGAACATTGAGAACCGAACTTTGTGTCATAGAACCACCTAGTTTATGAACGGAAGTAGCCGCCATATCTGCTCCTGCTGACATTGCAGAAATAGGCAATGAATGATGGAAATGAATATGAACTCCATGCGCTTCATCGACCAAAACAGGCACATTCCGCACATGTGCAATATCGACAATTCGTTTTAAGTCAGCAGCTACACCGAAATAAGTCGGATTGATGACCAGCACGGCTTTCGTGTCTGGGTATTCAACTAATGCTTTTTCTACTGCTTCCGCTGAAATGCCATGCGAAATGCCAAGTACTGGATCCACTTCTGGATGAATGAAAATCGGAATAGCTCCTGCAAAAACAATCGCAGACATAATCGATTTATGAACATTTCGCGGAACCAATATTTTATCATTGGGACCAACAACACTAAGAATCATCGTCATGATTGCACCACTAGTTCCTTGAACCGAAAAGAATGTATAATCTGCTCCAAAAGCTTGAGCAGCCAATTCTTGCGCATCTTTTATAGCACCTTTTGGAGCGTGTAAATCGTCCAAAGGCTCGATATTGATCAAATCAATGGAAAGAATGTTATCGCCGACAAATTCCCGAAATGCAGGATCAACGCCTTGTCCTTTCTTGTGGCCAGGAATATGGAATTGGATCGGGTGCCGATTCCGATGCTTTAAAAGCGCATCAAATAACGGAGTTTCTAATTGAGACAATGATAAGCCCACCTCGCTAATTAAAATGAAAACAAAATGAATTATAACATGATGGAACTTGCTATAGTATAAAAAAGGATATTCTCTTGTTGAAGCGAATACATGAACGAGTAGAGAAAAAAGGAGTGAGTCGATGGAATTCAAAACAAAAGTGACGGAGCTATTGGGAATTCGTTATCCGATTGTACAAGGAGGCTTAGCTTATTTAGCTTATGCAGAACTTGCAGCAGCAGTTTCAAATGCAGGTGGACTTGGACAAATTACGGCGATGAGTCTTTCCACACCAGAAGAGTTGAGAACTGAGATTCAAAAAGTAAAAAAACTAACAAATAACCCTTTTGGTGTTAACTTTGCGATTGGCGATCAAGGACGTACATTTTCTCATATGTTAGATGTTGCAATTGAAGAAGGAGTGCCAGTCGTCTCTATGACAGGTGGCAATCCAACACCTATTTTTGAACAACTAAAAGACACGCATATAAAAAAACTCGTGCTAGTAGCTGCGAGAAGACAAGCTGAAAAAGCGGAAAGTCTTGGTGCTGACGCAGTGATGGTTGTGGGCCAAGAAGGCGGCGGGCATTTAGGACGTGATGACATCGGAACGATGGTACTCATTCCACAAGTAGTCGATGCAGTGAAGATCCCAGTTATCGCTTCAGGAGGAATTGGTGACGGGCGAGGCTGGATGGCAGCTCTTGCGTTAGGTGCTGAAGGTATAGAAATGGGGACGCGTTTTATTGCAACAAAAGAATGTGTCCATGCGTCTGGTGCTTATAAACAACAATTAATCGATAGCTCTGAGAACGATACAGTTATCATTAAACGTAGCATTGGTGCACCAGCACGAACTTTACGAAACAGCTGGACTGATCGGATTCTTGAAATTGAAAGCCAAACACCTACATACGAAGCGTTAAAAGACTATATTAGTGGTGAAGCTAACAAGCGTTTCATCTATAATGGAGAAGAGGATCAAGGATTTGGTTGGGCTGGCCAAGTCACAGGCTTGATTAAAGACGTACCAACTGTCCAAGAATTGATTGAAGGCATGGTTAAACAAGCTGAGGAAATCCGAGAAAAATGGTCAATCACTAGATGAGAAGAGGGATAAACGATGGATTATTCTTATCCATTTTCAATTGAATGGTCAACGGAAGAAATTATTGACGTCGTTCGTTTTTTTGAAGCAATTGAAAGAGCCTATGAAAAAGGGATCACTAGACAAGAGTTGTTCACGTGTTATCGAAAATTCAAGAAAATTGTTCCTGCAATTTCTGAAGAAAAAACTTTTTTTCGAGAATTTGAAGATGAAAGTGGCTATGCGAGCTTTCCGGTTATTAAGGAAATGAAAACAGGAACAGATGACAAAGTTATCAAACTCCAAAAGAAATGAGTGCAAAAAGAACCTGCAGCCTTATCGGCTAACAGGTTCTTTTGTTGGTTGAAGCAAAGTCGTATAAACAGAAAGTAAAGAGTTGAAGGTTTCTTCAACAAATTGAAAAAATTCCTTTTTATTAAAGTGAGCAGCTTGTTCTTTAGTCAAATGACGACCAATCACCAATTCACCTTTTTTAACGTCTCGCAGACGAACAAGTAACTTTTCAATACCTTCTTCACCCAATTCGTTGAGTGTATCAGACTGGGGCTTCATGTGGTCACCAGAAACGACAAAATCGTTTGGTAGTTTTTCCAACACATCCGAATGTAGTAAATTTTCAGCCATGCTTGCCTTATTAGGTGCTTCGTAAATAACAGCTAATATGACAAACACGTGACTTTCCCACATGCCAATCTGGAAATGCGGAACCGCTTTATACCCTCTTTTATATGGGGCAAAAGCTACCCAACTATCGTTAGGTGGATTGACAGTTCTCCGCATATGCTTGGCTACGTGCGGGAAAAACTCATCTCCTGTTTTTCCGGAGAAAAACGAAGAAAACTCAGACCCTAATTCTTCAAATTTTGGACGGATGACTTCAGCTAACGCAGCCATTCTTGCTTCAAGACCTGGCGTATTAAAAACTTCAAAATCTTTATTGCTCCAATATGAATTCAAAAAAATCCTCCTCTGTTTAGACTAATCAGGTTTCATTTTAACGAAGTTTGGGAAAAAAGAATATAAATATGGTTTAGCAATAGATTTTCTTAGAGAAAAGTGATATTATGAAGTTGTAATAGTAATAGACAGAATTTTCGGTTTACGAAGAGAAAGGGGTGCTCATGATGAAACAGATGGTCCAGATAATCCGCAAAGCGGACGTAGAAAAAGAATATGTACATGTATTGAAACTAGAGTTAGACTACGAACTTGCGTCACTTTTTGATGCAATGCAACAAGACAACAATCATGAAGTCTCAAAAAGCAAGCAACGACTCCAAGAAATACACGTAGAACTGGAGGCCCTTCATGCGCTCTAATCCATCTATACAGTAAAGGCATCTGCTAGAGTAAGACAGCAGATGCCTTTTTCGTTATACTAGAACAAAGAAGGAGTGGTAAAAATGGATTTACATGCTATGGACAGTTACATAAAGTCATTAATCAAAGAAGCGGGACATCAAATACGTAATTCGTTTTTATCAGATATTACAATTGAATCCAAATCAAATGCAAATGATTTAGTGACAAATATGGATAAAGAAATCGAGCAATTTTTTATAGGACGGATTCGCAGAGACTTTCCAAAGCACAAGGTTTTTGGAGAAGAAGGCTTTGGTGATGACATTCAAAGTACAGACGGAGTTATTTGGTTGCTTGATCCGATTGATGGCACGATGAATTTTGTTCATCAGAAGCGTAACTTTGCTATTTCGCTTGGAATATATGTCGATGGGATTGGCAAGCTTGGCTATATTTATGATGTTGTGAATGATGATTTATACCATGGAGTAGAAAATGGTGGGGCATACTTTAACGACGAAAAATTAAAGCCACTCTTAAAAACAAATATAGCCGAATCAATTATAGCAATGAATGCTACATGGGCGATTCCCAATCGCTACTTAGATAATGATGCAATCATTCAGTTGATCCGTGATGTTCGAGGGACACGTTCTTATGGCTCAGCAGCACTTGAACTCGCTTATTTAGCAAGTGGACGAGTCGATGCTTATATGTCAATGCGATTGTCACCATGGGATATTGCGGGTGGTATGGTCATTGCAAAAGAAGTGGGAGCAGTGACAACAAGTTTTAAGAATGATCCTGCAAACTTGTTAAAGCAAGACACATTTATCGCAGCTAATCCATCAATTCATCAAGAGCTATTAGAAAAATATATAAAATTCAAGTAAAAAAAGATGCGGAATTCCGCATCTTTTTTTATAATTATAGCAATCCGGCTTCCCGCATTTCTTTTTTCTTTTTAAATCCCATACCCATAATTACAATTAGTAGTAGAACCGATAAAAAGATCCCTAATATACTACGCAAACCAACAGCCAAGCCAATTCCGACCATCGCTAAAAGTGCTGCCAAGGAATACAATACAAAGATCCATTTTATGTTTTTTACGAAATCTATCATTGGAATTTCCTCCTGTGGCGTATCGCCTGAAATAAAATCTTAGGGTTTTACACCTATATGTGTTATACTAGCACAGTTATAGACATGAAAAAAGAATATTGGAGTGAAAATATGACTAACTTACGAAATGACTTGAGAAACATTGCAATTATTGCCCACGTTGACCATGGTAAAACAACTTTGGTAGATCAACTTCTACAACAATCCGGAATTTTCCGTTCAAATGAACACGTTGATGAACGTGCGATGGATTCTAACGATATAGAAAGAGAACGTGGAATCACGATTCTTGCGAAAAATACGGCTATTCAGTACAAAGACGCAAAAATCAACATTCTAGATACTCCTGGACACGCAGATTTTGGCGGAGAAGTTGAGCGTATTATGAAAATGGTAGATGGTGTTTTATTAGTAGTGGATGCTTATGAAGGCTGTATGCCACAAACACGTTTTGTTTTGAAAAAAGCTCTTGAACAAAACTTGAAGCCAATTGTTGTCGTAAACAAAATTGACCGTGATTTCGCACGCCCTGAAGAAGTGGTTGACGAAGTCATCGAATTGTTCATTGAACTTGAAGCGAATGACGATCAATTGGAATTCCCAGTTATTTTTGCATCAGGTATGAACGGTACTGCAAGCCTTTCTTCAGATCCAGCTGACCAAGAAGAAAACATGCAAGTTGTTTATGATGCAATCATGGAACATGTTCCAGCGCCTATCGACAACAGAAATGAGCCACTTCAATTCCAAGTTGCGCTTTTAGACTATAGTGACTATGTAGGGCGTATCGGAATTGGTCGTGTATTCCGTGGAACAATTGAAGTTGGACAATCCGTTGCTTTAATGAAACTTGATGGCTCTTACAAGAACTTCCGTGTAACGAAAATTCATGGTTTCATGGGGCTGAAGCGAGTAGAAATCCAAAAAGCAGAAGCGGGCGATTTGATTGCTATTTCTGGTATGGAAGACATCAACGTAGGAGAGACAGTATGCCCAGCAGAACATCGCGAAGCATTGCCAATTTTACGCATCGATGAGCCAACTCTACAAATGACTTTTTTGGTTAACAATAGTCCATTTGCAGGTAAAGAAGGTAAATGGATTACATCTAGAAAAATCCAAGAGCGTTTAGATGCTCAATTGCAAACAGATGTATCATTGCGTGTAGACGCAACAGATTCGCCTGACGCTTGGGTAGTTTCAGGTCGTGGAGAATTACATTTGTCGATTTTAATCGAAAATATGCGACGTGAAGGATTTGAAATTCAAGTTTCAAAACCAGAAGTTATTGTTCGTATGGTTGACGGTGTTCGTTGCGAACCAATTGAACGCGTTCAAGTAGACGTGCCTGAAGAATATACAGGCAACATCATTGAATCATTGGGTGATCGTAAAGGCGAAATGTTGGATATGGTAAACAACGGCAGTGGACAAGTCCGCATGGTGTTTAATGTACCCGCTCGTGGTTTGATTGGCTATACAACAGAATTTTTGACGCAAACTCGTGGATACGGAATTATTAACCACACATTCGATAGTTACCAACCAGTTGCAACTGGACGTGTAGGTGGACGTCGTGAAGGTGTACTCGTATCTATGGAGCGCGGTAAAGTTTCGACATACGGCTTGATGGGTATTGAAGATCGCGGAACTTCATTTGTTGAAGTTGGTGCTGAAATTTACGAAGGCATGATTGTTGGACAACATAATCGCGATAGCGACTTAACTGTAAACATCGTAAAAATCAAAGCTGCTACAAACATTCGTTCAGCGAACAAAGACCAAACAACAACAATGAAAAAAGCACGTTTAATGAGTCTTGAAGAAGCACTTGAGTACTTGAATGATGACGAGTATTGTGAAATTACTCCACAAACGATTCGTCTGCGTAAAAAGATTCTTGATAAAAATGAACGTGAGCGTATGGCTAAGAAAAAGAAAGTTGCAATAGAAGAATAAGTGAATGGGAAGGATGTATAGCCCGTGGACGAACAAGCTTTTGTCTATGACCATATGTATCCAGTAGCCCGAATTCTATATCAGAATTTGCCGAATTACGATCTAGCAGGATACGCGTTGTTTGCGGTAATTTTCCTGCTTTCGGCATTCGTTTATAAATTAGGGTTTGCTAGAAAATTATCACTTGGAAAAAATGCTGCGATTGGCTTATTCTTAGCAGTTGGTGGTTTAGGGCTTACGTTTCTCGCCTTTTTCCTACCGGTTGTTGAAGGGCTAGTTATAGCCGCGCTCATACTGATTCTTTATAAAATCCGTTTATGGCGTGAAAAACGCGAAAACGCTGTATCTCATTGAGATACAGCGTTTTTGCGTTCAAAAATTTTATATAAAATTGGCAATAGCAACGAATATGTTAAGTGGCCGAATACCCAGTAAAGAAATGCGCCCCAATCAGTAGCACCTGGTACGTCGGTTCTGATAGCAAGTTCGGAAAGTATAAAAAAGAGAAACGGAAAAGGCACAGAAATTAGTAAACTGATCAATACCAATTGGCCGAACGTATAATCTCGCCGTTTTGCCAAATAAACAAACACAATACCAATGATTAATGAAATAATCATATGAAAAGTAAACTCTGTTATTTCAGACCACTGGATATCGCCCATCAATGGAACAAAATCAATATTTAGTAACAGTGTGTAAACTTGTTCGCCAGTGACAGACTGAATCCATTTTAGCAAAAGACCTAAAACCAATCCGCTCCATAAACCGATCCAGAGACCTTTTAAGACCTTCATCAGAAGTCCTCCTCAATGCTACGGGAGCTTCGGTAAAAATGAAAAGAGCCGGTTGCTATGCGTTCTTTTGTGCGTTCTGTGATTCGATCATGGCATTCATTGCACATATGGGTGTGGATAGGTCTATTGCGCAGGCGCTTAGCCTGGAGTGTATCATCAACTAACTCTTCAATCGTATCGCAGATTACGCATTTTACACGCATGTTAACTCACTCCTATTCGACTCGAATTGCTTGGATATTAGTAATGGGATTATCTTGATTTGATCCATCAGGAAGAAGTACGTGTACAGGGCCATCTTCTTTTAAAGGTTTGCCATGATCGCTAAATTTAAAAATGAGCTGAGCCGCATGTTCGATTGGAAATTCAAATTCGCCGTTCGTCGTTTCAAATACGACTCGTTTTGCATGTTCGTAAGGCTCGGCATTTAAAAGAAACGGCTTAAACAAAATACCGAAAGTGCCTGTTAACATTTCTTTTTTTTCTTTACTCTTGTAGGTTTTTTCTGAATTCAAAGTCGGCGGGACTGTACTGCCTTCCATGATTTCACGAGACCAATGTTCACCCATTCCACGCTTATAGTCTTCGAGTTCGTCTTTTTCGATTCGCTCTTCTTGAAAATACGTTTCCAAATTCAACTTCCGGTCGTCAAAAATCCATACAGTAGGATCCAATATGAGTTTAAATTTCACTTCACCTTTAAAAGGTACGATAAATTCCATGGGTAAACCCTCCATCTTAAATAGTTGCTCTCTTAATAGTATACCTTTTTGTGTCAAGTTCCTAAAGGGATTCCTCTCTTTCATTTATAGAAGCTTGCATTTTCTCTTTTTAAAAGATACACTTTAAACAGGAAAATAGAGAAGAAAACTCATAATATGGGGGGATTCCTCATGGAACATACAGAAGAACAAACATACCATCTGAAAGCTTTGGAACTCCTCAAAGCGGATGCAGAAAAAATTGAACAACTAATCAAAGTGCAAATGGATAATTTAACATTGCCATCTTGTCCTTTATACGAAGAGGTGCTTGACACTCAAATGTTCGGCCTATCGCGTGAAATCGATTTTGCGGTTAAGCTGGGGCTCATTGAACGTGAGGCTGGAAAAAATTTAATGGATACGCTAGAAAAGAAACTTTCCATTCTTCACGAAGCGTATACAAATAAATGATCTAAAACTCAAACGAATTTTGTTTGAGTTTTTTTAAAATTTTAGACCATAGACAAAACTTAAGATCAAGATGGCTGCAGACAAATTTAAAAGTTGTTGAATCTGCATGTCTCTTGTTGCTTTTCTAATTACTCTATCAAATTAAAAGAGGTATCAAAATGAAATCATACATCAAGAAATACGCAAAGTACGTAGATTATCCTTTGTTTTTTACATATTTAGCATTGACAATCTTTGGATTAATTATGATTTACAGTTCTAGCATGGCTTGGTCGGTCAATTATTATAACTCAGAACCTGACCGATTCTACATACAGCAATTACTAAATTTAGCGATCGCGTTTCCGGTTTTCGCACTTGCGTCGGTATTTCCATATAAGCATTTCAAAAAACGTTGGATGATGATATTGATATTGTTTGTTGTCTTTACAGGGTTAATTGCTGTTCATTTTATTGGATTTGCTGCGGGTGGTGCTCAAAGTTGGATTAGCATTGGATTTGGTAATATTCAACCTTCCGAAGTAGCAAAGGTGGGAATCATCTTTTATTTATCAGGTGTCTTTGCTAATAAGTATCAAAATGGCATGATTAATAAATTAAACGAGTCAATTTTTCCTCCGGTTATTATTTTGACATTGGTGTTGTTCTCAATTTTCCTTGAACCTGATCTAGGATCAATGCTGATTATTGCTGCTGTTGGTTTGTGTGTCATGTCAGTAAGTGGTGTCCGATTAAAACCGTTTATCCGTCTCGCAACCGTCTTTATCGCAGCGGCATCTGTTATTATTGTCCCGTTTATGATTTTTGCTGGTGATTCGATTTTTACTGAAAAACGTTTAGGGCGACTAGATGCTTTCTTTAATCCATTTTCAGATGAATTGGGCTTTGGTTTTCAAATTGTTAATGGCTATTTAGCGATTGGATCAGGTGGATTGAGCGGGTTAGGGCTTGGACAATCGATTCAAAAATTAGGCTATTTACCAGAACCTCATACTGATTTTATTATGTCGGTTATTGCTGAAGAGTTAGGTGTATTAGGTGTTGTGTTTGTATTAGGCGGTTTAGGATTTATTGTTTTACGCGGATTATGGATTGCTATGACCACGTATGATCCTTTGGCTAGAATGCTTGCAGCAGGTGTAGCGAGCATGATTGGTATCCAGTCTTTTGTTAATTTAGGTGGCCTCACAGGTATTATTCCGTTAACAGGAGTGACGCTTCCATTTATAAGCTATGGCGGAACCTCTGTAATTTTGTTATCTTTAGCTATGGGAGTATTGATGAATGTTTCCATGTTTAACAAATATGAAAAAACGAAAAAGTAAAGGATGTGCTGTGGCGTGAGAGAAATCGACAAAATCTTAGTGGCTAACCGCGGTGAAATCGCAATTCGGGTTTTCCGCGCTTGTACAGAACTGAAAATTCAAACAGTGGCAATCTATTCTCAAGAAGACAGTGGCTCGTTTCATCGCTATAAAGCGGATGAATCCTATTTAGTCGGTAAAGGAAAAAAACCAATTGATGCTTATTTGGATATTGAAGACATTATCCGTATAGCTAAAGATTCGGATGTAGATGCGATACATCCAGGATACGGCTTTTTATCCGAAAACGTTCATTTTGCAAGACGTTGTGAAGAAGAAGGCATTGTTTTTATTGGTCCAACTTCACGACATTTGGATATGTTCGGTGACAAAGTAAAAGCACGTTCACAAGCAATTGCTGCGGGTATTCCTGTTATTCCAGGTACAGACGGCCCTGTCGAATCAGTGGAAGAAGTTGAAGAATTCAGTAAAACAGCAGGGTTTCCATTAATGATTAAAGCATCTCTAGGCGGCGGTGGCCGCGGCATGCGAATTGTCAGATCTCATGAAGAACTAGCATCCTCTTACGAACGTGCAAAATCCGAAGCGAAAGCAGCGTTTGGTTCAGATGAAATGTACGTTGAAAAATTCGTTGAAAAACCGAAACATATTGAAGTTCAAATATTAGGTGATTCGGAAGGCAATATTGTTCATTTGTATGAGAGAGATTGCTCTATTCAACGCCGTCATCAAAAAGTTGTAGAAATTGCACCTTCGAATTCAATTAGTAACAAACTGCGCAATGATATTTGCGATGCTGCAGTCAAATTAATGAAAAATATTGACTACATAAATGCCGGTACAGTCGAATTCCTTGTAGCGAATGATGAATTTTACTTTATCGAAGTAAATCCACGTATTCAAGTTGAACATACAATTACAGAAATGATTACAGGGATCGACATTGTTCACGCGCAAATTCATATTGCCAGAGGGCATATGATTCACAGCGAAGAAGTAGGAATCCCAAAACAAAGTGACATTCCATTATTCGGTTTTGCCATTCAATCACGTGTAACGACAGAAGACCCATTAAATGATTTCATGCCAGATGCCGGGAAATTGATGGTTTACCGCTCAGGTGGCGGATTTGGCGTAAGGCTCGATGCTGGTAATGGATTTCAAGGGGCTGTGATTTCTCCTTATTACGATTCTCTTTTAGTTAAAGTATCAACTTGGGCATTAACATTTAAAGAGGCAGCTGCTAAAATGGATCGCAATCTTCAGGAATTCCGTATTCGAGGAATCAAAACTAATATTCCTTTTCTCGAAAATGTTGTAAAACATAAAGACTTTATTACAGGCGATTTTGATACGAGCTTTATTGATACGACTCCAGAGTTGTTTATCTTCCCAGTCCGACAAGACCGCGGTACTAAATTATTAAGTTATATCGGGAACGTGACAGTTAACGGCTTCCCCGGTATCGAGAAGAAAAAGAAACCAATTCACACGGCTCCAAGAAAACCGGAAATCGATCTCTTGTCTCCAGCGCCAAATGGCACAAAGCAAATTTTTGATTTGCAAGGAGCGGAAGGACTAACGAAATGGATTCATGAACAAAAAGATGTGTTAATTACAGATACGACGTTCCGTGACGCTCACCAATCTCTATTAGCTACACGCGTTCGCTCGCATGATTTGTTTGAAATTGCGAAAGAAACTGCTCGTTTGCAGAGTGATCTATTTTCTTTGGAAATGTGGGGAGGCGCCACGTTCGATGTCTCTTACAGATTCTTAAAAGAAGACCCATGGGAACGTCTAATCAAGCTACGGAAAGACATCCCAAATATCTTGTTCCAAATGCTATTCCGTGGAGCAAATGCGGTTGGCTATAAAAATTATCCAGATAACGTCATCCGTGAGTTTGTTCGCAAATCAGGGGATGCCGGAATCGATGTGTTCCGTATTTTCGATAGCTTAAATTGGATTAAAGGAATGGAAGTAGCAATAGACGAAGTCCGTCAGTCTGGCAAAATCGCTGAAGCTGCAATTTGTTACACTGGAGATATCCTGGATCCGAGTCGAGACAAATATACGGTTCAATATTATAAAGATATGGCTAAAGAATTAGAAGCAGCCGGTGCACATATTCTCGCAATTAAAGATATGGCGGGACTGTTAAAGCCAGAAGCGGCATATCGTTTAGTATCTGAACTTAAAGATACTGTGTCGTTGCCAATTCACCTTCATACGCATGATACAAGTGGTAACGGAATTTATATGTACTCGAAAGCGATTGAAGCAGGTGTGGATATCGTTGATACGGCTCTTGGGTCAATGGCAGGTCTTACATCACAACCAAGTGCAAGTTCCCTGCATTACGCTATGAGCGGTGGCAAACGTGAAATTCGATCAGATGTGAAAAATCTTGAAAAAATGTCTCATTATTGGGAAGACGTTCGTAAATACTATGTAGATTTTGAAAGTGGCATGAATAGCCCACATTCAGAAATCTACGTTCACGAAATGCCAGGTGGTCAATACAGCAATCTTCAGCAACAAGCTAAAGCTGTTGGGCTTGGGTTGCGTTGGGAAGAAGTAAAAGCGATGTATTCACGCGTCAACTTATTATTTGGAGATGTCGTGAAAGTAACACCTTCTTCTAAAGTTGTAGGGGATATGGCATTATTTATGGTTCAAAATGAGTTAGATGAAAAAACAGTAATCACACGCGGGAAAACAATCGACTTTCCCGAATCAGTTATTGAATTTTTTGAAGGGTATATTGGTCAACCGCATGGCGGATTTCCAGAAGAACTGCAGAAAGTCATTCTAAAAGAGCGAGAGCCAATTACGGTTCGTCCTGGTGAACTGCTAGAACCTGCAGATTTTGATGCCATTAAGAGAACTTTGTATGATAAATTAGAACGTCCAGTAACAAGTCATGAAGTTTTGGCTTATGCACTTTATCCAAAAGTCTTTGATGAATACACAGCAACGAATATTCAGTTTGGCAATGTTTCTGTCTTGGATACACTGACGTTCCTATATGGAATGAGATTAGGCGAAGAAATTGAAGTAGAAATTGAAAAAGGTAAGACGCTTATGGTGAAAATGGTATCAATTGGTGAACCACAAAAAGACGGTACACGCATCATTTACTTTGAATTGAACGGACAACCGCGTGAAGTGAGTATTCAGGATATGATGGTGGAAACCGATAATACGGCTAAACCAAAAGCAGATCCAACAAATGAAAACCATATTGCTGCGACAATGCCTGGAACAGTATTAAAAGTACTTGCAGAAACAGGCGCTAAAGTAAAACGCGGTGACCATTTACTCGTGACAGAAGCGATGAAAATGGAAACGACTGTTCAAGCTCCTTTTGCTGGAACGATTCAAGCAATCCATGTAGTTGCTAATGACGGTATTTCTACAGGAGATCTGCTAATTGAAATGGAAAGAAAATAAAAAATAGGGCTGGCGCAAAAGCGCAAGCCCTATTTTTTATGAAGATTTTTTGATTCGGCTGCGTGAAACAAGCAGCACCATGTAGCACAGTAAACCAAACAGCATAGAAATTAATAAAGAGTGAAGCAATGCGACAACTAAGTTTAGTTTTGTTAGCACAACAAGCATACCGGTCGTTGCTTGAAGTAAAACGATGATGAAAGCAATGCTCCATCCCCAGTAAATGACGCGCTGATCTTTATACTGCTTGATAGCATGCCAAGCGATATAGCCTAACCAAATGACAATCAAGCCGGCAGCGGCACGATGCCCCATCTGTACCCATTCATACATATTGCTTGGCAATGCAAAAGTATCGTTTCGACACAGAGGCCAGTCTGAACAAACTAAACTCGAATCTGTATGACGTACCAACGCCCCAGTATATACAACCAGGTAAGAATAAAGCGTTACACCAATCGTATGGAAGCGTAATTTCTTACCAATTTGTAAGCGATCTGCATCAAATTTTCGATCGACTTCAAAAATTAATAAAGTTAATAATAAGATAGAAGCAAATGATAGTAAGGAGATGCCAAAATGAAGAGCTAATATAAAGTCACCTTGTCCCCATAGTACTTGTGCGGCACCAATTAATGCTTGTAAAAGTAAAAAGAAAACAGCCATAACTGCTAAAAATTTTGTTTCACGAACGTGTCCAAATTTTCTCCAAGCCCAAACAGCCAAAACGACAATCAGTATGCCGACAACACCTGTGACGAGGCGATGAGAAAACTCAATCAAAACTTCAGTTGTAATGTTATCAGGGATTAACTTTCCATTACAATCCGGCCAGTTTCGACCGCATCCTAAACCACTATCGGTTTTCGTGACAAGTGCGCCGCCTAAAAGAATGAGTAACATACCTATAGTGGCTGCAACGGCAAACCATTTAATATATTTATTTTGCTGCAAAATCCCACCTACTTTTTCTATAGAAAACTTTTTATCGTCTATACTACCTGCATACTCGATAATAGCGAATATTTCTTCAAAATACAACGAGAAAACAGCATTAGTGGAAACTTTCAAGATTTAGACATATTAATGACGGCTTCACAAACTGTTCAAAAACTATTATTTTTCTATCTTAAAATAGTGTAGTTGTTAAGGTATGATAAGATGTGTATGTTTGTGAGACCAATTACGTATAATCATCACTTTTATCAGGAAATTTCAGTTATATGTAGAAAAGCAACTGAAATTTAGATATAGTTATGATAGCGGATTATGCTTACAACTTTGAAAGGAGGGACTTATATGTCAAACGGCCGGTCAATATCTGCAGATTCTCACGAAGCGCCAGAAGCGACCACATTTCTGAAAGACTTTTTGGCACTTATAAAGATTGGAATTGTCAATTCTAATTTAATCACAGTCTTTACAGGCTTGTGGCTTGCATTTCAGTTTTCCGATAGACACTTTTTAAACGAACTGGATATCCTTGCTTATACCATTGTTGGTTCAGCACTTATCATTGCGGGTTCTGCAGCTATGAACAACTACATCGATACAGATATAGACCCATTGATGGAAAGTAAGAAAGGACGTCCAACAGTAACCGGAAGATTCAAGCCGTCCGCTGTATTGGCACTTGCTGTTTCTTTCATCGTTATAGGCGAATTATTTCTGTTTTCCGCTTCTGTATCCGCTGGTATGTTTGGAATCGCTGGAGTTTTAGCTTATGTGGTGTTGTATTCCATGTGGTCTAAAAGACGTTTTGTCAGCAACACGATTGTGGGGAGCATCTCTGGTGCAATTCCACCACTAATTGGATGGGCAGCTGTAGAGCCAGCACTCGGTACGGGTGCTTGGGCATTATTTCTAATTATGTTCATTTGGCAGCCACCACATTTTTATGCGTTGGCTATGAAACGGACAGAAGAGTATCGGGCAGCGAATATTCCTATGTTACCGGTAGTAAAAGGATTTCACAGAACAAAAAAATCAATGCTTGCATGGATCATTATGCTTTTCCCTCTACCATTCTTATTAATGGAGCTTGGGGTAGGATTCCTTGTGTTAGCGACACTTTTAAACATCGGTTGGTTAATACTAGCCATTCGTGGGTTTAAAGTGACTGATGACTTGAAATGGGCAAAAACGATGTTTATTTATTCGTTGAACTATATGACTATTCTATTTGTTTCAATGATCATTTTTGCAGTCTTCATCTAATAACCATTTTTAAAGAAAAATAATTTTTGTGAGAGAGGGGTATGACAAGTTATGATGAAAGGTATAAAAAAATGTCGACTTTTTGCACTAATGACGATCTTGCTAGTTTTTCTGGCAGGATGTGGCCGTGAAGAGATCTCAACGTTAATACCAGCGGGTAAAGTTGCACAAGATCAATTTAATTTATTGATCCTATCGTCAGTCGTAATGGCGTTTGTCATCATTGTTGTTTCGATTATTTTCGTTCTAGCAATCGTGAAATTCCGTCGCTCTAAAGTAGGGGAAGATATGATTCCTGAGCAAGTTGAAGGAAGTGCTAGATTAGAATTTATTTGGACAGCTATTCCAATCGTTCTTCTTTTAATTCTTGCAGTTCCAACAGTTTATTCTACTTTTGATTTAGCAGATGTATCTACAATGGATGTTGAAGCTAAAGATGGAAATTCATCTAACTTAACAGTTAACGTAACGGGTAAACTTTATTGGTGGGAATTTGAATATCCAGAACAAGGAATTGTGACTGCTCAAGAGTTGGTTGTACCAACTGATGAACGCGTTTACTTTAACTTGATTTCAGCGGATATTAAACACTCTTTCTGGATTCCATCTATTGGTGGTAAACTAGACGTAAACCCTGAAAACGTCAATACCTTCTATTTAGAGTTTGACCGTGAATCAGCAGAACTTGATGATGGTGTATTTTATGGGAAATGTGCTGAACTTTGCGGACCTTCTCACGCATTGATGGATTTCAAAGTGAAATCTGTGGATCGTGAAGAGTTTGACCAATGGGTAACAGCAATGCAAGCAGAAGAACCAGCTGCTGTTGAAGGAGATCTTGCTCAACAAGGCGAAGAATTGTTTGGAGCAGATGGACTTGCTTGTATCCAATGTCACGCTGTTTCTGGTGCTGGTGGTACTGGTGGAATTGGTCCGAACTTAGCAACATTTGGCGATCGTAACCGTGTTGCTGGTTATTTGGAACACAATGAAGAAAATCTTAAAAAATGGATACAAGATCCGCAAGAATACAAACCTGGTAACTTAATGCCAGAAGCATCTTCATTGAATAACGGCAAAGATTTATCAGATCAAGAACTTGATGCATTGGCTGCTTATTTAATGGGCTTATCAGTTGAAGAATAGAAAACAGCTTAAAAAAGGGAGGTATATACTGTGAGTTCTACTGCTCAAAAAAAGGGCTTCGGCGCTACGATATGGGACTTTATGACAACGGTTGACCATAAAAAAATTGCGATTCTTTATTTGATCTCAGGTGGTTTCTTCTTCCTTGTCGGTGGCGTTGAAGCAATGTTGATCCGTATTCAATTGGCTAAAGCAGGGAATGATTTCCTGAGTGCCGGAACATACAACGAAGTTATAACAATGCACGGTACGACCATGATTTTCTTGGCAGCCATGCCAATTTTACTGGCTTTCATGAATGCTGTTATGCCTTTGCAAATTGGCGCGCGTGATGTTGCCTTTCCATTCTTAAATTCACTCGGCTTCTGGTTATTCTTCTTTGGTGGAATTTTCTTGAACCTTTCTTGGTTCATGGGAGGTGCACCAGACGCAGGTTGGACGAACTATGCTTCGCTCGCACTTGCATCAGAAAGTCACGGAATTGATTTTTATGCATTAGGATTGACCATATCTGGTTTTGGTACGCTAATCGCAGGGATTAACTTCCTTGTTACCATCATCAATATGCGTGCTCCAGGTATGACTTATATGAGAATGCCGATGTTTACATGGACAACTTTTGTTGCTTCCGCTTTAATCTTATTGGCATTCCCACCACTTACAGTCGGCCTTTTCACCATGGTCTTTGACCGCATGTTCGGTGCAAATTTCTTTGCAGTTGAAATGGGAGGAAATACGATTATCTGGGAACATTTATTCTGGATCTTCGGTCACCCTGAAGTTTACATTTTGATTTTGCCGGCTTTCGGTATTTTCTCTGAAATCTTTGCAATTTTCTCTCGTAAACGTCTATTCGGATATACGGCACTTGTTTTCGCAACAATCTTGATTGGTTTTTACGGATTCATGGTTTGGGCTCACCATATGTTCACAGTCGGTTTAGGACCAACAGCAAACGCTGTGTTTGCTTTAGCGACGATGATCATTGCAGTCCCAACAGGAATCAAGATCTTTAACTGGTTACTGACGATTTGGGGAGGCAGTATCTCCTTCACAGTTCCAATGATTTACGCTATCGCGTTTATTCCGTCATTCGTAGCAGGTGGAGTAACGGGTGTTATGCAAGCAATCGCGCCTTTGGATTACCAATTGCATGATTCTTACTTTATCGTAGCTCACTTCCATTACGTTATTGTGGGGGGTACTGTATTAGGAATCTTAGCAGGTACGCATTTGTACTGGCCAAAAATGTTTGGAACAATGCTAAGTGAAAAATTAGGGAAATGGACATTCTGGTTTTTCTTTATCGGATTCCATTTAACATTCTTTATCCAGCATTTCTTAGGCTTGATGGGTATGCCACGTCGTGTTTACACGTTTGGAGCAGATCAAGGTTGGGATCTATTTAACGCCATCAGTTCGGCTGGTGCTGCATTAATGGCAATAGGTGTTATCATTTTACTTGTTAACGTTGTATTAACTACAGTGAAAAATGAGCGTGTTGGCAATGATCCATGGGGCGATGGTCGTACATTGGAATGGGCAATTCCATCTCCACCGCCGTTCTATAACTTTGCACAAACTCCATTAGTTCGTGGTCTTGATACGTACTGGATTGAAAAAATGGATGGCAATGAAAAAGGTATGATTTATGCTGAACCTCTTGACGATATCCATATGCCAAACAGTTCAATCATTCCATTCGTTATGTCTTTTGGTATGTTTGTTGCTTCATTCGGAGCTCTTTACTTCCTAGACGATAAAGTTTGGGCACTTCCCGTATTAATTATTGGATTGGTCATTCTGTTTGGTTCAATGTTACTTCGTTCATTGAAAGATGATTTAGGTTTCTATGTTACAAAAGCAGAATTACTGAGAGATGCGAAAGGAGGCAACACCAATGGACATTAATCAAAAGTATACTCCTCAATCTTGGCCCGAACATCCTGAGACGGCTACGATGGAAGGGAAGAATAAGTTTCTTGGTTTCTGGTTGCTTCTTGCTGCAGAAACAGTAACATTTGCTTCTCTTTTTGCAACATATCTTGCTTTAAAAGATAAAGGACCGAGCGGCATGGAGTTTTCTGCCGCTGGACTTTTTGAACTGCCACTTGTTTTTGCCATGACTATGATTCTTTTGACGTCATCCTTAACAAGTGTTTACGCAATGTATCACATGAAAAACCATAATTTTAAAGCGATGCAAGCTTGGCTTGGTATTACCGTTTTACTTGGTCTGACTTTCCTTGGCTTAGAAATTTATGAGTTTAATCATTATGTGCATTTAGGCTTTGGTTATACTAATAGTGCATTTAGTTCGGCGTTTTATACGCTAGTCGGAACACATGGTGCTCACGTACTGTTTGGTCTTAGCTGGTTTATTGCGTTGATGGTCCGTAACTCAAAACGTGGATTGAATATGTACAATGCACCGAAATTCTATCTAGCTTCGTTATACTGGCATTTTATTGACGTAGTATGGGTATTCATCTTTACTGTCGTCTATTTGATGGGAGTGATCGGATAATGGCACACGATACAAATATTACTGTTAGGTCGCAAGCAGAGTTCGAGTTTACTAAGAAAAAAAGAGCAGACGAAATGCGTGGTCATTTAGGAACATTTGCAATTATGATATTCTTGACATTAATTGCGTTTACAATGGTTGCTGCAGGATTTTCTGTTTACTTGGTTGCACCAATTCTTCTTTTAATGGCTGCCATTCAAGTAGTTCTACAACTTTATTACTTCATGCACTTGAGCGGTAAAGGACACGGCATGGTTGCGTTCTTTATGTTCTGTGGTATCTTCATTGCTTTTATCACGGTTCTTACATTTGTGACAATCATTTGGTGGTAAATACTGCTTAAAATCCCGTACCTTTATTGGTGCGGGGTTTTTTTATGGTTTTTGATACAATATGTTAAGAACGAAAACAAAAGACTCTAGGAGACCCTTATTAGGCGAATTACAGTAAAAACAGTTTATTTTTTTGGTATTTCAAGATTACAGCTAATCAGTTATTATTAGTAAATAAACATCATCATTCTTCTCTTTTACTAGTTAATTGTTCATAGTTCGTTCATTGATATAGTTTGCACAGCACTATATAATTAAGGTACATGAAAAAAGGGAGGTCCCGTAACATGCCAATCAGTATTTTCGGGTTTCAAGCTTTGTGGAGTCCTGTTTACTTAGCAGTTATCGTTATGGTAACGATCTTATATTTCTTAACCACTGTAAAGTGGCGCGACAAGTTTGAAGGCAATCAACCGTTGAGTAAAAAAGAAGCGATTTTCTTTTTGTCGGGGATCTTGCTGCTCTATATTCTAAAAGGTTCACCGGTAGATTTGTATGGTCATATTTTATTTACGATGCACATGGTTCAGATGGCACTAATGTTACTGTTGGTAGCCCCGCTATTAATCATGGGTATACCAACTTATGTTTGGAAAGCGTTTATCAACATTCCAGTTGTTAAGCCACTGTTTAACTTTTTCACAAAACCAATGCTCGCCATAATTTTGTTCGGAATGATATTTTCTTTTTATCACATTCCAATGGTCTTTGATTTTGTTAAACAAGACTCGTTGATACACGCAGGAGTCAATGTTATTTTGTTTACATCCGCTATGTTTTACTGGTGGCCGGTAGTCAATAATATGGAAGGAATGTATAAGTTCCATGGACTTAAAAAATTAGGTTATTTATTTGGACTTAGTGTGCTAGTCACGCCTGCATGTGCGATGATTATCTTTAGTAGTACACCTTTTTACGCAACGTATACAGATGGAGCAGCTTGGTTACAAGCAATGGCATTATGTGTACCAGCTGGAACTTTGTCACAGTTGAATTTATCAGGACCTGAATTATTTTCTAGCATGTCCGCTCTCGAAGATCAACGTACAGGTGGAATTACGATGAAAATTATTCAAGAACTGGTTTTCACTGCTTTTATATGGATGGTCTTTTATGAATGGCTTCGCAATGAAACAGAAAACGCAGATGAGATTACTGCGAAATCAATACAAGATCGCAAAGATATGGCTTTCCATAGACACAACGCATAACGAATCATAAAGGAGAATAATTGATAATGAATTTGCCACTATTGCCGACGATCAGTACATTTTTTATCGTATTAAGCGCCATTTTAGTAGCGATTGGCTGGAATTTAGTTCTTCGTCGAAAAATTGAAGCTCATAAGAAAGTGATGGTAGCAGCAGGTGCTTCTGCATTAACTTTCTTTATTATCTATATGTCTCGAACGATTTTTATCGGAAACACAGCTTTTGGTGGACCTGATGAGTTGAAAATCTTTTATACGGTGTTTTTAATCTTTCATATCACTTTGGCGACTACGGGTGGAATTATGGGATTGTTTACTATTTATTGGGGATGGAAAAACCAGTTGACAAAGCATCGTAAAATTGGTCCAATCACTAGTATAGTGTGGTTTTTTACAGCTATAACAGGTGTCATGGTTTATTTGTTGCTTTATGTAATTTATGAAGGTGGACACACCACTTCTGTTTTTAAAGCTATTTTAGGCGGATAAAAAAAAGAACCTCGAGAGGTTCTTTTTTTTATATTCTAAAATCTACTTTAATCATTCCCGCTTCACGTGCTGATGTAAAGAGAATAACAATTAAAGGCCCAATAAAGAACCCAAGAAATCCAAGTAACTGAAGACCAATAAACATAGCAATTAACGTTGCTAAAGGTGAAAGACCGATTTGTGTACCCATAACTTTAGGTTCTACTGTTCGTCTAATGATTAATAGCACAAGCGCGAGTATGGCAAGTTGTGTTCCAAGAACAACATCTCCAGTGATAAACTCGTAAGCAAACCAAGGAGTTAAAACAATGATAGAACCTAAAATCGGAATAAAATCGATAAGCCAAATGACTACGGACATGACAAGTGCGTATTCGGGTGCAATAAAAGCCAAAGAAATGAGTGAGACAACAAAAATGATGCAACTCACAAGAAATTGAGCTTTTAAAAAGCCAAAAATGACTTTATTTAGACGCGCAAATATAAAACGAACTTTTTCAGCAGTTGAATCTTTTAAGCGTTTAAAAAGCAAAATTTTTAAATGTGGCAAATCGAGCATAAATAAAAATAAAGCGATTAAAAATACAATAAAGCTAACTAGAAAAGAAGGGATTCCTGTTAACAAATTGGTAACAGTGTCGTAATTAATGATTGATAATACCCAAGTGCGAATGCTATCCATAAATCCAGCAAGCTCAGTTTCAAACGAAGAAACTACTTCAACAGGCATATCTTTTGTTGAACGAAAGAAAAACTCTTGGACTTCATCCCACATAGTAGATAAAGAGTTTGTGTAGTCAGGTACCATTTTTGAAAATTGAATAATCTGCCCGATTAATTGAGTAACTATCCAATACAGTAAACTTGAAACGATTAATAGAAAAATAATAAAGACAGAAATAACGGCTGATTTTCGTTGCCATTTGAACTTTTTATGTATAAAACTTACAAACGGCTCTAAAAAAATAGCAGTAATTAATGCAATGATTAATGGAATGGACACAGGTAGTATGTAAACAGAAACTAACATTAAAATTGCGATAACAAGTGTAATTGTTACCGTTTTTTTCGTTAACCATTTCACGCATGGGAACCTCCTTAACAAGTTGAAATAAGCTAATAGTAGTTAAAAAAACCGCAGTTCAATTGCTGAACTGCGGTTTTTTTATACATTGATTTCGAAAGCTTGGACTTCTTTTTTGATAGAATCCAAAATTCCAATACAAGTTTTAACCAAATGTTCCGGGAAATGTTCGTCTTCGCCATACTCTACACCATGTGGATAATAGTGCTTGCCGAGTACTGGTTTCATCACGCGCATTGTAGCGTCGTTTGAATCGACATCACCATCAGTAGCATAAGCAAATACACGTAAATAATAAGTGCCTTCACGTACGATGAATTTGCGATCATAAGTAACGCGTTCATAATCCCATTGACCTTCCTTAGTCAAAGCGTGTTTGTTCATAATGCTTTCAAGTAATGCGATATCCACGTGAATGTTTTCAAGTCCTGTATTTTCAAAATACATAGGATCTCTCCTCCTTTATAACAAAAAAGACTACATGCTCTTTTAATAATAGATCATAATTTAAGTTGTTGCAATGGCTAGATTGTGTCAGTGTAGAGGCGACTGCTATAATGAAGATGATACAACAGTAAAGGAGATGCTCGATTGAAAGACTTGTTACGTATTATGATTTTTCTGTCGATCCTTCTTATAGGTTTATTTTATTTGGATCCGTCAGTTAATGAGAATGATGTTCTTGAAGCACCACGTACCGTCGATCCTTTACCTAGCGATGATATTACAAATAATTCTTTAGATATTGATCGTCCTACAAAAGGCATTTCGACTTATATAGGAAAATCTATCGATAAATGGGTTGAACAGTATGGAGAACCAGAGCGTATCGAACCTTCAGCTTATGGCTACGATTGGTGGGTTTATAATGCTAGTTATGTTCATTACACAATGATTGGTGTTAAAGATGGCAAAGTGGTTCAAGCTTATACGACAGGAGCAGCAACAGATGTGTCTCCTTATATGATAGGGCAAAGTTTGGATGATTTATATCGCTTTACTATTTTAGAAAATGAAGTCACAGTAGAATACGATACTAATATTTATACACTTAACGTCACTGCAGAAGACATGGACAAACGGATTTTAGTTAAATTTGACGGAGTTTATGCACAGCTATACATCGATTCTGTTGATCGTGCACTAGAAGCTGTGCGTTTTATGGATGCAGAAACGTTAATTCGTCATCATCCATACGACATGATGTTCTCAGGAGAGCTAATTCCGATAGTAGAGCCATCATCGACTATGCAACGATCAATCGACGTAGCTAACGCAAAGCAAATTCTTGATTTGGTGAATATTTATCGTCTTCGTCATCAAGTAAGTCCGTTGACTATAAATCCTCCCACTAGCACAGTAGCTAAAGCCAATAGCAAGGATATGGCAAAGCAAAATTTTTCTTCTGAAGAAATTGAATTTAAAGACTTATATGCTCGTTTGCAAGATCAGAATATTGCTTTTGAACAAGCAGCTGTTAATACAGCTGCTAGGTATTACGATCCAGCTGAAACAGTTCACGGTTGGATCAACTCAGAAGCGCACCGCGAAACATTGCTGAGTGAAGAATACAATCAAACGGGTGTTGGCGTCTTTGGTGATTACTACACTCAAATATTTCTGGAAAAAGAGCCCGTTACTGCTGTGAAGCAATAATGGGATTTTTTTTAGGAATAACAAAAAAAGATCCGGTAGAAGTTGCAATGTGTTTGCCATCTTCTTGATAAATATTGCCTTCAAGGACCATCGTTTGCCTACCGCGGCGAATAATTCGTGCATGTGCGCTTATCTGTTCTTCATCTGCAACTGACAAATAATGAATTGTAAGAGTTGTTGTAACAGCACTAAATCCTTCTGGACAATTGTTATTGGCTAATGTACCCATCGCGGTATCAAGGAGAACTGCTAGTATTCCACCATGTGGAATCGCGACCGTATTGTGAATAAAAGCAGTGTTTGGGATAGAGACAACAGAAGATTCTTTGTCGGTAACGCGGGACATGTCCAAGCTAGCACTTAAATAAGTTGAAAAGGCACCTTGTTGCTTTTTTTCGAAGTTGCGTAAGTAATCCGTTAAAATTCCAATATCTTCTGGGCTGCTATTTTTGATAATGCGCGTAAATTGATCAGTAAGAGCTTTCATATTGAAAATCCTTTCAAGTGTATAGTGAAATGCACATATATATCTGCTATGATTAAAGCGTAAAGGAGGAAGAAGCTATGATTATGACTTACGAATGGGCTGAAATAACTGACTTTGCAGACGAGTTAAGCCAAATGATTTTACAATCAGAACAAGCCGATCTTTACCGAGAAGCTTATCGTTCTGTTTATAATGATAAAGAGTTGTCGAATGAAATTCATGCTTTCGCCAGATTAAAAGATCAATATGAAGAAGTTCAGCGATTTGGTAAATATCACCCAGAGTACGCTCGCGTGATGAAGCAAATCCGTGTAGATAAACGTCGCTTAGATTTAAATGAAGACATCGCACATTTACGTTTAATGGAAAATGAACTACAGGATTTGATGGATCAGGTGAGTTTCATCATTGGTAGATCTGTTTCAGAAGCTGTCAAAATTCCATCTTCTAATCCGTTTTTTTCTTCAGATTCTTCATGCGGTGGAAGTTGTGGTACGGGCGGCGGTTGTTCATGTTCAGCTTAATCGCAAAAAAATAAATAGTTCCATTAAAAAAGTGCAACGCTTGCGTTGCACTTTTTTAAAGCCAATTAATTTTCTGTTTCTGAAATCAATGCAACAGCCAAGTCAGGACGGTCCGTTATAATACCTTTGGCGCCCGCAGCCAGCAATAAACGCATTGTTTCTGTATCATCAATTACCCAATAATGAACGGGAATGTTCAGATTTTCTAAAAACGCAATAAAGCGTGCAGAATCTAAACGGAATACAGAAGATTTTGTTGGGATTTGAAAAATGTCAGCGCGTGGCTGATACAAATGACCAAACTGGCTAGTAAATGCAGAATACGCTTTTTTAACTTCATTTTCACCCGCGCCAATTGCGATGCGGTTTTGAGCATATAAATTAAAGCGATCTACTTGCTCGTCGTAAAAAGAAGTGACAACAACTCGATCGTGTGCGCCAAGCGAATCAATTAAGCGCCACAGCTTTGACGGAACCAAGCTGCCTTCATATGTTTCAGGAGCGTCTTTAATATCAATGTTGATAAGCATCTGTGGGAATTTTTGGAACAGTTCGCTTAACAAAACGACTTTTTCATTTTTGCCGCGGTATGAATGGTGTCCATCTTCATCGATAAAGTGATAGCCAAGGTCGAATGATTTTAATTGTTCGAGCGTCATATCGGCCACTTTGCCGGCGCCATCTGTTGTACGGTCAATGTATTCGTCATGAAAAACAATTATTTCTTCATCACTGGTCATGCGAATATCAATTTCAAAGCCGTGAACACCAAGTTCTGCAGAACGATTAAATGCAGCTAATGTGTTTTCGGGTGCTAATTTAGCACCACCTCGATGCGCAAGAACAATTGGGCGTTCATAATTCAATACTTCTTTATCAGGACGTTGGTGTGGATTAGCTAACGCTTTAGACCCGGCCCAAGCAGCAGCCCCAACTGCCGCGGCTGCTAAACCGATTTTTGTTTTTTTTCCCATATTGTAAATGACCTCCTTAAATTTCTATCTTCTCAAACAGTATAGCGATTGAGTGCAGTACTGTCAGTTTATTCGGTTGCGGCTTTTTTCTTTCCTATGGTATTCTAGAAACTAAGAAAAGAGGGATAGTTATGCATGATCGCCAAGGCCTTATCGTCTATGTGCATCATTTAAAACAAGCAAAATCGCTAAGAAAGTTCGGACATGTCCATTATATCTCGCGTAAACTAAAATACGTTGTTCTTTATATGGACCAAGATGTAATCGAAGCGACTAAAACAAAATTGAACAAATTGCCTTATGTTAAACAAGTGCTTGAATCGCAACGGCCGTTTCTTAAAACAGAATATGAAAATGCCAAGCCGGATAAAGCAAAAGAGTACGATTATAAAATTGGACTGTAATTATTGCATTGGTGGAATATAATGATTTAATCTTAAAACTGAGATCAAGTGACTATGATAGAATTTTTTATTTGCATAGACGGATGAATGCTTTACTTCCATTTTGATCGGGGTATGGCCCAAGTCTGTGACAGCTTTTTCAAAAACAGCCAAACGCTTAGAGTCAACTGGAATTCCTTCGCGACAAAGGTAGATTGGCATGAAGTTTCCTTCTGAAGCAGGTTTGAAGACCACTGCGATGGACAGCACTTGTTTTCCATGGGAGTTTGTCGAAACAAACACAAATCCATGCATAAAGCGTTGTTGGTTGCTTGTGATAAGTTCCCGGAGCTCATAGATATCTCCGTACCCTTCTCCGAGCTCAATAAAACGTTGAGTCATCATTTCACGTCCTTTCCAGTCTCCATTTTACCATTAGGTAATTAAATTGCATCAATAAAATCATTTAAGTTAGAGGCGATAGCATGCGAGTTGTAGCAGGCACAGTAAAAGGAATACCTTTGAAAGCAGTTCCCGGCAATTCGACGAGGCCGACAACAGATAAAGTAAAAGAATCTATTTTTAATATGATTGGGCCTTTTTTTGATGGGGGCTATGCGTTGGATCTATTTGCGGGGAGCGGTGGATTGGGAATAGAAGCGCTAAGTCGTGGAATTGACCATGTCATCTTTACAGACAAAGACAGGCGGGCCGTTGAAACAATTCAATCCAATCTTGAAAAGGTTCGATTGACAAGTAGAGCAGAAGTGCACCGTGCAGATGCAGAACGTGCGATAAAAGCGATTAAAAAAAATGGTGTACAAGCTAGACTGTTATTTTTAGATCCTCCATATCATATGAAAAAGTCTTACGACTTGATGGATAAAGCGGGAGAATTGGATATTGTGACAAAAGATGCGATTATAGTTTGTGAACACGATCGTGAAGTCGAACTTCCTGATCGAACCAAGTATTTCGAACGTTATAAAAAAGAGCTCTACGGGAGCACCATTATTTCAATTTACCGTTACCATGGGGAAGAAGGAGAACATATTGACTAAAATTGCTGTAGTTCCAGGGAGTTTTGATCCAATTACAATGGGACATTTGGACATTATTAAAAGAGCTTCTACTATTTTTGATGAAGTCAAAGTGGTTGTTATGAACAACTCGTCGAAAAATCCGTTATTTGATGTAGATGAACGAATGACTTTGATCGCAGAAGTAACGCAATCAATTCCTAACGTCAAAGTGGATTCTTTTTCAGGATTACTGATCGATTATTCAGTAGAAGTTCAAGCTAATGCTATTATTCGAGGGTTACGAGCTGTTAGTGATTTTGAATACGAAATGCAAATTACATCGATGAACCGATTTTTAAATGAAAATATTGAAACTTTGTTTATGATTTCAACTAACCAATATTCATTCCTTAGTTCGAGCATTGTAAAAGAAGTGGCAAAATATCAAGGTACAATTACAGGCTTAGTGCCAGAGGCTGTTGAAAAAGCACTTCATTTGAAATTTCAATAAGTCACGAGTCTCGTGACTTTTTCTTATTCTAAAAATAAAGAAATTCGTTTGGTGAAGACAGGAGGACCTATATGAAAAAGAAACGATTATTACTTTTTGTTATCGCGATTGCGCTTGTCGTTTTTTTCACTTCTTATCGATTGGATACGTATGTAACAAAACCAGGAGGGGCATATGAGTTGTCGCCATTAGTAGAAGTTGTAGGTGGAGATGAAGATGACGAAGGAACGCTTAGCTTAATGACAGTGTCTATGTTGACAGCTACCCCTGCTTTATACATTTGGGCAAAAATTCAAGATGGTTATAAAATCTTGCAACCTGAGCAAGTTCGAAGTCCTCATGAAAGTGAAGAAGAATACAATGTGCGCCAATTGAAATTGATGTCAGATTCACAAGTTAACGCTCTTCAAGTTGCATTTGAACAAGCAGAGCTACCATTTGAAGTGAATAATAATGGCGTTTTTGTTTTAAGCGTCTCTACGGGAAGCGCTGCAGATGAGGTATTGGCACCTGGTGATCGAGTGCTTGAAATCGATGGCAATAACTTTACTGAAATGCAACAACTAATCGATTACTTAAGTGCTAAAAAAGAAGGTGACACGGTAGAAGTTCTTTATGAACGAGAAGATCGTGAAATCAGCACTGAAATTAAATTAGCTCCACTGCCAAGTGACCCAGAACGTGTAGGACTGGGTATTTCGTTTGTGGAAGATAAAAGTATTAAGACAACGCCGGAAGTTGAAATCGATACCGACCAAATCGGAGGTCCATCTGCTGGTTTAATGTTTACGCTTGAAATCTTGAATCAATTAGAAGACGAAGATATCACGAAAGGCTATGACATTGCGGGTACTGGAACAATGGAAAGTGATGGGTCTGTTGGAAGAATCGGAGGAATTGACCAAAAAATTATGGCGGCCGATTCAGCAGATATCGATATTTTCTTTGCACCAGATGAGCCAGTAGAAAGTGGCGAAGCTAACAATTATGAAATAGCCATTAAAACTGCAAAAAAAATCGATACCGACATGAAAATCGTACCAGTCAAAACGATTGAAGATGCTTTGCAGTTTTTAGATGAACTTCAGTCTCGATAAATGGGAGGAGTCGTAAATTCTTTTTTGAAATCAACGGAACCCATGCCTTGCAAATACAAAGTAGTAGCGTGAATATCGAGTTTCCCCATAGAGTCGTTCAAATCAGCTGCGCGACTAATAAGGGGGAGCTCAATGTTTTTTTTATTATGATTTAAATAGCGTTTTCCGGTGTTCGACATACCGAGTAGTCGAATATAGCTTGGGGCATCAAAAGAACGCAACAGGCGCCATGTAAAGCCCGTATAGATGTGTGTCAGCATTCGCTGAATACGCGTCCGTGTAAATCGTTTCGATTTAACACACGAAATAAAAGATTCAAAGTTTTTTTCAGTTTTTGCAGATTGGTAAATCAAGTTTTCGATTCCTTCGGTTACTTCCGCGTACTGTTTTAATTTTTCGGGACCATCACGTAAAATAACAAAACGCAACAAAGAGTAAAACTGCTCCCAACTTCCAAAAACTCCGTATTCAGTCTGTGCTTTGTTTAGCAAGATAATCGAAGATTCTGGCATAAAAGCAGATAATTTGTCTGGAGAATCTCCTTTGAAAAATGCTTCGCGAATGCCTGTAGCACTGGCAATAGGCATCTCAACATTAATCGGATCATGATAGTTGGCGCCAATTCGTTGAATCGTGAGTGGTTGCATAGAAGAACCAAGATTTTCAGCAGCTTCTATATAATGAAATCCTAAAATGTTATTTGGCTGTGTTAAATCAGCAAAATGAGTCTGATTAGCTGTTAATATTGTATAAGCATTATTTAATGCTTTAGGGTAACTAATCCCAGTGCCAATAGCTTTATGAATCAATTGTTGATAGTCATCTTCACGCTCTTTTAATAAGTGAAGCGAATTCGAAAAAGGTTCGATTGTTCCTTGTTCACTTCCAAAGCAAAAAGAAGAGCAACCAATTGCATCTAGTAAAGCAATGCCTCCTTTAGCAAAATCCGACGCTTGTGCTGTTGCATAGACATAAGGCAATTCAATGACTAAGTCAATTCCAGCATCCAGTGCCATTTGTGTTCGAAGCCACTTGTCTGTAAAAGCAGGTTCACCACGCTGGAGAAATTGACCGCTCATTACAGCAATTACTAGGTCTGCACCTGATGCTTTGCGAGCTTGCTCTGCATGATGAAGATGTCCATTATGAAAAGGGTTATATTCAACGATAATTCCTACAGCTTTCAATCTGCTCACCTCTTTGGTAGAATTAGTTCTAGTATACCGATGTTTGAAATAGAGTGACAAGATTTTTTCTTGACATCTTTTTCTGTGCATTATATAATCAACTTTGTTGTCTTGAGGTGATTACTTATGAAAATAGCGATTCAACAGCTTCAAAAGCATCGCAATGACGGACTGCCAATTGACCAGATGGTTCATTTGGATGCAGTGAAATCACGGAATAGCGATATTCGGGAAATTTCACCTGTACATGTTACAGGACATTGCACAATTGGCTCGCAACAATTAACGTGCCAACTCCATCTCGAAGGTATGCTTACGCTGCCTTGCGCTCGAACTTGGGAGGATGTTGAGTTTCCGATAAACGTTGATTCGGTTGAAGTCTTTGATTGGTCTGAAAAAGGCCAAGAAGATAAGCTTAGTGATGTTCACACTGTAGAAACTGAAGTTATAGACCTTCAACCACTATTAGAAGAACTCGTTTTGCTAGAGATACCGATGCAAGTGTTTAAGGAAGACGCTGATCAGTCTGTTATAAAAGGCGGAAATGATTGGTCGTATTCAACAGACGAAGAGTACGAAGCCGAGAAAGAAGCGGCACCACCAAAACCGGATCCAAGACTTGCTGATTTAGCAAAGTATTTTGATCAGTCAGATGAATAGAATTAGTGTAAGGAGGTGTCACCAATGGCTGTACCAGCTAGAAGAACGTCCAAAACCGCTAAAAGAAAGCGCCGTACACATTTTAAATTGTCAGTGCCGGGCATGGTAATTTGCCCAAGCTGTGGCGAAAGTAAATTGGCTCACCACGTCTGTAAAGCATGTGGATCATACAAAGGGAAAGAAGTAGTAGCAAGCAAATAAAACAGTATTTGCTGCTGAAAGGCTATTGAGAGGCCATGGCTCTCGATAGCCTTTTTCTCTATACATAAGTAAGTGGCGTTAATTTGCCTGCAGGAAACTGGCAGAAGAGAGGGATTCTATTGTCTTATACGATAAACCTGACGGATGGCATTATGACATTCACAATTGACCGCCCTGAAATACGCAATGCGATTAACAATGAAGTAACAGCAGGTCTTGAAGAACTGGTAGAAGGAGCACAGCATCCTTCTGTTCGAATGGTTATCATTACAGCTTCAGGCAAGCAAGCTTTTTGTTCAGGAGGCGATCTTTCCGTATTTCATGCGCTTCGTACAGAACAACAATCATATCGCATGCTTAAACGGATGAGTGATGTGCTGTATTCGATCAAAACACTGCCTGTGCCGGTAGTGGCTGTCGTCAATGGCGCTGCTGTTGGTGGAGGTTGCGAAATTGCTACAGCGTGCGATTACAGGCTTGTATGGGATCATGCGAAATGTGGCTTTATACAAGGCACACTCGCCATTACTAGTGGTTGGGGTGGCGGAACTTATCTATTGGAAACCCTGCAGCATGACCAAGCGTTAAAAATGCTCAGCGAAGCCAAAGTATATCCCGCCAACGAACTAAAAGACTTTGGTTGGGCAACGATCATTGTTCAAGAAGACCAAGACATTAAAGCGTTTTTCGAGCGAATGAAAACCATTCATCCAGATGTGCATCGGGCATACAAAGAAATGGCTATTCGCAAATGGCAGAAAACAGATTTACAAGAACGCGTTGAACAAGAAGTGAGACGATGTGCTGTTTTGTGGGAACGAGATGCACACCATGAAGCGGTTGATCGCTTTCTTAATAAAACAAAAAAAAGAAATCCTTCTTCTTAAAGGATTTCTTTTTTAAACTCAAATAATAGTGTTTTTTTTGAAAAATAAAAGAAATATTTTAGTGAACAGTTGAAATCGCTTACAAAACTCGTATATGCTATAGAAGGGAGAAAACATAGGGGGTATTTTAAATATGAAAAAAATCCTAATCGCGAACCGAGGAGAAATTGCACGTCGAATTATTCGTACATGTAATCGTCTTGGAATCGAAACAGTCGCTATTCACTCCGAGGCAGATGGGGATCTGCCTTACGTTAGTGAAGCGACTGAAGCTGTATTGATCGGTCCAAACCCGGTTGTACAGTCTTATTTACAAAAGGATAAAATTATTGAAGTAGCTAAAAAACATGGAGTGGAAGGAATTCATCCTGGATATGGCTTGTTATCGGAAAATGCCGACTTTGCTCGCAAAGTAGCGGAAGTTGGCATGGTCTTTATCGGTCCTTCAAGCGACATTATTGAAAAAATGGGAGACAAAATTGAATCACGCAAAACGATGATTCAAGCTGGAGTACCAGTTGTGCCTGGAACAGAAGAAGGCGTGACGACGCTAGAAAAAGCATTGGAAGAAGCTCAGAAAATTGGTTATCCACTCATGTTGAAAGCAAGCGCAGGCGGCGGTGGAATTGGTATGGTGCGCTGTGAAAGTGAGCAAGCGCTCACTCAGCAATTTGCATCTGTCAAAAACCGAGCAAAAGCTTATTTTGGAGATGACGTTGTTTATCTGGAGAAGTTTATCGCAGATGCTCGTCATATCGAAGTTCAGATTTTTGGAGATCACCACGGCAATTTAGTTCATTTATATGAGCGCAATTGTTCTGTTCAGCGCCGAAATCAGAAAGTGATTGAAGAATCACCTTCACCAAATTTGCCACAAAATGTACGTGAACAGCTTTGTGAAGCTGCATTGTTAGCTGGCAAAGCCGTAAATTACACAAATGCAGGAACCGTCGAATTTATCGTCGATTCAAATAACGAATTTTATTTTCTAGAAATGAATACGCGTTTGCAAGTTGAGCACCCTGTTACAGAAGAAGTAACAGGACTCGATTTGGTAGAATGGCAATTGACTGTCGCTGATGGAGGAAGGCTTCCAGCCCAAGATACGATACAAACTAGTGGTCATGCAATCGAATACCGCGTCTACGCAGAAGATCCAAAAACTTTTTTTCCGTCTCCCGGAAAACTCGAGAAGCTTCAATGGGGAGAAGGCGCGCGGATTGAAACAGGCTATGAAGAAGGCAATCAAGTAACACCATTTTATGATCCAATGATTTCTAAAGTAATCATTCATGGAAAAGACCGTGAAGAGGCATTATCAAAATCACAGAATTTCTTTAATCATGTTACAATTAGTGGGGTAAAAACCAACATTCCATTATTTAAGGAATTTATTGTGTCAGAGCCATTTGCTTCAGGCGACTATGCAACTGCAGTGTTGCCAGAGTGGATAGAAAAATCAAAGGAGGAAAACACATTATGAAAGAACTAAAAGCTTCAATGGCAGGTACAGTATTAAATGTATTAGCAGCAGAGGGACAAGCAATTACTCCTGGACAAGCTGTCTTAACGATCGAATCAATGAAAATGGAAATTCCAGTAGAAGCTGAATTTGGTGGCAAAGTAGAAAAAATTCATGTGGAAGTCGGCGGCTTTGTTAACGAAGGCGACGTGCTGATGACTGTCGGCGAATAATCGTTATAAGCAAAGGGGACAGTGAAATGACAAAAACGACTGAGACAACAGGATATAACGAACGTTTAGAGCAGAAACTTTCAAAGATTTTTGCTGGAGGACAGCAAAAATATCACGATAAAATGAAAGAAAGCAATAAATTGTTTGTGCGCGATCGTTTGAAATTATTGTTTGACGATGAAAACTATGCTGAAGATGGCAGGTTTGCCAATGTAGAAGCAAAAGACCTTCCTGCTGATGGTGTTGTAACAGCTATTGGCAAAGTCAACGGAGAAACTGTTTGTGTCATGGCGAATGATTCAACTGTTAAAGCAGGATCGTGGGGTTCGCGTACTGTTGAAAAAATCATTCGTATTCAAGAAACGGCAGAAAAAATGCAAGTGCCTATGTTGTATTTAGTGGATTCTGCTGGAGCGCGTATTACTGATCAACTGGAAATGTTTCCAAACCGACGCGGTGCAGGTAAAATTTTTCATAACCAAGTAAGAATGTCCGGAATGGTTCCACAAGTCTGCCTATTATTTGGTCCATCTGCTGCAGGCGGCGCTTATATTCCAGCATTTTGTGACATTGTTATCATGGTAGATGGCAATGCTTCAATGTATCTAGGCTCACCACGGATGGCGGAAAAAGTTATCGGTGAAAAGGTGTCACTAGAAGAAATGGGCGGAGCGCGTATGCATTGCACAGTTAGTGGTGTAGGCGATGTTTTAGTGGCAACTGAAGAAGAAGCTATTTCAGAAGCACGCCGCTATTTGACGAATTTCCCAGCTAACTTTGCCATTAAGCCTGAAAAAATTGAGGCAAAAGCTGCAAAAGCGGGACGTTCACTAGAAGCCATTATCCCAGAAAACCAAAATGCACCTTTTGATATGTATGAATTGATTGATCAATTAGTCGATGAAGGCAGTTTCTTTGATATTAAGAAATTATTCGCTGGAGAATTAATTACCGGAATTGCTCGTATTGATGGTCAAGTTGTTGGCATTCTTGCCAACCAGCCTAAAGTTAAAGGCGGCGTGTTATTCGGTGATTCGGCTGACAAAGGCGCTAAATTCATCAATCTTTGTGACGCGTTCTCGATTCCGTTGTTATTCCTTGCAGATGTTCCAGGCTTTATGATTGGAACAAAAGTGGAACGTGCTGGTATTATTCGCCACGGTGCTAAGTTTATCGCTGCGATGAGTTCTGCGACTGTGCCGAAAATTTCGGTTATTGTGCGTAAAGCTTACGGTGCTGGATTATACGCAATGGCAGGCCCTGCATTTGAGCCGGATGTCTGTATTGCTTTACCAACAGCACAAATTGCGGTAATGGGCCCTGAAGCGGCTGTAAACGCTGTTTATTCAAATAAAATTGAAGCCATCGAAGATCCAAAAGAACGTCTTCAATATGTTCAGCAAAAACATCAAGAATATAAAGAAGAAATCGATATTTATCGCTTGGCATCTGAATTGATTGTTGACGAAATTGTAGCACCACATCAATTGCGTTCAGTTCTTTCACAGCGCTTTTCTTTCTACGAAACAAAAGATTTGCCATTGCCATATCGAAAACATCCGATTTATCCTGTATAATAAAACTTATTATTGGAAGTCTGCCTAATATGGGCAGGCTTCTTTTTTAAGAAAAATTGTGGGACTGTAAGGAGTGATCTTATGAAATATGCAATTATCGGTGCTGGAGTCAACGGATTGCTGCCAGCATATCTTTTGAAAAAAGCTGGCCATGAAGTACAAGTGGTTACACAGCTCAAAGAACAAGCGCTATTACTTAATGAGCAAGGCATTATACAGGGTGAAAGTCGCCAACGAGTAGACGCATATACAGACCTAGAACAAATTGATTCAGATGCTTTTATAGTTGTAACGGTAACTTACGAGGAGTTACAACCAATCTTAAGACTGTTGAAAATTCGCTGCCCTAGCAATAAAATTGTATTTTTGCAGCAAGGAATGTTGTTTTTTGAAAAAGCACAAATTTTAGCGCATCGTCATATTGCTGCAGCCATATTGATCACAGATTCTATAAAATTGAGTGCAAATGAAATTAGTTTTCATAAAACGCCTCAGCTGACGATCGGTTTAGTAAAAGGAGATGCAGATAAATTTTACCCTCTACTCGAAACGGCTGCATGGAAAAGCGAGTGGGTAGACGATACGGAGCAGGCATTATTTGAAAACACATTGTTAGGTAGCTTGATCGATCCTTTAACGACAGTGATGAAAATACACAATGGAGATTTGATTACCAATCCACATGCCTATGAGTTATTTAGAAATCTTTATAACGAACTTTATTTGGCTTTTCCCGAAATTGAGAGGCTCCATCCGATTGAGCAAGTAGCAGTTATGTGTGCTACTGAACCTAAAGGGATTTCAAGAATGTATGCGGATCGTTTAGTCGGAGACTTGATGGAAGTAGACGGATTGATGTTATTTATGTTGAATCGATCGAAACTTGAGTTACCGTTATTTAAAGCTTTTTATCATTTATTAAAAACTGTTGAGGTAAAAAAATGACGATATTATATGCGATTGGAACAATTTTTCTATATGTACCCTTTCTTTTATTTATCCTTTTGTATCTTTTATCATTAAAAAGAAAAAAACGAAAAGCGTTAGGCTTTGCTTCAGATATTACTACGCTGTTGCTGTTTTTTTCTGTCCCAGCTAGTGTAGAATTTTTATGGAATTATTCTATTTCAGGGATCATTTATTTTATTGTGCTTGTATTGGCTATTATTCTTTTAGTGTTTGAATGGAAAACAACAAAAGAAATTGAAATCATACCGTTTTTCCGTAAACTTTGGCGAACTTACTTTTTGCTATTAGCAGTTTTGTATGCACTTGCCTGGTTATCGGGCCTCATAAATATCCTCATAAAATCAATTTAGTAGGCGTATTTTTTTTCTTTAAGAGATGCGTTTGCTATAGTTGATTTGAATGTAATGGGAAAAGGGGATTTTTTTTTATGAAATTAGAAGAGCAGTATGTAGAACCAGCTACTAAACTAATGAGTGATTATATAAATGGCGACCCAATGCTTCGCCATTATTTTTCTTACGAGCCAGAAATGCAGTCATTTGAAGAACGACTGAAAAAACTTGCACATCATTCTGTTGATCGGTCGATGTTAGCGAAGATTGTACGCAGTTACATGGAGCGTCATCCGCTATCTAAAGCAGCGCAGCAGAATTTGGTCAAATTTGAAGAAGGTGCACCGGTAATAGTTACTGGGCAACAAGCTGGCATTTTAACTGGACCTCTATATACCATACATAAAGCAATTTCTGTAATTATCCTTGCAAAGCAAGCTTCAGAGCAGTTAAATACACCAGTTGTGCCTGTGTTTTGGATTGCAGGAGAAGACCATGATTTGGCGGAAATTAGTCATCTTTATCGTGAAGTAAATGGACGAGTAGACAAATTAAATATTCCATATGCTGAATACGGGAAAAATTCAGCTTCTTCAGCAAAACTTAATAAAGAGAAAATCACTCTTTTTCTAGAAGAATACTTCCGTAGTTTACCTGAAACTGAACACTCAAAAGAAATTCAGAGATTAGCTTTTGGAATGCTTGGAACTTCACAATCGTTTACCGATTTCTTTGCGTCACTTCTTCGTTATTTTTTTCAAGAAGAAGGATTGTTGTATATTGATGCTGCCGATAAAGCGCTTCGTCAATATGAATCTCCTTATTTTGTGAAAATGATTGAACACGCTGCTGAAATTGCGAAAACCGTTACTGCAACAGAACGATCACTTGTAAAAGATGGCTATAGCGCAGTAATTGGAGCAGAAGAAGCTGCTGCGAATTTGTTTATTACAATAAAAGGCGAACGGTTGCTATTAGAGCGACAAGAACAAGAGTTTGTTGTGAATAATGGAGCGATTCGCTATACGACACAACAACTGCTAGATATCGCTAAAAATAATCCGGAACTTTTGAGTAATAATGTGGTAACACGACCTTTGATGCAAGAAATGGTCTTTCCAGTACTTGCTTTTGTTGGAGGTCCTGGAGAAATTGCGTACTGGGCAGCATTAAAAGGTGCATTCGAATTGTTTTCTATGGAGCTACCAGTGATTATGCCGCGCTTAAATCTAAGTTTAGTAAATCGACAAACACAAAGATTGCTGACTAAGTACGACTTAGATTTTTCAGCAGTTATGAGCAGTGAACAACTTACTGCAAAAAAAAATCAGCTAATGGAATCGATTCGAGAGCAAGAAGCTGAAGCGTTGATCATGGATTTACAAGTACATATCGAAAAAATGTACCATATGATTAACCAAAAATTTTCATCAATTAGTAAAGGGTTAACGCCAGTAGTCCAAAAAAACTTGCAGCTGCATATGGATCAGTTAAGTTTTTTGAAAAACAAATTAGAAGATGAAGTTGTTCTTCAGAATAGTATCGAGTTTAGTCACTATGCTTCTATTGAAAATGAGCTACTGCCAAATGATAGTTTCCAAGAACGCATATACGGACCATTTGTCTACTTGAATCAATACGGGCCTAGCCTAGTCCAAGATTTATTAAAGCTTTCGCTTCATTATGACAAAAACCATAAAATTATTTATTTTTAAGCTGAAAAGTCTGCATATGCAGACTTTTTTTATGTCAAAATAACTTGTTGAGACGTTTTGATGTAATAAAAGTGAAATATTTCAAAAACAAGTGGTGAGAAGTGGGGGATTGTGGTACATTTATTACAATAAGTGGGGTGATGGGTATGTTCATGGGTGAATATCAACATAGTGTTGATGCAAAAGGACGGGTAATTATACCGGCTAAATTCCGTGAGCAGTTGGGCGATAATTTTATTATCACTCGAGGCCTTGACCAGTGCTTATTTGGTTACACGATGGACGAATGGCAGAAAATTGAAGAAAAACTAAAAGAATTGCCAGTCACTAAAAAAGATGCTCGAGCTTTTACACGATTCTTTTTCTCGGGAGCTACGGAAGTGGAACTTGATAAACAAGGACGCGTCAATATACCGACAACATTATTAACTCATGCAAAACTTGAAAAAGAGTGCATTATTTTAGGTGTATCAAATCGTTTTGAAATATGGGCAAAAGATGCATGGGAAAGCTACTTTGCAGAATCTGAAGAATCTTTTAGTGAAATAGCGGAAAATTTAACTGATTTCGATTTTTAAAAGTGAACGGAGGAAATGAATTGTTCAATCACACCACGGTTTTACTGCACGAAACTGTCGATGGTCTGAACGTTCGTCCTGACGGAATATATGTAGATTGTACGCTGGGCGGAGCAGGACACAGCGAATATTTGGTTCAGCAATTATCTGACCAAGGTCATTTATATTGTTTCGATCAAGACGCAACGGCAATAGCTCATGCAAAAGAAAAACTACAAAAGTACTTACATAGAATCACTTTTATCCATGCCAATTTTAAGTTTTTAAAAGAACAATTGGAAATGCATGGAGTAGAAAAAGTTGATGGCATTTTATATGACTTAGGCGTTTCTTCTCCACAATTAGATACACCTGAACGAGGCTTTAGTTATCACAATGATGCTCCTTTAGATATGCGAATGGATCAAAGCGCAGAGCTAAGTGCATACCATGTAGTCAATGAATGGTCTTTCGAAGATTTAGTAAGAATTTTTCATCGTTACGGTGAAGAAAAATTCTCCAAACAAATTGTTCGCAAAATAGAAGTTGCACGAGAACAGCAACCGATTGAAACCACTGGACAATTAGTAGCGTGCATCAAAGATGGGATTCCTGCTTTTGCACGTCGAAAAGGTGGACATCCTGCAAAACGCGTATTTCAAGCTATTCGTATTGCAGTAAACGATGAGCTCGGCGCTGCTGAGACATCATTACAAGATGCAGTCGACCTATTGGCTATTGGTGGAAGGATTAGCGTAATTACGTTCCACTCGCTTGAAGATCGACTTTGTAAAGCCATATTTAAAGAGGCTTCTTCGCTTCCGGAATTGCCTCCAAATTTACCGGTAATTCCTGCTGGAATGGAACCTGTCTTAAAATTAATCACAAGAAAACCGATACTTCCTTCTGAAGAAGAACTAGAACATAACAATCGATCAAGGTCCGCTAAATTGCGGATTGCAGAAAAAATAAATGAGTAAGGACGTGTTGAGATGGCACTGAATGCAAGAACAGAAGCATACATCCAACAGCCGGCCGTTCCTCAAAAGGCGAGCCAGCAGCTAAAAAAGAAAAAAAATGTAGTTACAAAAGGTGAAAAAATTCTATATTCAGCCTTTGTAGCCGTATGTATTTTATGTGCGTTACTGGTTTTACATAACCAATCGACCATTCAAGCATCTACTCAGGAAATTCAAACAATTGAACGTTCAGTCAACGAAACAGTAAAGCAAAATACAGATTTGTCGGTACAGGTAAGTGAACTGTCTTCCTATCAGCGCATTTGGTCAAAAGCAAAAGAGCTTGGTCTTAAGTTGAATGACCATAATGTAAAGGTAGTGCCTGGACAATGAAAAAAAAATTTCGATTTCAAGGAGGAGCCTTTCTGCTATTTTTGTTATTCGCAGGGCTCTTTTTCCTTTTGTTGACAAGAATTGTAACGATTCAAGCCACGGGTAAAGTAGAAGGGCAAGAACTTGCTGCAAAAGCTGCAGCTAAATACAGTCAGGAAGAAGTACTGACGGCTGAACGAGGACGCATTCTTGATCGTAACGGGGAAACGATTGCAGAAGATACACTAACTTATAAGCTGGTCGCAATTCTTGATGAGTCTGTTACTCAAAAAGCGAGTGACCCACAGCATGTAGTAGATGCTGTGGAAACAGCAGAAAAGTTAGCGGGATTTTTGAATGTTCCGAAAGAAAACATTTTGGGAATTTTAGAAACAGGCATAGCGGAAGATCGTTACCAAGTAGAATTTGGCTCTGCAGGACGCGAAATTAGTCACACGCAGATGCTAGAAATGAAAGAAGCTAACATACCTGGCTTATTATTTGTTCGGGATTTAAAAAGATTGTATCCGAATGGTGCATTTGCTTCTCACTTGATTGGCTATGCTATGAAAGAGGAACTAAAGAACGGAGAAACAAAAACGACCGGTAGAATGGGTCTTGAAGCGATACACAATGATGTGTTGACAGGTAAAAATGGTAAACTTGAATTTGATACTGATAAATGGGGCTTCTTATTACCGAACAATGAATCAGCGATTACACCTGCAGTTAATGGATCTGATGTCCAATTGACGTTGGATAAGACCTTGCAAAATTTTCTGGAAGATGCCATGAATGGCGTTCAAGAAGAATATGACCCAACTCGAATGATCGCTGTAATCGCAGATCCAAAAACAGGAGAAATTTTGGCGATGTCGCAGCGCCCAACCTTTGATCCGAATACGCGAGAAGGATTATCAGAGAATTGGTTAAATGAAAGCATTGAGTTGACAATCGAACCTGGATCTCCAATGAAAATGTTTACATTAGCTGCAGCTATTGAAGAAGGCAAATGGGATCCGAATGCGACGTATCAGTCAGGAACCTACAGTATGCTTGGAAGTACAATTGGTGATCATAACGGTGGTCGAGGATGGGGAACCATTTCGTTTTTAGAAGGGTTTCAACGCTCATCTAACGTATCAATGGCTTACTTATTAGAACGATTAGGAGCAGATACTTTTATGACATATATCGATGCTTTTGGCTTTGGCGATAAAACGGGTATTGACTTGCCAAAGGAAGCATCAGGAAAAATACTAGATCAATACCCAATCAACAAATTGACGACAGCATATGGACAAGGCTCTACAGTAACACCGATTCAAATGATTCAGGCTGCATCAGCTATTGCAAACGATGGCGTCATGATGAAACCATATGTAATTGATCAAATTAAAAACGCGGAAACTGGGAAAGTTACTTTGAAAAGTAATCCGGAAAAAGCAGGTCAGCCTATTTCAGCAGAAACTGCCGAAAAAGTTAAAGAAGTGCTTGCTTCAACAGTTACTTCTGAAGTCGGTTCGGCAAGAGGCTTTGCGCTTCAGGATTATACAATCGCTGGAAAAACGGGTACAGCACAAATTCCAAAAGAAGGCGGCGGCTATTTGAAAGGTGCTAATAATTATTTGTTTTCGTTCTTAGGAATGGCTCCTGCAGAAGATCCAGAACTGCTTATCTATGTGGGGGTGCAACAACCAAAAACACCTGGCAATGAATATGGTTCAGTGCCGGTTGCAAAAATTTTCACTTCAGTTATGGAAAACGGCTTGAAATACTTGAATATACAGCCAGAAAACATGGCTCAAGCAGCAACAGTGCCTGTTGAAACCTATATCGATCAACATGTAACAAAGGCTACTGAGCATCTGCAGGAATTAGGAGTAGAAGTAGTTGTTACCGGAAATACTGAGAAAGTTATTTCTCAGTATCCAAAAAATGGAGATGTAGTGTTGAAGGGCGGACAAGTTATCCTGAAAACAGCAGGAGAAACCACGTTACCTGACTTTACTGGGTGGTCTAAGCGAGAATTGCTTGCTTATCAAACCTTAAGTGGCTTGTCGTTAGAAATTGTTGGGCAAGGTTACGCAATGACACAAAGTGTTGCAACAGATGAAATAGTAGGAGACAATGAGCCGGTAGTTATCGAGCTTCAACCGCCTGAAATCTACTATCCTGCGCAAGCAGAAGCTAAAGAACAAAATGTCTTAGAAAATCCAACACTTGAAATAGAAGTTGAAACACCTCAACAAGAAATAGAAACAGAAATCCCAACAGATGAAATGACCGAGTAATCTTATATTTAAAGGAGCTCTATAAATGAATACTTATACAATAATGAGTCTAGGAATTGCTTTGTTATTAACGGTGGTATTAATGCCGCTATTTATTCCTTTGTTAAAACGAATGAAATTTGGACAAAGTATCCGAGAAGAAGGACCACAATCACATATGAAAAAAACAGGCACCCCGACAATGGGTGGCTTAGTTTTCTTAATTTCTATTATTTTCACTGTGATAATAGTAACTTGGTTAGCAAATCTATTAACAGCAAAAACACTGATTTTACTAATGGTATTATTCGGTTACGGACTGATTGGCTTTTTAGATGATTTTATCAAGGTTGTTTTGAAACGTAATCTAGGATTAACTTCTCTCCAAAAATTACTTGCTCAAATTGTCATTGCCGTCATTTCGTTCTTAGTTTTAAATGGTATTGACTTTGAAACAGGATTGAGTATTCCTTTCACAAGTATTTCTATTGAATTATCGTGGTTGTATGTGTTCTTTATCGTCTTTTGGCTTGTTGGATTCTCCAACGCAGTCAATTTAACAGATGGTTTAGACGGTTTAGTAGCAGGAACAGCTTCTATTGCTTTTGCTGCTTTTGGCATACTTGCACTTTATCAAGAGGAAACAGCTATCGCTATCTTCGCTTTTTCTGTCACAGGTGGTTTGCTTGGGTTCTTAATCTTCAATAAGTATCCTGCAAAAGTCTTTATGGGAGATACGGGCTCTTTAGCGTTAGGTGGAGCACTTGCCATGGTGTCAATCTTGCTGAAACAAGAATTGTTACTATTGATCATCGGATTTGTATTCGTTATTGAAACAGCATCCGTTATTTTACAAGTGGGTAGTTTCAAACTGCGTCAAAAACGAATCTTCAAAATGAGTCCAATTCATCATCATTTCGAGTTGAGCGGATGGTCAGAATGGAAAGTAGTTATCGTTTTCTGGTCAGTCGGTCTTATCAGTGCGGCAATCGCCGTCTTTTTGGAGGTAATGTAAATGAAAGAAGCACCGCAATTACATCAAAAAAAAGTTTTGGTTTTAGGATTAGCGAAAAGCGGATTTACTGCAGCTCGTATTTTAAACAAACTAGGAGCTTTTGTAACTGTAAATGATTCAAAGCCTTTTGAGGAAAATCCAGAAGCACAAGAATTATTAAATATGGGCATCACAGTTATTTGCGGAAGACATCCCGAAGACTTGCTAGAAGAAGGCTTTGAGTTAGTAGTAAAAAACCCAGGAATCCCATACAGCAATGTGTTGATACAAGCAGCTATCACAAAGGGTATTCCAGTATGGACTGAAATTGAATTGGCTTATTTGATTAGTGAAGCGCCATTTATTGGAATCACTGGTTCAAATGGCAAAACAACAACGACTACTTTATTGTTCCATATGCTCAATCAAGATAAGAAGCATCCACTAATTGCTGGGAATATTGGAACCGTGGCAAGTGGAGTTGCTGAAAAAGCAAAAACGAAAAATATTATTGTAACAGAGCTGTCTTCGTTTCAGCTGAAAGGAACCGTGGCTTTCCGTCCGGATATCGCTATTATTACGAATCTGTATGAAGCGCATTTAGATTATCACGGTTCTGTAGAGGACTATCGTGCTTCCAAAATGAAATTAACTGAAAATCAAACAGCAGAAGATTATTTTATTTACAACGCAGATCAGTCGATACTAGTCGAACACGCGAAAAACTGCAAAGCTCAGTTGGTTCCCTTTACGTTAAAAGGACGTACTGCCGAAAGTTCTAGTGCAGATGATAAGTGGGTTTATTGGCAAGGAGAGAAACTGATCGAGCGTTCGAAAATTGTATTAGCAGGTCAGCATAATTTAGAGAATATTTTAGCTGCTACTGCTGCAACGATGATTCAAGGCGGAACTAAAGAAACCATTATTCGTGTTCTCACCTCATTTACAGGCGTTAAGCATCGCTCGCAATTTATTGTTGAATGGCACGGACGAAAGTTTTATAACGATTCAAAAGCCACCAATGCTTTGGCAACAAAAAGTGCGTTAGAAGCATTTCCGGAAAACATCATCTTATTAGCTGGTGGTTTAGAGCGGAATCATTCGCTAGAAGAACTCCGCCCATTTATGAATCGTGTTAAAGTATTAGTAACTTTCGGCGAAACAGCACAACGAATGACGGAATTTGCAAGCGAATGTGGAGTAGAATCTATTGAACAAGCCGGTAAAATGGATGATGCGGTCGAAAAAGCGATAAATCACTCTGCTTCTGGTGATACAATACTGTTATCTCCTGCATGTGCGAGCTGGGATCAATACGATAGTTTTGAAATTCGAGGAGATGCTTTTATCACGGCAGTGCAAAAAATGACAGAAGCAAATGAATAAAAGATAAGGAGCAGCAATTATGGACAAAGTGATTGACATCGAAGAACGCATCCCGTCTCTCCGCGAACGTAGAAAAAAAAGAACCAATCGTAAGTTCGTGGCACTGCTGCTCATTTTTCTCACTTTGCTTGCCATACTTTTATACAGCCAGTCGAAGTATAGTGAAATTCAGAATATCACTATTGAAGGAGCTGTTCTTTTTGATCAAAAAAGCTATGAGGCAGCAAGTGGATTAACGATCGGAGACTCTATGTGGTCTTTTGATACGCGAGCTGTTGCCCAAAAAATAGAAAAGCTGGAATGGGTCGAAAAAGCAACTGTCAAAAAAAATTGGTTAACTGGCGTTAAACTTGATGTACAAGAGTATGTTCAGATGGGATATTTGGATGTGGGCAATAGCTATCAAATGATCTTGTCAAACAATTTAGCGCTCAATCAACCGGTCACAATTGTTAATGGTCCAATCTACTCGAATTTTGATGATGAGAAAAAGCGTGAAGCACTGATTGATCAATTAACGGATATTGAACCGGAAGTTCTTCAGCTAGTTTCACAGATTATGTTAAATATTGAAAAAGAAGATGCAGACTACGTGACTTTATATATGAATGACGGCAATGAAATTCGTGGCATTCTTAGCACTTTAGCAGAGAAAATGAATTATTACCCATCGGTCGTAGCACAGTTAGAAGATGAACAAAAAGGCGTTATTGATATGGAAGTAGGTATCTTTTTCCGTTCTTATGCAGACGTTTATGGATTTGCAAAGGAGGTCTCGGAAAATGAAAACCCCGACGAGGAATAGTCGCAAAAACTTCAGTAAATCCATTATATTTTCTTTAGTTTTTCTTGTTTTGGGTTTTATCATGGCTTACTCTTATAGCCTTTCTAGCGCAAATAGAGAATCTGAAAAATTTACAGGTGGCGCTTTTTTCGAACAAGAAGAACAATATCGAAAAGAGTTAATCAGTCAACAAGAACGCAACAAAGAGTTGCGTGTAGAACTACAAAACAAACAAAGCAACGTTCAAGAGTTTGAACAATCTTTTGCTGATGGAGAAAATCGATATACAGAATATGCTGAAGAAGCAAAGGAATTAAGAAGATATTTAGGGTTAGTTCCTGTACAAGGCACTGGATTAAAAGTAACGCTGCAAGATGGCGAATATAATCCGAATTCAGTAAATCCAAATGATTATATCGTTCATGAAAGCCATGTTTTCCAAGTGATTAACGAATTGTATATTTCAGGTGCAGAAGCCATTTCTATTAACGGTCAACGCATTCATGGAAATTCACATATTGTTTGTACAGGTCCAGTTATTGCAGTGGATGGTATACAATATCCAGCGCCGTTTGTGATTGAAGCTATTGGCGAGCCTAAAGTGTTGACATCTTCAATGGAGTTAACCGGAGGGATTATCGATCAATTGGTCAATGACAATATTATTGTAACGATGGATGAAGGACTCATTATTAAAATGCCTGCTTTACTTACAGAGTCATGAGTGAGGAGGAATCGTGTGAAGAAAAAGATTCTAACCCGATTTACAGCGATACTTTTTCTTATCGGTTTAATGGCGGGCATACAATATAATACAATCAATGAACCTAATACTCGTGATACACGCGATGTTTGGGAAGTTAGACAAGAACTGTCACGAGAAACGAAATTGCATTCTCAATTACTCTCTGAGATTGACAGTCTGGATAACACTTTAGATAAATACGAAGCAGCGTCTGATGCTAGTCCTGAGCAAGCATTACGTGAAACAGCTGGAGAACTTAGAATGTTAGCCGGATTAATAGAAACCACAGGTCCTGGAATCGAAGTTTTGATCGAACCTTCAATGGAAGCGGTTGCGTTAGGACTTGATATTAAAGGGATTTCACCAGACTTGCTCATTCGACTAGTCAATGAAATCAATCGTTTCAATGCTTTGCATATTTCCATAGATGGCAAACGAATTGTCAATACTACAGCAATTCGAGATATAAATGGCCAAACAACGGTTAATACCAAATCAGTAGAAACCCCACCGTTTTCCATAAAAATAATCTCTAATACGATGGAAGACTCAGAAAAGCTGTATAATCATTTATTGGCATCACGTATATTAGACGACTTTTACATTGATAATATGACATTAACAGTTTCAACGCCCAAACCCGATTTAGTTATTGAAGCATACGATGGTGCAATAGACACCAAATATTTACAAGCA